>NZ_AYYW01000026.1 GCF_001434535.1 Ligilactobacillus animalis KCTC 3501 = DSM 20602
GAAGTACATTACAAATGAGCATGTAGTTTTTTCTAACTTGATTTGACAATTCAGGAATTAAAAAAAATACAGGGGTGGGCTACACCCTTAAACTGTAAGAGTTAGTCACTGTCATTACCCTCTCGTTAGGATATGGGAATACTAATGTTGACGGCAGTAAATAAAATTAGGAAAGGAAAAACTATATAATTCTTTCTGACAATGTAGAAGAATGTACTTAAACTTCTATATTGTTCTACATTTTATATAGCAGCCTGATCGTTTTGCCGTCAGTCGTGGTAAAAGTCAAAGTTGAACCAACAATGAGGTCAAGATAGTCTGTTGTTTTGACACTTGCAAGCATTTTTCGAGGTAAGATATAAGTCCGTTTATTGATGAGGCCACTGGTAAAGATAAAGTAGTCTGGGGTATGAGCCATCCGTGTTGTTAGTGGTTCAAATAATAAACGCGACAACAAAAGCATCCCGGTAATGATCACACCTAAAGCACTGAGCCAACTTATGAAAAATTGCAGGATAAAGTATAAGCTTGCTCCTAGAGTGCCGATTTTTAGCAAATATCCTAGCCGATAGCGCAACTTAGGCTGATAGCTTGGAAGCTCAAAAAGTTCGCGCGGGATCTGAGGGAAATAACGGGCTAAAGTCGGTAAGAGCTCATGTGTTGGGAGTAGGGGAAATAAGAAATTTTTGGAGCGGTTTTCGTCTTGGTCAGCATCACTGTTAGCCAAGATCGCAGTAACGCAGGTCAGTTTAAAGAGTCGGCGGTTAAGCTCGCTGGTCAACTCTAGCCCAACGATCGCCTTTTTAGGAATCGTATTTTGGTCAGCGGTAAAGAAATGATTTTTAACGATAAAATTATGCTCAGTTTCCCACAGTGAAAACTTGGCAAAGCTTATATAATGGTGAGTGAGATTGAACAAAAGTGCCCCACTGACTAAGATCACCCCAAACCATAACGCTGTGATATCGAAGAAATGTTGTAGCCGTGGGAACTGTTCTTCTAATTGGAGGACTAAGGCCAAATAAGCTAAGTATCGTGTGGAAATAAAGCCTGTTTTTACAATTGTTAGGAAATCAGCTTGTGATTTTTCAATGAGTCTCGTCTTGTTTTCTGCAACTGTTTTTGCTGCTGGCTGGAATGCGACTAAAAAGTCCTGTAATTGCGCTAACTGCTCAGGGGTCAAAGCAAAAAACTCGATTGCTTCTTCTGTGGTACTGTTGTTTAGATAGATCTGAATACCTTGCGTGCGGAAGAGTTTTTGATAGATAGTTTGTTCAACGCGGAAGTTTGACAGCGTGTGGCTGAGTTCAGCTTGTTTGAGGTCTAGCGTTGTTTTGGCAATGATTCCGGTCGTGAGCGTCAAAGTATCAGCCTCAATGCGGTAGGTGGTAGTGAAATAGCGTAAAAAGATCGCAATGAGCGAGCTAGTATAACCCAGGAAAAGTAAAAGTGTCCAAAAATTGGGAAGAATGAAGATAAGAACCAATAATGGCAGGTAGATCAGACCATTGCGGACAAAAAATTCAGTATATTTGACGGCAAAATATTTTGCCGATTGGCGTCTAGCCTTCATCACGGCCACCTACTTTCACAGGTAGTTGGAAGTCTTCGATGATCCCAGCAAAACTAGATGCCTGTGCGATCGTTTGAAAAATTAGTCTTTTCAATTTGAAAAGCTGTAAGTAGGCATTTGTGCTTTCTGAAACGATATATATTTTTTTCAAGCGGGATCGTTGTTTTTGAATAAAAGAAACGCCCCTTGGTAACGATGACTGCTGTAGAACTGAAATGGAGTCGAGCATATTTCCAATAAAAGAAGCTACGTAGACAATCTAAACTAAAACAAATGCTCCCAAAGAATAAAGTATATTGAAAATAATCACTATAATTAAAGTATTGGAGTAAAAAATATCCCAGTAAAAGTAGCAATGCGTAAGTGATAAAGGCTAATGAGAAGCGGTAATACAGGTATTGTTTGGCAACAGTAAAGGTTTGCATCTAGATCCCCCCTGATAGTCTTTTCTTTTATTATACAGTTTACCGGCAAGCGGTTTCAATCGGACAAAATAAAAAGCGCATCTCCTAAAGAGAAGATGCGCGGGTAATTCTCAAATTAATAGACTTGACCGACTTTAGATCTTGTCAAAGTCGAATTCAACACTTTCAGTGTTTCTTCGGATAATCGAATATAGACGTTTAAAGATAGGGTCTGAAATAAGGTAACTAATATCTTCAGACTGCGAATCTTCAAGCTGAACTGGCACATTTTTGATCTTATGACCAGAGATTTGAATATCCTTTTTTACGATAGTCATGTCTTTAGCTAAGTTCTCAGTGTCAAACGCACGAACACGTCTAAATTTAACCATTGTATTCTTCCCCCTTGCAAAAATTACTTTAAATTTTACCATAGTAATTTGCAAATGCAAGAAAAATTTTAGAATTTGTGAAAATATAAAGTTAAGGTTTTCTTAATATATAGACTTTTTCTAGGTATACCAGCAATGTAAGCAGGCTAGTATATGAAACTTGTACTCTAGTCACTGGTTAAGCTTGAGGGGATGTGTTATGGTTAAAAATCATCAATGGCAGTCGCGCTTAATCGTTGCCGATCGCTACGCTGACTTGAGCCGATAAATTACGCCAGTAGAGCAGATCATTATCTGTGAGATCTTGTGAAAAGGTCTCGAATCCTTTTCGCGGATAAACTTTGGCGATCTCTTCTCCCAGACTTCCCGTAATCGTTAAGATCATATCGGGCTTTTCCCACGCGGTCCCCCAATATGGACCCTCAAGTGCTGTGTCGAGCATATCTTGGACACCGTCTTGCGTCATGTCGTTGATGACACTTTCTCTGGTAGCTGTGTTATAGCCATTTGCTTTTAGCCAAGCTAACTTTTCGAGTGCTTGGGGTAGATCATTTGGTATTAGATGTAACATTGATATTTTCCTCCTCGTTCTAGCTAGCTATATTATAACAAGTTGGCTTCTGATTAACAGGGGGAATAGAAATACCAGGATAATTTGGGAAAGGAAAAGCTATACTTTTATTCGAGATAGTTGCCAAAAAAATGAAAATCAATAGAACATTTATCCCGTTTGAGGTAAAGTTGCTCAATATCATTTGGTGTTTTGATCGAACGACTAACCAAGTGAAGGTGGTCTTAAAAGATGAGGGTGACTGGACTTTACCTGAAACTTGTCTTATCCAGGATGAGGATGCCCTTGATGCAACGATCAGACTGACACGTGAGTTGACGGGACAGACTGTTTCACCTAAAAATATTGAACAATTAGAAACATTGACTAATCCTAAACGGGCAGTTGATGGAAAACGCTTAGTGACAATGGCTTATATGACTTATTTACCGGAGTTTCCGGATATGATGAATTCGACCTTGGAACTATTTACCTTAGAGAACTTGAATAATCACTACTATTTCACTAAAGGTGAGAAACAATTAGCGGTGGCAACAGTTGATACAGAAACTGAGTATTACCAAAAACGCTTGCGAAAAAACAAATTCTACCAAGTCAACGATTATGTTTTGAAAAAGGCTTGTCTGCGGATCCGACGCTCGTTAGACACTCAGCCAGATGTCTTGCGGATCTTGGGCGAAGTTTTTACTTTACGTGAAGCGCGGAGTTTATATGTACCGTTTTTAGGGGTTAGTTTTCATGAGATCGATAATTCGAACTTTAAAAAGACCCACCAGCGACTTTTCCACGAGATCGGAAAGACAAATAAGCGTGGGCCGGGACGTCCAGCTAGTCTGTATCACTTGCGCTTTTAAATGAACTAAAAAACAAGCTTTCCTGGGAAATTATTTCCCGGGAAAGCTTGTTTTTCATTTAGGCTTGTAAAACTTCAAAAACTGCTTGAACTAAGGCTTGCTTAGTAAAGTAACCTTGTTGAAGTAGTGGTGCAAATTCTTTGACTGCATTTTTGTATTGTAGATATTCTTCTTGAGTGAGGTTCGCTAATTTTTCTAAAGCTTCGGCGATCGAATCAACTGCAAAGCCGAGGTTATTTTTGACGATCAGCTCTTCATTTGAGATGCCACGTGGAACGATGACATGTAGCCCCGCAGCCAGATAAGTTCCTAGTTTATAGGAGATATATTTAGAAGTATATTCTTGGGTATAGCCACCATCATTCCAAACCAAAACAAAACCACCATTTTTAGAAAGCCTGATGCAAAGCTCGGCATCATTGAGCCAGCCTTCGTGGATAAGGTTCAGGTCAGTTGCTTCAGACTTTTCAGAAGCGAATAGATGTAGTGGAATATCGTGATGCCATTCTTGAACAAATGCGAATTTTTGGGGATCACCTGCAAAATTCAAACGTTTGATCTCAGTGGTGTCATAAAGCATATCGGCATCTAAAGGATGATCCCACATCTGTTGGACCACATATTTTTTCTCTGCCAGACCATTTTCTCGTAAGAAATGATACATCTGTTCAGACGGCACGATCAAAAGATCAGCTTTTTGGTAAAAATCGATAAATGTTGGTAGCAAGTAGCGATTTTCGGCAAACATCAGTGGCGTCACATCATGGATAAAGATGATCAAATTCAACTGAGAATAAAGTTTGGGCTATCTGAGCAACACTATTTTTCGCCATCACGTGAATGTTGGTCATGTGAACTTTCATTGTGCACATCTCATATGTTTTTATCCCTAATTATATGGCATGTTTCATGCTTCTGTTGAATTATGTGGTTGATATTCAGCTGTTACTTTAGCCAATAGTTCACCAAATACCTGTGCTTCGTGTGGTGTCAAACTTGCGAGAGCACGTTGGTTGATCTGACGATGGATCAGTTTGATCTTAGGTAAGATAGCCTCGCTTTTCGGTGTCAAATATAGCTCAGATCTCCGATGATCAGAAATGGCAAATTTTTTTTGGACCCAACCATCAGCTACTAATTTATTGATTTGGCGTGTCACGATACTTTGATCTTGATAAAGAGAGCGCAGTAATTCTGCTTGGCTTATACCCGGATTTTCATGGATCTTTTCAAGATAAAAGTAATTTTTATAACTTAACCCCAAATGCTCATACTGATTATTTATCTCAGTACGTAACTTACGATTAAAAATTGCAACTAGCTTACTTATTTTTGGGGAATCCATAGAAGCTCAATCCTTTCGAGAATTTTGGTGTAAGTAAAGACTAAAGCAGGTCAGCATCAATAAGACCAAGCTGACTGTGATCCACATGGAAAGACGCATCCCAGCTGTAAATGTCGCTGGGATATTGGATAAGACGATCAAGATGGTGATCGAGGAAGCGCCGAATGCCTGACGTAAACTGTTGTTAAGGGCTGTAGCGTGGCTGACTTCATCCGGCCGAACATCAACAAAGGCTTCTGACATCGCGGGTGAAAATACGAGGGCATTTCCGATCATCCGCAGCATATAAGCAACCGTTAAGAGCCAAACAGGCGTAGTCTCGGAGATCATGACAAATGGGATCGCAGCGATCAACATTAAGATCCCCCCGGAAATGATCAAATATTTAGGACCATGTTTGTCGTAAAGACGGCCGACTATAGCAGCACTGAGCGCATTGGCGATCGCACCAGGCAATAAGATCATCCCAGAGACCATACTATTTAGGTGTAAAACGTTTTGCGTGAAGATCGGAAGCATTTGTTCGGTCCCAAGTAAGACCATGAAAGCACAGATCCCCACTAAAGTCATCAATCTAAATGAACGATTTTTGACGAGTTGAACTTTGAGCATCGGTTGTTTGAGACGAAGTTGACGTTTAACAAAGACAAAGAGGATCGCTAGCCCTAAGACTAACATGATCCAACCTTGTAAAGCCGAGGCTTGAAAGAAAGTCAAACTTGCTAAAGTCAATCCCGAACCAAGCAAGGAGAGACCAACGGAGATAAAGTCGATCTTGATATCTTTAGGTTCGGAGAAGTTAGGAAAGGCAAAAAACCCGATCAACCAAACCAATAGCATCATTGGTAAAACTAAGATGAAAATATAGCGCCATCCCAAAGTGTTAACGATCAGACCAGAAAGTGTCGGCCCGATAGCTGGGCCAAAAGCGATAACTAACCCAGACATCCCTAGGATCGTACCGCGTTTTTCGAGGGGATAGATCGAGATCATCGTTGTCATTTGAAATGACATCAAGATCCCACTAGCACATGCTTGGACTAAGCGGGCGAGTAGCAAGAGCCAAAAATCAGTCGCAAAACACCCGATCAAAGTCCCTAAGATAAAGATCGCGATTGTAGTCAAAAAGATGTTGCGCTTGTTGAATTTTTCATACAGATTAGATGAGAGCGGTGTGATGACACCGATCATCAAAGTGTACCCCGTTGTGAGCCATTGAACTAGAGTCAATGAGACACTCATCTCATGTTCGATGACGGGTAAGGCGGTGATCATCATCGTTTGACTAGCTAGACTGACAAATCCGGAAAATAAAAGCAATATAGTAACGATCAGGCGGATCTTAGGATCGATCGTTTTAGAAATGTTATCCATAAATAAAGTCCTTTCACTAATAAATTTCATGCATCTGCATATAATTACTTAATCTATATTACATGTAATTGCATGTATTAGCAAGCAAAAGAAAATATTTCCTAGGTTAAATAATTTCTTGCACTTTAGGTAAGTTAATTATATAGTTAAGGTGTCGTTTGGTAACGATGGTTTGTCGTAGTCGGAGAAACCGGTTTTCTCCGCAGGAGTCGTGCTACAGAACATAACTCCTAGGAAATAACAATAAGCCTGCTTTGAGACAAAAAGCGCCTCAAAGCATTCTTACCGTTATTTCTACGGAGCTATCCGTGTTCTTCCGCACTGTTATAGTAGTCGTGTTGTGAAATGCAATGCCTAGTGTATAACAATAATGAAAGCCCGAGATAAAAAACACCTCAAACTTTCCTTACCGTTATCCATACGGCCTAACCCGCATTTCTCTGCACTGTTATACATAGGGGGCATACATAATGAAAGCTATTTTAACTGTTGTTGGTCAAGATAAGGTCGGGATCGTGGCTGAAGTTAGTCGCTTTTTGGCTGAACAAGATATCAATATCCTCGATATTAGTCAAACTATTTTAGAGGGGCACTTTACGATGATGATGGCGGTCCAAGTTCCGGAACAAAGCGACCTGCAACTTATCTCAGCTAAACTTGCCGAATTGGGTCAGACCTTGAAAGTTGAGATCAATTTGCGCAATGAAGAAGTTTATCGCGCAATGCACCAACTATAGGAGGACAGCTCATGGAATTTGATAAGATTTTAGAAACGATCCACATGATATCTGACCAAAATCTCGATGTCCGCACCGTTACCATGGGGATCTCCTTGATGGATTGCATTGATAGCGACAGTGATGTGGCTTGCCAAAAGATCTACGATAAGATCACGACTAAAGCTAAAGATCTAGTCAAAACGGCTGAACAGATCGAGATGGAATATGGGATCCCAATCGTCAATAAACGCGTGGCAGTGACGCCGATCTCTTTAGTTGCGGGTGCCAGCCAAGATAAGGATTACGTCAAGTACGCTAAAACTTTGGACAGGGCAGCTCAAACATTGGGGATCGATTTTATCGGTGGCTTTTCTGCGCTTGTTCAAAAGGGTATGACTAAAGGTGACCAAACCTTGATCGCATCATTACCCGAAGCTTTGGCCCAAACGAACTTAGTCTGTGCCTCAGTCAATGTCGGTTCCAGCAAGAGTGGGATCAATATGGATGCGGTCAAACAAATGGGGGAAGTTATCACAACGGCTGCTAAATTAGATTATATGACCAACGCTAAATTAGTCGTCTTCTGTAATGCGGTCGAAGATAATCCATTCATGGCCGGTGGTTTCCATGGGGTCAGTGAACCAGATGTAGTGATCAATGTCGGGGTCTCAGGACCTGGTGTCGTTAAAGCAGCTTTAGAGCATGTTAAAGGTCAACCGCTCGATCAAGTGGCAGAAACGATCAAACAGACAGCTTTTAAGGTCACACGGATGGGGCAGTTAGTCGGCAGTGTAGCAGCTAAACGGTTAAATGTACCCTTTGGGATCGTCGACCTTTCCTTAGCGCCGACCCCAGCTGTTGGTGATTCGGTTGCGCAGATCTTAGAAGAGATCGGTCTTGCTCAAGTTGGGACTCATGGGACCACGGCTGCGTTGGCGATGTTAAATGATGCAGTCAAAAAAGGCGGGATCATGGCCTGCAGTCACGTAGGCGGGTTGTCCGGTGCTTTTATCCCAGTCTCTGAAGATGCGGGGATGATCGCTGCTGTTGAAGCGGGAACCCTGTCCTTGGATAAATTAGAAGCGATGACAGCTGTTTGTTCGGTTGGCTTGGATATGATCGCTTTACCAGGTGATATTCCAGCCACAACGGTCAGCGCGATGATCGCCGATGAAGCTGCGATCGGGATGATCAACAATAAAACGACCGCTGTCCGGGTGATCCCTGTTCCAGGCAAAAAAGTCGGAGACCAAGTTGAATTTGGCGGTTTATTGGGATATGCGCCGATCATGCCATACAATCAGACTTCAAGTGCTGCGATGATCACGCGTGGTGGGTTGATTCCTGCTCCGATCCACAGTTTTAAGAATTGATGACTGTTTTTGACCGGATATAATTTCAAATAATTGTAAATAAAATGCCGTTTTCAAATAGAAAACGGCATTTTTTAGATGTATATTTAAATTTTTTCATGAAAGATAATATGTTAAATTTTTTTGAAATTTAATGACGTTTTTTGATTTTTTGTGATTGATTTTTGCTGGTTCAGATGATATTATAATTTTGGAGGTGTAATGAAAGTGCTTGCAGAAGAAAGACAACAGCATATTTTGCAGATGTTAAAGGAAAATAATATCGTTAAGCTTCAAGAGATCCGTGAACAAACTAATTGCTCTGAATCATCGGCGCGGCGAGACCTCCAACTTTTGGAAGAAAAAGGCTTGTTAGTCCGGGTGCATGGCGGGGCCAAGATCAAGCATTCGCTTCAACGTGAACTTGATATGAGTGGTAAAGCGTCGAAGAATACGACCCAAAAAGAAACGATCGCTAAAGCAGCGGCCAAGTTAGTCGAAGCTGAAGATGTGATCTACTTGGATGCGGGAACGACGACTTTGGCGATGATCCCTTATTTAAACAAGCCAGAACTGACAGTCGTGACTAATGGGGTCATGCATGCTTCGTTATTAGCTGATCAAAATGTGCGAACGATTTTGGTCGGTGGTGAGTTGAAAAATACTACTAAAGCAATTATTGGTGTCAAAGCAGTCAGTTCACTGACGCAATTCCGGTTCAACAAAGCGTTTTTGGGTATCAACGGGATCCATCCCCGTTATGGGTTCACTACGCCCGATCCCGATGAGGCGGCAGTCAAGACAGCGGCATTGGAGCAAAGCGAGGAATGCTTTGTTTTGGCTGATCCAAGCAAGTTTGACAATGTTTCCTTTGTCAAAGTAGCTGAACTTTCGCAAGCAACGATCATTACCAGTAGTCTTTCACGACCAGTGAGAGCGCGTTATTACGAACAAACGACGATTCAGGAGGATTTTTGATGATTTATACAGTAACTGTCAACCCTTCGATCGACTATATCGTCCAGTTAAATGAACTAACTTTAGGCGAAGTCAACCGAATGGATTACGACAATAAATTACCTGGGGGCAAAGGGATCAATGTTTCCCGCATCTTGAAGGAATTAGGCTTAGATAATACAGCTTGGGGCTTTTTAGGTGGTTTTACCGGTGAGTTTGTTAAAGAAGCTCTAGAAAAGACAGGACTTAAGACGAACTTTACTCCGATCAAAGCTGATACACGGATCAACGTTAAGATCAAAGCGCAAGCAGAAACCGAGATCAACGGCCGCGGACCTGAATTGACTAAAGAAGAGATCGCAGCCTTTACAGCGCAATTCGATAAATTGACCGCTGATGATGTGGTGATCTTTGCCGGGAGTTTAGTCCCAAGTTTGAGTGATGATTTTTACTTTGATCTGATCAAAGTCATCCGTCAAAAAGGTGCCCAATTTGTGATCGATACAACGGGTGAAAGTTTGTTGAAGACTTTGCCAGAAAATCCATTAGTGGTCAAACCTAACAACCATGAATTAGCTGAATTATTCGGTGTAAAACTAAATAGCATCGATGACATCGTTAAATACGGTAAGAAATTACTTGAAATGGGCGCGCAACACGTCTTGATCTCGATGGCAGGCGATGGTGGTTTGATGATCACTAAAGATAAAGTTTATCGTTCATACGCACCAAAAGGCACCGTGATCAACTCGGTCGGTGCTGGTGACTCGATGATCGGTGGTTTTACTGGCACATACGCTAAGACTAAAGATCCACTTGAAGCTTTCCGTTATGGACTTGCTTGTGGTTCTGCAACAGCCTTTTCTGAAGACTTGGCTGATGCTGACAAGATCAATGAGATCTTACCAATGATCGAGATCGAAGAATATAAATAATTAAAAAGGAAGTGTAAGACATGGACATTCGTGACTTATTGATGACCGACCTTATGATCATGGATCTTAAGGCTACGACCAAAAATGAAGTTATCGATGAAATGGTGCATAACTTATTTGTTAAAGGCATCATCGACGACGAAGAATTATACAAAAAAGATATCTTAAAACGTGAAGCTGAAAGCTCAACTGGTATGGGTGAAGGGATCGCGATCCCTCACGCTCATGATACGGCAGTTAAGAAGCCAGCGGTAATGTTTGCGCGCAGTGTCAATGGGGTCGATTACCAATCAATGGACGGTCAACCAGCGCACTTGTTCTTTATGATCGCAGCTCCAGAAGGTGGAGATAATACCCATTTACAAGCTTTAGCAGCTTTATCTCAAGTTTTGATGAACCCAGATGTGGTCAATGCTTTGAAAGCAGCTGACACACCACAAAAGGTCCAAGACATCTTTGCTAAAGCAGTTGCGCAAAAAGAAGCTGAAAACAAAGCGCAAGAAGAACGCGAAAAAGCAGCTGCTAACCAACCAGCTGACGATTCTCGTCCATACATCGTAGCGGTAACAGCTTGTCCAAACGGGATCGCGCATACTTACATGGCGGAAGAAAACTTGAAAAAACAAGCTGATAAGATGGGCGTTGATATCAAAGTTGAAACAAACGGTTCTGAAGGTATCAAGCACCGTTTGACAGCTGATGAGATCAAGCGCGCTAAGGGTGTTATCGTGGCTGCCGACAAGAAAGTTGAAATGGCACGTTTTGATGGCAAGAACTTGGTCAACAAACCAGTTACCGATGCGATCAAAGACCCTGAAAAGTTGATCAATGAAGTCTTAGAAGATAAAGCTCCCGTCTTTCATGCAAGTGCTAATGATGCAACTGAAGAAAGTGATTCGACCGGTTCTGTTTGGGGCGATATCTATAAACAATTGATGAACGGGATCTCCCACATGTTACCATTCGTTATCGGTGGTGGGATCTTGATGGCGATCTCCTTTATCGTCGAACAATACATGGGTGGTGCTAAATCACCAGCCTTCATCTTCTTGAACAATGCTGGTAACATGGCATTTGCTTTCATGGTTCCTGTTTTAGCTGCTTATATCGCTGAAGCTATCGGCGATCGTCCAGCCTTGATGCCCGGTTTTGTTGGTGGTTTCATGGCAACAGTTTACGGTGGTTCATTTGGTGGAGCTTACACAGCTAATGTGATGGCTGATGCTAAATCGGCAGCTGGTTTCTTAGGTGGTATCGCAGCTGGTTTCATCGCTGGTTACTTGATGGTCGGCTTGAAGAAACTTTGTGCTCACTTACCTAAGAGTGTCGAAGGGATGAAGCCGATGTTGATCTACCCAGTCTTGGGCTTGCTGTTCATCGCTTTGATCATGTACTTTATCATCAATCCGATCTTCTCAACGATCAACATTTGGATCACAAACTTCTTGAACCACTTAGGTACAGGTAACTTAGTCGTGCTTACCTTAGTCTTAGCTGGGATGATGGCGATCGATATGGGTGGTCCTTTCAACAAGGCTGCTTATGTCTTTGCTTCCGGTGCGTTTGCTAACGATCCTAAATCTGTGGTAGCTGCGACCTTGATGGCGGCAGTTATGGTCGGCGGGATGATCCCACCATTTGCTACAGCGATCGCAACAGCTTTCTTCCCTAACAAATTCCCAGAACAAGAACGCCGTGCTGGTATCTCTAACTGGGTCTTAGGGTTCTCATTTATCACAGAAGGTGCGATCCCATTTGCTACAGCTGATCCAGGTCGTGTGATTCCATCATGTGTCTTGGGTTCCGCGATCGGTGGTGCTTTAGTTGGTCTCTGGCATGTTTCCGTACCAGCGCCACACGGTGGTTTCTGGGTAACTCCATTAGCAACTAACCCACTTGGCTATTTTGCAGCCGTTGCGATCGGCTCGATCATTGCAGGTGTGGTCTTAGGTCTTTGGAAAAAAGAACACAAAGGTTAATTTGATCTAAAATAAGGAGTGCGGTGTGAGCTCTGTGCTTGCGCCGTATTTTTTATGATGTAGATAAACTATAATAGCACTAACGACTGTATATTTGATATACTAGCATTGATATACAGTACGATAGAAAGTTAGAAGTTCGGAGTAACTATGAATAAAGATAGGATATATTCTGCACAGAATAGAAGGCAATTAGTAAGTAAATTTAAAGTTTATCTATTTACTTACGGAATAATATTGTTGACTGCATTTAGTAGTTTATATTGGCGGCAGGCTTCTCATATCTTGTTACAAGAAGGGATCAGTAAAAAGTATCTGATAGCCAATGTACTACAAGGGTTTTCAGTAACAAGTATACCGATCATTCTTCTTTTGCTTGGATATTTCATGACTAAGGTCAAAAAGATCGGTATTTTTCAAGTTTGGGGCTTTTTGTTTATTGGAACATGGATCTGCTTGTTAGTAGCGTGTTTTTTACAAGATTCAACATGGATCGGGCACTTTTATAATGCGCTCCTACCATTTCTGCGTAATACTTCGCCGTTATTTAGTGGGATCTTATTAGCGATTTTAACTAATAAAGTAATCGCGGATCATTTGTTGAATAATCGATACGCCTACTATATTTTCTTTTTGCTTACATTTGGTGTACCAACAGTATTTGGGAGTGATATTTTTAACTATAGTGGTGGAACAACAGCAATTTATGCGTGGATGGTCTTTACTTTGGGGGCTAATTTATCGGATAGCAAATTGACTAAGAAAACATGGTATTTGTTGACTGGCATTTCAGCTACCTTATTGGCTATCATGTTGGTACTTATGCCGTTGATATCTGAGGGAGCTCATGGGGATCTGAGCACAGCAACTAGATTGACAGATGCAGCTAATTTATTTACAGTGTCATTTTCATTTTGTTTAGTGCACCTTCTTTTGGTGTTGAAGTTGGATGAGGCACAGCTATTTAGCTTGCTGGGAATTGTTTTATTCTCTGCGTCAGCAGTTTTGATCGAAGCACTGAATACTGTTAATGAAAAATCGACTTTGAGTATCAGATATATGGAATTATTTGAAGCAATCTCAGTGCCTTTGATTATTTGGATAATAGTACATGTATACATTAAGTCGAAATTCTTTCAAAAACTGGGTACATTAGATCGGAAGCTGGATTCTTGGCATTTGGCCGATTTAGAAAAAAATATCAAACTGACATGGGGACATTTGAAGAGATCATTACATGAGCATAGGCTAGCGTTGATCGTTAGTGGCGTAATGTTGATCTTAGCGTATATTTCTATGTTCATGACAAATGTTGGTGGTCGTGTAGCTGATACTATTGAGGGTGATAAGTCATATAATGCTTTGACTTATGCGATCTTACAACGCCCACAGATCATTGTGATCAACGCGTTATTATTTATTGGACTATATCTATTTTTGCGTGGTTTAACGAATAGTTTTTGGTTTTCATTTTTAGTAAGTGATTATTTGATAATTATTTGGTGTATTGCAACATATTTGAAGATAGCAAGTCGTCGCGAACCTATCTTGCCTTCAGAAGTGGTCATGCTAGAGGCATATGGCAATCTTTTGAACATGGTCCCACACTGGCTATTGCTCTTAGGTGTGGTCACCTTGATCATATTGTTGTGTGTAGTCTTTTTGCTATCATGGAAAGTGAAGGTCAAAAAATTATCTTTAAAGACACGTGTAAAATACTTATTAATACCGGCTGTGGTCGTATGTAGTAGCTTTTTTTGGAATCACGATAATTTTATATTGAAAAAGCCGATGAGAATGTTAGGGATAGATCCAACATTTTATAACCAATTAAATGGGGCTCAGATAAATGGTCCGACTTTGCAGTTTTTAAATAATTTAGATGTTGTTATCATGCAACGACCTGAGGATTATTCTAAAGCTAAGGTCGAAGAGATAGTTGCTAAATATAGAAATAAAGCTGCAGAGATCAACAAAACACGTACAAATGATCTGTCAAAGCAAACGATCATCTTTAATTTGAGTGAGAGTTTTAGTGATCCTAATCATGTTAAAGACACTAAATTAAAGGGAGATCCGATCCCGTATATCCATCAGTTGATGAACGAAACAACTTCTGGATATATGATAAGTTCGGGTTTTGGTGGTGGCACAGCTAATATTGAATATATGACAATGACAGGCTTACCACTGGCTAACTTTTCACCAACATTGAGTACACCGTATACGCAATTAGTTTCGGCTCGCAATTATAACCCATCGATCGTGAATTACTTTTCAAATGCGGTAGCTATTCATCCGTATGTAGGAAATTTCTATAGTCGACCAAAGGTATATGAAAAGTTTGGGTTTAATGATTTTATTTATCTAGGCAGTAAGACGGAGATCAAACATCAAGAAAAGATCCAAAATAATCCATATTTATCAGATAAAGTCGCATATGCCAATGCGCTTGATGTGATCAATGAAAATAAGGATAATGGACAATTTATCAATTTGGTAACGATGCAAAATCACATGCCGTATAATAAAGATTATTACAGTGATAACACTGATTTTGCGGTAGAACAGGCAGTTGAATTAGATGATGAAATTCGTGAGCAGATCAATAACTTTGCAACAGGGATCCGTTACACAGATGGATATGTAGCTGATTTTATCGAGCAATTAGAAGCTATCGATAAACCGATCACACTTGTTTTTTACGGAGATCATTTACCGGGAATTTACGCTAATGACATGGCAAAAGATGGTTTGAATCTTCATGAAACGGACTACTTTATCTATTCAAATAAGGTTGCTCGTGAACAAGGTGCCAAGACTGATTTAGTAAAATCACGCTATATTTCACCTAATGATTTTCCGGCGATGGTGTCTGAGGCAACGAATTCGAAAATTTCTCCGTACTATGCTTTGCTGACTAGTGTCTATCAAACTCTGCCAGCTTTCTATATTGGTAGTGAATCTAATAGTACATCAGTTAGAAATGTTGAGTATGTGACTGAAGCTGAGAAACTTGTAAGTGAAAAAAATTTGACAGAAGAGCAAAAAGAGATATTGAATGATTTGAGAGTCATTCAATATGATATTACTGCTGGAAAAAATTACGTAAAAGATACAGATTTTATGAAGATCCAAAGTAGTTATGGGGATGAATAAAGTGAAGAATATAAAAATAAATAGTGTGGTACTGTTGCTTTTTTTAGTGATCACAATAAGTATGATCTATCCATTGGCAGCCACAGGAAGAATTGCGGCTCAGGTTGATTGGTTGTTTCATGCGGCACGCGTAGAACAGATCTATCGCAATTTGAGCGAAGGTAGCTTATTTACTTATATAGCAACTTCTACTTTTCAAAGTACCGGTGTCGGATCATTTTTATTTTATCCAGTGATCTTTATTTATCCTTGGGCTTGGTTGCGTTTTATTACGACACCAGTAGTCGCTTACTATGTTTGGGTAGGTTTGTTTATGTTTGTGACCTTCGTAATTAGCTACTTTTCTATGCTATCTTTTTCGAAGGGAAAATATCTTAGGAGTTTTATCTTTGCGCTCCTCTACACATTAGCGCCATATAGGCTTTATCTAGGGCCAGCTAGTTTTGTTGTTGGTGAGTACATTGCAAGTACGTTTATTCCATTAGCATTTTTAGGCTTTTACCATATTATCTGTGGCGACAAAAGAAAGTGGTACTGGTTGACTATAGGGATGACGCTACTAGCGTATAGTCATATGTTGAGCATTTTATTGATCAGTGAGATCTTTACAGTTTTATTGCTCGTAGCACTTTTTACAGGTAAGTTTGATCTTAAAAGATCGAAATATTTACTGATAAGCGCAATTGCTACAGTGATCCTAGCTTTACCAGTAATTATTCCGTTGCTTACAGATTATTTTGGAAAGGGAATAACGGCAACTTATCCCGGGGTAGGTATGATTCAAAACTTAGGTGAGGTATTTACGACATCACTAAGTAATACCGCTACTAGTTCAAGTATCGGGATCGTTTTATTGCTAGTATTGCTCAGCGGATGGAGATGGATCAAACAAGATTCTTTGGAGTTGCCACTCTATATTTTGGCGATCTGCTTAACTTTGATATCAACAGCAATATTTCCCTGGAAATCTTTTAACGATTCTTTCCTAGCTTTACTCCAATTACCGTATCGTTATTTAATATATGTTGTTTTATTGACAGCTATTTTAGGCTCGAGAATAATTGTTGAGTTGTTAACAAAATATGAGGCATTAAAAACGAATTGGCGTAGAGCGATGACGGTACTGGCACTATTGTTAGTAAGTTTGATCAGTTATTATGGTTCGATCAGTAATTTATCAGATCGTTTGGCTAATACAGCCAAAAATAAAGAAACGATCATTAAGCCTTTAAAAGCTGACGAGCAAGCTATCTTATATGCAGGTATTTTGACGAATAAGAACTATCAAGCGCAATTTGATTATTGGGCGCAAACTGGTGAAGTTGATTATTTCCCGACCAAAACATTGAAGAAGAATCATTTTCTGGAATACATCATTATGGATTGGGATAAAGCTTATAGAACAAACAAAGATGTTTATAGTATCATATCTGGTGTTACCAGAATAAATGGACAAGAGATGCATATAAAGCCATATGCAAGTGCCAATGCGCTACAATATCAGGTAGAACTAGCTAGAAAGAGCAAGGTAGATCTGCCGGTAGTTCATTATGCGCATACAGTAGTGACAGTCGATGGCAAACCGGTCGCTTATCAAAATAGTAAACGAAATACAGTACAACTTGATTTGGAAAAAGGTAAACATACAGTTGTTGTTGGGTATGTGCCATCGAAGGTATTTTTTATAGGAACCAAGATAGCTTTGATCGGATGGGGACTTTTACTCATTTGGATCATATGTCAAACTTGTTATTTTAAACGTAAGAACTAAATAAGCACCGTTAGTTACTAGTAGCTAACGGTGCTTATTTTTAACAAATTTCTAGTTTTTAGCTTTCTTATTGCGACTAAAGAAAACGGCGGTCAAGATGAGCAAGAAGACAGCCCCGACCGAAACTGATACACGGGTATCGGGATTGATGAACATGAAGATCATGATCACAACAAGTGAAATGATCGCAAAATAGTTTGAGAACGGATAAAGTGGCATCTTGAACGGATGATCCGTTAATTCGTGTGCATTTTGCCGTCTAAACCGCAATTCTGAGATCAAGATCACAAACCATGGCACCATCCCAGGTAAAACACTAGAACTATATACGACAACGAAGAGATTAGCCGTATTTTTGTTTAAGCTAGTCAAAATGATATTTAGGATAAACCCAAGCAAGATCCCACCTGAGATAGCTAAGATCGCGATATTTGGTACCACGTGCTTAGAGAGCTTGCTGAAGATCTTAGGAGCTTCATGGTCGATCGAAAGTTTAAAGAGCATCCGACTAGAACTGTAGATCCCCGAGTTAGCCCCTGACATCGCAGCTGTTAAGACCACGAAGTTGATGATCCCGGCAGCTCCAGCGATCCCGACTTTAGAGAAAGTCTCAACGAATGGAGAGCCGATCGCAGCTAGTTGATCCCATGGGTAGATCGTTACGATAACAAAGATCGCGCCGATATAGAAGATCAAGATGCGCCAAACGATCGATTTAACGGCTGCGACGATCGCATGTTTAGGATTAGCTGCTTCACCAGCTGTGATCCCTAAAAGTTCGATCCCTTGATAGGAACCAACGATGATCGAAAGTGAGAACATGAAGCCTTTAAAACCACCAGGGAAAAAGCCACCGTGAGCCCATAAGTTAGACAAGCCTAGTGGTTGCCAGTTATTTCCAAAGCCAAGAAAGATCACAGCTAGCCCCATGATGATCATCAAGATGATCGTGACGACTTTGATCAAGGCAAAGTAGAATTCTAAAGTCCCGTAAGCTTTGGCCGAGGCTAGGTTGGCCAAGGTCAGGGTGATCACGACGACTAGCCCGGATACCCAGTCTGGAAGATTAGGCCACCAGTAATTCAAATACTGCGTGACAGCGATGACTTCACTGATCCCAACGACGATATATTGAAAGATGTTGCTCCATTTAGTTAAATAGCCAGCAAGTGGGTGGATATAATCGGTAGCGTAATCAGCAAAAGAACCAGTCCCAGGTTTGATGTAGATCATTTCACCTAGGGCACGCATGACCGCATATAAGACGATCCCAACAAAGGCATAAGCTAGCAAAACAGATGGACCTGTCCATTTGATAGTGGAGGTCGAACCCATAAATAACCCGACCCCGATCGTTCCACCAAGAGCGATCATTTCCATCTGACCAGACGTGAGCGACCGATTTAAATGATTTTTTGGCTGCTCGTTTGAATCCTTACTCATAAAAAATCCCCATTTCTTTGTCCTATGCAAAAAAGCTAACTAAAAAGCGGTATCGACGTAACATTTATTGTTAGGTGATATTGCTGATCAGTTAGCTTTATTAATCGACATTTTATTATCTCAAATAGCCCCAACCAGCCTACATAGTAGTGGTTGAGGTGGTGGTTGCTGTAGTTTGTGTATTAATACTGTAATTCATGGTAACAACCTCCGTGAGCTTTATAAGGTTAGAATACCATTAAAGCTTTGATCGTGCAAGGTAAAATTTTAAGTAGTTTGATAGGTGACTATAGTTATAGGATAGTTGAAGAATTTGTAATATAATATTCTTGACTATTGAGTATAAAGTTTCACGTGAAACACACAATACTTGATTTAAATACATAATTTTTGGAGGAAATATGAAGAAGAGAATTGATTGGATAGATATAGTTCGGGCAGTGGGCATGTTTCTGATCATTATGGGGCACACATTAGAAGTATATACCTACTCAATTGTGGGGAAATTGATTTTCGCTGTACATGTACCGGTGTTTTTTGTTTTGTCGGGATATCTCTATAAAGAGAAACCCTTTAAAAAAGTTTTTAAAGGGGGGAATGTAAATCTATTATTGCCATATTTGGCAACTTTGATCATTGTAGTTATTATTACAAGATTTAATTTTATTTTTCCCAACTGGATCTACGATTTAGATATGCGTAACTTTTGGGTGTCAGCTCTTTACGGTAGTGGGACAACATTGAATCCATTTTGGGATAAGTCGTTAACGATCAATGCAATAGGTGCTATTTGGTTCTTACTGGCAATGTATTTTGGTAATATTATATTTGATCTTATTATAAAGAGTAGTCGTGGAAATTTATACATAGTTGGGATCATGGTGACGATCATAACATTTAGTGGTTTTTATTTGAGTGATACGGGCATCTTATTACCGTGGTCTCTTAATGCAGCATTGGCTAGCCAACTATTTTATTATGGTGGTTATTTGATCAGAAGATTCGATCTGATCGGAAAATATGGTATGCTTGGATGCATTATAGGCGGTGTGTTGTGGATCATATCAGCACAAAGTGGCTTTTTATATCTCAACATCGCACATGCAGATTCACCGATCTTAGCAGTTTTAGGTGGTATTGGTGGTAGTCTTACTTTGATGTACTTGGCAAAGTTACTTTGTGAAACTAAAGTGAATTTGAAGGCTGTTAAATATTATGGACAGATGTCGTTGATCGTTTTATGTGTTCACCTGATAGATTTAAATTCATTTGCTATTTCAGGTAAGATCTATGGAACTTTAGCTCAAACAACGGGAAATCAAATTTTTGCGGTCAGCATGGAAATTTTGTATCGCTTCTTCTTAACTGTTGTAGGTATTATTATTATTCCAAAGTTACCAATAGTTCGTTCTTTTTACTTGAATCGGACATATCCTTTTTTCGTAAGAAAATAATATTTCGATATTTTTAAATTGGTAGTCGATTTGAAGTTATTTTTTGCAATGATTACCATCACTATATTTTTTAATGCACGAACTAGAAATAGTGAAGTGTTATATGCACTGAGTTATATATTGTTGCAATATATAATATCTTTAAGCGACTATTTCTTATGGAAGCGGATGTGTCGTAAAGTTGAGTGGGGAGGGAATCATGCTAAAATTATTTGATAATACGTTGATGGTACTCTCCTTGGAAAAATAACAAAATAATATTACAATGAAATATCATGTAGTACATTTTAAATTAGGTGTTTTACTAAGTGGTATTTAGTACTTAACGAAAAAAGTACGATAGAGGGAGAAAATAATGGCAAAAAAATTATCGATAATTGTACCCTGTTACTTTGAAGAAGAATCGGTACCGTTATTTTACGAAGCGGTCGAGAAAGTGAAAGATAAACTAGTAGACGTTGAATTAGAGTATTGGTTTGTAAATGACGGTTCAACGGATAATACTTTGAATGAAATGCAAAAATTACAAATTAAAGATCCAGAACATGTGCACTATGTTTCTTTTTCGCGCAATTTTGGTAAAGAAGCTGCGCTGTATTGTGGCTTGCGAGAGGCAACTGGTGACTATGTAACTGTAATGGATGTTGATCTACAAGATCCACCTGATATGTTACCAGAGATGCTAAATATAATCGAAACTACTGATTATGATTGTGTAGGTACTAGACGAGTAGATCGTTCGGGTGAGCCACCAATTCGATCATTTTTTGCACGGATGTTTTATAAATTGATCAATAAGATCTCTGATACTGAGATCATTGATGGTGCCCGGGATTTTCGTTTGATGACGCGTCAAATGGTCGATGCGATTCTTGAAATGAGCGAGTACAACCGCTTTTCGAAGGGGATCTTTAGCTGGGTCGGGTTCAAGACTAAATATTTAAATTACGAAAACCAAGAGCGTGTGGCTGGTAAAACTAGTTGGAATTTCTGGAGTTTATTTAAATATTCTATCGATGGTATAGTGAACTTTTCGCAATTTCCTTTAGATATTGCGGCTTTTGTAGGTTTCATTTCCTCAGTGATCTCAGGGCTAGGTATTTTATTTATCATTGCGCGTTATTTGATCCAAGGTGATCCAACTAGTGGTTGGGCCTCAACGATCTGTATCATGCTTTTTATCGGTGGGATCCAACTGTTTTGTTTAGGGATCGTGGGTAAGTACATTGGTAAGATCTTTACCGAAGTCAAAGATCGCCCGGTTTATATCATCAAAGAAAAGAAATAATACTAAAAGCCCCCAATTTTTGGGGGTTTTTAGTTGATATAGATTAGACTATTTAGAGCCGATAAAGTAAAATAACAGTATATAAATCACGTTAAGGACTGATAATTATCATTAACAAATTTAAAAATTTATTCGATGCCACAATGCTTAAATTTATCTTAGTAGGGATCGTCAATACGATTTTTGGAATGGGGATCATGTTTATTTTTTATAACTTTTTCCATTTCAGTTACTGGGTATCATCGGCCTCAAATTATATTTTTGGTAGTATTTTGAGTTACTTTTTGAACAAACATTTCACATTTCAAAATAAATCTAAGAGTTTGGCGACCGTGATCAAGTTCACTGTAAATATCACTGTGTGCTATTTGATCGCGTATGGTGTCGCTAAACCACTAGCCATGTGGGTATTTAGTGGATTTGATACACATGTGCAAAACAATGTAGCTATGTTGGCTGGATCAGTCTTTTTTGTAGGACTAAATTATCTAGGTCAAAGATTCTGGGCCTTTAAAGAAGAATAGTTAGGGGGCTGTCTGGTGCTTGAAAAATTAGCGTTAAACAAAAATAACCTGGGAAATCAGCTCTATATGTTCTGTTTCAGTCTATATCTGATCGTCAATTTTATGGCAGGAACGACACTTTCGCGGGCTCTAGGATTAGGTGCGATCGTTATTTTATTGCGGCTTTCACAATTGGCAGCATTCTTGGTTTTTTGTAAGATCATTATTTTTGATCGACACAAGTTCAATACGATCCTAGCGATCTTAGTTGGAGCGTGTTTTTTATTTATTGTTTGTAAGCAGGCACATGAATTAGATCCGTTTTTTATGTATTTATTTATCGTTGGCGCATATAGAATAGATTTTAAACAAATTTTAAATAAATATATTTTAGTTGTCCTATCAATGCTTTTGTTGGTTTATGCAGCAGCAGTTTTAGGGCTTGTTCCTAACAATATCATGTGGCGCGAAGGTGCAGGTGTAGTTAGAGCTGGGCTAGGGTTAGCGACGCCATCTGATCTAGCGGCGCATGTTTTCTATTTGATGCTTGCTTTTGCGCTGGTGCGGGATTTTATTTTTTCACGCCAAGAGATCGGGTTTATGGCTTTGATCGCAGTATTGATCTTTGCTATCACTAATAGTCGGTTGGATGCATTGCTAATGTTATTATTGCTTGTAACAATGTATTTTAGACGATATATTTTTAAGGCGGTAAAATATATTGGCTTTAAAGGGACAGCTCTACTAGTAGCATTGTATGCACTAAGTAATCTGTTATTGACTTATTTTTTTGATCCATACGATCCAGTTTTTGCTCGGCTAGATGCTTTGTTATCCCGTCGCTTATTGTTTGGAAATATGGCGTTTGAAAAGTATCCGATCCACTTGTTTGGGCAATATATCTATCAAAATGGTAACGGAGATCCGCGGGGCTTTGTAGTCTATTACTTTATCGATTCTGCCTATGTTCAAGCTTTGATGATGTTTGGAGTTATCTTTTTACTATTTATGCTTGGTTTACTAGCTTATCTGCTTTATCGGGCATTCAAAACACGATACTATGGATTGGCGATCGCAGTTTTATTGATAGCTTTGAGTATGGCAGTTAATCATCATTTCTGGCATGTGTCTTATAATGTCAGTTTACTAGCTTTATTAGCGGTTTTACCTCCAGCATTCGATACCGAATAAGACTGAATTTCTTAGCCTACTTTGTAAGAAAGTAGGCTAAGTTTTTATTCTGTGGTATAATGCAAAAGGAATTACCGTCATTGTGACGGCTTTTTGTTTAATTAGACGAGATAAATCAGATATCTTTGGAGGAGTACATATTATGTCTAAATATTTAGTTGTTGGTGCAGGACTTTTTGGGGCTGTCTTTGCCAATGAAGCGGCTAAGCGTGGCCATGAAGTTACAGTGATCGAAAAGCGTGACCACTTAGCGGGAAATATTTATACGAAAGAAGTCAATGGGATCCAAGTGCATCAATATGGCGCACATATTTTCCACACTTCAAATAAAAAAGTTTGGGATTACGTGAACCAATTTGCTGAATTTAACCGGTATACGAATACTCCGGTGGCAAACTATAACGGTGAGATCTACAACTTGCCTTTCAATATGAATACTTTCAACAAGCTTTGGGGAGTAGTCACACCTAAAGAAGCGCAAGCAAAGATCGATGA
This sequence comes from Ligilactobacillus animalis KCTC 3501 = DSM 20602, assembly GCF_001434535.1. Taxonomy (GTDB): domain Bacteria; phylum Bacillota; class Bacilli; order Lactobacillales; family Lactobacillaceae; genus Ligilactobacillus; species Ligilactobacillus animalis. Next base: position 23,760 of record NZ_AYYW01000026.1, read on the forward strand.
ACAACGTGCTGTTTTGAATGGTAAGACACCAGAAAACTTAGAAGAACAAGCCATTTCATTGATCGGTACTGATATCTATGAAAAATTGATCAAGGGTTACACTGAAAAACAATGGGGGCGTAAGGCAACTGAATTACCAGCCTTTATCATTCGTCGCTTACCGGTGCGTTTGACTTACGATAATAACTATTTCAACGATGATTATCAAGGGATCCCGGTTGGCGGCTACACTCAGATCGTGGAAAAAATGTTAGATCATGATAACATCACCGTCAAAACAAATACCGATTTCTTTGATGATAAAGAACGATACTTGAGTGATTACGATAAAGTCTTATTCACTGGGATGATCGATCAATTCTTTGATTACAAACTAGGTGAATTAGAATATCGGAGTTTACGCTTTGAGACTGAAAACTTAGACGTTGATAACTACCAAGGGAATGCGGTCGTTAACTATACCGATGCCGAGACACCATATACGCGGATCATTGAACATAAGCACTTTGAATTTGGTAAAGGTGACAAGAATAAGACCGTCATAACCCGGGAATATCCTGCTGATTGGAAACGGGGCGATGAACCATACTATCCAGTCAACGATAAGAAGAACAATGCGCTTTATACTAAATACCAAGATCTAGCTAAACAAGAAGCGCAAAATGTGATCTTTGGTGGACGTTTAGGGCAATATCGTTATTACAACATGGATCAAGTGATCTCGGCAGCTTTGACCACAGTTAAGCAAGAATTTGGTGATTAAAAATGAAAGTTCTCCGCAACTATTTGTATAATGCGGGCTATCAAGTGTTAGCGATCATCGTACCGCTGCTCACAAGTCCCTATATCAGTCGGGTCTTACATGCGTCAGGTGTCGGCGATAATGCTTATACTAACTCGATCATTCAGTACTTTGTTATGTTTGCTGCTTTAGGTGTCGGCTATTACGGAAATCGTGAAATCGCATATGTGAGAGAAGATCGACAAAAAATGTCAGAAACTTTTTGGGAGATCCAGATCCTAAAAACTTTGACGACTTTAGTGGCATATTTAGCATTTGTGATCTTTTTACAGATCTATACAGAATACACCTGGTATTTATGGATCCAGTCGATCAATGTGCTTGCAGTCGCATTCGATATTTCGTGGCTCTTTATGGGGATCGAAGATTTTAAGCGAACAGTCATCAGAAACACGATCGTTAAATTAGCATCGATGATCATGATCTTTACGCTTGTACGTGATGCAAACGATGTAGCTTTGTATATCTTTATTATTGGTGCATCGACCTTCTTTGGAAATTTGATCTTATGGCCATATCTAAAAAAGATCTTGGTTCCAGTCAAATTTAAAGAGCTACATCCACTAAAGCATTTTAACCCAACAGTGTCGTTATTTATTCCGCAAGTTGCAACATCAGTTTATCTGCAATTGAATAAGACAATGTTAGGTGCAATGGTCGGTGCTGAGTATGCAGGATTTTATTTTAATGCCGATCAGATAGTTAAAATGGTTTTAACTTTGGCGACCTCACTAGGAACGGTAATGTTGCCACATATGGCTTCAGCGTTTGCTAAGGGAAAACATAAAGAAGTAAATAAGATGTTGTATACATCTTTTGACTTCATATCCTTATTATCCGTTGCGATGACCTTTGGACTAGCTGCAGTATCATTGCATTTGGGACCTTATTTCTATGGTCACGGTTTTGGCCCTGTGGGTAAGGCAATGTTGATCGAGGCTGCTGTTATTTTATTTATTGCCTGGAGCAATACTGTTGGTGCCCAGTACTTATTGCCGACTAATAAGGTCAAAGCATTTACGACATCAGTTGTTTTAGGTGCAGTCGTAAATATGATCGCTAACTTACCATTTATCTATTTATGGGGCTTAGAAGGTGCCATGTATGCGACTGTTATTTCTGAATTTGTAGTTACTGCATATCAAATTTGGTATATTCGTGATCTCGTGGATCTGAAGCAGATGTTTATCAATATCCCTAAGTATCTAATTGCAGGTATAGTAATGTTTGTTCCTGTATTTATGTTAGATAATTACCTAAAGACAAGTATTTTGACATTGGCAATAGAAGTTATTATTGGGATCTTGATCTATATTGTTATGATCATCGTGTTACGACCTACATCGCTTAATCAAATTACAACTATGATAAAGAGTAAAGTAAAAGGTAATTAAAAACATGGTAAGCTGCGGTAAAACACCAATTGCTTACCATGTTTTTTTATAAGATCACGGATGCTACATTTTAAGTGGTAAGTATAGTATAATTACGAAGTATTGAAGCTAGAGTAAAGGGGCTTTAAAAATGAAAAATTATGTATTGTTATGGCATGATAGTGCACGTGCCACGGGTGGTATCAAAGCCAAAGAAGATACTAATAATTTTTTTAGACAAGAAAATTATCAAGTTATAGATACTCCAACTGGAAAGATCGCAAAAGTTTTGTACGTTTTTTGTGTACTTCCTTTTATCTTCTTAAAAATTAGAAGCGGAAATGTTATCGTTCAATTTCCTTCAGGGAAAACATTTCTACAGAAAATGATGCTAGGTTGCATCAAATACCTTTCGGGTGCGAAACTGATCTTGATCGTTCATGATATCGAGGCATTACGTGCTAATGCTGGGGATGGTCATAGCCGTGAAAATGAGACCGAATTGAAATTATTGGGAATGGCTGATGGTTTAGTCTCTTTAAACGGTGTGATGACAGATTGGTTGCATGAGCATGGGATCAATGGCTTGATCACTAATTTAAATGTTTGGGATTATGATAATCCTAATCCGATAAATCCGATGCTACCATACACCGGAAGTATCTGTTTTGCTGGAAATTTAGATAAATCGACATTTCTAACTAAATATGATTTGAAACATAAGTTGCTAGTTTTTGGGCGTAAAACGACACCCGTGAATTTTCCAGGTAATATAGAATATGGTGGTGTCTTTAGTCCTGAAGAATTACCGAGCAAGTTAAAGGCGAATTTTGGCTTGATCTGGGATGGGGATGAATTAACAACTTGTTCGGGTAACTTTGGAAAATATTTACGGTATAATGCGCCGCATAAGACGTCGTTATATTTAAGTTCAGGTGTTCCCGTTATTGTTTGGAAAGAGGCAGCTATTGCTAAAGTTATTGAACATTATGGCTGTGGCTTGACTATTTCAAGTTTGAACGAACTAGACGATGTCTTAGACGATTTGACATCAGAGCAATATGAAAAATTATACAAAAACACAGTTCAAGTTGCTGATATGATGCGTCGAGGTGTATTCATGCAAACAGCGATAAATTCATTGATCAAAATGTTAGACGAAGGGAAAAAAGATGAATAAATATGTTTTAACGATCGGAGACCCAAATAAGAATAATGCTGGTCCTAAGGCTAAGGAAGATGTGCTATATTTTTTGAAAGATGAAGGCTTTCTACCACTGCCACTTAACCTTAAGTTAGATCCTGAAGATCGGAGCTTTGGAGCAAAATTACGCAAAGTATATGATGTTAAATTTAAGATACCGCATGTATTTAAGAAATTAAAAGCAGAAGTGATAGTTTTACAGTACCCGATCTATTCAACGTACTTGACGAATAATATCATTAAAGCAATCAGAAGTTATACTGATGCTAAGTTGTATTTAGTGATCCATGATGTTGAAACGTTAAGACTTTTTAAGGATGATCAGAATTTTTCCCAAAATGAGATCGAAGTGTTCAACAGTGTTGATGGGATCATTGACCATAATCGAAAAATGCATGCTTGGTTAGATGAACAAGGTGTAACGACACCATGTATAGACCTAGGTATATTTGATTACCATAATCCAACTGAATTACGTGAAGAATATGATTATGATCGCTCATTGGTTTTTGCCGGAAATTTAGCTAAGTCAAAATTTTTGACCAGTAAGGAGTTTGAAAAGCTAGCTTTCAAATTAGAACTTTTCGGACCTTCACCAGCTGAGAAATATGCGGAAAATATAAATTACCAGGGTGTTTATTCACCGGAGGAATTGCCAGAGCACTTAAAGCAAAATTTTGGCTTGGTTTGGGATGGTAATAGTATAGCTAAATGTGATGGAACCTTTGGTGAGTATACTAAGTACAATAACCCTCATAAGGCATCGCTTTATTTAAGCAGTGGCTTGCCGATCATAGTGTGGAAAAAAGCGGCATTAGCTGATTTTGTGATCGATAATAATGTTGGTTTTGCAGTTGATAGCTTGACTGAAATTGATGAGCGGCTTGAAAATATGCCACGTGAAGAATATTCAGTGATGAAGAAGAATGCTTTAGCGGTAGCACAAAAGATCCGTACTGGTGAGTTTATTAAAACAGCAATGACAAAGTTAGAAAAAGTAAAGGATTAAAAATGGAAAATATAGTTAATTATCGCGCAAAGATCCAGCAAAAGTTAACAACAAAATTTCCTGGGTTAAGTAACTGGTCATATTTAACGGCCTTAGCAATTTATATTTTAGCAATGTCTTTAAAAGGTACAATGCTGGTCAATTTTTTGATCACGGAGCGAGGGTTATTTTATCTTTCAGCTTTACCGGCAGCACTTGTTCTATTTAAAGTAACGTTTTTAGATAATTATGATTGGAAGGAATATATAATTTTTATCCTACTAGAGATCATTTTATTCGCAGTAGGTACTAGTGCAAATGAATTCCAAATATTTTATCTGATGTTCTTTATTGTAGGTGCTAAAAATATCAATATTGATCGAATATTAAAGGTGTTCTTATGGGTCAATTTATTTGTTATAGCTCTAGCATTCTTCTTCTCAACGGTGGGAAGCGTAAAAAATGTCATTATTACTAGAGGGGATTCTCCCGCTGTTAGATATGCCTTAGGGGCTGTTTATCCGACTGATCTGGCATCAAGGGTGTTCTTTATGATGATCGCATATGCAGCCTTGAAACGCTTTAAGCTTTCAATAGCGGAGTATGTATCGTATATTGCACTAACTCTTTTAACTTATATTGTCACAGATACGCGGATCGATCTAATGTTGATGTGTGTATTGATCGTTAGCATCGTTCTTTATGGACGTTTCGATGCATTATTCAAGCATGTAAATGTTTATGTATTGTCGTTATTGAGCACAGCTTATGCGTTTTGTATCATCTTACTAGGTTATCTTTATACACCTAGAATAGGTTTACTAGAAAAAATCAATGGTTTTTTATCAGGAAGATTATTTTTTGAAAAAGTCGCTTTTGAAAATTATAATGTACCTCTTTTAGGCCAATTTATCTACCAAAATGGCTTTGGTGGAGGTTTTAAAGTGCATGATTATTTCTATATAGATTCATCTTTTGTAAGAACACTGATGATGCATGGATTGATCGTTTTTGTACTCATGCTATTACTGATTTGTCTATTGTTTGCCAAATTTAAGAAATTAAATCTGAATTATTGGATAATTTGTTTGATTTTAGTAGTTTTGACTTCTGGAATCGATCAACATCTTTGGGATATTTCATATAATTTTGTTTTCTTAGCCTTGATGGCAAATTTAAATGTAGAAGATAAACTAAATTAAAAAATGGCGTTTCACTCGGTGATGCTGCGGGTGAAACGTCATTTTTTTAATTTACAAATTTTTTTAAAGTAGCTTCAAAGTTATCAAAATATTTTTTGGGATAAAATGCTTGGATACTCTGCTTGATGGCTTGTTCAGCCAATGGAGTATGTTCTAAGTGTTCCATTTGTTCAACTAATTTAGAGACATCGTGTAGCGGATAGCTAAAGCCATTGATGCCAGTTTTCAGTACATCATGATAGCCATTAAACTCACTACATATTACCGGTATACCATGGGCAATAGCTTCCAACATTATCATTGGTAGCCCTTCATAGGTTGATGTCATGAGTAGAGCTGTTGGCTTTTCTTTTATCTCATGCCAAAGCTCAGGGGTATATCCATGCCAAATTATACGTTGATCAACATTCAGTTCTCGAGCATACTCTTGACAACGCTTGACATCTTCTCCAGTACCAAAGATATCTAAGGTTGCACTAGCAGTCTTGGAGATAGCATGGATCATTTCTTTTAGATTTTTTTGTCCTTCAAAAATAACTCGACCAGCATAAAAGAATTTTGGTAGAGGTGAATTCGATGTAGGAATAGATGTTGCTATAGGGTCAATTGGATTGAAAATTAGACTTATTTTTTCGTCGGGTACGCCATAGCTCAATAATTGTTCTTTAATTGTAGAACTGATAGCCAGATGTCCATCAGCTAGTGGAACAGTAGTTTTAGCATTGAACATATCTTGATCATCAAGTGAAAAATGGATCCAAGATATTATTTTATACTTACGCTTGAAGATACTTCTTATTTTAGCGCCTAATTTTATCATCTTAGGGCTAAGTGAGATGAAGCAAGTATCCGCTGAAGCCAGTAAAAACTTTTTAGTGATTGTAAGTGGTTTGTTTATTTTGCCTGAACAAATACTGATCTGTATTCTAGGATCAAGTTTAGTTAAAAAGTTTTGTTGAGGTGGGGCATTAGTTAAGATGAGTTCGATCTTGTGATGTTCACAAAGTTGATTTAATACTTTAACTAAAACCGTTTCGGTACCACCAGTACCAGAGAGTTCCATGCATAAAAATTTTAATTTCATGAGTTATTTTCCTTTTGTTCATTTTGTTTGCTTCTAAGTTTAAATAGCAAGATCGCTAAAGAAGATAGATGTAATTTTAGGAATAACCCGGGAAGTAGATGAGGTGTCAGACATTGTTTTAGTGTGACCTGTTCAAGTGCTTTTTTAACTACTGGAGCAGTAATGACCTTATCTAATTCTGCTCTTTTTTGTTTATTAGAGGCAGGGTTACCTAGAGTATATATTAAGCGTACTGCGATAATATTAACTTGGATCAAAGTATAGCTTAAAAAACTTTGTTTAATTACTTGAGGTTGTGAGTCAATGAATTCTTCAGCAATATTTAGCGCATTTAGATAAGCTTGGATTTTTTTTGTATCAAAACTTCTAGTTGCGGATGGTGTATCGATCGTGTAGTGATATAAAACCAGTGCAGAAGTTGTGATCGACTCACAAGCAGCAGTATAACGAATCAGAAATTCACTGTCTTCAGACATAGTAAGCTCTTCATTGAAGTAGATATCATTATCGATCAACAAGGAACGCTTAAAGAATTTCCCCCAAACTGTCATATAGTTAGTAGGTTTTTCAAGCATTCGACACCGAACGTCTAAACTGTTGGATGATGGCAAAGTGAGATCGACAGTGTGTTTTCCGTGTTCAAAGCTAAAAATCTGTAGATCGGCCGGGTTCTTTTTGGCTTGGCTCAAAGCCTTAGGAAGAGCGGATCTGAGATAGTGATCATCAGCATCTAAGAATGCGATCATTTGTCCACGAGCATGTTTGATACCTGTGTTACGTGCGTGACCAACACCTTTTCCAGCGGTCAAAACACGTATTCGTTGATTCTGTAAAGCAAGTTGGTTAGCTAAGATCAAAGTATTATCTTTTGAACCATCGTCAATGATCAATACTTCATATGTTTGATCGATAATTGAATTTGTAACGCTCTCTACTGCTCGTTTTAAAGTTTTCTCTGAATTATATGCTGGGATTATAAATGAAATTAACGGCATAAACAACACATCCTTATAAAAATTTTTAAAAAAGGTGCATGCAAAAAGCATGCACCTTTAAGGATCAGTAGGCACTATTGGGTTTAAATAAAATCTTGATAGTCATAAAGAGGATCTTAATGTCAAACCAAATACTGCTTTTTTGAATATATTCTAAATCTAGTTGGACCATTTCATGAAAACCAACTGAATTTCTAACTGTAGCTTGCCAAAGACCAGAACAGCCTGGAACTACAAGGAGTCGTTGCATATCATAGTCAGTATATTCAGCAACTTCACTAGGTAACGGTGGACGAGGACCAACTAAGCTCATATCACCACGGACGACATTGAACAGTTGGGGCAATTCATCAATACTTGTCTTACGGATGAAATGGCCGATCTTTGTAATACGAGGATCATTTTTCATTTTAAACATGGGTCCGTCAACTTCATTTTGTTTCTTTAGTTCGGCTAAGCGTTTATCAGCATCAACATGCATTGAGCGAAATTTGAACATATCAAATTCACGTTGTCCTTTGCCGACACGCTTTTGTTTATAAAAAACAGGACCATTGTCTTCGAATTTTATCAAGAGTGCTACAACTAGGAAAAGTGGACTCAAAATGATCAAACCACAAAGACTAGCTATAAAATCAAAAATACGCTTGATTATGTGATAGGTTCTTTTTTTAGCAAGCTTATCTTGATCGATTATTATTTTTGATGATTGCTTCAATACCCTCACTCCAACATTAAAAACTATTTTCGTATCGCTGATGGAAGAATTTTGCTTTTAAGAAAGATGTTCCTTTTTTCCACCAGTTGACCCCTTCAACGTAAACAAGGGGTAATTCTTTGATTTGTGTAGGAGAAATATTTCCCCATTTGATTTGTTGTTGCAACCAAACATTAAAGATTATTTCACTAACTCGACCGTAAAATCTTTGCTGGAAGGCAGATAACTCAGTCGAACCCATTTTCTTTTCAAGCTCGAATAGGATATCAAATAGCCAAGTACAGTATTGATCCATCAAGTCTTTTTTCATGATAGCCATGTTAAACATGTAACCAGAGGTTTTGCCTAAAACTTCATCGTATGTAGCTAAGTAATCAGGATATTTTTCACTGATTATTTCGCGAGTGGCATCTAACTGGTTTGAATAGTGAGTGTGCTCATAATGTGAATACAATGTTTCAATATAGTAATGTCTTTTTTTAGGAAGTAAGACACTGTATTGATCTAACATTGGGAGCAATTCATTACTTTTGATGACCCAATTGAGCCGCTCTTTACCATGACGGTGTTTGGAACCAAAATGGCGACGGTAGTGGGCTAATCCAATGTAATCAGTGTCTAGATTTTTCCAAGCCCAATATAGGCCGGTCAATTCACTATAGCTATCATTTTTTTGAGAGATGTTTTCTCCCACATTATCTTTTTGGTAACCCAAGTCAATATCTGGATGTAATGCAGCACCTACATGCAATGGGAGATACATTTCAGCATTAGGCATTGCATACTTTTTGTGGGTTGCAACGACTATTTTAACTTTATTTTCCAAAAGGTTTCTCCTAATCTATAACTCATCATTAGTATTAAAGTAAAGATAATACTACCCATACTAATATAGCACAAATTGAAAAAAATTTCTTTAAAAATTACTAGTCATGTAGTCGGACAAAAGCTAGTTTTTATTAGCTTTATCGAGTATCTCGATCAAGTTATGTGAATACTCTTTTTCAAATTTCCGTGCAAAGAAATAATCGTTTGTCAAAATAGCATCCAAGTCATGCTCGTCTAGGATCGCTGGATAACTGTTATGTTGTTTTTCCCATTTAATATAGCGGTGATGATCATTAATGATCCGTTCACTATACTCTGGGGAGTTACATAGAATAGTTTGCATCCAAAATTCATCTGAGAAGCAACCAGTCTGCAGCATTTTTTGTAAATTAGGATGTGATTCGAGATATTCAACACAATAATTAGCTGCATCTCGGGGAAGATCGACCCAATTTGCACCGGCATAGATCTCAAGATCAATACCTAATTTTTTAAATTTATCAATTCTAAGTAAAGTTTGCCCTAAGAGTAGCGCACGGTGGTAAAATTTGCCAAAGAAAGTTCGGCGATTGATCTGATCATAGTTGAAGTAATATTTTTGCCACCAAATGATAGGTTCACCTGATTTTTTGACCTCGGAAGCTTTTTCGTAAGTCATATAGATCTTAGTGTCATTTTCAAATCGTTGATACAGATCATCGACATTTTGAGTGATCCAATCTTGACCAGATATCACATGAAGATATGAGATATCTGGGTCAGATAAAGCTAGTTTCATTAAACGAACAGTGGCTTCACCGATACTCCAGCTTCCCCAATTAACTGCTACTTCGGATATATATTGGATATTATGATCTGCTAGACTAGATAGCTCTGTTGCAGTGATATTCATTTTTTTATCAAAATGGATATATACTTTAAAAGAACGATTAAGTTTTAACGCTAATTTTTTTACTTGTGGAAAATTTTTGTGGGCAAGGATCAAAATAGCTTGCATAGTAAGTTTTTTTGCCAAAAAGGCAGTCCTTTCTTTTTTATTCATTATCTATCTTAGCCATATCTATATTAAAAAACAAGTTGTAGAAAAACTACAACTTGTTTGCTTATTTTTCATGGGAATAGCGAGCCCGTAAGCCCCAAAGGATCGAAACGGTGTCGATGACTTCTTGAAACATTGCGCCTACGATCGCGGGGATCCACCCGGTGCTGGCAACTAACATTAAGAAGACACAGATGAAGATCCCGATCAACACAGCTTGACGTGCAATGCGTAAAGTATCTTGGGCGATCTCAACTGCTTTAGCGACTTTTAGCAGGTCATCTTTTAAGATCACGACATCAGCTGATTCACTGGCTGCTGTAGCTCCATGCGCCCCCATAGCGATCCCGACATCAGCGACGGTCAATGAAGGAGCATCGTTGACCCCATCGCCGACCATGATGACAGGATGTTCACTTTCAGGCACTGTCTTTAAAGCCTGGATCTTTTCTTCAGGCAATAATTTTGCTCTGACATCATCGATCCCGACTTCTTTAGCGATCGTTTGGGCAATAACTTGTTGGTCACCAGTTAACATCATCAAGTGTTTAACTCCATGGTCGCGTAAAGATTGCATCGTTTGCGCAGCTTCGGGACGTAATTTATCGATAAAGGTGATCACTCCGATGTATTGGTCGTTTAAACTGATATAGACACAAGTTTGCGTCGTTTCAGCGATCTTGGCTGTTGGAGCCACAAATGAAGCCTTTCCGACTTTGACGGTCTGACCAGCGATCTGTGCAGTGACCCCGTTACCTGTAACTTCAGATAATTGCTGAACTTCTAATAACTTGACCTCATGTTTAACAGCATAATTGAGCAATGAGCGGGCTAGGATATGACCTGAAGATTGTTCGGCACTAGCTGCATAACCTAAAAGTTCTTCTTTGGTCGTACCGGACACGGGTTTTATCTGATCGACAAAGAGTCGACCGCTGGTGATCGTACCGGTCTTATCAAAGGCAGCTGTTTTGGCTGTGGCCATCTTTTCCAAGACGTTCCCAGTTTTGACCACGATCCCGTTACGTGACGAACGGCTCATCCCGGACACCAAAGCCACTGGAGCAGCTAAGATCAACGGGCAAGGTGAAGCTACGACCAAAACTTCGGCAAAGCGCACAGGATCTTTGGAAACAAACCAAGCGATCCCAGCGATCACAAAGGCGATTCCAGTAAATGGAACGGCATAGCGATCAGCCATCCGGACAAAATGAGCGGGTGTGCTGTCGGCTTGTTTGACTAATTGGATCAAGCGCTGATATTGACTATCTTTAGCGAGTTTATCAACTGTCATCGTTACTGCAGAATCACCATTGATCGAACCAGAATAGATAGTATCGCCGATATTTTTAGTGATCGGTCTAGATTCACCGGTCAAGCTCGATTCATCAAACATGCTACTGCCTTTGATGACATGGCCATCGACTGGGACGGTCTCACCCGGTTTAACGACCAATTGATCGCCGATATTAGCTTCATCGACTTTGATATCGACAAGTTTATCAGCCACGACTTTGTGAGCGGTCTGGGGTGAATTATCGAGTAAGGCTTTTAATTCGGTATGAGCCTTTTTAGAAGCATAGTCTTCGAGCGAATCGCCACCGACTAACATGATCAAAACGATCATTGCTGCCCAATATTGGCCGACAGCAAGTGTCGCAGCGACCGCAGTGATCGCTAGGAGATCGACACCATAGCTGCCTGAGCGTAATGTTTTGATCATTTCTTTTAACATGGATAAGGCGATCAAAGTTCCGGTGGTAGTAATGATGATCTGCGCGACTAAACTAAGGCCAAAGCCAAATTCTAAGATCGCTGAGACCACCGCGATCGCAATGATCAAGCCTAATTTTGTTGAATGTTTCATAATTAACATCCCCTCGTAAAAAATAATTTCAGTTCTACTTTACTTAAACCGTAACACCAAAAATAACTAAAGTAAATTAGAATCGTTCTAAATAATAATGGTTCTCAATTAGCGGGGATAAAACCTTGATTTAATGGGGTTTGTGTATTCAGGTAAAAAAAGTGTAATTGAAAAAGGTTATCAATTAGAAGGCTCGATGTATAAAAAGGCATAAAATGTATATTGATACAAAAAAAGTAGCCAGCCAATACATATGTATCGGCTGGCTACTTTTATCTATATGGTATTAAGCGTCAGTTTTTTCAGGCTTTTCTGCCAAAGTGATCACACCCACGGCATTCAAACCGGTATGCGTCATGATGATCGGACTGGTCAAACGAGCTAGATAACTGGCATCGCTATTTTCTGGTAAGATCGTTTCTTTGATCTTTTCCAAAAATTCAGGATCAGTCCCGACATTTGAAAGCGAAAGAGCTTGGATCGGATTATCTTTGTGTTGTTCTGCTAATTCTTTGCAATGCTTGATAAAAGTTTTACGACTGCGGCCTTTTGTGAAGACATCAAGGCTGTGTTCATTTAAGCGGACAATGATCTTCAAGTTGATCAATTTTGTCAAGGCCCCGGCAAAGCGACTCACACGCCCACCAGCAACCAAACAATCGAGATTATCGACTAACACATCAACTGTAGTCCGTGAATAGATATCAGCACAGTGTTCTTTGATCTCTGCGATGGTTTTGCCTTCACGGGCGTCTTTAGCAGCAGCTAGAACTTGGAAAGCTAGCCCACGGTCCGTTGATTTACTGTTGATCACGGTAACTTCAGCGTCTGACATGTCAGCAGCACTGAGCGCTGTTTCAAATGTCCCGCTCAAAACATCGGAAATCAAGATCGCTAAGACTTGGCTTCCGTCTTTGCCTAATTCATTGAAGGTGTCGATGAACCGTCCCATCGCTGGTTGACTTGTCTTAGGGATGTTACCCTTACGTAATTGTTCCACGAGTTCTTCACGGCTGATATCCTCACCATCGATGTAGTTCTTACCATTTACTTCCACTGATAGGGGGATGATCGTAATGTTATTTTCTTTTATTTCTTCAGGTGTCAATTGGACAGATGAATCCGTAACGATTTTGATCGGTTTTGTCATAGTATATTTAACTCCTTGGATCAAGCTCTATAATATTAATCATTTCCATTATATTATAACTTTTATGGCTTGTGAACCAATAAGAAATAGGATCCAAGTCTAGCAAAATCAACTGTTTTTTAGAGATGGTCGTATTTTTGCCTGAGATGATCTTTGATGAGTTTAGCTTCATTTTCCGTTGTGATCCCGTGTTCACGATAGATCAAGCTGATGATCATCAATAAGTAATCATCAAAGAGCGTGGCCAGTGAAAATGTACGCTCGAGTTGTTCATCTAAATAATAGAGAGGTGTAGTCTTAGTAGTCAGGTCAAAAGCACTACTTAGCTCATGGATGAGTTGGCGCAGGCGATAATAGATGGTAGCAGTTGTTTTCAAGTTGCAAAGATAGGTCTTTTTATTGATAGGCAAGATAAAACGAGTCTTAGGATCGTGGTCAAAGATAATAGCGATGTGGGTCGGATCGACAAAATAGTTGTAATCGACGTGATCGAGTCTGAGCCAGCTAGTTGGATGGCGAGTGTAGCCACTTAGCGGGACGAGTAAGATCTTTCCCCAAACGTAAGGCAGACAAGGGGGCTTTTTAGCAAGGGGGCTGATAAGGCAACGGGCCAGTAAAAGCCCAACCGGTTGGCGTTTGATAAATTGATTGACTAGACGGGTGGATTCCTTGTCACTGATGATGACTCCGCGTTTGGCGTCTAAGATCAAGGAGCGACAATTTTTGAGCCCAAGATCATGACAATCCCAGAGCAAAAGCGAGGTCTGCGTATCTAAAGTTGCATCAGCATCAAAATATCCTTGACGATAGAGCGCATGTACGCCATTTAGGTCTAGAAAGACGGTTTCCATAAAAATTCTCCTCCTAAAAATTAAGTGAATTTACACAAAATTCAAGTTATTTCAATACTTCAAAATTATTTGGAAGTATCTTTCAAACTATAAAAAATTCATTTGTGCTATAGTAGCTGATGAATAGTTTGGACTCCAGCATAACAGGCTTTATGCGGAGTAAAAAAGCTACATGCAGGATTTTGTTGTTGAGATGCAGGTTTTGTTTGATATGATCTGGTCGTATGCTAAAAACAGTTTAGGGCCCTAGACCAAACTTTTAAGCAAGGGAAGTCTAGTTGATGTATGAAACAGGATTTGCATATTTGTTGCAAGCAGAACATGAGAAAGTTATCTATGGTGTATTGAAGCGTTTGAATGTATCCCGTCAAAGTCCCGATTATGAGGATCTAGTAGTCGAGGGGCAGATCGCTTTTGCTCAGGCTTATTGTGCTTATTGCCAAACACATGACAGTGTTACAGAGGAAGCAGTGATGCCTTACCTCTATCAGAAGGTCAAGTGGCGTCTGTTAGACCTATTGCGCAAGCAGACGCGGACCAAGCAAAGAGAATGTGGGTTACCAGAGAATGCTGATGAACTATGGATGACTGTGAATTGTCAAAATGATGACGTTATTATAAGAGATTTATTGGAAAGGCTATGGAACTTATGTACACCAAAAGAACGTAAATTTTTAGAAATACAGCTGTATTCTAACTTAAATTTAGTAAAAAAAGCCAAAATGTTGGAAATTAGTCGAAAAACGGTGTATAAGTATAAACAGGATATTTTACCTGAATTGTCAAATCAAGTTAGAAAAAACTACATGCTCATTTGTAATGTACT
>NZ_AYYW01000027.1 GCF_001434535.1 Ligilactobacillus animalis KCTC 3501 = DSM 20602
GGCAAAGTATTTTTGTCCATATCCCAAGCACCGTATTCTTTTTCACCCGTGGCCAAGTTTGTCTTCACTTCGCGTTTGAATGTCACTTGTTGTGTTACTTCTTTTACTGTACCATCTGGAAAATGCATTAAGATCCGACGCAACACGATCTTTTGTTCTACTTCTGTTGCGATCTTAGCATTGTAGTAGATATCTACGGTCCAGCTTTCTGTTTCTGGCGTTACCACCACTGCCTCGACCACTGATTGGCTTGGTTCATAGTTTTCTACTTGGTCTACTTTGTACTCGGGCAAAGTATTTTTGTCCATATCCCAAGCACCGTA
>NZ_AYYW01000028.1 GCF_001434535.1 Ligilactobacillus animalis KCTC 3501 = DSM 20602
AGAGCAACGGACTCTTAATCCGTGGGTCCAGGGTTCGATCCCCTGACCACCCATCAGAGATTTACTAACAGCAATTGCAGATCTTGCTCTGTAGTTGCTGTTTTTTTTGTGTATTTTGAACGAAACGGTCAGGGCCATGCTACTGAGTTTCTGTAACCGAAGCTGAGTTTGTAGTACAATAGGGGTGGTATGATCTATTGAACTACATCCAAGGGGCAGTAGTGCCCACAGTGATATGTATGTAATTTATATAAAGAGGAATTTAAACTTATGAAAAAGATTTTAGTTGTAGATGATGAGAAACCGATCTTAGATATCATTAAGTTCAATCTGACCAAAGAAGGTTACGATGTATACACTGCCGAAGATGGTCAAGAAGCTTTAGATAAGGTCGAAGAGGTCTTGCCTGATCTGATCATTTTGGATCTGATGTTACCTAAAGTCGATGGACTCGAAGTAGCACGGGAAGTCCGGAAAAAATATGAAATGCCTATCATTATGGTGACGGCTAAAGATACTGAATTAGATAAGGTCTTAGGCTTAGAAATGGGTGCTGATGACTATGTGACCAAACCATTTTCTAACCGTGAATTGATCGCCCGGGTCAAGGCTAATTTACGGCGCCAAGCAACCGTAGTAGCCAGTGCTCAAAGTGAAGAAAAAGAAAAAAATAGTGACATTGTGATTGGAAACTTAACGATCCACCCGGAAGCATATGTGGTCTCTAAAAATGATGAAAATATCGAATTGACCCACCGTGAATTTGAATTGCTTTACTATTTAGCCAAACACATTGGGCAAGTCATGACTCGAGAACACTTGTTGCAGACAGTCTGGGGTTATGATTACTTTGGGGATGTTCGGACAGTTGACGTAACGGTCCGCCGTTTGCGCGAAAAGATCGAAGATAACCCTAGTCGCCCAGTCTGGTTGGTAACACGCCGTGGGGTCGGCTATTATTTACGTAATCCAGAGGCCGAGTAAAATGAATAAGAAATTGCATTTTTTCCAGTCGATCCATTTTAAGATCGCACTGGTTTTTGCTTTACTGTTGTTTTTAGCCTTTCAGATCGTTGGTGCGGTGTTTGTGCAACGCTTAAAAAGTGAGAATTTAAAACAATTTAAGCAAAGTGTGGAAATGCCAGCTTATGTCAATAATTTGCTAGTCACGCAATTGAATGAAGCCGATACGAGTGAAGCAAATGAGCGGATCAAAAATATCTTAGATGATATCAATAATAATAATATTTCAGATATTCAAGTCGTAGATGCTAAAGGTGTGATCCGGGGCGAAAATAATGTGAATAATCGCTCGATGATCGGGCAAAAAGCAACGAATAGTAGCATTAAACAAGTTTTGTACAGTGGACGTAATTTCTCGCAGACGATGTACAATGAACGGGATAACCGGCGCTACTACATCGCGATCACCCCGTTGTTCAACACTTCAGGCAACAACAATACAGTCGTCGGTGCAGTCTATGTCCGCGCTAATTTGGAAAGTGTTTACGATTCGGTCAATGACGTCATCGTGATCTTTGCGACCGCAGCATTGATCGCTACGGGGATCGGGTTAGCCCTTGCGATCCTTGTTTCAAGTGCGATCACTCGTCCGATCGATGAAATGAAAAAGCAAACTGCACGGATCGCTCGTGGAGATTATTCCGGTCAAGTCCAAGTCTATGGCCGTGATGAATTGGGACAATTAGCCCAGGCCGTTAATAATTTATCGGCACGGGTCGAAGAAGCTCAAGAAGTGACCGAATCAGAGCGGCGGCGTTTGGATCTTATCTTATCGCACATGTCAGATGGGGTGATCGCTACTGACCGTGGGGGCAAGATCACGATCATCAACGACATGGCGTGTGAAGCTTTAGAAGTCGAACCCGATGAGGTCAGAAATAAGTCGATCCTAGATATTTTGAATATCCGGGATAAATATACGATCCGCGAACTTTTGGAAAATCAAAATGAGATCATTTTGGATGAATTAGACACCAATCGCGATCAGATCTTAAATGCCAATTTTTCGTTGATCCAACGACGTTCAGGTTTTATCATCGGGATCGTATGTGTCTTGCATGATATCACCGAACAGCAACGGATCGATCGCGAGCGGCGCCAATTTGTTTCCAACGTTTCGCACGAATTGCGGACACCATTGACGAGTATGCGCAGTTACATTGAAGCGTTGAATGAAGGTGCTTGGCAAGACCCTGAGATCGCCCCAGCCTTTTTAAAGGTCACACAAGAAGAGACCGACCGGATGATCCGGATGATCAATGACCTTTTGAGTTTATCGCGAATGGATCTTGGAAAAGTCGAGTTAGACTTGGAGTTAGTCAACTTAAACGAATTGTTCAACTATATCTTGAATCGTTTTGATATGATGCTTGAAAAGGACAACAATGATACCCGCGAAGTGACAAAAAATTATACGATCAAACGCGATTTTACCGATAAGACACTTTGGGTCGAAGTCGATACCGACAAGATCATCCAAGTGGTAGATAATATCATGAATAATGCGATCAAGTATTCACCCGATGGCGGTGTGATCACTTGTCGTCTGTTAGAGACGCATAATCATGTCATCATGAGTATCTCTGATCAAGGTCTCGGGATGCCCAAAAAAGAACTAGCGCATATCTTTGAGCGTTTCTATCGTGTTGATAAGGCACGTTCACGGGCGCAAGGTGGGACTGGTCTTGGACTAGCGATCTCTAAAGAAGTGATCGAGTTGCATCATGGCCGGATCTGGGTCGACAGTACAGAAGGGAAGGGTTCGACCTTCTATATCTCACTACCATATGAAGAATACGAGGAAGGAGATCTATGGGATGAAGAATAAACGCTTAAATGGGTGGTTTTTGCATACCATTTTGATCCTTGCGGTGTTATTTAGTGTTGTTTTTATAGCTTTGATATGGGTAACACCGGTGTATTTTCAGCATTTAGCTGGGATGGCAGCTTCAGATAAGACCAAAGTTATCAATGATGACGCTAATACAACAGATAAGAAGAAATTAACTGATGTTTATCGCCCAGTCTCGATCACGGTGATGGATAAAAAGCATCCGAGCCGGCTTTTGAGCAACCGGATCGATGTGGTCGAACTGATGATGAACTCTTTAGAGAAAAGTAAATTTACTGAGATCGAAGAACCAGAGACCGTCAGCAAAAATGAATATCTAAAACTGATGCGGACGCCTAATTCTTACCAGTTAAATTATGGTTCCGAGCTCTCCTTTGGGGTCTTGAAGCAATATCTTGCTGAACAACCAGCCAAGAGTGAAAATTACAGTTTTGATCGGATCGTGATCAGTTATGATGGTTCGAAGGTCTATTTTTTAGAAGATGCAGGCCTCAAAGTATATAAGGCCAAGTTGACTAAATATGATAAAACTAAGCTCAATAACGTTCATAAGACTAAGGGGCTCAAGCGCTATAAACTTAGCTATGAATACCAAAACGGTCGTTTGATCCAGTATTATGAAGATCAGATCACAGTTCCGCGTTATAGTTATTTATACAATAAAGAAAATGTGGGAATGTACGTTACCCGCTTGTTAGGGGCTGAAAAGAGCAGTACTTCATCGTTGACGACCCGTGAACAAGATGGCGTAACGGTCTATTCCGACGATTCGGGTCAAAAATTGAGCATCCGCGATAAAACTGGCTTGATAACCTATACGGATTATCTGACTGATGAGACGGGACGCCAAAATTGGACTTTAGATGATCATTTAACGAATGATTTTACTGATCTCGAGCAATTAGGCGTCAGTTTAGCCGATGTTAAGTATTCTGAGTACGATATGCAGGAAAAAAATGTCATCTATCGCAGTTACATCGATGGTTTTCCTGTGATCTCGGCGCGCGATTTTGGGACTTATCAGATCAAAAACCACGTTCGCAGCAAGAAACTGGTCTTTTCGCAATGTAGTCTACAAGTTCCAGTGCCAGCAGCGGGTAAAGCTGTGACACTCAAGCAGACAAATGAGATCTTGCCTGAGTTACAAAATGCTGATGTCAATTTGGATAAGATTAGTGATATTCAGATCGGGTATACGGTCTCGCAAAATAGTACCGCTTCACTGGTCATTGATCTGACACCGACATATTTTGTTAAATACAATAATGTTTGGATCAATTATCAAGATCTGATCTCAGGGAAGAAATGGGGGGATAACGACAATGAATTTTAAGCGTATCGAATGGATCTTTGTCATTGCCTTTATCGCCTTAGATATCTTCTTGTTGAGTGTTTATGTGACACAAAATGATACGATCGATCAACGAACGAGTTCGTTTTCTACGACTAGTACTTCGGGCTCTATATTAAAGAGTATCAAAAATGATCAGATCTCTTACGGGCAGCTATCGGATAAACCTCAAGCTGGTTATTATGTTTCCAGTGCAAATTCAAATATTTTGCGGGAAAAAGCAGACCAGTTGCATTATAGTTGGGAATATGCCAACCATAAATTAACGGTCAACTTTACGGATGGTTTAAAACTAGTCGATCCAGACAAACCGCAAGCAACAATAGATGAATTTTTAAAAGATAATAGTATCGTTCTTTTTGGTAAGGAGTATACTTACAATAAGGATCTCTCAACTAAATCCGTGGTCGTTTACACGCAGATGATCTATGGGGGCCCAGTGTACTCGAATGATGGTCAGATCCGCTTTGAGGTAAAAAATGGCTATGTAACAGGCTATACGCAAGGCTATATGAATGATGTTCAGATCTTGCGGGAAAAGCGGGAAACGATCAGCCAAGAACGGGCGTTGATCTGGTTGTATCAATACAACAAGTTGCCCGCTAATACACAAGTTTTGTGGTGTCATTTAGGGTATACACGGTTATTATCGGTGAATAACAGCATCGTATATATTCCAACTTGGAATTTCTGTATCAAAAACAGTAATACAGGTAACATCCAGTATCAGCGGATCAATGCCTTTACGGGTAGTGTGATGGATGAGGCGATCAGTGTTAAATAAACGAGAAAGGGTAGCTTGACAATGAGTGAAGAAGTTGGGTTGAAAGTTAGTGTGCTTGCCAGTGGAAGTACGGGTAATGCGACCTATATCGAGACTCCTAAGCAAAAATTATTGATCGATGCTGGACTTTCGGGTAAAAAAATCGAAGGACTGATGAATTCGATCGGGCGGACATTAAAAGATGTGGATAAACTCTTAGTAACTCATGAACATAGTGATCATATCAAGGGTGTCGGTGTCTTAGCCCGCCGCTATGGCTTAGATGTCTATGCCAATGAAAAGACTTGGGAGCAAATGGCACCCAAGATCGGGCAAGTCAAGACGGAGCAAAAGCATATCTTTGAACGTGAGACAGTCCAAACTTTTGGTGATCTAGATGTTCAAAGTTTTGGTGTTTCGCATGATGCGACTGATCCCCAATTTTATGAGGTGCATTATGCAGGTAAATCATTTGCCATTGTAACAGATACGGGCTATGTCTCGGATCGAATCAAAGGGATCGTGGAAAATGCAGATGGGTATTTGTTTGAATGCAACCACGATACCGAAATGTTACGCGCTGGGATCTATCCATGGTCGCTAAAGCAACGGATCTTGAGCGATCAAGGGCATTTATCCAATGAAGACGGCGCCAATGCCTTGACGAGCGTTTTAGGTGCGCGGACCAAGCGGATCTATCTTGGACATTTGAGTCAAGAAAATAATGTCAAAGAATTAGCACATTTGACAGTTCAACGCCAAATGCAGGCGAAAGACTTTGGCGTCGGTCAAGATTTTCTCTTATTAGATACTGATCCAGCGCAAGCGACCGAGTTGGCAGTTCTTTAAGATAAACCTATATTTTTTAGGATAAAATTAATTTTTACATTATTGTAAGCATTTTTGTTGCAAAAGGCTTATTATAGATAACATAGATACTTAATTATTAAGAGGTGACTTTTTGTATGAGCAAGAATGAACAATTTGATGGTGAGTTTAATGAAGTTGGCTCAAATAATGGGCCGACAAAACAGCCAGGCTCAAAGCAACAAGGGCTAGGTAAAGTATTTTTGATCGGTTTGTGTGCTGGTGTACTTGGTGGTGGTGTAGCTGTTGGTGGCTATACTTTGTATCAAAATAACAGTACACAACTGGCAAGTAATTCCCAAGGAACGACCGCGACCAGCAATGTTAAGGTCAACGTCAGCACGCAAACGACTAAAGCTTTTGATACAGTCAAAGATGCAGTCGTTTCGGTCGAAGCCTATTCAGAACAACAATCCAGTTCATCTTTAGAAGATCTCTTTGGGAAAAATTCGGGTAACTCGACCAGTCAAACCTCCACTAGCGAAGGCTCAGGTGTCATTTATAAAAAGAGCGGTAATACCGCTTATATCGTCACAAATAACCATGTGATCTCCGGAGCTAACAAAGTCGAAGTCTTGTTGAATAGTGGCAAGAAATTATCAGCTACAGTAGTGGGACATGACTCGGTGACAGATTTAGCTGTGCTCAAGATCAACGCTAAAGATGTCAAACAAGTTGCAAGTTTTGGCAACTCGGATAATATCAAAGTTGGTGAAACAGCGTTGGCGATCGGTTCACCTCTTGGCTCAGAATATGCCACCTCTTTGACTCAAGGTATCATTTCGGCTAAGAGTCGGACGATCAACGTAACTAACAGCAGTGGCATCACCACCGGTCAGGCAACTGTTATCCAAACTGATGCGGCTATCAACCCAGGTAACTCTGGTGGAGCTTTAGTCAACTTACAAGGTCAAGTTATCGGGATCAACTCGATGAAACTTTCAAGTACTGGTTCAAGTGAATCGACTTCAGTTGAAGGGATGGGCTTTGCGATCCCAAGTAATGAAGTGGTTTCGATCATCAATCAATTAGTTGAAAATGGGAAAGTTAAGCGTCCAGCATTAGGGATCTCGCTAGTTGATCTGGACTATATCTCCCAAAGTGCTCGAACAGATACGCTCAAGTTACCGGCAGATGTTACTAGCGGTGTAGTCGTTATGAAGGTAGATTCTAGTTCACCATTGAAGGATAGTGGTATTGCTAAATATGATGTGATCACCTCGATCGGTGGTAAGAAAGTTACTGACTTAGCGACCTTGCGTCAAGCATTATATGAACATAAGATCGGTGACACCGTTGAGATCGGTTATTATCATGAAGGTAAGCAACAAACTGCTAATGTAAAATTGACATTGGAAGCAGATGATTCCAATACGACGACATCATCGAACTCCAACGAATAAAGTTAAATTAAAATGTTAATTATGAGGACGGCCACTAAGTGAAAACTTAGTACCGTCCTTTTTGGATATTGTGTATAATAATACAAGAAGATATTTAGTAAGGTTGTCCCCATAAATATTGGGACAGAACAAAAGTGCTCCCCAATATCTTGTGGTTAACTCTGTGGATATGTGGATAACTTTGTGGATAAGTATATGAGAAAGGAATTATTTTCGTGAATATTAAGGTCATTTGTGTGGGAAAACTCAAAGAAAAATACTTAAAACAAGGTATTGCTGAGTATTCTAAACGCTTAAGTAAGTTTTGTAAATTTGAAATTATCGAAGTTCCCGATGAAAAAGCGCCTGAAAAGTTAAGCCCAGCAGAAATGGAAGCGGTGAAACAAAAAGAAGGCGAACGTATTTTGCATAAAATTAAGGATAAAGAGTATGTTTATGCATTAGCGATCGAAGGTAAAGAACGAACATCCGAGGAATTTGCGGCTGAAATAGAAAAGCTCGGAACTTATGGGCATAGTGATGTGACCTTTGTGATCGGAGGCTCACTTGGCCTAAGTCCAGCTGTTTTAAAGCGGGCTCAAACTAAGATCTCGTTTGGACGTTTCACTTTACCCCATCAGTTGATGCGCTTGGTCTTGACCGAACAGATCTACCGTGGGTTTATGATCAATAATGGTAGCCCATACCACAAATAAATAATAAGAGGGCCATCATGATGTGCATCGTGGTGGTCCCTCTTATTATGGTATTGTCAGAAGCATTTGTATAGCTCAGACTTGCTGTAGAAGTTTATTTTGCAAATAACTTATCATAGAGAGCTTCAGCTTCCTCCACAGTGGAAGAGGTCAAATGCGTAACTGCTGTAAGGGTCTCTTCTTTTGTGTAGCCTTCAGCGCGCCCCTCAGTCCGTCCTTCTGCGATTCCTTTGGCGCGAGCTTTTTTGGCAGCTTCAGCAAGTTTGGCATTGAATTCGATCTCATAAAACATGTACTTTCCTCCCTTTAGAGCGCTATTTTTTAGGATAACGATATCATCGGCGATTTTTTGAGTAAATACGCTAGTTGGAATATTAGTAGCAACATATTTGAGAAACACAGCTAACTCCGGTGAGATCGTTGAAAAATCTTTGGCTTTATAGCGGGATTTGTAGCACTATAGCAATGATAAATTTAGATACAAAAACACGACCAAAATTTAAGAATTCGGTCGTGTTTTTGTGTTATCCACATGTGGAAAAATTCTATCTAACTAAGTTGAGCTAAAGTTTCCTTCAGCCAGTTCAATTGGCCTTCTTGGCGGGCAATCGCGCGATTTAAGATTAGATAGTGGCCAAAATGTTGTTCGATTGGGGCTTTGTCCGCAAATAACAACTTTTTGCGTGTCTTGAGATGTTCTAATTGAGCACTGATCAGGGCTATCTGGTCGTTAAATAATTTCTCTATAACTTTAGAATCACTTTTGGTCACAAAAAAGAGTTTAAGTGAAAAGAGATCGCGATTTAAAGGAAGTTCGGTCACGGGTTCCTTGATCCAATTGCTCAGGACCTGCTCGCCAGTAACTGTGATCTGATAGTGCTTTTTGCGCCCGTCAGAATCATTTTCGGTGATTTTAAGCCAATTGTCGTGTTGCATGCGCATCAACTCGGGATAGATCTGACTGTGAGAGGCTTTCCAAAATTCTCCGATCTCGTTTTGGAATTGTGCCGTGATCTCTTTACCAGTCAGTGGTCGTTCTTGGAGCAACCCCAAGATGATATAAGGTAAGATCCGTTTTTGTGGCATAGTACCAGCTCATTTCTATCCATGATCATTTAATTTTACCACTATGGATAGGTTATTTTAAAGTTGGAGATAGTTTTCGTCGTAAAATTTACCCTCACGAATGTCGTCAGTCATGCCAGCGTAGGGAACTTTAGCGATGACTTCATCGTTGTCTTGACCAGCTTTGGCCATGTAAGTGATCGTGGCAAATTCAGGTACGACCAATTTAGGATAAGTAGCGTACTTTTCACGTGCCTCTTCCATCAGGTCAATGTGTTCATTTTGGAAACAAACCGTGATCTCAGGGTGTTCTTCGACCCAATTAGGGAAGAAAATAGTCCCATTTAATTTAAGTTCATTTGGAACAAAATCAAGTGCAACATCAGTGCCAGTCGGTTCAGTCCAAGCAACTTTGTAGATCCCTTCAGTCAACATGTTGATATGTGCTGGTTGATCTTTGACCCAACGTCCAGCGACCATGCCACCATGGATCCGATAATCAACAGTGTGATCGTTTTTAGCATACCATTCGTATTCCCAACCATTATCGTAAGTATAGATGAAATGTGTACCTAGAAAATCATCCAAAGTTTTAAATTTACGTGTTAAATCATTGTGTTGTGTCATTTTGTCCCCTCCAATTAGTGTCGATAACGACATTTATATTATATGTCGTTATCGACACTAATGTAAAATTAATAATTGATTATCATTTTCATTAGTAATTTATTCAGAGAAGTTTAAATATATTAAATGATGTTAAATGTACTTAAATTTTGTTTTTATTGATATGTAAGCTATTTCTCGTTGGTTTTCTAATGTGATATTTTAATTTACGGATAATTATTTACCTAAAAAATATAAGGTTAATTAAGAAGAAACGTTAGAAATTAGGAGGAGTAGCTTTGTTATCAAGAAAGAACACGAAATTAATGGTTGAAAAGCAGGCAAACAAACAAGCGCGTTATGGTCTGCGTAAGTTAAATATTGGTGTAGCTTCGATCTTGTTGGGGCTTAGCTTTTTAGGGGCAGGTAGTATTTCAGCCGACGAGCTCAACAATACGACGGAAGCTAATGTAGAAAATGTTGAACCAACTGAAGATAAGAGCATAAATGAACACAAGATCCGTGAATGCAAGAATGTTAAGCGAACGATCAATTTCTTTCAAGATGGAAAGCTGATCGATTCCATTACTCAAAGTGCAGACTTTTATCGCTATAACATTTGGAATCTTGGAACGAATGAATTGATCGCAAGTACACAGTGGCGTGATACGACAACACATCGTATCGAGAATTATTTCGATGCGGTGGATGTACCAGAGATCGCAGGTTATACGGCTGATCAAACTAAGATCGAAAATACTACAGTAACTGGAGATTCGGCTGATCAAGTAATTAATGTCAACTATACAGCAACGACTGAAGAACAAACGGAACAAAAGACTGTTAAACGTGTGATCCGTTTAGCTAAAGATGGGGTCGTTTTCAAGGAGATCCCACAAGAGTTCACCTTTACCCGAACGAACATCGTTGATAAACAGACAGGACAGATCGTTCAAACTGGTACTTGGAATCAAGCCGAGCATACTTTTGCAGCAGTAGATATCGAACAATTGGAAAATTATACTGCAAGCCAAGATAGGGTAGAAGCATTGACTGTTGATCCTGAGAGTCCTGACAGCGTAGTCGACATTAACTATACATCTGCTCAAAAAGTTGAAGATGAATTTAAAACAGTGGAACGTTTGATCGAGATCTATCATGAAGGGGTCAAGGTCGATGTCTTTACCCAAAAAGTAGAATTTAAGCGAACAAAGACGACTAACTTGGCAACTGGTGAAGTTACGTATGGAGCTTGGAATCAAGCTGAAGGCCTTTGGAGCGCCTTTGATGCACCAGTCTATGATAATTATGAGACAGACACGATCAAAGTCAATAACAAAACAGTTACGCCAGATACAGCTAATGAGACAGCGCGGATCGATTATACAGCTAAACGTGAGAATTTGACCGAAGAAAAAGTTGTTAAACGTGTGATCAATATCTATAAAGACGGTCAAAAAGTCGATCAACATGTGCAAAGTGTAACTTTCAAGCGAACAAATATTAAAAACTTAGCGACTGGTGAGATCACTTATGGTGAATGGGATGAACCTTCCAAGATGCTTGATGACTACAGAGGACCTGAGTTTGAAAATTATGACTCACCAAGTAATCGCTATGTTCCACGGACAGCAGTTTCAGCTACAACTGAAGACCTTGAAGTGAACATGTACTATACAGCCAAAGTTGCTACAAGTATCGAACAAAAAACGGTAGTACGCACGATCCAATTGCACTTCCCAGATGGTACGTTCAAAAAAGTGACGCAACAGGTGACGTTCAAACGCGAAGTGAAGACAAATTTGGCCACGGGTGAAAAAGAATACGGTGCTTGGGATATGGACAAAAATACTTTGCC
>NZ_AYYW01000029.1 GCF_001434535.1 Ligilactobacillus animalis KCTC 3501 = DSM 20602
CACGTAGGTAGTTCTAAAATATCGAAGTGGCTCAATTACTACAAATTACTACTTTTACGCATATCGATCTAAGTTACATGCAGGCAGGTAAAAAATATTTACTTGCCTAAAAAATACTTTCGCAGGGATGGGCGTTGTTAGTTCTTGGCGTCGGGATCGTCGTTAGTTGTATATTCGTAGCGATATAAGTTATTCTCTTTATTTTTTAAAGTCCCTGAAATACCCTTAAGAGCTTGAGTAATTATTTCTATATCTTTTTTTGCTTTTTCATTTCCAAGGAGATCATTAATATAGACAGCATATATCAATGACAAATCATTAACTATTTTTTCGAGATCGTCGGTACTTGCCTTGTTTAATAATTCAAATAAAGCAATACGTTCTTGGTGATTATTTTTTAGTATATATGGAGCTGTGGTTATGTTAAAGGAATTATTAATTGCTTTAAATTGTTCAATATATCTATCTTTCGCATGTTCATTAAATTCTTTATCCCACTTTTTTTTAAATTGTTCATCATCAAAGACATCACTGGACATACTTTTACTTTTTTCAACCCAATCAAACAAATTTTTTGTTTTAGTTTTATTTTGTAAATAAGCTATTGATACACCAAAATAGTTTGCTAACTTTTGCCAAGTTTCAATTTTTGGGTTTCGTTGTCCTTTTTCATAAAAACTTAGCGAAGTAACAGAGATCCCCGTTTTTTCGCTAACTTCTTGCAAAGTAACATTTTTGCTTTTTCGGAGTTCCTTTATTCTATTCATACAAATTACACTCCTTTCTGAGTAATAGAATACATTATTTTTTAACAAATGTAAAAACAATAGTTGAATTTTTTACAAATATAAAATAAGATAGTTGTGTAATTTATTTTTACAAATGTAAAAAGGAGATGGAGAGCATGGAATTAACACCAGAACAATTAATAGCATTACGACGCTTTCGGGGTGAAAAAAACATCCCTGTATATCAACTAGCCGACGAGATCGGTATCAGTCGTTACATCTTACGTAGTGCCTTGAATGGTAAGTCGTTACGACCCAAGAACGTGAAAATCATTAATGATTGGCTATTGAAGCAATACGTTAAATAGCCACTAGAAAGGAGCATCACCATGCAAGAATTAGTATTCATGCAGTCATTGAAAGACGAACCATACACGACAGATAAGGTTATCGCAAAGTATAGTGGGAACAGCCTACACGCAGTAAGAAATTTAATCAGAACGAAAAAGGCACGCTTAGAACGTTATGGAAGTTTAGCATTTGAAATGCGTAAACCCCCTAAAGGTTCTAAAGGCGGGAGACCTGAAACGATATACCATTTGAACGAACGACAAGCGACATTGTTTATAACGTTCTTAGATAATGCCCCCGCAGTTGAAGAATTTAAGATTGCCCTAGTTGACGAGTTCTTTAAGTTAAGGGATGAAAAAGCCAAGTGGCAACTACAACGGCTATCAGAGAAACCAATCAAGCGAGAGTTACAGGAAGCAATTAAGAACTGGGAGCACTACCAACCTTACATGTACAAAAATATTAATAGCCTACTTGTTAAGAGTGTGACAGGGCTTGACGTTAAGAAATTAAAAGAGATCCGTGGCAATGCAAAAACGGCGCTTGATCTGCTAACAGTCGAAGAGCAAGAACGATACGAGCAAAACGAGCGTAAGACTATTGCTTATATCGAAGCTGGTTTCACTTACAAACAGATCAAGGCGCTTCTAAACGGCGCAAAAATGTTTGTCGCTATTGACGAGAAATAGCAACGCATCCCCTAGCCGTGATACTCAAATTTGAGAAACACGACAACGAGCGTAACGGACATTTTTGTCCCTAGCGTATATAAGCCCCCGCAACGGCTAAACCCAAAACACCCACCCAATAAATGAATGATGAACAGGAAATAGAACGGAATGAAACAACTTAGCACAGACGAAAAAAACATCTTGAAACTGCTGGAATATCTAACAACTAAAGGAGATCAAGACAATGGCAAATCTAACTTTTAACGTAGCTGGTGTATCTGTATCGATCAACACCGCAGACGCTGACTTACTGCAGGAATTGAGATACTTTAACAGTAACTTAGAGATCGTCAAAGAGTTGTTTAACAAGCAACACGCCAACGGTGGCAATATCAAGGACACCGCCAAAGCCTTTAACGTGTCGCCTGCCGTGGTAACTGGTTGGATCAAGAACGGGATGCCGTTTGTTGATATTGACGGTATGAACAAATATTTGATAGCGTCGAGCGTCAAGCAGTGGTTAGCAGACAACGAAACAACAAAATAAAAGCATGATCCATAGAGCTGATGACATTAAGAGACTGCACGGGCTAAGTGGTTTAAAGGTTACCTTTATGGATCGCTGAAAGGAATTGAATAGACATGATGAAATTGACGAGCAAAGGGGGAAATTAAGATGGAACACCCAAACTATTATTCAATTTTACCCGCAAATGTTAGATATGATAAGCGCCTTGGCAAACCAAACGCCAAAATTTTATATAGTGAGATCACAGCATTAAGCAATAAAGATGGTTATTGTCACGCAAGCAATGGCTATTTTGCTAAATTGTATGACGTCGATAGTACCACAATATCCAAATGGATAAGCCTACTTGTTAAGTATGGTTACCTAGAACGTGAAGAAATTTATTACCAAGGGACTAAGCAAGTAAAAGAGCGCCGTTTATACCCTTTGACCACCCCCCTTGGCGCAAAAACCAAGCCCCCCCTTGGCGCAAACGCCAAAGATAATAATACAAGTATTAAATATTATATGATAACGACTTATGGTAAAGTCGTTGGCAGTGAGTTAATAAATAAATTAGATCTATTGAGTTATGCAGATGACAAACGGAAGTTAGATACTGCTAACGTAGTGATAAGGTTCAAAGATAAGCTTAACAGTGATCTATTGCTATACGGTATCAAACGTACAAGGGATAATCAGATAGCAGGTAAGAAGATCAAAAACGTAGCTGGTTATCTGACTAACGTATATAAGCACTGGATAGAAGCAGGTATCACAGACATAGCAGAAGCAAAGGCAGAAAGTGAAGCAAGGTATAGGGAAGACGTAGACAAGGAAGTATACAGAGATATGTACGAAGCTGGATATACAGACATTGAAGAGTATAAAGAAGTTTACGGGGGTTAGTGGTAATAGTTCCCTTGTCAACCCCAAAGAAAACATGAAATTGCGCCCCGCCCGCCTAGCTGATGACGCATTGCATGAATTAGAACAAGAAAATAAGATCGTGGGTGATAACAGCCGTAATCTGATCTATTGGAGCGGTCTACTACTTGGAACGCCTGCACAACGTTATCACGCCTAAAGGTTATTTTACACCACGAGAGATAGTAAGACAGGTCAAAACCACTTGGATCGCTATACAGGAATATCTAAGGACATTGCACTAAACCGAATGCAAAGGGATGCACTGGCTCAAATGCTGGTACATCCCTTTTTAGATATTATTTTAAACGCCAAAATCAAACGTTATTCTTATATCTTACAACGCTTAATAGTTTCCGAGTGTAGTTATACTAGCAACAATCAGAAACGCTTAGACGTGATTATACAGCCATATACGATATAGAGTTCAAAGGCTACTACTTGACAAAACCTGACATTTTAGCAAACGTAACACTGGGCGAAAGACAACAAGCACATCAATAGCAAGGATCACGACGCCGGACGAAATATTTAATAAGTTCCTGCAAGTGTAACCAA
>NZ_AYYW01000003.1 GCF_001434535.1 Ligilactobacillus animalis KCTC 3501 = DSM 20602
CAAAAGTCTATCACAAATGGCTTTTTATTTTTCTAACTTAATTTTACAAACTGCGAGTTATATAAACTAAAAAAGAGTGCCCTAAAAAAGGCACTCTTTTCATCGTTATTTAAGATTTATACCAAAAAAATGAAGATAATAAAAAAATCACTTTTTATAACGAAGGTTTCACAGATCCAACACCTGCTACTTAGGACTAGACTCGGTTTTACCCAACATCGTAACGCCCAGTTATCGCTATAAAAGTGACACTAGTAATATTCGTCGCTAATAATTAAAAATTAGTCGACCAATTCAAGAACAGCCATCTTAGCTGCATCGCCGCGGCGTTCGTTCATCTTGATGATACGTGTATAACCGCCGTTACGGCCTTCAAAACGAGGTGCAACTTCTTCAAACAACTTTTGCAATGCTGTTTGAACAACTGCCTTATCGCCATCTTCTTTAACGTCTGCAACAACATCCATCATGAATGCAGCAGCACGACGACGAGAAGCTAAATCACCTTTTTTACCCAAAGTGATCATCTTTTCAGCAGTCTTACGTACTTCTTTAGCACGTGTTTCTGTTGTAACGATACGACCGTTAACGATCAAGTCAGTTGTCAAGTTGCGTAACATTGATTTACGGTGTGCGCTTGTGCGACCTAATTTACGGTAAGCCATGAACAGTTCCCTCCCTTAAATTTTATATTAGTCATCATGACGTAATGACAAGCCAAGATCTGCCAATTTAGCCTTAACTTCTTCCAAGGACTTGCGACCAAGGTTACGTACCTTCATCATATCTGCTTCAGACTTGTTAGTCAAAGCTTGCACAGTGTTGATACCAGCACGCTTCAAGCAGTTGTATGAACGTACAGATAAGTCAAGTTCTTCGATTGTCATTTCAAGCATTTTTTCTTTATGTGTTTCTTCTTTTTCGACCATGATCTCAGCATTCTTAGCTTCATCTGTCAAATCAACAAATAATGTCAAATGCTCTGTTAAGATCTTAGCGGACAAGCTGATTGCTTCACTTGGTGTGATCGAGCCGTTTGTCCACACGTCTAACGTTAATTTATCATAATCATTTTTTTGACCAACACGTGTTTTTTCTACTTGGTAGTTGACACGTTCGATCGGGGTATAAATTGAGTCGATTGGTAAAACGCCAATAGGCATGTCTTCAGCCTTAGCTTTGTTTTCCGTTGCGGAAACATAGCCTCGACCCTTGTTAGCAGTCATTCGAGCATGGAACACAGCGCCATCAGCCACAGTACAAATATATTGATCTGGGTTGAGGATTTCTACATCACTGCTACCTTGAATGTCACCGGCAGTAACTTCTTTTGGCCCAACAACATCAAATTCCAAAGTTTGAGAATCTTCAGAATCAAGTTTAAGTGCGACTTTCTTTAAGTTCAAAATGATCGCTGTTACATCTTCTAAAACACCTTTTACGGTTGAGAATTCATGTAACACACCATCAATTTGAACATCAGTGATCGCCGCACCTGGTAAGGAAGAAAGTAAGATACGACGTAAGGAGTTACCTAAAGTTGTACCATAACCACGTTCAAGCGGTTCAACGACGAACTTGCCGTAATCTTGGCCTTCTTCGATTTTATGAATTTTTGGTTTTTCGAATTCGATCATTCTTATCTTTACCCCTTTCAAAACGTTACGTGTAATCTGGTTGAAAACATTATGAGTCTATCCTCAAAATGAATACTGATCCACATTAAACACGACGGCGTTTTGGAGGACGGCATCCGTTATGAGGAACTGGTGTAACATCCTTGATAGATGTAACTTCAAGACCTGTTGTTTGAAGCGCACGAATAGCAGCTTCACGACCAGAACCAGGACCTTTAACTGCAACTTCAACAGTCTTCATGCCATGATCCATTGCACCCTTAGCTGCTGCTTCAGCGGCCATTTGGGCAGCAAATGGAGTAGACTTACGGGAACCCTTGAAGCCTAAAGAACCTGCTGATGACCATGCTACGGCGTTACCATGAACGTCTGTGATCATAACAAGTGTGTTATTGAATGTTGAATGAATATGTGCAACACCGCTTTCGATATTCTTCTTTACACGGCGCTTACGAGACTTTTTAACTGCCATGAAATAGCTAACCTCCTTCTTAGATTATTTAAATTATTTCTTCTTACCTGCAATTGAAACTGCTGGGCCTTTACGTGTACGCGCATTGTTCTTCGTGTTTTGACCACGAACTGGTAAATGACGACGATGACGTAGACCACGGTAAGAGCCAATTTCGGAAAGACGCTTGATGTTTAAAGAAACTTCACGGCGAAGGTCACCTTCTACCTTGTAGTTATCAACAACAGCACGGATCTTGTCTTCTTGATCTGCTGTTAAATCGCGAACGCGAACGTCTTCTGAAACACCTGCTTCAGCTAAGATCTTCTTAGCTGTTGTATTACCGATTCCGTAAATATAAGTTAAGCCGATAACGATACGCTTGTCGCGTGGTAAATCGACACCTGCAATACGAGCCATTACAATTACACCTCCTGATTAATTATTATCCTTGACGTTGTTTGTGCTTTGGATTATCGCAAATAACCATAACGCGACCTTTGCGTTTGATAACTTTGCAATGTTCGCACATTGGTTTAACTGATGGTCTTACTTTCATGAATTATACCTCCTAAATATTTTTGAAGTACAATCTATTTAAAGCGATAGGTAATGCGACCCTTAGTCAAATCATAAGGGGACATTTCAACAGTAACCTTGTCTCCTGGTAAAATACGAATATAATGCATGCGGATCTTACCGGAAACGTGAGCTAAAATCTCATGTCCATTTTCAAGTTCAACTTTGAACATCGCATTTGGCAACGTTTCTTTGATCGTACCCTCAATTTCAATCACATCATCTTTCGCCACGCAAAAGTACCTCCTTAAATTGGTTTTAAAACTTTACACGTAAAAATGTGAGAAGCTTTTTATGGAGTCCCACCTTTTTCCGCAAGTTCTGTTTGCTCAAAATGGCAAACTGAGCCTATTGAAAAGATAAACCTGAATTATCATATCATAGTGTCAAGCTGGATGCAAGCACTATTTTAAAAAAATGACAATCCAGGTGTATCTTTTTTATTTGATTTTAGTTGATTTGATCTAAAACAGCCTTGATATCAGCAAAAACTTTATCGATATCTTGGTTACCATCAACTTCATGCAAGATACCTTGTTTCTTGTAGAAGTCTAATAATGGTGTGTTCATCTTGATATTAACATCAAGACGGTTCTTAACTGTTTCAGGTTTGTCATCTTCACGTTGATAGAATTCGTGTTCACCACAACGATCACAAGTACCTTCGACCTTAGTTGGGTTAAAGATCTTGTGGTAAGTTGCGCCACAGTTACGGCAGATATAACGGCCTGTCAAACGTTCCATCAAAGATTCTGGGTCAACATGAATGTTGATCACACAGTTCAATGGCTTGCCTAATTCAGCCCCGAATGTTTCCAAGGCTTCAGCTTGGGCCATGTTACGTGGGAAACCATCAAGCATGTAACCATCATTAACATCATCTTTAGCTAAACGTTCTTTAACGATACCGTTCGTTACTTCATCAGGGACAAGTTCACCCTTATCTATGTAACTCTTAGCTTCGATCCCCATTGGAGTATTGTTCTTCATTGCTGCACGGAAGATATCCCCCGTGGAGATGTGTGGAATGTGATATTGGTCCACGATCTTTTCAGCTTGGGTACCCTTGCCCGCACCTGGCAGACCCATCAACATAAGATTTAATGCCATTGTAAAATGCTCCTTTATACTTCAAGATTACGTTTTGAACTTTCCCGTTTTATATAACCACAAATACATCGTGATCACCAAGGTATGCTCCATACCCAGCTCGGTTTAAACGTCCATATTGATTATACCACTAAATAGCCGTAAAAATAAGGACTTACCTGCGCTAAAATGCATTCATACTCTATATAAAAAACAACAAGCAAAGTTGAGCAACTTTGCTTGTTGTCAATGGCAGTTCATTATTTTCTGATAAAACCGATATATTCACGTTTCATCATCATACCGTTCAATTGACGCATTGTTTCAAGAGTTACCCCTACAACGATCAAAAGACTAGTACCACCTAGACCGATCGATTCATTCAAGCCCCAAACAGCCGAAGCTACTAATGGGATCAATGAAACGAGCCCTAGGAAAAGTGAACCTACTGAGCTCAAACGCATCAATAAGCTTGAAACATACTTTTGTGTTTCACGCCCTGGCCAAACAGAAGGAATATAGCTTCCTTGTTTTTGCAAGTTTTCAGCCAATTTTTCAGGGTTAACTTGCACAAAGGCATAGAAGAACGTGAAGACAACAATAAGCACTGTATACAAGATCATACCTGGTACAGTTTGCATATTGAACAATTTGCTCATAATGATGTACCAATTATCTTCCGAGTGATTTTGTGTAAATAACATCAAGATCGTTTGCGGAGTTGCGATAAATGAGCTAGCAAAGATAACTGGGATAACCCCAGCAACGTTCACTTTCAATGGTAAATATGAACTCTCTGAAGCACCTGCGAGGCGTCTTGTATATTGGATCGGAATCTTATAGTTAGCTTGTTGAACATAAGTCACGAATGTAACGATCGCCAAGATAGCTAATAATAAGATGACAATATATAAGATCGGTTGCCACAAGTCTGAGGCACCTTGGAATTCTTCAACAAATACCTGACGAATACCATCTGGAACACGGGCGATGATACCCGCCATAATGATCATTGAGATCCCATTACCGATACCACGATCAGTGATCATATCACCTAACCAAGTCGTAAACATCGTACCACCAGTCAAGATCAACCCGATACTGATGTATGTTTGTGGACTTGGATCTTTCACCAAGTTCAAACTACTCATATAGTTGAACCCAGCTGTAATCCCGATTGATTGTATAAACGCGAGCACAATGGTCAGATATCTAGTCCACTGATTTAACTTGCGCCGTCCGACTTCACCTTGTTTACTCCATTCAACAAATCGTGGAACAATGTCCATTTGTAATAACTGAACAACGATCTGAGCGGTAATATATGGAGAAACACCCATTGCTAAAATGGAATAGTTAGTCAAACCGCCACCGCTAAAAGTGTTCAAGATACTAATTAACCCTGAAGACGCAACACTATTCAATGCTTTAGCGTTGATCCCAGGGACAGTGATATACGTGCCTAAGCGAAATACAACCAAGACACCTAAGGTAAATAAGATTTTATTGCGAATCTCTTTTACAGCAAAGGCGTACTTTAGTGTCTTAAGCATGTATTACATCACCTCTGCTTGACCGCCTGCTGCTTCGATAGCTGCTTTAGCACTGGCAGAGAACTTATTAGCTTTAACAGTTAATTTCTTGTTCAATTCACCATTACCTAAAACTTTAACGCCATCTTTTTCATTCTTAACGATACCAGCTTCCACCATCAATGCTGGTGTTACTTCTGCACCGTCTTCGAATTTGTTTAAAGTTTCTAAGTTTACAATAGCATATTCCTTGCGGTTGATGTTATTGAAACCACGTTTTGGCATACGACGGAACAATGGCATTTGTCCACCTTCAAAGCCCAAACGTACTTTACTACGAGCCTTTTGACCTTTTTGGCCACGACCTGCAGTTTTACCGTTACCGGATGAAGTACCACGACCTACGCGGTTACGTACTTGGCGTGAGCCTTCAGCTGGCTTTAATTCATGTAATTTCATTAGGGTTGGCACCTCCTTATTTATCTAAATAATAATTATTTAGCCAATTCAACGTCCACTAAATGATTGATCTTGCGAATAGCACCGCGCATTGCAGCGTTGTCAGGAACGACAACAGAGCTGTTTACACGTCCAAGGCCTAAGCCCTTAACGATTTCGCGTTGATTTTGAGGACGTCCGATGACAGAACGAACTAAAGTAACTTTTAAGTTAGCCATGAATTTGTCCTCCTTATTACTCTGCTAAGTGTTGAACAGAAACGCCACGTAAAGCAGCAACTTCTTCAGCACTCTTCATGTTAGCTAAACCATCCATTGTTGCACGAACAACGTTGATTGGTGTGTTGGAGCCTAATGATTTACTTGTAACATCAGCAACTCCGGCGAGTTCCATAACGGCACGAACAGCACCGCCAGCAGCAACCCCAGAACCAGCTTCAGCTGGCTTAAGTAAAATACGACTACCGCTGTATTGACCGAGAACTTCGTGAGGAAGTGTTGTTCCGACCATTGGAACTTTAACTAAGTTCTTACGAGCAGCATCAACAGCCTTACGGATAGCTTCTGGAACTTCTTGAGCTTTACCTGTACCGAAGCCCACGTGGCCATTATGGTCACCGACGATTACTAAAGCAGCAAAGCGAAGACGACGTCCACCTTTAACAACTTTAGTGATGCGGTTGATCGCAACAACGCGATCTTCTAAATCTAATTGAGCTGGATCAATAAAAGTCATAAACGTTATTTCCTCCTTTTCCTAAAAGTCTAAGCCGTTTTCGCGAGCAGCTTCAGCCAAAGCTTGCACACGACCATGATAAAGGTATCCGCCACGGTCAAATACAACTTCTTTGATACCCTTGTCTGCAGCACGTTTAGCCACTAATTCACCAACAGCACTTGCTTGAGCTGTCTTTGTACCAGCGCTAACTTCACTGTCTAAAGTAGAGGCACTGACCAGCGTCACACCCGCTACGTCATCAATAACTTGAGCGTAGATGTTTTTGTTTGAACGATAAACATTTAAGCGTGGGCACTCAGCAGTACCAGAGATCTTACCACGAACACGTGTATGGCGCTTTTGACGCGTCTTATTCTTATCTGGTTTTGAAATCACTTTTTTCACCTCTTAGTTTTATTTAACAGCAGATCATGCTGCAAGATTATTTACCAGTCTTACCTTCCTTACGACGTACATATTCGCCAACGTAACGAATACCTTTGCCTTTGTAAGGTTCTGGTGCACGAGTTGCACGAATGCGAGCAGCGCAATCGCCAACGTCTTCTTTGTTGATACCAGAAACGATAATTGATGTAGCTGATGGAGTTTCAAATTTGATTCCATCTTCTTCTTCAAATTCAACAGGGTGAGAGTAGCCCACGTTTAACACGAGCTTCTTACCTTGCATTTGAGCACGGTAACCAACACCACGAAGTTCAAGTTCTTTCTTGTAACCTTCTGTTACACCAACTACCATGTTGTGGAAGTTAGCACGGGTTGTACCATGCATTGCTTTAGCTTTTTTATCATCGCTTGAACGTTCAAATGTTGCAACGTTACCATCGATGTTGATCTTGATAAGATCAGAGAATTCACGAGTTAATTCACCCTTAGGACCTTTTACAGTCACAACGTTTCCGTCTTGTTTTACTTCAACGCCTTCAGGTAATTCAACTGCCTTATAACCAATACGACTCACGAGATGGACACCTCCTTTTGAACTTTATATATTACCAAACGTAAGCGACTACTTCGCCACCGATTTTCTTAGCGCGAGCATCTTTATCTGTCATAACACCTTCAGATGTTGACACGATAGCGATACCTAAACCGTTAAGAACCTTAGGCACTTCGTCAGCTTTAACGTATGAGCGTAAACCTGGTTTTGAGATACGACGGATACCAGAGATAACGCGTTCGTTGTTTTTACCGTATTTCAAGAATACACGGATGATACCTTGCTTGTCATCTTCGATGTATTCTACATCACGAACAAATCCTTCGTTCTTAAGGATTTCAGCGATGTTTTTCTTCATTTTTGAAGCAGGAACTTCTACAGATTCATGCTTGACCATGTTAGCATTACGAATACGTGTCAAGAAGTCTGCAATAGGATCTGTCATTGCCATGTTATTGCCTCCTTTTCCTTGTTAATATGGACTACCAGCTAGCCTTTTTCATGCCAGGGATTTGACCCTTATGAGCAAGTTCTCGCAGGCAAACACGGCATAACTTAAATTTACGATATACAGAATGAGGACGACCGCAACGTTCGCAACGTGTGTATTCTTGTGTTGAGAACTTAGCTGGGCGCTTATTCTTTGCTACTTGTGACTTTTTAGCCAATGTGAAACCCCCTTATTTAGCGAATGGCATTCCAAGTTGTGTCAAAAGTTCTTTGGATTCTTCGTCTGTGTTAGCAGTTGTAACGATAACGATATCCATACCACGAACCTTGTTAACATTATCAAAATCAATTTCAGGGAAGATCAATTGTTCGCGTACGCCCAATGTGTAGTTCCCGCGGCCATCAAATGCACGCTTGCTTACACCATGGAAGTCACGCACACGAGGCAATGAAACTGAAACTAATTTGTCCAAAAATTCGTACATACGTTGTCCACGTAAGGTAACCTTGGCACCGATTGCCATACCTTCACGTAAACGGAAGCCAGCGATAGATTTCTTAGCGCGGGTAATAACTGGTTTTTGACCAGAGATAAGCGTAAGTTCTTCCACAGCTTCATCCAAATTTTTAGCATTGCTTACAGCATCACCAACACCCATGTTGATAACGATCTTATCAACCTTAGGTGCTTGCATGATTGATGAGTAGTTGAATTTTTCCATCAAGGATGGAACGATTTCATTAGTATATTTTTCTTTTAAACGGTTAACCATGAAGAAAGTATCCTCCTTTCTCGACTATTCACTAATTTTTTTAACGTTAGAAACATGAATTGGTGCTTCCATTTCAACGATCCCACCGTTTGGGTTTGCGTTGTTAGGTTTTTGATGCTTCTTAACGATGTTTACACCTTTTACGATCACACGATCATTTGCTGGGAAAGCCTTGATAACAACGCCTTCTTTACCTTTGTCCTTACCAGCGATAACTTTAACTTTGTCATTGCTCTTGATGAACATTTTCTCTGCGCACCTCCTTGCCAAATAGACGGATATTATAATACTTCAGGTGCTAAGGAAACGATCTTCATGAAGTTTCCGTCACGTAATTCACGTGCAACAGGTCCGAAAATACGTGTACCCTTAGGTGACTTGTCATCACCGATGATAACAGCAGCATTTTCATCGAACTTGATGTATGAACCGTCAGCACGGTGTGCACCAGATTTTGTACGAACAACAACAGCCTTGACAACATCGCCTTTTTTGACAACGCCACCTGGTGTTGCTTGTTTAACAGTAGCAACAATAATGTCACCGATATTAGCAGTCTTCACACGGGAACCACCCAAAATCTTGATAACCAAGATTTCGCGGGCACCGGAGTTATCAGCGACTTTCAAACGACTCTCTTGTTGGATCACAGTATGTGACCTCCTTTCGCTATTAGATAGATCAGAATACGAATGCTTTGTTAGTTATCGAAAATTAGATAATAACTGCTTTTTCAACGATTTCTAATAAACGGAAACGTTTTGTAGCTGACAACGGACGTGTTTCCATGATCTTAACAATGTCGCCAACTTTTGCTTCATTGTTTTCGTCATGTGCCTTGTATTTCTTTGAATACTTAACACGTTTGCCGTAAACTTTATCGTTCACGTAAGTTTCAACAACAACAGTGATTGTTTTTTCCATTTTGTCAGAAACGACACGTCCTTGATAGACTTTGCGTTGGTTACGAGCTTCACTCATGCGCGATTAGCCTCCTTTTCGTATTCTTATTTGTTCAATTCTTGTTGACGCAACGCAGTCTTGATGCGTGCGATCGTTTTACGAACTTCTTTCAAGCGTGCGGTGTTTTCTAATTGACCGGTAGCTAATTGGAAGCGTAAGTTAAATAATTCTTCTTTGAATTGCTTTTCTTTTTCGAGCATTTCAGCAGTGGTTAATTCATTAATTTCATTAATCTTCATTTGATTCGCCACCTACCTCACGTTTTACAAACTTAGTCTTGACTGGGAGTTTGTGGGAAGCTAAACGCAATGCTTCACGAGCAACTTCTTCAGAAACACCACCAATTTCAAACATGACCTTGCCACGTTTTACAGGAGCTACCCAGCCTTCTGGAGCACCTTTACCGGAACCCATACGAACACCAATAGCCTTAGCTGTGTAGGACTTGTGAGGGAAAATCTTGATCCAAACTTTCCCACCACGCTTCATGTAACGAGTCATAGCAATACGAGCAGCTTCGATTTGACGGTTTGTGATCCAATGTGAATCAGTAGCTTGTAAACCGAATTCGCCGAATGTTACTTCCTTACCGCCTTTTGCTTCACCACGCATTTTACCGCGGAATTCACGACGGTGCTTTACACGTTTTGGTACTAACATAGACTATTTCCCTCCTTTACCGTTATTTTTCTTTGTTGGCAATACTTCACCACGGTAGATCCAAACTTTAACGCCCAATTGGCCGTATGTTGTTGTAGCTTCTACCCATGCGTAATCGATATCAGCACGCAATGTATGCAAAGGAACAGTACCTTCTGAGAATTGTTCGATACGGGACATATCAGCACCGTTCAAACGACCAGCAACTTGAACCTTGATACCTTTTGCGCCAGCACGCATTGTACGTTGGATAGCTTGTTTCATTGCACGACGGAAAGCAACACGGTTTTCCAATTGTTGAGCAATGCTTTCACCAACTAATTTTGCTTCTAAGTCAGGCTTCTTGATTTCCACAATGTTGATGTGTACTCGCTTGCCTGTCAAGTTGTTTAATTCTTTACGAAGCTTTTCAACTTCAGAACCGCCTTTACCGATGACCATACCTGGTTTTGCAGTATGGATAGAAATGTTAACACGCTTTGCAGCACGTTCGATTTCTACGGTAGAGACAGCAGCGTCGGCTAATTTCTTTTCGATGTATTCACGGATGTGTAAGTCTTCGTGTAAGTTGGAAGCAAAATCTTTTTCAGCATACCATTTTGCATCCCAGTCACGAATGATACCGACACGTAACCCGGTTGGATTTACTTTTTGACCCACGCGTTATCCCTCCTTATTTAACAGATACCACAACTGTAATGTGACTTGTACGCTTGTTGATTGGGGAAGCAGAACCCTTTGCACGAGGACGGAAACGCTTCAAGGTTGGTCCTTCGTTAACATAGGCTTCGCTTACATAAAGATCTTCAACATCTAAGTCAAAGTTGTTTTCTGCGTTTGCAACAGCAGATTTCAAAACTTTTTCGATTAAGTAAGCACCAGATCTTGGTGTGAACTTCAAGATACCGAATGCTTCAGCAACGTTCTTACCACGGATAAGATCGATCACAAGACGTGCTTTACGTGCAGGGATTCGAACTGTCTTGGCAGTTGCTTTTGCTGATGTTACTTGTTCAGCCATGATTTATCCTCCCTTATTATTTCTTGCCTGTCTTCTTATCGTCTGCGGCATGACCATGGAATGTACGTGTTGGCACGAATTCACCTAATTTATGGCCGACCATATCTTCTTGGATATAAACCGGCACATGCTTACGACCATCATATACTGCGATTGTGTAACCAATAAAGCTAGGGAAAATCGTGGAACGACGTGACCATGTCTTGATCACTGATTTCTTTTCTTGATCAGCTTGTGCTTCAACCTTTTTCATCAAGTGTTCGTCGACGAAAGGTCCTTTTTTCAAACTACGACTCAAAGTATGTCCTCCTTTCGGAACAATAATCGCATAAAATTTACGCGATTAGGAGATTATTTCTTTTTACGACTACGTACGATAAATTTGTTTGACTTAGCTTTCTTAGAGCGAGTCTTAAGACCTGTAGTCTTCTTACCCCATGGAGACATTGGAGATGGACGACCAACAGGAGCTTTACCTTCACCACCACCGTGTGGGTGATCGTTAGGGTTCATTACAGAACCACGGCTTTGTGGACGCTTGCCCAACCAACGGGAACGACCAGCTTTACCGATGTTGATAAGTTCGTGTTGTTCGTTACCAACAGCACCGATCGTAGCACGGCATGTAACTAAGATCATACGAACTTCACCAGAAGTCAAACGAACGATTGCGTATTTGCCTTCTTTACCAAGTAATTGAGCTGATGTACCAGCAGAACGAACCAATTGGCCACCCTTACCTGGTTTTAATTCGATGTTGTGGATAACTGTACCAACTGGAATGTTTTCCAATGGCAATGTGTTACCAACTTTGATATCAGCATCTTTACCGGATTGAATTTTTTGGCCAACTTCAAGGCCTTTTGGTGCAAGGATGTATGATTTAACACCATCAGCATAAACAACTAATGCGATGTTAGCAGAACGGTTTGGATCATACTCGATTGCTTTAACTGTTGCAGGAACATCGTCTTTAATACGTTTGAAGTCGATCAAACGGTATTGACGTTTGTGTCCACCACCACGGTGACGAACTGTGATATGACCGTAAGAGTTACGACCAGCTGTCTTACTCTTAGATGCAAGCAAGGACTTTTCTGGGGTTGTTTTTGTGATTTCAGCGAAATCTGAACCAGTCATATTACGACGACCGTTAGAGGTTGGTTTAAATTTTTTGATCCCCACTATATTTCCCTCCTATGATTAATTTAAAATTTTATTCTTCGTTGAATAATTGAATATCTTTTGATTCTGGTTTCAAAGTAACGATAGCTTTACGACGCTTACGTGTGTAGCCTTCGTAACGACCCATGCGTTTCTTTTTACCTTTAACGTTCATGATGTTAACTTTAGCAACTTCAACTTCAAAGATGTCTTCAACAGCATCTTTAACTTGTGTCTTGTTAGCACGTAAGTCAACTTCAAATGTGTAGCGTTTGTTGTCCATTTCATTCATAGAAGCTTCTGTGATGATAGGACGTAAGATTACATCGCGTGATTCCATTATGCAAGAACCTCCTCTACTTGAGAAAGAGCTCCTTTTGTGATGACCATCTTGTCGCTGTTTACGACGTCTAATACGTTCAAGCCTTTAGCTGGGATAACTGTTACGTTAGCCAAGTTGCGTGCAG
Organism: Ligilactobacillus animalis KCTC 3501 = DSM 20602; assembly: GCF_001434535.1. Taxonomy (GTDB): domain Bacteria; phylum Bacillota; class Bacilli; order Lactobacillales; family Lactobacillaceae; genus Ligilactobacillus; species Ligilactobacillus animalis. Next base: position 12,921 of record NZ_AYYW01000003.1, read on the forward strand.
CTAATGCAGCTTTTTCGTTGTCATCTTCAAGAACTACTAAAACTTTGGATTTAACATCTAAGTTGTTCAAAACTTCTGCAAATGCTTTTGTCTTTGGAGCGTCGAAGTTCAATGTTTCAACAACTACCAAGCTATTGTCCAATACCTTTTGAGAAAGGACGGAGCGGATAGCCAAGCGACGCACTTTACGTGGAAGCTTGTAAGCATATGAGCGAGGTGTAGGACCGAATACGGTACCACCACCAACCCATTGTGGTGAGCGGATAGAACCTTGACGAGCACGACCTGTACCCTTTTGACGCCATGGCTTACGACCACCACCGCGAACAGCACTTCTGTTCTTAACTGCGTGTGTGCCTTGACGAAGTGATGCACGTTGCATGATCACAGCATCAAAAACAACACTTTCATTTGGTTCGATACCAAAAACTGCATCGTTCAATTGAACATCACCGTTTTGTGTACCGTCTTGATTAAATAATGCTACTGTAGGCATGTGTATTTTTCCTCCCTTCCTCTAATTATTTAACTGTACTCTTAATTGTAACGAATGACTTGTTAGCGCCTGGTACGTTACCCTTGATCAAAAGTACGCCGTTTTCTGTATCAGCTTTAACGATTTCCAAGTTTTGGATCGTAACTCGTTTGCCACCCATACGTCCTGGTAATAACTTACCTTTCATAACACGGTTGATGATAACACCCATCGAACCTGGTCGACGGTGGTAACGGGAACCGTGAGCCATTGGTCCACGACTTTGACCCCAACGTTTGATGTTACCTTGGAAACCATGTCCCTTGGACGTACCTGTTACGTCTACGATGTCGCCTGCTTCGAACAAGTCTGCCTTGATTTCGTCACCGACTTTGTATTCTCCAAGCTCAACATCGCGGATTTCACGAACGAAGCGCTTAGGAGCAGTATTTGCTTTTGCTGCATGACCCTTAGCAGGTTTGTTAGCATTCACTTCACGTTGGTCATCAAAACCTAATTGAACAGCTTCGTAACCGTCGTTTTCAACAGTTTTAACTTGTAATACAACGTTAGAACCAACTTCAACAACTGTTACAGGAACTAATTCGCCGTTTTCAGTGAAGACTTGTGTCATACCTACTTTTTTGCCTAAGATTCCTTTAGTGGTCATGAGTACACCTCCAATTAATTTTTATAGTTTAATGTAATTTATTATAATTTGATTTCGATATCAACACCAGATGGTAAGTCAAGTTTCATCAATGAATCAACTGTCTTTGGTGTAGGATTTACGATATCGATCAAACGCTTATGTGTGCGCATTTCAAATTGTTCACGAGAATATTTGTATTTGTGTGGTGAACGAATAACCGTGTAAATTGTACGTTCCGTTGGCAACGGAATAGGACCGGAAATTTGAGCACCTGTTCTCTTAGCTGTTTCCACGATCTTGTCAGCGGATTGATCTAAAATGCGGTGTTCGTATGCTTTCAAACGAATACGAATTTTTTGTTTTGCCATTATGTTACCTCCCTCGTCTATTTTAAAAATAAGACTAGCTCCGTGAAAATTCCCGTCACGCCTGTGGCAAAGCTCCCGGGTGTGTCGCAACCTTTCACATCATAGCTCATTTAAAATATAAAACAACTGAATTATGCACTTGTCCCTTGCACAAGTACTTTTCTATATTATTACAAACAAAAACACAAATCAAGTATTTTTTTGAAAATATTTTTGTGAAAGCGTTATTTGTGCTTTTACTTTACAACTAGATCACTTTTCTTCTATTATAATAAGAAAAATATATACGAGGTATCTCAACATGAAAAAAGCTCTACTCATTATCGACTACACTAACGACTTTATTGCCGACGACGGTACGCTTTCCTGCAAAGAGCCTGGCCAAGCTATCGAAGAGACTATCCTCAAATTAGCTGACACCTACCTAGCTAACGGTGATTATGTTATCTTACCGACCGACACCCATCAGTTAAACGATAAGTACCATCCTGAAAGTAAATTATTTCCCCCACATAATATAGAAGGAACTTGGGGACACCAACTTTACGGTAAGTTAGCAGAGTGGTACCAAAATAATCAAGCCAACGAATTAGTCTGGCAATACTCCAAAGATCGGTATTCCAGCTTCCAAAATACAGGCTTAGATAACTTTTTACGCACCCGCAAGATCGATACGCTCTGTTTAACTGGGGTCTGCACTGACATTTGCGTTCTGCATACTGCCGTGGACGCTTACGACCTAAACTACTCACTTGAGATCCCTAAAAATGCCGTGGCTAGTTTTGATCAAATCGGACACGAATGGGCTTTACGTCATTTTGAAAGTTCTTTAGGTGCAAAAGTATACTAATATAATAAAGTAGCATGCAACCTAGATTTAAACTAGCAAGACATGCTACTTTATTTTTAAGCATTTAGTTTAAATTTTTCCTTTTACCTTGCACAAAAAACTTAAACTTCTTAAAATTAGGTTGTACCAAGAAGAGAGAAGGTCATTAATTATGTACTATAATGCAGCACTAGTGCTCGAAGGTGGTGCCATGCGTGGGCTCTACACTTCAGGTATCCTTGATGTTTTACTAAAAAAAGATATTCAATTTAAAACCGTGATCGGCGTTTCAGCTGGCTCTTTGAGTGGTGCTAATTACGTTTCCAAACAATATAAGCGAACTTACAACATCAATACGCAATACCGCGATGACAAAGAATACATCTCAATGGCTAATGTGCTCAAAAAAGAAAGCATCATCAACCTTGATTTCTTATTCGCAGATCACGGACCAACTTGGCATAACTTTGATGTTAAAGCATATGAACGCTCGGAAACTAATTTCGTGGTCGTAGCGACTGAATTGACAAGTGGCAAAGCCGTTACTTTCAATAAACCAAAACCAGGCAAACCATTTGTGAATGCTTTAGAAGCTTCATCTTCTATGCCTTTTATCTCCAAACCAGTCCAAACGGCTAAGGGATTATGTCTAGACGGCGGGATCGCTGATTCGATACCTTATGATCTAGCTCAACAAGCTGGTTTTGATAAGATCGTGGTCGTCAGAACTAGAATGCGCGATTACCGCAAAAAGCCAACTAGTTTTGCTCTTCAAAAGCTCTATCATCGTCATTTCAAAACTTATCCTAACTTTGTCAAAGCTGCGATCGCACGACCAGAAAATTACAATAAGTCGGTCAAAACTTTGAATCAATTGGAAAAAGATGGTAAGATCTTTGTGTTAGCACCAGAAACACCTGTTAAAGTCGGCCGTTTAGAACATAACATCAAAAAACTCGATGAACTCTATCAAGTAGGAACTACCGATATGGAAAACAACTTCGATAAGATGATCTCTTACTTAGAAAGTTGATTTTATGTATCACAAAAAGACCGCTGGGATAACCCCAACGGTCTTTTCTTATACCATCAATTATGATTAAGCGTTGCCGCCGTTTTTCTTGATGATTTCTTCTTGGATAGCCTTTGGCACTGGTTCGTAGTGATCCATTGTCATTGTAAATGTACCACGACCTTGTGTTGCAGAACGCAATGTTGTTGCGTAACCGAACATTTCGGACAATGGAACAAATGCGTTAACAACTTGTGCGTTACCGCGAGCTTCCATACCTTCAACACGGCCACGACGAGCTGTCACGTGACCCATAACGTCACCCAAGTTATCTTCTGGAGCAACAACTTCAACCTTCATGATCGGTTCAAGAATTACAGCGCCAGCCTTGGATGCAGCGTTACGCAAGGAAAGTGATGCAGCAACCTTAAATGCAGCTTCAGAGGAGTCAACATCGTGGTAGCTACCATCATATAACTTAGCCTTAACGTCGATCAATGGATATCCAGCCAAGACACCATTTTGCATAGCTTCCTTCAAACCTTGTTCTACTGAAGGGATGTATTCACGAGGAACAACACCACCGACGATAGCATTTTCGAATTCGAAGCCTTTACCTTCTTCGTTTGGTGTAAATTCGATCCAAACGTCACCGTATTGACCTTTACCACCAGATTGACGAACGAACTTACCTTGTGATTGTACTTGTTTTGTGAATGTTTCACGGTAAGCAACTTGTGGTTCACCAACAGTAGCTTCAACGTGGAATTCACGCTTCATACGATCAACGATGATATCCAAGTGCAACTCACCCATACCAGCGATCAATGTTTCGCCTGTTTCAGGGTTTGTTTCAGCCTTGAATGTAGGATCTTCTTCAGCAAGTTTTTGTAAAGCAACGTCCATCTTATCTTGGTCAGCCTTGGATTTTGGTTCCACAGAAACTTGGATAACTGGTTCTGGGAATTCCATGGATTCAAGGATCAATGGGTGCTTAGGATCTGTCAAGGAGTCACCTGTTGTTGTGTCCTTCAAACCGATAGCAGCAGCGATATCACCGGAGAATACTTCAGAGATTTCGTTACGGTGGTTAGAGTGCATTTGCAACAAACGACCTACACGTTCACGCTTACCCTTTGTAGCGTTCAAGACGTATGAACCAGCTTCCAAAGTACCTGTGTAAACACGGAAGAATGTCAAACGACCAACGAATGGGTCAGTTGCGATCTTAAATGCTAAACCAGCAAATGGCTTGTCATCATCAGCAACAAGTTCAACAACTTCGTCTGTATCTGGGTTTGTAGCGTTATATGGCTTAACATCTAATGGAGATGGTAAGTAATCATTAACACCATCAAGCATCATTTGAACACCTTTGTTCTTGAAGGCAGAACCAGCAAAAACAGGGTATACATCTAAGCTAAGTGTAGCTTGACGAATAGCTTTCTTGATTTCTTCTTTAGAAATTTCTTCCCCACCAAGGTATTTTTCCATGATGTCTTCATTAACATCAGCTAATGCTTCGATCATTTCTTCACGGCGAGTTTGTGCTTCTTCCAAGTATTCTTCTGGAACTGGAACTGTTTCCCAGCTAGCACCAGAAGCATCTTCATCGTAAAGGTCAGCTTGCATTTCAACCAAGTCGATAACACCTTCGAATTGATCTTCAGCACCGATAGGCATTTGAACTGGCAATGGGTTTGCTTGCAAACGGTCCTTGATCGTGCTTACAGAGTAGTCAAAGTTAGCACCGATCTTGTCCATCTTGTTGATGAATACGATACGTGGAACACCGTATGTTGTAGCTTGACGCCATACGTTCTCTGTTTGTGGTTCTACACCAGATTGAGCATCCAAAACAACTACCGCACCGTCAAGAACACGTAATGAACGTTCTACTTCGACAGTAAAGTCAACGTGTCCTGGGGTGTCGATGATGTTGATACGGTTGTCTTTCCATTGCGCTGTTGTAGCAGCGGATGTGATCGTGATACCACGTTCTTGTTCTTGTTCCATCCAGTCCATTTGTGAAGCACCATCGTGTGTTTCACCGATTTTGTGGATCTTACCTGTGTAATACAAGATACGTTCGGTCGTTGTTGTCTTACCAGCATCGATGTGAGCAACGATCCCGATGTTACGTGTTTTTTCCAATGGGAATTCACGCTTGTTTGCCATTTGAGATTTCTCTCCTTCCAAAAATAAAGATAATAGTAGTTCTTTTTTCAAAAAAATGACTACTATAAGATTTACCTATCTAAATCATATAATAGTCATCCTAAAATTACCAGCGATAGTGTGCAAATGCGCGGTTGGCTTCTGCCATCTTGTGTGTATCTTCGCGCTTCTTAACTGATGCACCTGTATTGTTAGCAGCGTCCATAATTTCTTTAGCTAAGCGTTCTGGCATTGTGTGTTCCCCACGTAAACGTGAGTAGTTAACTAACCAACGCAAACCTAATGTTGTACGACGTTCTGGACGAACTTCGATCGGAACTTGGTAGTTAGAACCACCAACACGGCGAGCTTTAACTTCCAAAACAGGCATGATGTTCTTCATTGCTTCTTCGAACACTTCTAATGGATCGTTACCTGTTTGTTCCTTAATAATATCAAAAGATTCGTATAAAATTTTTGATGCAGTCCCGCGCTTACCGTCTAACATCAAACGGTTGATCAAGCGTGTAACCAATTTTGAGTTGTAAATTGGATCTGGGAGCACTTCGCGTTTTGCAACGGCACCTTTTCTTGGCATCTAAAATGACCTCCTCAAATTCTAGCTACTTCTTCGTAATTAAGTATTTTTTAGTTATTTATGTTTAATTATTTCTTAGGTTTCTTAGCACCATACTTGGAGCGACTTTGCATACGGCCGTCAACACCGGCTGTATCTAAAGCACCACGAACGATATGGTAACGAACCCCTGGTAAGTCTTTTACACGACCGCCACGGATAAGAACAACACTGTGTTCTTGCAAGTTGTGGCCGATACCTGGGATGTATGCTGTAACTTCGATCAAGTTAGACAAACGAACACGAGCATACTTACGTAAAGCAGAGTTAGGTTTCTTAGGTGTCATTGTACCGACACGAGTTGCAACCCCGCGTTTTTGAGGAGCAGGATTGTTTGTTTGTACTTTCTTGTAACTGTTATACCCAAAGTTTAAAGCTGGGGAATTAGATTTTGAACCTTTAGACTTACGGCCCTTACGAACTAATTGGTTAATTGTAGGCATATCTAAAGCTTCCTCCTTCCTTGTCTCATGTATTATTTTAAGTACACACATCCAGGAGTTTCTTTTTTATAAATAAAAAAATAACGTCCCGATGTACGTCGTTTAAATGTGTGCTAACTTGCTCACAGCCAGCACGATCTTGGGCTGATCCCAAGAGAACTGTTCACATAAAGCACCTTTTACAGATTAACACGTTTAAACAAGGGATGTCAAATAATATTTTCAAATTATGTGCAATTTTTTTCCAAGGTCTTGCGTATCTATAAAGTGAGGAGGAATCTTAACATGCTGATTACACTGATAATCATCTTAGGTTTATGTCTGGGGTCATTTGCGACCTGTCTGGCTTACCGCTCTAAATACCGCTGTTCATTGCTCTATCCGCATTCTTTTTGCGAAACGTGCCAACATAACTTGACGTGGTGGCAATTACTCCCCGTTTTAGGTTATGTTTTACAAAAAGGGCATTGTCATTTTTGCCACCAAAAGATCTCACCCTTAAGCACCTACATCGAATTAGGTTTTGGTCTATTACTGGGGAGTGTCTGCTATTTTTTGCCGTGGGAGATCTGGCCTAATTTCATTTTGACGAGTTTTTGGCTACTTTGCTTGAGCCTAGAAGATTGGCAAGATACGACTATTTCTCTTTACCTATTGATATTGGGTGCCATCTGCTTACTAACGCTTGCTCCCTTGCAGCTTTCCTTTACCCAAGTCGTTTTATTTGGTGTGCTCTTTTGGGCAAATTGGACTAAAAAGCTTGGCTATGGTGATACCTTTGTTATTTTAGTCCTAGGGATAACACTAGGTGATCAAACTTTAGCTAGTATTTTATTTATCGCCAGTCTGACCGCACTTATCTATGCCAAATATACAAAACAACATGCGTTTCCCTTTGTTCCTTTTTTGTCTGTGGGGTATCTTTTGAGCTTGCCTATTGCTTTAAATTGGGCTAAATTTTAAAAAAAAAATTAAGTCCAAGGGTCTATCTAAGCAAAATCAAGCGGTTTCAACTATAATTTATAGTGTATAATGATATTTTTATATAGAGGTGAATTATTTATGACACACAAAATTATTTTAGATACTGACCCAGGGATCGACGATGCAGTGATGATCTCAACTGCTTTGACCGACCCCAAGCTAGAAGTCGCTTTGATCACTACTGTTGCTGGTAATGTTACCGTTGATAAAACGACTAAAAATGCTTTGACACTAGTCGACTTTTTTAACAAAGATGTCCCTGTAGCAGCGGGCGCAACTGATCCATTGATCAAAAAATTCGAAGATGCGGCTCGGATCCACGGTGAAAGTGGTATGGCTGGCTATGACTTTCCTGAACCAACCAGTAAGCCGCTCGCTTTGCATGCTGTCCAAGCTTTACGTGAAACACTCATGAACAGCACTGAACCGATAACTTTGATCACTACTGGAGCGTATACCAACATCGCCCTGCTACTGCGTGAATATCCTGAAGTCAAATCTAAGATCAAGCAGATCATCGCAATGGGCGGTTCATTAGGTCGTGGCAATATGACTAGTGCTGCTGAATTCAATATCTTTACTGACCCGCATGCAGCTCAGATCATGTACAACTCTCAGCTCCCGATTGTTATGGTCGGCTTAGATGTTACACTTGCTGGCCGGATCAGTGATGAGACGACAGATAAACTCAAACAGTTTGGGCGTGCCGGTCAAATGCTCCACGATATCATTGGACATGACTTTGACCATGATGAAAATGGAACGGCGATCCACGATCTACAGACGCTCTTTTATCTCGAACATCCAGAAGCTTTTGAGACTAAAGATTACTGGGTCGATATCGTCACAGAAGGACCTGCAGTAGGTGAGACCGTAGCTGATATCCGTGGTGCCTATCATGATGGTAAGACTAACGCTAAAGTCTGTGTGGGGATCGACACTGCTGCCTTTAATCAATGGTTATTAGAAAAGGTCAGCCAAAACATGCAAAATTAAACCAAACAAAAAAGCATCTCGCATTTTTTTGCGAGATGCTTTTTTAGTATATCAGCGATGCTTAGTTTTCATCATCTGCTTTAACAGCAGCCATCGCTTCTTTTGCTTCAAGTGATTTTTCCACGTCGGAGATCGAGTAAACACTGTCAGAAGCAGTACCTACTTCTTCAGGAACAATGTCACGGTACTTCTTCATACCTGTACCAGCAGGGATGATCTTACCAATGATAACATTTTCCTTCAAACCGATCAATGGATCGTTCTTACCACGGATAGCAGCATCAGTTAGGACACGTGTTGTTTCTTGGAAGGAAGCAGCAGATAAGAAACTGTTTGTTTCCAAGGAAGCCTTGGTGATACCAAGAAGGACAGGACGTGCTGTTGCTGGGATACCGCCGTTGATCAAAGTATCAACGTTGTTATCCTTAAAGTCGTTGATGTCCATCAATGTACCTGGCAACATGTTTGTGTCACCTGGATCCATGATACGAACTTTACGCAACATTTGACGTGCCATAACTTCAACGTGCTTATCAGAAATTTCTACCCCTTGCATACGGTAAACCTTTTGAACTTCACGCAAGATGTAGTTTTCAGTTGATAAGACGTCACGCACTTTGATCAATTCCTTAGGATCGATCGAACCTACTGTCAAGGCTTCACCACGGTGAACATAGTCGCCTTCTTTTACCTTCAAGACAGAAGTAAATGGTAAGGAGTATGTTCTGGTATCTGTTTCACCTTGAACTGTAACTTCTTTTGTACGTTCAGCTGGGTTTTCTTCAACTGATTGGATGACACCCGTAACTTCTGTGATCATTGCACGACCCTTAGGATTACGAGCTTCGAAGATTTCTTGCACACGAGGAAGACCTTGTGTGATATCGTCTCCGGCAACCCCACCGGTATGGAAAGTACGCATCGTAAGCTGAGTACCAGGTTCACCGATAGATTGAGCAGCCACAGTACCAACTGCTTCACCCACTTCAACTTCATCACCCGTAGCCATGTTACGGCCGTAGCAGTGTTCACAAACACCATGACGTGTGTTACATGTGAAGGCGGATCGGATCGTGACCATTTCAACACCAGCATCAACAACTTGTTGTGCCATTGTTTCATCGATCATAACATCAGCTGGAACGATAACTTCGCCTGTTTCTGGATGTTTAACAGCCTTCATCGTGTAACGACCTAAGATACGATCGTATAATGGTTCGATCATTTCGTTACCTTCACGGATAGCTGTCACATCTAAACCACGGTCAGTACCACAGTCTGTTTCACGAATGATAACATCTTGGGCAACGTCTACTAAACGACGGGTCAAGTAACCGGAGTCGGCTGTCTTAAGCGCCGTATCGGTCATACCTTTACGAGCACCGTGAGTGGAAATAAACATTTCCATCACAGAAAGACCTTCACGGAAGTTCGCAATAACTGGAAGTTCCATTGTCTTACCGTTAGGAGCAGCCATCAAACCACGCATACCAGCAAGCTGCGTAAAGTTAGAGATGTTACCACGAGCACCGGAATCACTCATCATTTGGATAGGGTTAGATGGATCCATCTTTTCAACTAGCTTAGCTTGGATATCATCTTTAGCCTTGTTCCAAATAGCGATAACACGGTTGTAACGTTCGTCTTCTGTGATCAAACCACGACGGAATTGCTTAGCAACTGTCGCAACTTCTTTATGAGCACGTTCAACGATCTCTGGTTTTTCATCAAGATCAGTAACGTCAGCGATACCCACTGTCAAACCAGATTTAGTTGATTCGTAGTAACCTAAGTCTTTCATGCGGTCCAAAAGTTCTGCTGTAGCAGTAACTTTGTAGTCTTTGTAGACTTGAGCGATGATATCTGATAAGAAACCAGACTTGAATGGTGCTACAAGATCAGCTTCAGCCAAGTATTCATGAATATCTTGACCTGGTTCTAAGAAATACTTATCTGGTGTCTTGCCAGACAAGTTCTCTGCAGTTGGTTCGTTAAGGTATGGGAAATCTTCTGGTAAGATCTCGTTAAAGATCGCTTTACCAGCTGTTGTCACCAAGATCCGGTCTTTTTGCCAGTCTGTAAATGGTGTTCCCTTAGCAGCCAAGGAAGATGCTTGCAAACCAATACGTGTGTGCAAGTGCACGTAGTTGTTTTGGTAAGCTGTGCGAACTTCGTTGACGTCTTTGAAGATCATACCTTCACCTTCACGATCTTTTTCTTCGATCGTAATGTAGTAGTTACCGATCGTCATATCTTGAGATGGTGAGATGATCGGCTTACCATCTTTAGGTGCCAAGATGTGGTGAGCAGCAAGCATGAGCAAGCGTGCTTCTGCTTGAGCTTCATCAGATAATGGCACGTGGATAGCCATTTGGTCCCCGTCAAAGTCGGCGTTGTAAGCTTCACAGGCAAGTGGATGCAAGCGCATAGCTTTACCATCAACTAAGGTAGGTTCAAAGGCTTGGATACCCAAACGGTGCAATGTAGGGGCGCGGTTGAGCAAGACTGGGTGTTCTTTGATAACATCTTCTAAAACGTCCCAGATATCATCGTCACGACGATCGATCTTACGTTTAGCATTCTTGATGTTAGAAGCCATACCACGCTTAGTCAATTCACGCATCATGAATGGTTTGAACAATTCCAAAGCCATTTCATGCGGGATACCCATTTGGTTAAGTTTCAACTTAGGACCAACGTCGATAACCGAACGACCAGAGTAGTCAACACGCTTACCCAACAAGTTTTGACGGAAGCGACCTTGCTTACCTTTAAGCATGTGAGATAAGGACTTCAATGGACGGTTACCAGGACCTGTTACCGGACGACCACGACGACCGTTATCGATCAAAGCATCAACAGCTTCTTGCAACATCCGCTTTTCGTTTTGCACGATGATGCCAGGTGCATTCAAGTCGAGCAAGCGTTTCAAACGGTTGTTACGGTTGATAACACGGCGGTATAAGTCGTTCAAGTCACTTGTTGCAAAACGGCCACCTTCAAGTTGGACCATTGGACGTAGATCTGGTGGAATAACAGGAATTGCATCCATTACCATCCAGTCAGCATGGTTGCCGGAATTCAAGAAGGCTTCCAAGATATCCAAACGGCGAACGGCACGTGTCCGTTTTTGACCCGTTGCTTCTTTTAATTCTTCTTTTAATTCAGCACATTCTCTTTCTAGATCTACATCGCGTAAAAGTGTCCGGATAGCTTCGGCACCCATTGCTGCTTTAAAGCCATCACCGTATTCTTCACGTTTTTCACGATATTCACGTTCAGTTAAGAGTTGCTTTCTTTCTAAAGGCGTGTCCCCACCATCAGTAACCACATAAGATGCAAAGTAGATGATCTCTTCAAGGGCACGAGGGCTCATGTCAAGCACAAGACCCATTCGGCTAGGGATACCTTTGAAATACCAGATATGTGTTACAGGGGCAGCAAGTTCGATGTGACCCATACGTTCACGACGAACTTTTGCACGTGTGACTTCAACGCCACAGCGGTCACACACAACGCCCTTATAGCTAACTTTCTTGTATTTTCCACAGGCACATTCCCAGTCTTTTGTAGGTCCGAAAATCCGTTCATCAAACAGACCGTCTTTTTCTGGTTTCAACGTACGATAGTTGATCGTTTCTGGCTTCTTGACTTCACCATAAGACCAGCTTCTGATCTTATCGGATGAAGCAAGGCCGATTTGCATGCTATCGAATTTATTGACATCGATCAAAGGACCGACCTCCCTTTCTTATTTTGAAATACGAGTGTTTACTACTTTTCAACTTTTGTTTCTTCTTCGGCTGGTTTTGAGCCTTCTGCTTCAGCTTCTTTTTCTGCTGCAGCTTTTTCGCGCTTAGCTTTTTCTTCTTCCGAAACTTTAGCTAATGCATCGACTTTCATGATGTCATCATCATCTTCGTCCATATCGCGCAATTCGATCTCTTGTTTTTGAGCGTCGAGCACTTTCATATCAAGACCAAGTGATTGTAATTCCTTAACTAAAACGCGGAATGATTCAGGCACGCCTGGTTGTGGAATTTGTTCACCCTTAACGATAGCTTCGTAAGTCTTAACACGGCCGACCACGTCATCAGACTTGTAGGTCAAGATTTCTTGCAAGGTGTAAGCTGCCCCATAAGCTTCAAGGGCCCAAACTTCCATTTCCCCAAATCTTTGGCCACCAAATTGTGCTTTACCACCAAGAGGTTGTTGTGTAACCAAGGAGTAAGGTCCAATTGAACGAGCGTGGATCTTATCATCGACCATGTGAGCGAGTTTCATGTAGTACATGACACCAACAGCGACACGGTTATCGAAGGCTTCACCTGTACGGCCATCGTAAAGAACTGTCTTACCGTCAGATGGAAGACCAGCTTCTTTCAAGGCTGCCCAGATATCTTCGTCACGAGCACCATCGAAAACTGGTGAAGTTACGTGGATACCGAGTTTACGTGCAGCCATACCCAAGTGCAAGTCTAATACTTGCCCAATGTTCATACGGGAAGGCACACCCATTGGAGAAAGCATGATGTCGATTGGTGTACCATCTGGCATAAATGGCATATCTTCTTCAGGGATAACAACAGAAACAGTACCCTTGTTACCGTGACGACCAGCCATCTTATCGCCGACTTGTAATTTACGTTTTTGTGCAATGTAAACACGAACCATCATGTTAACACCAGGTGCTAATTCATCACCAGCTTCACGCGTGAAGATCTTCACGTCTTGGACGATACCGCCACCACCGTGAGGCACACGTAAGGAGGTATCCCGAACTTCACGTGCTTTTTCACCAAAGATCGCATGCAATAGGCGTTCTTCAGCTGATAATTCAGTCATACCCTTAGGCGTAACTTTACCAACTAAGATATCGCCATCCTTAACTTCAGCACCGATGCGTACGATACCGAACTCATCTAAGTTCTTCAACGCATCTTCACCAACGTTAGGAATTTCACGTGTCATTTCTTCAGGCCCGAGTTTTGTATCACGAGCTTCGGATTCATGTTCTTCGATGTGGATCGAAGTATAAACATCTTCTTTAACTAAACGTTCGTTGATAGCGATAGCATCTTCGAAGTTGTAACCGTCCCAAGTCATGAAGGCGATAAGTGGGTTTTGCCCTAAAGCTAATTCCCCTTCTTCCATTGATGGGCCATCAGCTAACACATCATCAGCATCAACGTGGTCACCAACACGTACGATCGGTGTTTGGTTGTAGTTCTTACCACCGTTAGAACGACGGAATTTCATCAACTTGTAAGTGTCTAAAGAGCCATCTTCGCGACGCACGCGGATCTCACGCGCATCAACGTATTCAACTGTACCGTCATGGTCAGCGATCAAAGCATCACCGGAGTCATGAGCGGCTTTGTATTCAATACCAGTACCAACTAATGGAGCATGTGGCTTGATCAAAGGAACCGCCTGACGCTGCATGTTAGCACCCATCAAAGCACGGTTGGAGTCATCGTTTTCCAAGAAAGGAATACATGCTGTAGCGACCGCAACAACTTGTTTTGGTGACACGTCCATGTAGTCGACTTTATCAACGGAAATTTCGATGTTTTCATTTTTATGACGAGCCATAACAACATCATCAACGAATGAACCGTCATCGTTTAATGGTGAGTTAGCTTGAGCTACGACATAGTTATCTTCTTCATCAGCTGTCAAGTAGTCGATCTTGTCAGTAACTTTATGTGTATCCCAAGAAACACGACGGTATGGTGTTTCCACGAAACCATATTTGTTAACACGAGCATAAGTGGACAAACTGTTGATCAAACCGATGTTAGGACCTTCAGGCGTTTCGATCGGACACATACGACCATAGTGAGTATAGTGAACGTCACGAACTTCATAGCCAGCACGGTCACGTGTCAAACCACCAGGCCCTAAGGCTGAAAGACGACGCTTATGTGTAAGTTCGCCAAGTGGGTTTGTTTGATCCATGAACTGGGACAACTGGGAACTACCAAAGAATTCCTTGATCGAAGCAACAACTGGACGGATGTTGATCAATTGTTGTGGTGTTACCGTTGCGATGTCTTGGATAGACATTCTTTCACGAACCACACGTTCCATCCGTGTCAAACCGATACGGAATTGGTTTTGTAATAATTCACCCACAGAACGGATACGACGGTTACCCAAGTGGTCGATATCATCAACGCTACCTAAACCTTCTTGCAAGTTGAAGAAGTAGTTCATGGAAGCCAAGATATCAGCTGGTGTGATGTGCTTGTATTCCAAAGGTACATTACCGTTACCGATCATATTGATCACGCGTTCTGGATCTGTTTCAGAGTAGGCCTTGATGATCTGTAAGGTCATTGGTTCTTGGACCACACCTTCTTCAGATGGATGGAATGTTACCATCTTGAAGTCATCACGCTTGAGGTAAGGAGCTAGTTTTTCCATAGCTACCTTATCTAAAAGGTCACCCTTGTTGACGATGATCTCGCCTGTTTCTGGATCAGCTAAAGTTTCAGCTACACGTGTGTTCAATAAACGTGTCTTCAAATCAAGCTTTTTGTTGATCTTGTAACGGCCAACAGCTGCTAAGTCGTAACGTTTTGGATCAAAGAAACGAGCTGTCAAAAGACTACGTGCAGAATCAGCTGTCTTTGGTTCACCTGGACGTAGGCGTTCGTAGATATCTTTCAAGGATTCTTCAACCCGAGAATCTTCCATGTTCTTGTGGATATCTTTTTCCAAAGTATTCATCAATGCATCAGTTTCACCGAGCATTTCAAGAATTTGTGAATCTGATTCGTAACCCAAAGCACGGATCAATTCTGTCAATGGAATCTTACGTGTGCGGTCGATACGTACATACGCAACATTTTTAGCATCTGTTTCGTATTCCAACCAAGCACCACGGTTAGGAATCACCGTTGTACCGTAGTTTTCACGGCCATTTTTATCTAATTCAGAGTTAAAGTATACGCCGGGTGAACGAACTAATTGTGAGACAATAACACGTTCAGCACCGTTGATGATGAATGTACCTTGCTTTGTCATCAATGGGAAATCGCCAAAGAAGACGTCTTGTGACTTGATCTCTCCTGTTTCCTTGTTGATCAAACGCAAAGTAACGTGTAATGGTGCTGAGTAGTTAGCATCGTGTTCACGTGCTTCGTCAACCGTGTACTTTGGTTCTAACAATTGATAATCGACAAATTCAAGTGATAAGTTCCCTGCGAAGTCTTCGATAGGCATGATGTCTTCAAACATCTCACGCAAACCTTCGTCTAAGAACCATTTGTAAGAGTCTGTTTGGATCTCGATCAAGTTAGGCAGATCTAGAACTTCTTTGATTCGAGAATAACTTCTGCGTTCACGGTGTTTGCCGTATTTTACTAAATGTCCTGCCAAGTTGTTCACCTCTCAAAATATTTACTGTAAATTGCTGCTACAACTGAAAATTAATATTACAATTATGTTACAAATAACTTTTTACAAAAATTTTCAGTGAATTTTGGCAAAAAAAAGCAAAAACAGATCATGTTTAATAAAATAAACCTCACTATTTTTGCTTCTTCGTTTACCTGATCCGGACAATAGATCGTATCAAGCATCTAAATTCACAGTTTTTGTATCTATATAGTGTAGCAATAAAAACCGGTACTGTCAATACTTTTTGCGCGTTTTCTGAAAACTATTTCGTCAGTGTCGGCAAACGTTCTAAATGATGATAAGCGCAAATATCTTCATCTAAAATTTTCAAATTTTCTTGCCTGGCACGCGCACGACTCCAAGGAGTCCCTTTTCGATGGGTCAAATTTTTCCCCGGATCATCCCAAGCTGCAATATATTGTTGCTTACACTGTTCAACTGTTGTTTTGATCGTCAAAAGTAATTCTGCAGTTTTTGGGTAGACCGCTAATTTTCCCTCAAATAAACCTGACTTTTCTAATTCATCAGTATATTTATTTTTACGATAGACTTCTCTTTCGACCGGTCCATGTTCAAATGCTTCAAAGTCAGCGATAAAGGGAGGTTCACGATATTTTTCTAAGTAATCAGCATAAATATAATATAGCGTCTTTTGTAATAAGAAAGCATTTAAATGGTAGCGTTGTACTAAATAAGCTGCAATATCAGTGGCATTCAATTGACTCAACCGTCTGACCTTTTCAACTAATTCAGATACGCTATCTAGTTGTATTGCATCAGAAAAATATGGATCCATACGCTGAATATCTGCAAAAGTTGTTCCTTCGCTGTTTATCACATGAATACTGATCCCCGCCAAAAAGTCTGGCGAAATATTTCGTAATTCACTTCTTTTTTTAAAAATTCTTCTTTGTCTGTTGCAGCAAAATGATAAGCTAATGCGATTCCATTTTGCTTAGCTAAAGCGGTCATATGAAGCATTACTTTCCACCATCCTCTTTCGTTCATGTTCTTCATGCGCAAAAAAATTATCAGCTTTGTTTGCAGAATCCCAAATCTGTAATTCCCACGGAAAACTATAGTTATTGATCTTGAAATAACAATGAATTGCATGATATCCACCAACATCACAATCAATAAATCGAAATAACTTCTTATCATCACACTTTAAAGTTAATAAATCTCTAATTCCGTCTAGATTTTTTTCAATATCTGCCAAAATGATCCGAAAACCCACCAAATCATTTAATGATTTATTACAGAAATTCCGCCAAGAGATTTTTCCCTGTAAGAGTACTGTCTGATTTTATCATAGGTCGTCTTTTGGGATTTCACACGATAACTGAAATCAAAATCCAATAAATAATCTAGAAAGTCATATTCTATCTTTTCCATCAAAATAGCTGAAAATTTTAAATATTCTGGAATAAGTTCATGTAAGAAATAATCATCTCGCATAATATTGCCTATATTTAGTTTCCGTAAATTATATTTGCTCATATTTACTTTTTGTATAAATTTTTGAGAAAAATATAAATACTCTTCTGAAATAGCATCGATCAACTTTGATAGTACTACTAATGTATCTGACATACTCTCACTCCCCAAATACAGAGTAGTACTTATACTGGCTAACTACAACTTCATTTATTTAGCTTAAAATATCACTGATCTGAGCCAGCGAACTAGCTTCCAGATCGATCTTGATCTTAGGATCAGCTACCTGTTGCTTACGATTCAACCATAGTGTATCGATCCCGGCATTTTTGCCACCTAACATATCTGAACTGAGCGAATCACCGATGATCAGGGCTTTTTCTTTATCAAAACCCGCGATCTGATCAAAAGCACGTTTGAAAAAGAGTTGCGACGGCTTTTGGGCACCTAACGTCTCTGAGATGAAGATCTGTTTGAAATATTGATCAAACTTAGATTCTTTTAGCCGCTTTTCTTGGATGAATTTAACACCGTTAGTCACAATATACAGCTCATAGTCACGTGCTGCTAGATCTTCCAACAATTCACGTGCTCCAGGCAGGGCTTGATGACCATTAGCTAAAAACTGCAGGTAACGTTCATTTAAGCTATTATTAGCTAATGTTTTACCAAAATGCTCCTTAAAAAAGGTCGGAAAACGGATCGCCATCAACTCATCCCGTGTGATCTCGCCACGTTCGAGCTGTTCCCACAGTCCTTGGTTATATGTGGCATAGGCCTGTTTTACCGTAGCAGTCGGCTCGATATCGACTGAAGTGAATAGCTGGTCGAGCGCTTGGTCTTGAGCCGCATGAAAATCAAGTAAGGTGTCATCAACGTCAAATAATAATGTCTGGTAGCGTTTCATCTCTTATACATCCTTTTTGTGTTTTTGCCAGTTTAGCACAAAAATCTTCGAACTGGTACTATTTTTTCTTTGTTGCGATCGCGATCGCTGTTAAAATGATCGAACTCAAGCTCTCAAGATCGATCGCATTACCATCTTCAAATTCTTTGATCAAAACTTGGCCGATCGCTTCGGTCACTGAAACGGCTACACCTGCACTGATCGCGCCTCCTAGAATACTTCCAGCACCTGGGACTAATTTGAATAAGCTACCTGCTAAGCTCCGCCCCATCGTTGTCGCAAAAGTGGATTTGAGCACACCTTGTACCATACCCTTAGAAACATTTTTACCGTACGCCCGATAGATCTGCACGATCATTGCGGTTTGGATCGGCATCAAAGCTATCGCGTCGGCAAATGGGATCGGTGTTGCCGCCACTGTGGCTGCTCCGATCGCTGCTGTATGGACCGCTTTTTGTGCCTTTTGTTTAGGTGTTTCGACTACTTCATTTTTATCCATAAAAATACCTCCCACTTTTTTCTTTCTACTATATAGTATAGTCGAAAACTAGCAGGAGACATTTATTTTGCCTAAAACTTATAAGAAGGTTAAGGTTCGTTCATTTATCCTTGGGTAAAAATAGATCCCTATATACGACTGCAATGATCGGCAATAGCACTAAAGCAGCTAAGGCCATGACCCATTGATTTTCACGGTTAGTATAAATAATAGCTACATATACTATGAATAATATCAAACTCACAAGAGCCGATAATAATTTTTTATTTTTCATACGTTTCTCTCCTCTATAATCATTGAACATGTTACAATATTCCCATCATTTTCCACACTATACCCTAGCTCTACCTAAGAAATATATCCCTAAAAATTGACACGCTGACAACATATCCCTGAGTAAAATAGCGATTTTCCCTGCCTATTGCTTAACACAGTGACAATTTTTTATGGAAAGGAATCACAAAATGAGAGAAACACGGGAAATGATCATCAATGCTGTTATGCGTTTGGCTCTGCAAAACAAGCAGCGATCACACTTGACTTTAACTGAGATCGCAAACGAAGCTAGCATCTCACGCCAAGCCATTTATCAAAAGCATTTTAATAGTGTTGATGAGATCTTTGACTACATCCATGCAACTATCGACGAACAGATACTGCAAGTATTCCAACAAAAAGTCCTCTGCTTGCCTCCAACTGAACTCTATCACGGGATCGCTGTACATATTTTGCCACTGATCTACCACCAGCGCGAGTGGCTTAGAGTCCTTTACAGCACTAACATTGATCTAAAATGGCGGCACTACTTATATGAGAGGCCAGTGTCACCTCGGAATATCTGACAACACATCCGCCTCTAAATACTCCCTTTTCACAAACTATGACCGTCAAACTTTTGACCGACCACTTGATCACGGTCATCTCGATCTGGTTAAGCGATGAGATCCCGCTCCATCCGTCCAAATTTTCACCGATGTTCTTGGATCTTAGCTTCATCTTGCGTCGGATCTTTTTTAGCTTCTTGTAGCTCAGGGATGATCTTAGTCACAAGCTCTTCTTCATAAATTTCCAAACCTGCGATCAAGATATTAGTAACTCTGAATAAGTTCAAATTTTCGGTATAGACGGCATCTAATTGCTTATTATCTTCGACTAAGATCTGTTGATCGACACCGAGTTTATTTTTCAAAGCATCGATCCGATCAGAAGTAGCTTTAAAGATATCTTGTTTCTTTTCTGGAACTAATTTGCTTGGCTTTTTCTTGAATAAGCCAAAGAAACCTCCCCGATCTTCTTGTTGTGTTTCTTCACGTTCGACTTGATCAGCAACTTCTTGTAAGTTGATGCTCTTGATCACATTAGCCAACATATTCAGATCGGCACTGACAGATTTACGATTGCTATCATCAAGACCTTTTTCCATATATTTCTTGGAAAAGGCATCAATACTATCAGCGGCTTTTTGACCGTAATTCGTCAATGTGATCCGTTCTGCATAGTTGAGCTGTTTAGATTGCTTTTCAGCCAATTTTTGATCATTTGCATCTAGCTTGTTGTAGAGCGTTTTTTCAACTTTAGGTGCCTCTGTTTGTGCCGGTACATTGGCAGTATCATTGCCCAATAATCCCGATACGTCATTACCCGCTGATGGCGCTGGGGCATTTGTCGTGACAGGTTTAGCGACCACACTTGCTACTTCATCTGCACTTTTGGCGACTTGCTTGGTTTGCTCTTTAGTCTGACCGTATAATTCACTCATTAAATCGTCGCCTTGACTAACATCTAATAAATCTTCAACACTCATTTGAGGACCCTCCTATATATGTAAAATCGTTTTAGGTCCATTATATTTAAAAACAAATTCATTTGATATTGTACATATACACGACTAATTCCATGTATTTTTCCTTGCAAAAACGCAAATAAAAAAGTACCAGCAAATTTTTTGCTGATACTTAAATGGTTATTTCTTAACTGGTGTCTTTTCAGCCCGTTTGAGTGCATCTTGGATACAATCAAGATACAACTTGCTGGCATCTTCACGTCCACCAAAGTGTGTCCCATCAGTGCCTTCAAAGACTTCTTGGTGTGCTCGGGCAACTTGATCCCAGTCGCCGATCGTGATGAACTTGTATTTGCTTGGTAAAGTCCGTTCCCACACACCCAACTTATATGAGTTATACGAAGAATCGGCATGGCCATCATGCGGGGTGATGAAGATCAAATGATGCCCTGGTTTCAAGTCATTGATCACCTTTTGAGTTTGTTCTTGATAATCATCTAACGAGTTGGTCCCGATACAGATCACCACGTTTTTACGCAATTGCCCACTATTTTGTAGATTCATCAAAACATCATAAGCTAGATTCATCGTGCGGTTACCTTCTGCGTCGATATCGACGTCTGTCATGTGTTCCAACAGATAACTGCGACTGCCAAGCGTCACACTATCGCCGATGATCGTCGTTCCAGCTGGGATACCCGTATTTTGATCGGCCGCTACTGGCGTCTCATTTTTAGGCGCAGTCGCTTTGGCGTACGCCATATCGAGCTTACCGACATCTTGTTGGATCCCACCTAACATCAAGTTTTCTTCCAACGAAGAGATCGTCGGTGCTTGTAAGCAGAGGAACACCCCAAAGCCAATCGCTAGTGTCATAAAACCACCTAAAGGAGCTACGATCTGTTTGAAATTGACTTCACGCCCAGCCAATGAGACCGATTTACCACGGAGAAGCGGTTCTAAGAAGTAATACGAGAAGCTCGCAAAAATGACCGATAAGATCGTCGTCAAAAGCGCGGCGATCCCGTTACTGAATTGCTTGGGTAAGATGACAAACAACGGCCAGTGGAACAGATAAACACTATAGCTGATATCTGCGAGGTAGACAAAGATCTGAGGCTCTTTTACATCCGGCGTCTTGCGGTGTAAGATATTCGCCCCAAAGATCGCACCCGCGGCAAAGAGACTCGCTAAAATAAAGCCAAACATGTAAGTCTCACGGCGATCAAAGCGCAGGAAGTAAGCCAAGATGAATAATAGTGCTAAATTTATCATCATAAAGGCTAAAGCTTTATTTTTAGTCCAATGTTTCTCAACACTTGCACTGAAAGCTGGCATCAGATCTTGGATCCCCGCGATCGACCCTAACACGCTCCCGATGAAAAATGGGAAGATGTGAGTCACACTGGAGAAGTAGATCGGTGAAAATTCACTCAAGCCTTGGGCTCCTAGATACATTGCGGTCGCACTTCCTACGGCAAGCAAAGCTGAGCCAGCTAGTACCCGCAACCGGAATTGCTTGACCGACGTTGAGACTTTAGTCAATAAGTAAAGTAAAAAGCCCCAGATCAAGTAGAATTGAACTTCGATCGCTAATGACCACGTATGGACGAACAAATGCGGAATAAAGCGCGATTCATACGTTCCACCCGTGTTGATCTCAAAGATGTTGGTCACAAATCCGACCGCTGATGTGATCTGGCGTGTCAGGTCAGTGATGTAATCTTTACCGACCAATAAAGTGAACGGTAAAACGATACAGATCATCAAGCCCAGGGGAGGCAAGATCCGCATCACGCGCCGATAATAGAAGTCCCGCAACCTAAATTTTTGCGAACGACTGAACTCATCGATGATCAAGGCGGTGATCAGATAGCCTGAGAACGTAAAGAAGATATCGACCCCGATAAAACCACCGGTATAGCGCATTTGAAAGAAGTGATATAAGAGCACACAGATCAGACCCGTGATCCGGATCAAACTAAACCATTTGATTCTCATTTGTCTTTGTACTCTCCTTTGACATAGTTACCGGCTTGGATGACGTGGTCTTTATCCTGCAATTTGCCCGCGCCATTTGCGACACCCTTATGGAAGATCCCCGTAAAGGTCCAGCCGTTATGTGACTTGAAAGTACCCCGGCCTTCGAAATGCCCGTCTTTGAAGCCACCGGTATAAACATCGCCGTTTTTGAACTTGAGCGTACCTTTGACGGGTTTACCCTCATTTGTCGTACCTGTATATGTGCTGCCATCTTGGAAAGTCAACGTGGTCTTCTTTTCACCTGCGTTGCTGAAAAAAGTTATCAGCACACAGACCACGATCAAGATCCCTGAGGCTAGCAAGATAATATTTTTTCTACCCCACATAGCTAAAATGTTTTTCCTTTCTTTCTAATCAATTTATTATAATAACATATTTTACGCTACATAATAAACAGAAAACTACGCAGAAAGTGATAAAAATAAAAAATCTATATCCAACTCCTTAAAGAATGGGATATAGATCTTTAGATGTTATAGTTCGCCACGGCGTCTCAATTATGCAACTACCTTATCGTAGCCATATTGTTGTGGAATACCTTTAGCTTCCATATTTTTCTTATGACGCTTTAATTCAGCAGTTGACATCGAACGTAAATTTTGATCGAATTTCTTTTCAGTTTTCACTGCTTCATCTTCGGCCCATTTTTTTGCTGCTCCTAAAAAATCCATCAATCCCATAATAATACCTCCACTGTATCAATTTATAATGTTTTTCCCTTAGTATCTCATCAACAACATTAATTAACTTCATCTTCATCAACGAGTGCCTTCAAAAGTTCTATAGCATCTACTACCTCATTAAAAATATCGCACAAACTAGACATACGCTCATCTCCTCGTAAAAATTCTTGCTGACTTACTTTATGAATATATTATCCCGCATCACATAGACATATATTGTCACACAGCAAAAAAGCATCCAAGATTTTGGACGCTTTTTGCATATGTTGCTCTAGTATATTACTGTAGTAGCTTTTGCTGACATAAATTCCATTAAGCTTGATAAAACTGTGTTATTTTTGTCCAACCGTTTTATTCAACATCTTAGCAGCTGAAAATACATTATTGACAATTGCAACAATTCTATCCTGTTCTGTCTCGCTTAATTCATTAAAATTTCGATTAAATCGCTCAACTCTTAATCTTGCACTGTTCATTTCAGAAGTAAATTTAGAGGTTTGCCTACGTAGAATTCTAATTTCTTCTGCTGTTCCTTCAAGTATTTTAGACTGCGCCTCTATTTTTTTAGTTGCTTCATTAGCTTGGGCAATAGCTTTTTTATTTTTACCATTAGCCATTAATGAACCACCAACAATTCCTGCAGCTGCTATTCCCCAACCAACAGGACCTGCAAGGCCTAATATGGTACTTCCAAGAGCTGTGCCGCCACCACCAGCTGCTAAAGTTCCACCACCTAGCCAAGCAAGTGCTGCATTCCTTGCTGCCACCCCAGATAATGCCGAGATAGCTGTTCCAGTGGAGGCAGTTCCAAATGTTGTTGCAATTGACATTGCAACTGAGGGTCCCAAAGCTGCTACTCCACCACCAATAGCTACAGCCGATACTGCTCCACCGTAAACTTTCTCCAACTCATCTGCTTGAACTTCAGCTTCACTTATCAAGTCTTCATATCGATCGTATTCGATTTTCACCTTTTTTAGCGTCACATTTAGTTCTGTAGGCTTTTCTCTAAATGAATTGATCAAATCCCACATTGTAAATACCGATTTCTTTAGTCTGTCCCTTTCACGATACAAATGTTCACTACTACGAATAACATTTTTCTGATGTCTTTCCATCTGCTTATATTCTTTATTCATTCTTTCAACAGCAGCCTCACGTTCTTCACCATGGAACATAGAAAATCACTCCTTAATTATTGAAAAAATTATAAATATCTTCCTTTGAGCTCAAATAATTTGTGACATTATTCAACTTTGCAAACTCTACACTACTTTCAAATTGACTTTTCGCAGACTGATTCCAATTAGTTGCATTTTCTTGAAGATTTGCATATACTTCATATTCTTTCAACATCTCTTTCATTATTTGAGAATATTTACTATCAATATAGCGTAGTTGAGTCTGTAATTGAATTTCCAAATCTTCAACACTGTGTGTCATACCAAAAACCACTTGATTCCAAATTTTATCAATATTTTTTATATCATCTTTAAATTCATCTGATTGGATAAGACGCTTAATTGTAGCTATTAACCCACCAAAATCAAGCTCACGAATAGCATTCGGTAAATCAAATTGTGCTTTCATTAATGAGCGTATTAAATCTTGTGATGTAGAAATCCCATTAGCTACTGCAATTACTTTGTCAGTTTTCCGCTTAACAATTTCAGCAGATACAGGTGAATTTCGATATCTCAAAAATCTATAGATAATACTACTAATTGTATTTATAAACTCGGCTAATCCATACTGGACTCCGATATTAGCAATCCACATAGCATCAAAATGGTTTTCTAACAACCAACTATTGACACTAGCCGAAGTAACTTCTCCAATATTAGGTAGCAATGATAGACCAGGAATAGGCAACCCTTGTTGTGTGCCCACATCAGAAGCTAAATGTAACAAATGCTTCACTACCGCTGCTGGCAAAATCATAGCGTCATTTTTTACATACTCAATGCTAGTAGCAGTGGCTGTCGTAAATGTAGTAGGTTCACCTATTTGATACCCCGAATCTGCCCGTCCATAATCTGTAGGGACAACATTTGAGGTCTTCAAAGAAATAAGCGCATCTTCATCACTAAAAGTTATCGTTTCACTCATTAAATTTATTGGACCAACCAACAAACCAACTAGCGGATCATGTGCTAATGTTTTGTAGCGATGATTCATTCCAGACAGTCCAGTCTTAGTAATTTTAGTTGACGATCGAGCTATTGCATCGTAACTTGTTGGACCAAGTATCCACTCACCATAATTTTTATTTTTAATTACATTTTCAACAACTGAGTTATGCTTTACTAAATTAGCTGATTCTTGATCATTTAGTCTACGCATATTCAAAATCTTTTTTCGTGAAAGATATTGGCGCAAAATCTGTAATCCAGCTATTAATGCCACAAAATCTAGGTCTTTACGCGTTAATTCTAATTCTTGCGAATCATTTACTCGTTTAACAAGTTTCTTTACATCTTCACCATGCGGAAGATTCAATTCACTCATGACACCATCCCTTATTCTTTCGAGTTATCAACCAAAGCAATTGCTACTCCAGCAATAGTTACGCATGCTCCGCTAATAGTTAAAGCAGTATGTGCTGTGGCTAATCCAGCGGCTGTCGTAATTGCCCCAGCCACTGCTGTTACGGTTCCTGCAATTTTTTGAGTATCTTGTTTACTATTTTCTTTATGCCTGACTCCTCTACTACTGGGATTTTTTTGACTTTTGGTGTTTTTCTTATTCACTGTCTCCTCACCTTTTTTCACAGTGGGGGCAAGTTGATGTAAAAAGTCGATTCTTTCTTGCGAAAAATTAAATGTTAAATCAGCCAAAACATCATACAAATATTTTTCTGTCCATTCATCTTCACTTTTGAAAGTTTCACCATCATGCTCTTCAATCAGATTAGGAATTTTTCCCATAGCAAATTGAAGTTTTTCATCAAAAAGCTTTAATGTTGGATCAAGTAATATTGAATCTTTCATACTTACAACCACTTTTGTCCGATTCCCACTCTTCACACTTTCCTTAAAAAAATTGTCTATAGCCATCAGTCTATCCTCCCTATATACTTAAAACATTGTTCAACTTCGCCTCAAGATTTGCTAGCCATTCTAATGTTTGACGATTTTTTTCAATTTCGGCTTCAGATAAATCTTTTTGCGATTTAACATTTTCTAAGCTCTTCATTTCCTCTTGCATCATAGATGTCAACCGTTCAAATTCGTGTTCGAAGAATTTTCTAGTCTTAACTTCCTGTGTTTCAGCATATGCAGTTATCTGCGGCACATAATCTACTAACATTGGTTGAACCCCACTAAACATATTGACAAAATCTTTTTTCTCAACAAAATCTTTTTCTGGTGTATCTTCTACGTATTTATCACCTTTAAACCATGTAAATGGGTTATACCATTTCTTTTGACTTTCAAAATGGTATTCAGCTTCACGATGTTGTACATTCATTTGTTCAATATTTCCAACACTCGATTCTATATCGGCATGAATAAATTCTATAGGACTTCCTAATTCCATATCCATGTCCGATTCATCCAAGATTGAGTTGATTCTGCTTTTATATTCATCAATCAAATCCTGTGTTTGTTCATTAATACAGAATTCTACCAATTCATTTAACTCAACTTCAACACGTTGTCTAATATCTTCTACTTCTTGGACTAAACTTTCATATTCCGTTTTAGCTTCATATTCTTCAATTTCATCTTGCAGATTATCAACTTGCTCATTAAAATCAGCTATCGCTTGCTTAATTGATTTGTTAGCTTCTTTTTCAACTAACTTAGAATAGCTAATTTTATCAATTTTACTTTGCAATTCTTTACCATTTTTTGCACTTTCAAGTTTTGAGTTAATTTCAGCAGCTTTAGCTCGAAGTTTATTTCCCAATTCCTCATTTTCACTAATCTTATTCTCTAACGAACGTTTAATATTTGCTTTTTTCAAGCTGGCTTCAAATGTTGCAACAATATTTGAAATTTTTGCTGGAATAGCATACTTTTCTACATATAATCTAATTGCTGACTCAATTGTAGGAACACCACTATAAATTAATGCCTGTTCTTTTTTATCCTTCTCTTCAATTGCTTTGGCTAATTTGCTATCTATTTCTCTCTTAATAGATGGAATTTGTGGAGCATACTGTTCGAAATGATGATCTTCCCGCTTAATAGCTCGTCTAATCTTTACAAATAACTCAGCTTCTTCATCGTCATCTATGTCCAAATCATCGACTGATTTCCCCTTTAAGATAGTTCTTAATTGCAGCGCATTCAATGCGCTTGCCGCATAAATATTTGGATTCTCAATTCCGATATCATCCTCTAAGTAGCTCCGCACATTAGCTAAAGTTTTAGAAACATCTTCTGTTTTAGCTTTTAAAGCGTCTAATTTATTGACAACAAAAATAAATCTATCCCTGGACTGTTTGCCTCCTACACTCATAGTATCCTTAACTCTAGTCAAAAAATTTTTATCATCTTTTATACCCAATTGTGTAGCATTTAAAATGTACAATACTAATGTCTTTGAAGATTTCCCTAACATTTTCCATGTTGTCTTTTTATGCTCTTCTTTTCGAGCATTATTTGGTCCAGGCGTATCAATTAATATTAAATTAGAATCATTCTCTTTCGACCCAATAAATGGAATATCCCCTTCCATGTTAATGGTTGCTACGTTCTCATCACTATTCCACTCTGTTGTTTCTTTAATGGTAACATTATCACTTTCGGCAATCTTCATATTTTGCTTATCAAAAACAGTTGCCTTAAAATTATATAAGTCGTCATTATCCTTAATATTAGTAATAATTGCAGTACATGGTTCTTGAGAAGATGGCATAATTTCATCTCCTAATAGAGAATTAATAAGTGTTGATTTGCCAGCACTCATTGTAGCAATTACATTTATTGGAAACTCATCACTTTTAGCTTTTTCAAAGGCATCTGCCAATTCTGGAGTCTTCAAATCCTCCACATCACCTGCTTGGATTTCTTCAAAAATTTCTGTGATTTGACCAATTTTATCAACCACTTCTTCAGTTGGTGCCTCGTAGTTAATCTCAAAATTAAATTCTGGATTTTTTTTGACATATCGCTCACAAGCTTCAACCACATCTTCATAATCATAATTAGTACCATGGAATGTGAACTTAAAATTTTTGTCCTTTCCTTTCGATGTGATATATTCCGGTAGTTCTTCCACCCATTCCTGCAGGTGTTTACCCGCATCAATATCAAAATTTTTATCATCAATTCTTATATCTGTTTTAACTGTATAAGGATTGTATTTAACATATACTTCACTCATAAAATTCCCTCTACTTTGTATATTTCAATAATTCATTCCCTAACTGGTAAATGCCACTTAATACATCAACTGTATCATCTATATCTTCATTACCAGTCTTATATAACTTATCCTTGGTGAGTTTTCTAGTTAGACGTTCTAATTCAAATTCATCATCATCATCTAGAGAATCTGTACCACTCAAACATCCTAGTAATGCAAAATAACTTGAAACCGGCAATACAGTGGGCTCTAAAAATCCTAACTCACTTAGTTCTTCCTCTGCATCAGATATACTTTGTTCAACAGAATCATTTTTTTTGTTAAACGTATCTATTTTATTAAGCGCAAAAATTACTGGTTTATCAGCTTTTTTTACAAGTTGTAAATTCTTCTTCTCATCATATGTACCCGCTTGTGTAGCATTTAGTACACATAAAATAACATCATAATCAATATTATTTAGAGCATATTCAGTTAACCCCAAGTGATTATCATTTCCAGAATAGTTCGTCCCAGGAGTATCAATAATTTCAACTGGGAATTCATTGAATCTCTCTATGTAAGTACTGATATAGATGTCTTTCTCACTGGAACTTTCACTAATTTTGATAATTTCTTGTTCAGTTTCTAAATTTTGTAATTCATCTTCAAGTCGGCTAAAGCCAGATTTATCTACCTTATTTAAAATGTGATAAATTTTACCAGTGGCCGACTCATTTTGTGAAAATAGTATTTTTTTACCAACAAGCGCATTGATCAATGTTGATTTTCCTGCACTCATTGTTGCAGTAACAAGAACTTTTAATCTTCTGCGTCGCCTGGGAAACAACTCAGTATCTTGATTGGCATATCTTACCTTCAATCCACTTGAGTCGGTACTACTCACCTCACTCTCTACATTCGCTCTAATGGCACTACGAATCTCATCTTTATATGTTTCAGAAATATCTTCTACTTTTTCTTCTGTTTTTGATAATTTTTCCTCATAAATTTGAATGATCTTTTCTAGCTCTGCTTGCTTTTGAGATAATACTTCTAATTTTTCATTGGTTTCTGCTTGAGCTTTTTTTAATTTCCCAAAAAACATCAGGACACCCCTTTAATAATAATTGTTAATAACACTTTAATTCTCTTACAATATTATAGGCAATTCTACTTGATAAAAGTTAAAAAATACATTATAAAAAAATTTATATTTACCTAGTTTTAAAAGGTTTTATAACGAAAAACACGTAAAGTTTGTCACAAAAAGCATCCAAAATATTTTGAACTCACTCATTATCTTGTTTACACTAATTATCCCTTCTCGCATAGACAATATGTGTCACAAAATAATTACCAAATAAAAAAACCATATTCAGAAAATTCCGAATATGGCTTATATTATTTACATTGTTAATTCAAGAGATATTCGATTCCATTCTCGCTGAAGCTCTGCGTCTTTTTGTTCCAAATCATGGATATGTTTTACCTTATTCCTAAGAACTTGTACAGCCCTAAATCCCATATCAGCGACATTGACGTAATTCAACTTCAATAAAACTGTTACATTTAAACCACCACTACGTACCAAAGCATCCACTACATCGCCTGCTTCAAAAACAGCAGTAGTAGTTAACAACATCCTGCTTAAATCTTCTTTGTAGGAATCTGCTAATTCTCCTGTCTGCTCATCTATATAGAATTTTCGCTTAAAGGACATATAGATCCTTATCATAACCTCTTCTAATATAACTGGAATAGATTGAGCCGTAAACATTCGCAGATCAAAGCCTTTTTCATAAAGCCATGTGCTTACCTCACCAAAATTTTTATCGCCTATTTTCCCAAAGTTAAGACTTTGTAACGTTCCGAAAAATGGTGCTGGTAAACCTGCTCCACGTTGCATAGATGTGCTCGAGCCCGCGATATCAGACATAATATGTCCAAACCAATTTTTTACAGATTCAGCAATTTTAACTATCATATTTGATGAGCTAAATTCCAATCCCTGATTGACTGTAGTTACACGTTCTATCCTACCATTATTAAAAATCGTTGTTTTTCCTGTAATTTGATCCATTATTCCTACAATCAAACCTAGCAAATCAGGCCAGTGCGCAATCGATTTGATATGATGATTATTAGGTGTAAATTTATTTATTCCACTTTCAATAATCGAATCATGAGTTGCCGCATCGTAGTTCACAGCATACTTTCCTTCAAGAAATTTAATTGCCGTTTTTTCGCTACTAAATTTTCCACCATCAGGATTAACAAAATTAGCGTACCCGACTACAACTTTACTATACAATTCATCAACTTTACGGCGCAACATATCATTCCCATTATTTTTTTGTCGCGTTATATCACCTATTAAAAACTTATCTACTAATCCCATTATTATTCCAACAGAAGCAGCAAACGCATAATCCATCCCATCTAGGCGTGATAACTTAAAGTCTCTGACGATCTGTTGATTTATTTCAACTATCTCACGCTCACTTAGAACTTTGAAATATGGATCATTCATATCAAGTTTTCTAACATTTGCATAATTTTGAGCACTAGATAACAACGCATCCCAGCTATCGGTATTCAGCAACTGGATATCTTCATATTTTTTCTTCTCTATTGAGTTTTCTAAAGCCAATATACCTGCCAGCTCTGATAACTCATCGCTAGATAATCTATTTTCTTGCAAGAGTCGTTCTGTATCAGTAAAAAGTTTACTTTCTTCACAAAGTTTTTGTTCAACAATATCAAGATCATTGTTCAAGTTATCCAGTCTTACTTCACCTAACTCTAGTTGGTCTTGATTTACAGCTAATATTTCAGCTAAATCATCAAAAAGATCATCTGTTTTTTTCATTATTCTCACCTAAATTAGTTATTTAGCTTTGACCAGAGCTTCTTACCCACATTTTTAGCATTAGCCATAGTTGCAACTTTGTAATACTCTATATTTTCTAAGATTGCTTTACATACTTTTAGGTTTTTTAGCTCACTTTCTTCATTAATGCGGTTTTCGCCTTCTTTATAATTGTATACTTCGTCCAAGGCCATTCCAAACTTATCCCCATTAATATTTTGCTTGAGTAAATCATTCAACTTTTCAACTTCTAAAGTTTCTGGAAGTTCACTCAAAATCAATTCACGTTTCCGATATTCTTCATCTTGTTTTGCGTGATTAATTGCATTATTAGTTTTAGACAATCTCTCTACTAATTTTTTCAATTGTTCACGAGCTTCATCACTTTTGTTTATCTTTGCTGATAAGTCTACTATTCTTTTTGTAATATAATTTATGTCACTCAACATCAATTGCATACCCATTTCGTGTCTCTTAATAGCTTCTTGAAGTAATGTTTGACGAATAATACTGTCTTCAGTTTTACTACTTGATAATTTTTTAACTCCATTATACCCAACGATTCCAGCTGTTGTAATTCCTGCTACAGCCAATGCAATTCCCCCAGTTGACATTGTAGCAAAAGCTAAGGTCCCTAAACCTAGTTCCCCAAACGCTCCAACCACTACTCCCGTAACACCAAAAGCAGCTAAAGAAGCTCCTGCGGCACCTGCTATACCTGCAAGTTCCTCCCGCATTTTCTTTGCTTCCTTATCAGTAGTTCTTTCCTCAATGATTTTTTTATCTTGTTCACTTTTTTTGATGAAGACATCAATCTGTTCATCCGTAACTCCTAATTTTTCTTGAATATCCTTAAAATATTCTTCTTCTCTAACTTCATCATACTTTTCAAACGGAGTTGTTAATATTAAATCATTCACTAAACCTTGAAAAATTTCACTTTGGCTTCCTTCAGGAATTTCTCGTTTTAATGTTGAAATCAAACTATCATTATCTTCCATTTCTGCACTATTACGATATTTTCTTAGCTCATCAGATAATTTATCCCCCAGCTGTAATCCACCAATCAAGCCTGCTAAACTGACATATTCTTTAGTTTCAACTTTCCCATCATGCTTAATAAAATTAGTTACAATTTTCAAATATGCAAGAATAGCTTCATCACTACAATCAGTCAAAATAACTTGGTGATCTGTGCTAACAGTTTCACTTACCTCATTAGCCAATTCATTTAAAAAATCACCTAACGCCTTCAATGTATCTGTGACATATCCCTTATGTAATTTGATATCATCAGATTCCTCTAATTTAATTACCAAATCACACTCAATACTTTCTTTTCCTTTTGAATTTACAATCTTATTTTCAAGATATTCTACTTCCACTACCTTACTTAAATCAATCTCAACCGGGGCTTCAAAAGCTTCTTTATAGAAAAGTTTTTCCCCTGTAAAAACAATACCTTCCTTCCCACTCCCCAAAAGTGTTGTATCATAAATTGCTGCAATGAATGCCGGATTTATGCCGTTAGCAATTTTTTGTGCCGCATTAACAACTTTCTTTTTTTCTTTATCTGTTTTTGCGGGCGTAATCAATACATTGCTATCATCAAAATATTTTGTAACATTTTCTCTAATAAATTCTTCTGATCTCATAATAGTTACCTCCACTTTTAATATATCTTTATAATACAATAAAGCGCTTACTTAACACCATCTATTTGCACATCATAAAAATAGCCCGATCCCCAAGAACCGAGCTACTTTGATCAATCGAACCAATCTTCTGGATCACCTAAAAATTGGTACATATAGTTGTAGACTTTTTCTGCCACTACGTACATCTTTTGGTAAATTTCCTCTAACATCTGTGGGCCTACTTTCTTGATTTTCCAGCATCACTGCGCTTTTTGCGCCAGCTACCATCATTGTTACGTGAACGATTTTGCCCTGCTGTAGGACCAGTTTTGACGATCGGTCCATGGGTATTTCTTGGTGAATTGTTAGTCATTAGACTTCTCCCTTCTGTGCAATGCTTTAATCTTCATCCAATGCATTGCCTAGTGATCCGGTGATCAAAAGCTACCACTAAACTTTCAATTGATCACCTTATGTTTTATATTATCCGCCGCTAAATAGACGTATAGTGTCATCTAATGCAAAAAGAATAACTTTTTTCACTGCACAAAAAAAGCTCTAGCAGATCTGCTAAAGCCTCATTGATCATCTTCAGTTATCTCACTTATCATCCGTCGCACACTGCGCTCACTGTAACCAGTCAATTTTGCCAGCTCACGTACATTCAAGCGATCCATATTTTCCGCGATCTTCTTGCGCGCATAATCTTTAGAATGTAATTTGGAAGGAAAATAGATGGTGCTTCCTCGCAAATTATCATAGACCAGATTGACCACCCGCTCGCCAAACAGCTCGTAGAATAGCTGATAAATTCCGTTGTACTTATTCATCTTAACAATTTCCTCATCATAGTTTGTTGGCAAGCATCGTTTTTCTTTGATCACATCTTGCACAAAACGCAAACTATAGCCTAATTCTAGGGCTAAAATACGTGGTTGCTTGTGATCTTTATGCTTTAAAATATAATATTCACAGTACTGCTTAGAATACAGCCGCATAGAGAAGTCATATTTGGTACTCTTGACCATTTCAAACAACTTATGTGTCCGTTGCTCTCCAATCAGTGCTGCCATCTCTTGATATGTCTTCTTGTAATCCGAAATCATGGTGCACTCCGAAAAATTAATCTTACTTTAAGTATATACCCTTATTTGCTGACATTTCGACTGGTATTTTCATAAATTTTATCCTTGGAAATTATCTCGATAAATCCTAATTTATCAACCTTATATTCGGCATATTCTATGAATTTGTCAACAATAAATATAATTTTTTAAATTTATTTTAGGTTGCCTATTTTTTGCAATCTGCTACCGGTGTGCCTTTTTCACGGGCTTTACGTAAATTGTCCAAGACCCATTTTTGGGAATAACCGTACTTGCGCGCTAGTTCACGTGAATTGCGTCCGTTATATTGCTCAGTGATCTTTGTCGCAGCGATCTTGCGGTCATAGAGATGACTTGGGATCACTAATTGCGAGCCTTTATAGTGATCATGGACCTTCAACATGCTTTCTAGACCGATCAAATTTTGTAATTCCTTATAAAATGAGTGCAATGCCTCAATATCGATTTCTTCTTTATCCATAATGATAAACTCCCTAGCATTAATACATCCCAAATTATATAAAATGCGTCTTGCAGTTGATATAGCGGTCTTCAACGTACTTATACATGTAGTTTTACATGAAAAAATACCTGACCAAATTTTTGAAATTCGATCAGGTATTTTCTTATACAAACCAAACGCCCACCATTCCTAAGCCTTCAAACCCCTTTTGAAAAGATTTTCTAGTAAAAACCGTCAACTGGGAGACTATCTCTTCTTGGGCACGGGTGAATTTTGTCTGTTTAGCAAGTGACAGCCTCGAAAACTCTCTTTTCAGCGCCTCGATTGCTTCGGGCACCTCGGCGTACTGGACTGAAAGTTTATCTGACGCATTTATTTTGTTATACGCATTTTGAACAGCTACTTTAGCTGCTTGATGGTCTAGCAGATCATATAGTTCTGTGAATAGCTCGTTGACTTTTTGAATGTTTTGCTTTTGTGTTGCCTCTTTCATCATATCCCCCCAGTCTAAATATTTACACGTAAATTCTACCATGCTAGATTTTTTATGTAAACGTTATTTTTTACCTAAATCGAGACAAAAAAATACCCAACGCATTTTTTGCGTTAGGTATGTAAAATTATTTAATATATTTTAGCGAATATTCTTTGATCGTTTCATGATCTTGCCAGACAATATGATCGCCTTTGACTTCAATACCGCCACCGAAGCCACCCATTGTTGAACGCAAAAGTAAGCTGTTGCCAGTATTTTCTTCAATATTGTAAGAATTGTCGTAATGAGTCGGTGTTGTCGCACTATCATGTACCACATGAGCAGTCTGCACCGTATCAACACCTGTGATGATCATAACATCATCAGGATTAGTAACATTTTCCCAGATCGATGTTCGACCATCGACAAATAATGGATCAGGTAATGATGTAGCACTACTTGTTGATTCACTATTAGCTGCTGCATTATTTCCCGCAACCTCTACACTTGTGCTAGAAGCTTTTTCACGTTCAGATGAACTTTCCACTGCTGTTGAGCTTTCTTTTTCACTAGAACTTTCTTTTTTCTTAGCTTTGGACGAACTCGTTTCTTTTTTGGAACTTACCACTTGCTTGGTTGGAGCACTTGCTGTTTGGTTAGTAACCGCCTTGTATGCAAAGAAAACACCGCATAGTACAACTAAAGCTCCGATAACTAATAAGATATATAGCCATGGACCTTTTTTCTTGCCCGTTGAAAAATTATAACCACAATTTTGGCAAAATTTTGCTCCAGGAGCATTATTATTTCCACAATTTGGACATTGCATAGTCTTCCCTCCTAATCTGCTTCATAGATATTATCGTCATCATCATAGGAACTACTTTCGGTATTACCTTCTTTTGACTCTGGTTGATAGTGATAAGTCGTGATCTGACCTTGATTGTTCACAGTCAAAACATTGTCAACGATGCTGATTTCCCCTCTATCGATTCGCCCTTGTGGCGGACCACTCATAGGATGAAAACTTTCACCATTGTTTTCGATCCCGCTAATATCATAAGTTCCATCTTCTGGAGCCTTACTTCCGTTTGAAATTGTCACAATTGTCGTTCCATTGATCGTTAAAACTGGGCCATCATCACTGACCCAAGTCGTCGTTTGACCGTTAGCTACAACAGGTGTTGGCGCATCTTGATCAACTTCTTGCTCATCTGATGAATCTGCATCATCATCGGAACTGGCATCTTCTTGGGTTGAACTATCATCTTCTGATGAATCTTTATATTTATATACTTCGGTTTTCAACTTAGCACTCGTTTTTACTGGACGTTGAGCCAATGTATTATGCACCAAGGTTATTGCACCGACCGCGATCAGACTAAGAAACAATCCGATAAATACCCCTAAGATATACTTACCAGCATTATTCTTTTTAGGTGGGATCGGTTGAATGAAAGTTTGTTGTGATGCTGACAAACTTTGTCCACAATTTTCGCAAAATTGTGCGCCAGGTAAATTATCTTTTCCACAGTTTGGACATTGCATCTAACTTCACTTCCCTTCACGTACAAAGTAAGCCCATTCGCCATCTTGAACTGGAAAAGCTAAAACCGTTCGTTCAACACCATTTATCTTATGCTTTTCCAAGCGAAATGCTAACCAGGTACTAGCATCTTTATTTGCAAATACAATAAGTTTTGATGACTTATCCACAATTCTCAGTGATAGATCTATTTTTTGTAATTCTTTACTCGACTTCACTCTGTATGTGATCTTACTAGGTGTGATCTCAAATGATCGAAGATTCTTATCTAACACACCCTTTTTTGTTTCCTCAACAAATTTCCACTTACCAGTAACATCCTTAGGTTCGATCTTATCGTATTTCACATACTTAGGGTCATTGTTGATCACGCCAAAATGATATGCTAGGCCCGTCCCAATTGCTGTAAAAAGCAAAAAACTAACAATAATGACTACTGGTAATTTCGAACGACTAGCTTTGGGCAAAATAAGCCCACATTGCTGACAATACTTCTCTCTAGGTGAATTTTGATATCCACAAGTTGGACAGATCATAGAAGCACCTCTACTTTCTTACGTAATATCCCCAGCTATCATCAGAACTGTTATAGACAGCAAGGACAACATGCTCAATTCCGTTTACTTTACGCTTTTCCAGACGTAATTCAACCATATTAGCTGTAAAAATATTATCGGTATCTGAAATGATCACTGTGTCTTCATCAGTCACAGTGCTGTAACGTACAGCAATTTTTTCACCTGAATCCGTTGTGATCTCATCTTCACTGATTTTTATCTCTTCGGTCATCGTGTCTTTTTTGCTC
The DNA here is from genome assembly GCF_001434535.1 of Ligilactobacillus animalis KCTC 3501 = DSM 20602. Taxonomy (GTDB): domain Bacteria; phylum Bacillota; class Bacilli; order Lactobacillales; family Lactobacillaceae; genus Ligilactobacillus; species Ligilactobacillus animalis. Next base: position 50,432 of record NZ_AYYW01000003.1, read on the forward strand.
TCGTCAACTAATCTCCAAGTCCCCACAATATCAGCCAGTTCCAATTTATCAGCTGTCTTATACTCAGGATCATTACCGCCTAACATATATAAGCCACCAAAAATCAACACGACTACGGCTATACAGATCCCGATGATCGCTGGAACAGGCAAGCCATTTTTCTTAGGTGGGGCATACATTTGCAACTGCGCTCCGCAATTACTACAAAATGCAGAACCAGCAGGATTTTGTTGCCCACAGTTAGGACAATTTAACATCAATTCTCCCCCTAATTTTGAGGTGTATTTTGATCATCGTTTGGTTTTTGTGATGGTACTTGTTGTGGTTGGTGTTGATTTTGTACCGGTTGTTGTGGTGCTTGTTGTTGATTCATATATTGTGGTTGTTGACCATAATTTTGTTGTTGGTATGGTTGTTGCATTTGGTTAGGTTGTTGATACGGTTGGCTTTGGTATTGTGGGTGATCGACCAATAATAAATAAATATTGTAAAATGGCACTAAAACTAACCATGGATTATTGGCAATGTAACGTGTTCTGCGTACTGCGGCAGCTAACAAGCTGATTCCGGAAGCACAGCAGAAAACATAAAAAATAATATAAAATAGATTCCCTAAAAGTAACATAAGTTCGCTACCACTACTGAAACCCGTAATCGCAAAAAAGTACATGATCATATATAAGGCCAGACCTACAATACATTGTCCTAAAGTTCCCCACCAATAAACTGCCTTCCGTGTTTCTGGCGTCTTAAAATCAAACGTATTTGCAGTCACATACTTTACACTATCCCAAAAACCTAAATTAGGTTGTGACCCCATTTGACCTGGGACAACATTTTTAAATTTTTTGATATTATTTATAAATTGATTTACCCGTTGTTGATATTGCCCCGTTGGTGGTACTTGTTGTTGGTATGGTTGTTGCCCTGTTGGTGGCACTTGTTGTTGATACCCCTGTTGCATGTTTGGTTGTTGTGGTGCTTGTTGGTAGCTTTGAGGATTTGGTTGGACCGGTGGGGTTTGTGGCTGTTGGTTCACCGGTTGTCCTTGATTACTTGGTGCTACATTTTGGGTAGCACCACATTGGGGACAAAATTTCGCCCCTGCTTCTAACTGTTGACCACAGTTTGAACAAAATTTATTTTTCATAAAAAACACTCCCTATAACATTTATATACAGATAGATCCATATAAGCACATTATAGAAAAGGAATAGTGCAGTTTATATTGCACTATTACGTGTCTTTTTACTTGAAACTTTATCACAAAATTTCGGTTGACAGTGCACAACTAACCTGCTATCCTAGTTCGTAGATCAAATTGAACGGAGGCGTCGCCATTGAAATTCTAAATTCTGCACAACAAACAAGTTTAACAACTCTGGGAACAAACAGGGTCAGTTTCACTTGGGCAGAATTTAGGGTTTTGGGCTGATGCAAGATGACTCAGTCTGCCCTTGTGCAGGCTTTTTTTGTTCCTCAAAAATTGGAGGAATGCCTTTATGTCGAATATCTCGATCAAAAATCTTACTTTTGCTTATCCGGGCCAAGCTGCTCTTTTTGACAACGCCAATTTTGAACTGGATACTTCTTGGCGTTTAGGTCTTTTAGGGCGCAACGGTCGCGGTAAGACTACCTTATTCAAATTATTACAAAATAAACTTTCTTATACGGGTACGATCAATGTTTCCGTGCCCCTAGCGTATTTTCCACAACCTTTGGGCGATCAAACACAACTGGCGCTTTACTGTCTGCAAGAGACAGGGAACTTCTTAGAATGGGAACTAACACGTGAGCTCAAATTATTTGGGATCAGTGAAGATCTCTTGTGGCAACCATTTAACACGCTCAGCGGTGGGGAACAGACCAAATTGATATTATGTGCGCTCTTTTGCCAAGCTGACCACTTTTTCTTGCTCGATGAACCGACAAATCACCTCGATCTAGCAGGGCGTCAGGAATTAGTGGCTTACCTAAAACAGAAAAAACAGGGCTTTATCGTCACGAGCCATGACCGCACCTTCTTGAACCAAACGATCGACCACACCTTAGTTATCGAAAGAAATCAATTGCGCTTAGAAAATGGTGATCTTGTATCATATGAAATGCAAAAGAAACGCCGGGATAGCCATGATATCCAGCAAAATGAAAAAACACGCCACGAACTAAAACGGCTCAAGCAAGCTGCTTTGACTAAAGAAAATTGGGCAGCGCAAGCAGAAAGACAAAAGCAAAATAATTCGCACGCTGACAAAGGCTTTATCGGTCGGCGCGCTGCCAAGGTGATGAAACGTGCTACCTCATTGAAGTCGCGTGCCGAAGAGCAGATCAAACAAAAAGAGACGCAACTTAAAAACCTCGAAGTCAGTGAACCACTCAGCTTAAATTACCAGCCGACCCACAAACAAATTTTAGTGGAAGCCAAGAACTTCACGCTTGCCTACGACCAACAGCTATTTTCACCTTTGAATTTTGAGGTCAAAGCCGGTGAGATCGTGGTCCTAAAGGGTAATAACGGCAGTGGCAAATCCAGTCTCTTCCAAGCTCTTTTGGGAAGCACAAATGCAACTGCGAGTGGTGAGCTGTCACTAAACACCCAAAATATCAGTGTCGTGCGCCAAGATTTCAGCGCCAACCGGGGAACGCTCAAAGAGTTTACGCAAAAACGCGACCTCGACTACACGCTCTTGTTGACACTTTTGAAAAAACTTAGCTTTGAGCGCCACACCTTTGATGTTTTACTCGAAAATATGAGCTTAGGCCAACAAAAAAGGTCGAATTAGCGGCTTCACTTGCTACCCCAGCCGAGTTGTATCTGTGGGACGAACCCCTAAACTACTTGGATACCTATAACCAAGACCAGCTGCTGGCTTTATTGCAAGAAACCAAGCCCGCCCTTTTAGTGATCGAACACGATCAAAATTTCAGCGATCAGATCGCTGATACGGTCGTCGAACTAAAATAAGCTCCCTATAACTACAATAGCGCTGTAAGCTAGAAAATTTCTAACTTACAACGCCATTTTTTACTATATATCCAATTCAGCACTGATCTGTTTTGAGATCACCACACCTAGTGTCAATAACCCTAACAAAGCAGCACTACCTAACAGAACGCTACCGATCCCCCACAGAGATATCAAGAAGGAATGAAACTTATTTTGCGGGAACTAGTACTGAACTTTATCATAATAAAAAAACGGGGTTTCACTCGTATTTTATCAACTTTGATTCGGGTAGTCGTCTAGAATTGATGTCAAAACAGCACCTAAGCCCACGAGTCGCCGATAGTCTTGGATATACGCACATTGCACTATCCGTCGGTACTAAAGCCGATGTGGATGCCTACGTTGAAAAATTCTTAGCCACCGGTTTCCCACTTTTGAATGGTCCACGCACAACTGGTGATGGCTACTATGAAGCTGTCATTCAAGATCCTGAAGGGAATTTACTTGAACTTACAACTGATTAACAAAAAAAGCATTTCGCCACTCTCATAATGATATTGGCAAAATGCTTTTTTAGCTCTTAATTATTCACTTTTTCTTTTGCTGTTTCAACTTTTGGATCTTTGACGTTCAAAGTGATCTTGCCCTTCTTAGCTCCGATCGTCACCGTCGAACCTGTGACGATCTTTCCTTCTAATAAGGCTTCACTCAGGCGGTCTTCGATCTCATTTTGCAAGGCACGTCTGATCGGACGAGCCCCGTATTCTGGATCAAATCCAGCTTTAGCTACCACATCGATTGCAGCTGGCGTGATCTTCAAGTTCACATTGCGTTCAGCTACCCGTGCGATAATATCTTTAGCCATCAACTTCACGATCTGGTGCAACTCATCTTTTTCAAGTGAGTGGAAGATGACGATCTCATCGATCCGGTTCAAGAATTCAGGTCTAAAGCTCTTCTTGAGCGATTCTCTGATCTTAGCTGACATTGCAGCGTAGTCATCGACCACATTACCGGCGCCAAACCCAACGGATTTTTCGTCCCGCAAGGCTGTTGCCCCTAAGTTAGAGGTCATGATGATGATCGTATTTCTAAAGTTGACTTTGCGGCCCTTAGAATCGGTCAAATAACCATCATCTAAAACTTGCAATAAGATGTTGAACACATCTGGGTGGGCTTTTTCCACTTCATCGAGCAAGACGACTGAATATGGCTTATTGCGGACCTTTTCGGATAATTGCCCACCTTCATCATAGCCGACATATCCTGGAGGAGCACCGACTAAACGACTAGTGGAGTATTTTTCCATATACTCACTCATGTCGACCCGGATCATCGCATCTTCTGAGCCAAACATTGCTTCAGCCAAGGCTTTAGCTAACTCAGTTTTCCCGACACCAGTAGGTCCTAAGAACATAAATGAACCGATCGGACGGGTCGGGTCGCTCAAACCACTGCGCGAACGGCGAATAGCTTTAGCGATCGAACTGATAGCCTCATCTTGGCCGACCACACGCTGGTGCAAGATCTTCTCTAAGCCGACCAGCCGTTGACTTTCAGTCTTCGTCAATTGGGTAACGGGCACGCCAGTCCATTCTGAAACGACAGCGGCCACATCTTCTTGGGTCACCACAGCTTTAAACTCGCCTTTAGCTTCTTCTTCGGCTTGTTTAGCTGTGAGTTTTTCAACTTTTTCTTTTAATTTCAACACTTCTTTGCGCAATTTAGCCGCGTCATCGAAGTTTTCGTGTAAGATCTCCTCATCATAGCTATCACTGACTTCTTTTAGCTTAGCTTTGGCTTTAGATAACTGACTGCTCTTTTCAGCACTCATGATCCGCAACCGCGCTGCTGCTTCGTCCATCAGATCGATCGCCTTATCTGGCAAGAAGCGCTTCGTGATATAGCGCGAACTCAACTTGACGGCTGCATCTAAAGCATCATCGTTGATCTTGACTTTATGGTGCTTTTCATAGCGGGAACGGACACCCTTTAAGATCTCAAGGGTCGCTTGTTGGTCAGGTTCATCGACCATGACTGTCGCAAAGCGCCGTTCTAACGCAGGATCAGATTCAACGTATTTTTGATATTCATCTAATGTCGTCGCTCCGATGACTTGCACTTCACCCCGCGCTAGAGCAGGTTTTAAGATATTGGAGGCATCGATCGCACCTTCAGCCCCACCAGCGCCGATCAAAGTATGCATCTCATCGATAAACAAGATCACATTGCCATCACGGTAGACTTCTTCTAAGATCTTCTTTAGACGGTCTTCGAATTCGCCTCGGTATTTGGTACCAGCTACAAGCGAGCCCATATCGAGCATCATCAAGCGTTTCTTCGCCAAATTCTCAGGGACATCCCCATTGACGATCGCTTGGGCTAAGCCTTCTGCGACCGCTGTCTTACCCACACCAGGTTCGCCTAGTAATACTGGATTGTTTTTCGTCCGGCGACTTAAAACTTGGATCACACGCTTGACTTCACTGGTGCGCCCGATAACGGGATCGGTGTCTTCATTTTGTGCGATCGCCGTCATATCACGGGCTAAACCATCTAGCGTTTCTGTCTTAGAACGTTTTTGCGCTTCACTGGCTTGCTTAGCTAAACGTTGACGTTGGCGGTCAGTCATGCCCAATTGGCGCAACAACAACTGCCGCAAACGCCGATTATCGACTTGTAAACTGTACAAGATCCGCGAAGATAAAATATTTTCATCATTTAATAGTGCCAATAATAAATGTTCGGTCCCGATCTTAGACGAACCCATCATCATCGCTTGGCGCAAGGCATCATTTAAGACGGCCTTGGATTTTGGTGAATATGGTAAATAACTATCTGGTGCTTGACGGCGCAAAGTCCCATACCCTGCGAGCCGCTCGATCTCTTCTTTGATATCGACACTACTTACGAGGTTTTGCCTTAAAACTTGACCGGCAACACCATTTTCCTCCAAAACAAGGGCTAACAATAAATGTTCGGTCCCGATCGCTTGGTGCTTGAAGTAGTTAGCTTGTTCTTGTGCAAGTAACAAGACTTGGTTAGCACTCGGTGTGTAAGATGTTGAATCCATAAGATCCCCTTCTTTCTATTATTGATCAGCACAACGCAGACGATTTAAAATGCGATTCAAGATCTTGGCACGGATCGCCTCTTCTAACTCATTGTCGGATAGTGCTAGCGTGCTTTTCTCGATCGCAGTCGCTACTAAATGTGCTTCTTTATGTGTCAATAGCTCATTTTCATAGAGCGTTTGAATGATCTGAAATGCCTTGGTCTCGCTGATACTGGTCCCAACGTACTCGATCAATTCATCTAAAATATCCGGGTCACTGATCAAATCGACCTTGGCGATCCGAATATACCCACCTCCGCCCCGCTTACTCTCGACTAAATAGCCATTTTGCAAAGTAAAACGCGTCTTGATCACGTAATTGATCTGCGAAGGTACGCAGTCAAATTGGTCTGCGACTTCAGAACGTTTGATCTCAACTTGGGAAGCTTCAGCAAGAATACTCTTTAAATATCGTTCGATTATATCGGAAATATTGCGATTTTGCATAAAACTATCCTCAATCTGTTTGACTAACTTTGACTATAATTATAAACGTTATCCACCATGGTTGGCAATGAATTAGTGCTAATTTCTAGGGCTGATGATTTAAAATTTCCTTTATTTATCTGCCGTGAAGATCACTGCCCACACAACATGTTTAGCTGGGCAAAAATATACGAACTGAGCGCCCGTTCCTTTAGCCTGGTCAACTGAGATCGCTTGATCAGCATATTTAGCGGTCGGGCTAGTCGGATCTCTTTCCCATTTAGCATACTGTGTCTTCGTCCCCGTAAAGCTTTTTTCCTTGGTGTAACCTCTTTGCTCGTACGGCGCCAATAGCTCAGCCGTGATCTGGTCGAGCTCTTCTTTAGTATCGGCTTTAGTATAATACTTAGCCGAACTACTGTGACTAGTTGTTGACGAAACCACTTTATCTTTGACCGAGCTCGCTTTTTTAGCAGGCACGACTGCCACCGTGACACCGTTTTTGCCCCACGTCACGTGATAGCTACACCCACTGACCCCGAGGACAAAAGCCCCGATCAGCAAAAGACAAACTGAGCGCTTTATTATGATTCCCCCTTTGAAACAAAAAGAGCCGTCCTGTATAGGTACGACTCTAACTAGTAATTGATCGGGATGACAGGATTTGAACCTGCGACCCCCACGTCCCGAACGTGGTGCTCTACCAAACTGAGCTACATCCCGAGAACAATTACTATTATAATACTAGTTTGTTAAATGTAAAAGGAAAATCTTATTTTTCTTCGGGATACACTAGACTCCAATCTCTTCTAAGCTCGGTCATGATCTCCATCACATCGGTCGAATAATCTAAGTGCATCACATTTTGACCCCCAGAAACGGCTTGTTCCATATCAGTCACCTCATAGAACAAGGCATCTGCAGTTGCTCCACTTTCAATCACCTCTTGGCCACCATCAGCGGTATAAGTGATCGTTGCTTTTTGGCCCCGCGGATACTCATAGATCTCGATATATCCCTTATCAAAAGCGACCATCCCGCGTTTTGGTTGCTTAGCGTGCAACGTCAAAGCCAGTGTCGCCATTTCACCCGCTTCATTTTGCAATAAGATACCCGCTTGCTCGTCGACACCGCTGGGAGCTAATTTGACTTGGGATGCAACTTTATCGGGTTTTTGCGACATGAACCAGCGCGCAAAGGACAAAGCGTAGACCCCGATATCTAACAAAGCTCCTCCTGCCAACTCTGGGTTAAAGAAGCGATTGGTCATATCATAGTCTTTGTAGCTCCCAAAGTTCAACTGTAGCATGCGCAATTCACCCAAACGACCGCTTGCGATCACTTCGGCTAATTCTTTATAGATCGGCATATGGTACAACGTCATCGCTTCAGCCAAGATCACATTATTTTTTTCTGCCAGTTGCTTAGCTTCTGTCAGTTCAGCTGCATTCAATGTGATCGATTTTTCACAGAGCACATGTTTGCCCGCAGCTAAAGCTTGACGTAAATATTTGATGTGAGTGTTGTGTGGGGTCGAAATATAGATGATATCGACTTCAGGATCACTGAAGATGTCTTCGATCTGATCATAGACCTTAGTGACCCCATATTTTTTGGCAAAATCAACTGCCTTACTGTGTGTTCGATTAGCCACACCATATAAAGTACGCCCGTGAGCTGCCATGGCTTGTGCTAATTCATTTGCGATCACACCACAGCCTAAAGTTGCCCAATTATAATTTTTCAAAAAAATCCCTCCAGACTAATATTGCTACCTCGATCTTAGCAAAAACTTTCCCCAAAGACAAAGAACGTGAATTATCAATGTGATTGTTTTATCATATTCTTAAAGGAAGGTGATCACTATGACAAACACTTGGCTTTATAAGCAATTATTTACCAATTGGAAGAAATTTGAAGTTACCTATGTCAGCATTTTGATCTTGATCCAACTAGCCGTCTTTTGGATCGTCCCCGATAGCTTGATCGGTATGATCTCGGGGGTCACAGGTACGTTATCACTGGTTTACGGGATGAAAGGACGCAAGATTGCCTTTATCTTTGGGACGATCCAGTGTCTAGCCATGACTTATATCGCTTGGATCAGTCATGCCTATGGTTCATTTGCAATGGACATCTTCTATGTCATCTCGTAACCCATCGGCTGGTTCATGTGGGGCCACGACCAAGCAACGCATCGTTTTTCGCCTGCTAGTCGCAAAAAACTCTTTGTTGGGGCTTTTGTCGCTTGGCTCATCGGCTGGTGGATCTTAGCTTTGTTACACGGACAACTACCGTATTTTGATTCGATCAATTTTGTCGTCAGTTTCATCGCTCAACTACTCTACATCTTGAAATACCAAGAAAACTGGTCGCTTTGGATCGTGGTCAATCTTGCCAATATCCTCTACTGGTCGATCCTAAGCATCCAAGTCATGACCGGTGCCACTGATATCGGCTCTTTAGGTGCCTATCTCTCCCAAGTTGCCTTGCAAGCAGCCCTGCTCTTTAACTCGATCTATGCAACTAAAGTCTGGGCCAGTGGTGAAGCCGACAATGAAGGTGGAACTAAGTAAGGTGAGTGATCTTTTGTTCAATATTTGCTGTTCTATAATAGGCACGCTTGCAGCTATCACAACTACTGTAGTTAAAATCCAATGATATACAAAATAGGGCTAACTATCTAGTTAGCCCTATTCTGTATATTTCGTTGATTCTAGCTTGACGATCTCGCCATTCTGGAGCTGCAGTTCAAGCCCATTTTCAGCATAAGGAGACTCAGCTTCAAAGTGCAAACGGTAATTTCCATCCGGCAACCCAGCATAAGAAAGATATCGCAAACTATCAGTATTAAAAGCATATGGATCTTGAGTTGCGATATCAACATAGTAGTAATATAGCCCCTCTTTGACAAATTGTGGGATATCCAAATTATAGTAACCACCCAAAGGCAATTTTTTTTGCTGATTTTTAGCGATCACAGCCGCTACTTTTTGGAACTTAGGATCAGTTTCTTCAAAAGGATACATGCAAACTCCGATATTAGTGATCTTTTCTTTGGAAAATAGTGTTTTAAACTGCTGTTTGATCTGTTTCAATTCTGCTTTAACAGCTGGCTGTTGTTGGGCTGCACTTTCTTTTAGCGCCACTAAGCTTTCGGTAGAACGCTGATATCGACTATCTAATTCGCCTTTTCGCAACGCTTTAGTCCCGATATCGATCTGCTCTAGCTCGGACGGTCTGAAATTTACCCACAGCTTTTTTTGATAAGTTTTTCCAGGCTCTAATTTTTCGGTATAGGTGTAACTACCATAATATCCGCTTCCAGCCTCGATCCGATCTCTACCGACTTTGGTAACCTTGATATCGCCCATAAAGCCAGCTTGGTGATATTTTTGCGTCAATTCTTTTTGTAACGGCACGATCAAGGAGTTTTCTTGGCGTAAGACCGTATATTTTCCCAGTTGGATACCACCGGCGATGCCGACGATAAATATAATGATCCAACTTAACAGTAACTTGGCCACTTTAGTATTCCAGGTACGATAAGCCGTTTTGTCAACAGCAACCTTCTCTATTTTACGCATTTGGATCAATAAGCCAATCAACAACCCCAGCATACAAATAACACCTAGGGGGATCAGGAATATGAGGAAAAAGATCAAGATCGGTTCTTGGGCACATAGATACGCAAATACCGTCCCACCGATCGTATAAAGTCCCAAAAAGAGATTAACTTGGCGTAATAAATTTTTCTGGCGCCATTTTACCTCATCTTTCACCGCACGCCTCCTTTTTACTCTTATTTAACCATATCTAAGACCCTTTTCCTAAAAATTGAGCTTGATCGGCTTAAATAAAAAACCACCCTGAAACAGAGTGGTCATCATTATTCTAATACACTGCCCCTTCATAGAAGTTGTAGTATGGTTTATTGAAATCAAAATCAGCTAGCTCGGAGACTTTGATGACTGTATCAGCAACGCCCCAACTCATCAAGTTGATCGGCTTGCCATAATCTTCATCGGGGATCACCAACACGATGTATTTGCCTAAACCCTTGGCTAAGCCTAACTCGACCCCACAACCGATGTCTTCTTCATCCGGTAGATAAGTACATAAGAAGATATCTGAACTCTTGATCCCGACACAGTCCCCATTGAACGTTGCTGTTTGCCATTCTTTATCTTCTAGTAATTCAGGATGTTCATCCACGCGTAAACCTTTATATTGATGCGCCAAAGGAACATAACTATCCGCATCATTTATCGTCTTGTTTTTCTTGATCGCTGCCATTACTTGTTCATAGGCTGCGTTTTGCTTTGGTGTAAACCACCCAGCTGCAAAATATACTGTCTTTGTCATCCGCATTCGCCATCCTTTTAAAAATATGCACCTTTTATTATGAACTTTCTAGCTAAATATAACAAATTGTGCACTAATTTCCATAGCGTTCATACGCACATTCGACTTGGTAACCTTGCCTTTGGGCTTCTGTAAGCAACATTGGCGTCCCACCACCATGGCGTTGTAAACCACGGCAATTAGGATCTAAGTGATAGCGTCCAGGAATGCTGGCATTAACATAGACTGTTTGAGTGTTTTGCACTGGATCTGGCGCTTGATAAGCGTAAGTCACTGGTGTTTCATCTTGTTCAGGTCGTGGATCGATCACTTCACTTGAACTCGTCGCTACACTTGGAGTTTCACTAGCTGAACTTTGGGTTGCTGTAGCCGTTTCAATGCTTGAACTACTTACATGACTAGCACTACTACTTGAGCTAGTTTCACTTGAGCTTTCAGAAGTCGAACTCATTGAACTTGTAGAACTTGAACTAGCAACTTTATGCTCACTTTTAGCTGGATATTTGTGATGAGACTGTCCTAGAGCACTCAACTCAGAGATCCCAAAAACTAATAATGCGATAAATACAAGTACTACTGTTATCCCTGCAAAAATCTTATTGTTGTTATTTTTCACCGTTAAACCTCATCTCTAATAATCGTCATCATCATCGTTACTGTTATAGTATAATTCGGTGCTTTCCATATCATCATCGGTCGTACTGTTGCTATTAGCTAGCCCCCACAGCAATGAAGTCCCAAGTAGCCCTAGACAGAGTACGATCACCGGAACTAGGCCTTTGATACCATAAACTTTTTTACCAAATTGACTTTGTTTTTCTTGGCGATAGCGATTATTTTCCATAGCGGTAGGCTGGCACATAAATACTAGTACGATAATGTTTCCGACTGGGATAAATTGCAATAAGACCCAAGCCCCATCCATGCCGATATCATGCAAACGTCGAACAGTGGCCGAAAGATTTAATAAAAATAGTGCAATAATTGCTGTGACGGCAACAAAAATAATAAAATTCACAAGTGCTTGGGCGATCCTATATTGACCAATACCATTAAAGTATCTGAGTGCAATATTACAAGCCCAAAGTCCGATAAATACAGCCAGCGTCAACAATGCCATTCCTAGGACACCATACCAATAATCAGCCCGGCTCATACATTTACCATACCGGAAAATATCTTTTAACATCAATTTAGTTGAACTTAACAGACCCGCTACTGGTTGTGAAGTTAGTTCAATTTCTTTAACATCCTCCACCGCATCTGCTTTTTGTTCAACTGGGATCAACTCTTTGCCACACTTGATACAAAACTTACTGTCATCGGGATTTTCTGTCCCGCACAATCTACAAAACACGTTATCTTATCCTTTACAAAAAAATAATTCTATATAAGCAATACAAATAAATATCTTATCATAAAGTTAAGTCCCTTTAAACTTTCCTAAATAAAAATAGACGCCTAGTAACCACTAGACATCTATTACCTGCAAATATATTTAAAATTTGCCTGAATTAGTTAATTCTGTTTTAGCCGGGATCGGTTCAGTGACCGCATAACGTTCAACGATTTTTCCAGCTTGTAAACGGAAAATGTCAAAAACAGCGTAAGCTCTAGAATTGATCAATGCTTGGGAATAGGCCACAACGTAATTACCATGTCCGATAACCTTAAAAATAAAATCATATTCAACGTTATTTTCTTGCAAATATTCTTGATAAGCACTACTTCCGTCGGTGATCTCATGTTGATGCGAAATAATATCATCAGCTACATATTCCGAAAATTTTTCTGTAGCATGGTTCTGCAATACTTCGACTAAAAATAAGCGGACTCGCTTTTTATTTTCTTCTGTCTTATCTAGGTCCTCAAAATCCTCGCTCCCAAAAACTTGGTCATGTTTACCGCCGTCCTTATAAGCTTCGATCACATCCCAATGCTCCACTATTCGCTCACTTTCATCAGCACGAAAGATATCAGCTGTGACCCATTTAGCAGCACCATCATTTAGATTTTGATAAACTTGCATGAAGACATAGTTACCATCACTAAAACTTCGGACAACTTGGATATCACGCTTCGGATTACGCTTAAAAAAATCAGTAAAAAATTGAGCAAATCCTTCTTTACCGTCAGAGACACCGGTACTGTGTTGCGTATAGGTCTCCCCCATGTACTGTGTTAATACCTCTGTGATCTCTCCGTCACGAATACCACGTAAATATAGGTTATGGGCATTTTCTAATTTTTTATCCATAATTTTCACCTCGAGAACAATTTAACACACCATATCTATTGTGTTCAACCAAAAATCCAGTTCAATGGTTCCAACGCTGCCAAAAAGCCCATCCCACTGTATCCAACAACCCCAACAAAGCACCAACACCCCAAGCTAAGGCTAAGCCAAAGTGATCCGCTAAAAATCCATTCAAGGCTAGAGCTACTGTCGTCACCAATGCTTCTAAAGTATTATTGCCCGACACCCAAGTCGTTCGGAGATCATCGGTTATCTTTTCATGCAATAGCTTAGTTTGCAAGACCTCAGTCGACGCACATAGCGCTACATGCAACCACATGAAAGCTAAAGCTAGATAATAACTACTATAGATAAGGAGCCATACACTCAAACAAAGTGCGACCACATGTGCCAAGAAAAGCTGTTCGGTCTTCCAAGAAAGTTTTGCGCTCCAGTTAAAGGCAAAAGCACCCAACATCCCCGCTAAATTGATTCCCACTAAGATCAGCCCCGTCTTGATCTCAGGTCCACGCTGAAAGTAAAGCTGCCACTGATTATAAGGTCCGACCGTTATGAATGTCAGTGGTAAAAATAAGATCAAGGTCTCAAGTAATGGTCGCTTTTTTTGCCAAATCTGACGCTCAAATGTAAAGCGGAGTGGCTCAGGTGGTTTAGGTGCTGTATCAAAGCGCACTAAACTCAAAGAAACAAGCCCAACTACGTACAGGATCACCGCCCCACTGATAAGTGGTAAGCGCAATTCGATATTCCCTAATTGATCCGCCTCCAGATAACCGCCTACAAAACTCACCAAACTGACTAACATATAGTTATGTGAAAATAACTTTCCTTGATCAAGCTCTGAATTCTTAGTCCGTTCGACGATCCAGGAAGTCAACGTCCCTGAATACAACGAATCACCAAGTGCTGTCAAAATAGCACTCAAAATCAAAACCACTAGATGTTTATCAAATATTGCCAAGAGCAAAAGTCCACTTCCACGAAAAAGCACACTCCAAAAGGTCATTTTTAAGGCACCAAATTTATCCGATAAAAAGCCTGACGGGATCTCAGCTACACAAGTCACCAACCAAAAAAGGGCTAAAAATAAATTGATCTGACCATAACTATAACCGACTTGTTGCATGTAAAGATAGATCGTCCCTGTCCACAAGCTCAAGCCTAAAGCATAAAGCCCCGATAGACCTTGATAACTCAAAACAGCGTATTTATTTTGCATATAAATATCCCCTAAAATATATTTCCCACTAACTTTCACCCCGTCCATAAGTTAAGCCTAATACTTAAAAAACACAACAAAAAAGCCTGCTCCTAAACAGGAACAGACTTTGACTAGATCAAAATTTTATTCAACAGTCACGCTCTTAGCCAAGTTACGTGGCTTATCCACATCGTAACCACGTTGTAAACTTACATAGTAAGCCAACAATTGTGTTGGTACGACTGAAACAAGTGGTGATAACAATGGATCAACTTCTGGTAAGATGATCTGATCACCTTCAGCAGCTACATCACGGCTGGAGATGAATAAGACATTTGCACCACGCGCGATAACTTCTTGCGCATTGCTTCGTGTATGCGCAGCTGTCTTAGGATCGGTGATGATCGCTACGACTGGTGTGCCTTCTTCGATCAAGGCGATCGTGCCGTGCTTTAATTCACCCGAAGCAAAACCTTCAGTTTGAACATAAGAAACTTCTTTTAACTTCAAAGCAGCTTCTTGCGCTAACGCATAGTCAACACCACGGCCGATATAGAACGCATTGCGTGTTGTCGCAAACATATCTTGAGCGACCTTTTCAATGTCACCTTTTTCATCAACTAATTCTTGCATCCCGTTAGCAACTTTCGTCAATTCACCCGCAACATCAAAGTCCTTAGCAGCCTTGATGTCCTTAGCTTCACCGTAAGCTTTGACCAAGATTGCCTCTAAAGCGATCTGAGCGGTGTAAGCTTTAGTTGAAGCAACAGCGATCTCAGGACCAGCGTGTAACAATAAAGTATAAGTTGCTTCACGTGAAAGCGTTGAGTTAGCCACGTTTGTGATCGTCAAACTTGGATAACCCCATTCATTAACTTGAGTCAACACTTGGCGACTATCAGCGGTTTCCCCACTTTGTGTCAAGAAGATGAAGAATGGTTTTTCAGACAACAATGGTGGGTTGTAAGCAAATTCAGAGGCCACATGAACTTCAGTTGGAATATGAACTAATTTTTCAAACAATTCTTTCCCGACTAAACCAGCATGGTAACTTGTCCCAGCGGCCACGATGTATAACCGATCTGCCTTGGATAAAGCATCCAATAGTTCTTGATCGATCTTAACTGAGCCGTCTTCATTAAAGTATTCTTGGATCAAAGTGCGCATCACGCCTGGTTGTTCGTCGATCTCTTTTAACATGTAGTATGGATAAGCACCTTTTTTAGCGGCTTGTGGATCCATATCGATATGGAATGGTTCACGTTCGACAGCATTGCCAGCTGGATCCATGATCTGGATCTTATCTGGTTCAACTACCACGACTTCACCATCCATCAATTCGATGAAATCATGCGTTTGTTCAAGCATTGCAGTGGCATCAGAACAAACAACGTTGAAACCATCGCCCACACCAAGTAACAATGGGCTCTTGTTTTTAGCTACAAATAACTTGCTTGGTTGGTCTTTATCCATCAACAAGAATGAGTAAGATGAGCTTTCATCAACTAAGCCCAAGACTTTGCAGAAAGCAGCCAAAGTATCCATACCTTCATCAGCAAACTTACCGATCAATTGCACGATGATCTCTGTATCTGTGTCACTCTTTAATTCAACATCAGCCAAGTATTCATCACTCAATTGGCTAAAGTTACCGATCACACCGTTATGAACTAAGAAGAAACGTCCATCGGCTGAAACGTGGGGATGAGCATTCTTAACACTTGGGACCCCGTGTGTTGCCCAACGTGTATGCCCGATCCCAGTCGAACCCTTGACTTCTGGTCCAACTAAAGCACGGAGATCAGCGATCCGGCCTTTTTCCTTAACTAAAAAGCCATCACCTTGTTGGTCATTTACATAGATACCGGCTGAGTCATAGCCACGGTATTCTAATTGTTGTAATCCATCTAATAAAATATCTGTTGCATTTTCATTGCCTGTTACGCCAACGATACCACACATAATTCAATACCTCGCATTTTAAAATTGGTATATACCTTAATTATTATTTTCAAATCTCATAGAAGTTAGTTACATCAAGTAACAAGACTAAATATAGCGCAACAAAATTCTTCTGTCAACCAATATATATTTAAATTGGTATACCAAAAAATATAGATATCAAACCCAAAATATATGCTATTTCCTAATAGAAACTATTCAAAGGTCTCTTTTTTCAAATGATAGCGGTATAAAACTTGGCGTGCGATCGGTTGGGCGATAATTGCTTCAACGAGAAAAGCTATGCTAAAATTGCGAGGCCATTTACCAAAAAATTCACTCACTGGGGCTCAATGGATCGCCCCTTCACCGATCCAAGCTCCGATCAAAGTTATGAAAAACGACATCAAAAAGACGTTGCATAATATATTGATCGTGATCTGTGACCGAAAACTGTCTTTTGGATGCACGATCAAGTCCTTGAGCTTGCCGGATGGTTTTTGTGTCAAAATAACTAAGCTCACCACTGCTAGCCAGATAAATGGTAATACTCTTAACGTATTTTGCCAGACTTCAAAGCTAAAGCCTAACTCAAACATGCTGATCAAAGGAGCGATCAAGTTCACTGAGATCAACGACACGATCAACAAAAATAAAACAAATTCCCGGTGATTTCGGGGTAAGCGCATGTAAAAATCCATAAAAAACTTTCTCTCTTAGATAAAAAATAAGGGTCCAGCAAAACTAATTAGTTCTGCTGGACCCTTATACGCGAAAACTTCATCTGTTATTTTAACAAACCTTTTGGAGATGCGCTAATGTTTTTTCCTATATTCCCGCGCGTTTCTGGCTCGTCTTCCAATCGATGGCAAAATCAGATACTGCTTTAGCGATCGCAGGATCAGCTAAACTGGCGGCATAGATATCACTGCCTGCAGTCACGGCTTGAGCACCTGCCCCCAGTGCTTTAGTCACTTGGCTGGCATTTTTAAAACTAGCCGCTAAGATCTTGCCCTTTTGCGTGCTTTTTTCCCGCGCACTGGCTAACTGTGCGATCAGTGCCACCGGATCAGTATCTAAATTCTCCATGCGATTGTAATACGGGGCTAAATAATCGGCTCCGGCTTCCAACGCTAAAAGTCCTTGCATCGTCGTATAGATCGCAGTTGCAGTGACCTTAAAGTCCGCTTGCTTTAGCTGTTTGATCGCTACTAAGCCTTCTTGGGTGACCGGGATCTTGATATAGAGGTTGCCTCCAAGTTCTGCTTGCAATTTCTTAGCTTCCGCAACCATCCCTGCAGTGTCCTTAGCTACAACTTGGACATGTAGGCTCGGTTGCGGGCCGATGAGCTCACGAACTTTTTTCAAATGTTCAAAAAAATCCAACTCTCCTTCACGTTTAATGATGGTCGGATTAGAAGTCACCCCTGCTAGGGGCAAGATCTGCGCCCATTTTTTTATCTCCGCTAGATTTACTGTATCTAACATAAATTCCATTTGTCGGCCTTCTTTCTATAATGCATGTTCGGTTCGGGCAATGATATCATCTTGCGTTGCCTTAGATAAAACATTGAAAAAGGCGGAATATCCCGCCACTCTGACGATCAGATCACGGTGCTCTTCGGGATGCTTTTGGGCATCGAGCAAGGTTTCTTTTGAGACCACATTGTACTGGATATGGTATCCATGTAACCGATTGAAAAATGTCCGCAATAATGCGATCAACTTCTGCTTGTCCTCTTCTTTAGCCAAAGTCTGGGGGTTGACTTTTTGATTCAACAGCACGCCCCCAACGATCTCATGCGTTGGTAATTTAGCGATCGATTTCAAAACCGAAGTCGGACCTTTTTGATCCATATTATGTGATGGTGAACACCCTTCCGCTAAAGGCGTCCCTGCATGGCGGCCATCCGGTGTCGCCAAAGTGCCACGCCCTTGCCCGACATTAGCCGAGATCGAAGACGTTCCTGAATACCGAATACCACCGATCGGACCCCGTCCATAGCGCGTATTAGGATATTTAGCGATCTCTTCGATATATACATCATAGGCAGCCGTCACTAATTTGTCAGCATAATCATCGTCATTACCATACTTAGGCGCTTCATTGATCAACATCTGCCGGATCCTTTCACCCTCTTCACCAGCATAATCAGTCTGCAACGCATGCCACAACTCTGCTGGTGTCAAACGTTTTTCGCTAAAGACCAACTTTTTGACTGCCGCTAGTGAATCAGCTAGATTAGCGATCCCTACTTGAAGCCCTGAGATATAGTCATAGACTGCGCCCCCTTCTTTTAGATGCTTGCCCCGCCCGATACAATCATCAGTCAAAGCCGAGCACAAAATATCTGGCACTTCCCTTTCAAGACTTAGATCGATCGCATTTTCGACGATCACACTCATCTTAGTCAAATAGCGCAAGGTCTCATCAAAGGCAGTGGTCAATTCTTCAAATGACTGCATCTCAGGAAAATATCCATAGTTTGGAGTGAAGCGCTTACCAGAAACTGGGTCGATCCCCCCATTCATCGCGATCAACAGGACTTTAGGAAAATTCATATAACTCATCCCAGTGCAACGATAGCCCCATTTTCCAGGAACAGCGGTCTCGACACAGCCGATTGCACTGTAATCATACGCATCTTCCACGCTGACACCTTTTTGGATAAAGGATGGGATAATGATCTCATCGTTGTTGAAAGCCGGCATCCCAAAGCCAAGTTTCATCACTTCGATCGCTTCATTCATAAATTCTGGATCTAACCCGGCATGATAGCGGACCGTCAAATTAGGCTGTGGCAGGTGTGTTTGAGCAACTGATCTGAGCACCATAAATGACAACGGATTGACAGCATCTTCTTTTTGGCGTGTCTGCCCACCGATCGTCACATTTTGATAGAGCGGACTTCCTGCCGAAGAAAAAGTATGGGCTTGGCTTCGAATCTTATTGATCGTCAACGTCTTGATCCACAAATTGGTCAAGCGCTCAACGATCGAAGCTTCAGTCTCGCGCTCTGCCTCAAGATCAGCTTTAACATAAGGATACATGTATTGATCAAATCTTCCATATGATAACGAATGACCATTCGATTCGATCTGAAGGATACATTGGATAAACCAAACCGCTTGGATCGCTTGCGCAAATGTTTGGGCTGGTTCATAGGGAACAGTTTCACAGATCGCTGCGATCTCTAACAACTCTGCTTTCCGAGCAGCCGACGCATCTTTGGCTTGTTTGCGCGCTAGATCAGCAAAACGTTGGGCATAATTTTTGACTGCCGAGATCGTGATCAAGATCGCATCATAAAAATGATATTTATCAATGTTTTCCGGTACCGTCAGATCAAGTTTGGCCTTAGCTTGCTTGGTTTTTTCTTCAAAGCCACGCAGACCCTCAGTTAGTAATTTTTGATAATTGACCGCTAAATGCGCATCGCCCGAGTTCATCTTACCTTCCATCCCAAAGAAGCCCGTTTCCATATAAACTTGAACTTCTTGGGGTAACATGGCCCCCGCTCGCGCCCGTAACGTATTATCCTCCCAGAAAGGCGCAAGCGCACGCAACTGCTCTTTAGTCTCTTCAGTGATATAAAAAACATCCCCATCACGTTTTTCGAACAGATCAAGTTCAGCTAAAACAAACTCCAAAGTGTACTCAGGAAATATCGGAGCATCCTTATCACTAGAAGCTTGATTACCCACGATCATAGTCTCATCATCGATATAGATCGACATGTTCTCTAAAATATTTTGGAGCATATAAGCTCTTTTCAAAACATTTGGCTTAGCTTGATGTTTTTGGTAGCTTTCTGTCACCAAAAGTGCTCGTTGTGCATCAATATACGGCTTTTTATCTAAAACTTTATTGCGATATTTATACATTCGCGGTGTTAAATAACCAAAGTGCTTTTGCGAATTTTGTTGTGTCTCATTGGTGTATTTTTGGGTAAGTAGTTCGAGTGTCATCTTTCGCGCCTCCCTTTCGTTTGAAAATCATAAACTTTCTTTCGTAATAAACATAGCATGTTATTAGAAAAAATACAAATGTTTTCCCTATTTTAGACGTAAAAATCCGAGCTATAAACAACAAGAGATCTATTACAATACGTATTATCGCATCGTAATAGATCTCTTGTTATCCATGATCGCACGCTTTACTTAGACTTTGGTTACTTTGACTTGATTTTGCAGGAGATACGCTTCTTTAGTTGCACTGATATTCTTATCCGTAATAACACCACTGATCTGGTCAGGGGTAAATTGACCAACTGTTCCACGTTGCAAGAACTTCGATGAATCGGTCAAGATCACGACTTCATCGGCAACTTCAGCCATCGCATGAACGACTTCGGTGCGCATCAGATCCTTACCGGTAAAGCCGACCGCTTCAGCAAAGCCATCGGTACCGATAAATGCAAGTTGCACGTGAAACAATCTGATCATCTCTTTGACTAGTGGGCCCACCGTCACCTGTGAGTTCTTTTGATATTCGCCCCCGAGTAAAACGATCTTACACGAGTCATAGCGCTTAACATAGTCGGCGATAAAATAAGAGTTGGTCAAGATCGTCACGCCCCGCTTAGTCCGACAGATCTCCTCTGCCAATAACGCACACGTCGACCCCGACTCGATGATGATCGTTTCATTATCGTTGACTAATTCAGCCGCTTTTTGTGCGATCTTTTTTTTGACATCGTAGTGAAATGACAATCTAACATTGATGTCATCGCCACTATTTAAGACCGCATAGCCATGCTCTCGATGCAATAATCCCTTTGCTTCAAGTTTATCTAGATCTTTTCTGATCGTGACCTTCGAAACCCCTAATGTCTCGGACAGCGTATTAACATCGACTTTTCGCTCTTTTGAAACTAATTTTATGATCTTATCTAAACGTTCCATTAACTTCACCCCAAATTCTATTTTAATCGATTCTGCTAAAAAGTAAAACTCTATTTTCTTTCGTTCGTAATTGAAATATTTTCGTTTTATTGCTATGATAAAGAAAAAAGCAAGTGAGGTGTTAATAATGGTTGTTACTGACCGTGGTATCATTTTTAATATTCAACATTTTTCGCTCCATGATGGCCCGGGGATCCGCACGACAGTCTTTTTAAAGGGTTGTCCTTTGCGTTGCCCTTGGTGTGCCAATCCTGAATCACAACGTCGGCGCCCCGAACCGATCCTCGATGCACAAACTAAAAAACAAACGACGATCGGCGAAGAAAGGACTGTAGACGAGATCATCGCCGAAGTCCTAAAAGATATTGATTTCTATGAAGAATCTGGCGGTGGCCTTACCCTTTCAGGTGGCGAGATCTTTGCACAATTCCACTTTGCCAAAAGCATCTTGCAACAAGCGAAAGCAAAAGGGCTCCACACTGCGATCGAAACGACCGCCTATGTGGAGCCCCAGAAATTTGCGGAACTCATCGAATACGTTGACTTCATCTACACCGATCTTAAGCACTACAATACGCTCAAACATCGCCAAGTAACGGGTGTCCAAAATAACTTGATCATTCAAAATATCCAGTATGCTTTTGCCCATCACAAGCAGATCGTTTTACGCATTCCGGTGATCCCTGGCTTCAACGACTCATTGACTGACGCCAAACATTTCGCACAATTATTCAATGAGCATCAGATCACTGATGTTCAACTGCTCCCATTCCATCAATTCGGTGAAAATAAATATCAACTTCTAGGACGCAAGTATGAATTTGAAGATGTCAAAGCCTTACATCCCGAAGAGCTCCAAGAGTATCGCCAAGTCTTTTGTGACCACGGCATCAATTGTTATTTTTAGCTATCATCGTTAGCGTTTACATGATATGATCAACTTAGAAAGGAGCATAAGGCAATGGCTGCGAATTTTAAAAATTATATCATCCGTGGAACAGAAATGTTTATCTATCTTTTTATCATAGATTTTATCATCGAAATGTTCTTGATCAAGGGAAATGCCAAGCTCACGACTGTATTAGGTTTACATGTTGAAAGTTTTATCACACCTGATGAACAAGAAGTAAAGCTCTATCTCTCCCAGTATTCACTTATCCCCTATCTACTTTTCTTATTTTTCTGGACAAAATTTTTCAAATGGAAACAACAACGAGCTATTCCTCCTTTGCATAACTAATTATCGAAACTAAGCATTGGATACCTTGTGGACAATATTTTATAATGTTAGCGATAAGATGAAAGGGGTAGATTTCATGAAAAGCGCAATTTTTGAAAAAGCAGGTCAAATGATCATCGAAGAGGTCGAAAAGCCAAGCCTCGAGCGGGATGATGATGTGATCATCAAAGTCGTACGGGCGTGTGTTTGTGGCTCAGATCTTTGGTCATATGTTCACGGCGACGATAAAGCAGCTCACTCAGAAAATAGTGGGCACGAAGCTTTAGGGATCGTTGAAGAGATCGGTTCGGCGATCACTACGGTCAAGCCTGGCGATTTCGTGATCGTTCCATTTACTCATGGCTGCGGTCACTGCAATGCTTGTCGCGCTGGCTTTGATGGTACTTGTGATAACCATCCCGGCTACAGCAATTGGTCAAGTGGTTTCCAAGCCGAATACGTTCGTTTCCACTACGGTAACTGGGCTTTGATCAAGATCCCTGGCAAGCCAGCTGATTATACTGAAGGTATGCTAAAATCATTGTTGACTTTGGCTGATGTCATGCCAACAGGTTACCATGCTGCGCGCGTGGCCGATGTCAAACCCGGCGATAAAGTAGTCGTGATCGGTGATGGCGCGGTCGGACAATGTGCTGTGATCGCAGCTAAAATGCGCGGGGCTTCACAGATCGTCCTCATGAGTCGCCACAAAGACCGCCAAGAAATGGCTCTAGCATCTGGTGCGACTGCAGTTGTTGCCGAACGTGGGCCAGAAGGGATCGCCAAAGTTCGCGAGATCTTAGGTGGCGGGGCAGATGCTGCCCTTGAATGTGTCGGGACTGAAGCTTCGATCGAACAAGCACTTGGAGTTTTACACAACGGTGGGCGCATCGGTTATGTCGGTGTACCCCACTATAACAACCGACCTTTAGGCTCAACGTTTGCCCAAAATATTACGATCGGTGGGGGTTCTGCTTCCGTGACGACATATGATAAGCAGATCTTATTAAAGGCTGTTCTCGATGGTGATATCGATCCAGGCCGGGTCTTTACCCAAACTTATAGCTTGGATGATATCGATCAAGCTTACAAAGATATGCAAAATCGCAAAACGATCAAATCAATGCTCGTTATTTCTGAATGATCGACCAAACGCCTTTCAGCTCATTGAAAGGCGTTTTTTACTACGAATATTCTTGCTTGCTGTATAATGAAATTAAGAATAAATTTAGAAAAGAAGTGGCTTTTTTTGCTCAGTAAAACACGGACTTATCTCTTGATCTTCAATCTTTTTTGGCTAGTATTACTGCTATTTGAACAACTACTCAAAAATTCGTCCAACAGTAATATATTATTTTTATTGCTTTCTGTTTTAGCATTAGTCGGCTTGGTCTTCCAAGCTCTTTCTTGGTGCAGTTTAAATCAAGAAAGAATGCGCCTCGACTATGCTTTATACGGTACCGCTTGGGTGCTGTGCTTTTTATTTGTACTGTTATTGTAATTTTGATCGTGATCTATTTGGATTACGATTTTTTATTTTAGATATTTCCTCGGTTATAATTAAAGTAGAGAGAAAGTCTAGGGGGAATACACATGCGTTCGCGCTTCTTACTGGTCTTCCAGTTGCTATTGTTGTTCATCTTTTTAGCCACACATCTTTTACTACACAAATATGATTTCTTCCCAGAATTTTTAGTACTGCTCACAATACTAACTAACTACTTTGAAAGAGATAATAGACATCCCCTCAGTATGATCGGATTATTGCTAATGATCTTAGCTACGGTGATCTATTTCTTTAGTGGTGTGATATAAAAAAGCGTGGTCTCACCCGGAGATCACGCTTTTTTATAGGCTATTTACTCGCTACATAAGTAACATCTAGAACTTTACCAAGCAATTTTCTAAGAATAGCTAATTTGCTTCAGTATTTCTACCACTTCTCGCAACTATTGCCAAATGTTAAAACACATTTTATTATTTGCTTACAAAAAATAAGTTTATATATAAACTAAAGAAAGCAGGATATTTCTTATGCAAATTGAATTAGGTATCTCTACTTTTGGTGAAACGACTCCACTTGAAAAAACTGGGCAAGCCATCAGCCATGATGAGCGGATCCGGGACTTGTTAGAAGAAGTTGAACTGGCAGATAAACTTGGGATCGATGCTTTTGCAGTTGGTGAACACCACCGCAAGGACTTCGCCGTTTCAGCTCCAGAGATCATTTTAGCAATGGCTGCAGCGCGGACAAAACAGATCCATCTTTCCAGTGCCACTACTAACTTACCGACGATCGATCCGATCAGAGTTTACGAACAACATGCCTCGATCGATGCGGTTGCCCCTGGCCGGATCGAGATCATGGCTGGACGTGGTTCTTTTACCGAAGCCTTTGAGCTTTTTGGCTATGATCTGGCAGATTATGATGATCTTTTTAAAGAAAAACTAGATATGTTACTAAAGATCAACGAAAATGAGATCTTAGACTGGCCTAAAGGAAAATTTACACCTAAGATCGATCATAAAGGTATCTATCCTCGCTCAAAAAGACCATTACCGATTGCTTTAGCTACTGGTGGTAGTATCGATTCTACGATCCGGGCAGCTGAAATGGGCCTTCCGATCGTCTACGCAACTATCGGGGGCAAGTTTAAAGATTTCCAACCATTGACAAAACTCTACTGTGCTGTCGCTGAAAAAACTGGCAAAGATCTCACTAAGATGTCGATAGCTGCGCATTCTTGGGGCTGGTTAGCTCATGACCGCGAAAAAGCGATCAAGGATTACTTCTACCCGACTAAATTTTTGATCGACACGATCAGTCAAGAACGGCCTCATTGGGCCGGCCTATCATACGAAAAATATCTTGAAAGTATCAACTATGAAGGGGCTATTTTCGTCGGTGATGCTAATATGGTAGCTAATAAGATCATCAAGATGATCTAGACTTTAGGTCTAACTCGCTTCTATCTCCATTTACCTGTCGCTTCCATGCTTCACGAAGATGTCATGCAAGCGATCGAGATCTACGGCAAAGAAGTCGTCCCTAAAGTAAAACAGTATTTTGCTGATAAATAAGCTAACAAAAAAGCGTGGTCTCGCTCGGAGATCACGCTTCTTTTTACCGAAAGGCTTTATCTTAAAGCTTTTCTTTGGAGACAATGTTCAAGTTGTCATCCAATTCATAAACAACTGGTTGACCTGTTGCCATTTCAACGTCCATGATGTCTTCATCAGAGATGTTTTCAATGTATTTTGTCAAGGCACGTAATGAGTTACCGTGTGCGGCAACGATAACGTTCTTGCCATCCAACAAGTCTGGAGCGATGTTGTCTTCCCAGAATGGCCTCCAGGGACATGCTGTAAATCCTATTATATCAATGAAAACTCAACTTTTTGATTATTTTTCATTTCGTCATCTATTCGACATGTGCACGTTACGAAATGTTACGATATGTAAAAATAGCCTTAGAAAATACCACCAAAATTGATAAAAAAAATAAAGCCTTAACAGCTTTATTTTCTTATGCTAAAGCTAATAGTTTCACCACCTTTTTATCTTCATTCATGATTTGATCTGGGAGTAAGTCAATATAGTACTTCTGCGTTATCGAAATATTCGAATGACCCAAAAATCGAGAAATATAGACCAGTGATATCTCCCCCGAATTTAACATCATACTAGCTATCGTATGTCGCATAGTGTGAGTTGAAAATATACCTGACAATCCTAGTCTTTTTTGTAGCCTCTTATAGGTCAAATTTATACTTGAAGCTGGTGGTATCTTACCTTTGTAATTCAAAAAGATAAGTCGATCAGGATTATACAAACCACGCTTGAACATTTCTCTTCGTTGATATCTGACCCATGTAGTTATTTTATTCATGACATCACGTGACACAGGGACTTTACGAACACCATTCTTAGTCTTAGGTTGTTTAAGGAATTTGTGATAGCTATCCCATGATTCATCAATACGAAGTGTACAATTTATTTCGTCGATATCATCTTCCTTTAGTGCTAAACATTCACCTACACGCATAGCTGTTTGAGATATGACAAACAAAACAAAGCAATTTACATCTAACAAATTGTAGTCCCTATCTAAGAGATATTTTTGAAGTTTCCTAAAATCCTTAACCGCCATAAACTTACGCTCATTTCCCTTGGTCAAGCTAGGGTCGGCAATAATGTTTATACTCCCAGCACTTGGATTACGTGGGATTATACCATCATTGAATGCATCTCTTAGGCAAGATCTTATCCTAGTTAAGTCTTTACGGGCTGTTTCATGACTGCGATTTAGCTGATTAAAGTAAGTCTGAATATCATCACGAGTAAGGTTCCTAAGCTTTATCTGACCTAAATCTTTTCTTTTTATCCTATTATAAGATGATTGATAATTATCGATCGTATTAGCTGAAACAACTGGTGCCTTATACATTGTTATCCAATGCTTATAGTAATCAGCAAATGTCATATCGGCCTTAGGTGATACACTACCTTGAAGATAGTTATGCTCCATTTCGACCAACCAATCTTGAGCATCACTTTTCTTCTGGAATGTCTTTTGTTTACGATAGCGCTTCTTACCAGCTCCTTTGGTAAACTCTGCAAAATAGCCGTTGGTTCGTTTAACTATCCTACTCATCAGCTTCAACAACCTTCTTCTTGCGTCTTGATTTTGGTGGATTCTCCCAATCAAAAGTCCACGGTACCAATGTCCAATGATCACCTTGTAAGGCTAACGGATGTTTAGGTTTATGTTGTCCATCTGCTAATTCTACAATCTTATCCAATTGACCTTCATCACTACACATCCGACCATACATTGCCAATCGGTCACTAGCAATTTGATATCTATTCGTGAGTGAGCCAACAGAAACAATGACTTTTTCAACTTCCTTAGTCACTTTAAGTAATTCTGTCATTGAATCGATCTCATAAGCATCCGCTAAAGTCCGTTCATTAGCTGTGTTACGTGAAATAGGCTTTGTGAACAAATTGCCAATAATAACAGCCCCATAATCATCCATACGATACACTTCATTTTTAATGAGCATTGTTGTTAGATCTTCTTCAACAATCCCAAGTTTGCTAGGATAATTAGCTAATACTAAAACTGCTGGCTTATTTTTATCCCAAGTATATTTAGTCCAGTATGTGCTGTCATCCTTAACTCTCTTTTCAATCAAAATCTCTGTTGTAACAGTTGTTGTCTTTACTTTCTTTTCTGCCATATTAGGCACCTCCATATTTTAATTATCAAAAGAACCTTAGAAGCCGTAACTCCTAAGGTTCCTTCATTATTAAAATATATACTTGCAGTTTGTTTAGATACGGTGAACAATAAGTTGAAATATCCCCCCTAAGCCCCCTAATCACCCAAAATGCTTTACAGAAGTTCCAGTACTTTTCGTCTTTCAGCTACCTTATCTTCAGAGACCAAGCCCAAATAGTAACTTTCTGTGATCCGAACGCTAGAGTGCCCTAATAATCGAGAAACTGTGACGATATTTACACCTTTGTTCAACAAATGTGATGCAATCGTATGTCGTAAATTATGCAGTGAATACTGTGGTGAAAATCCTAATTTCTTCTGCAACTTTTTAAAAGCAGATGTCAATGAGACTACACTTCCTACCGAGCCATCTTTCCTTGTCATCACTTGCATGTCTGAATCTAGCGACAGGTTGTTCAAGTCGGCCCAGTATTTTATTTTATCAACTAGCCAGTCAGGGATAGGAACTACCCTGTGACTTGCTTTAGTCTTAGGTGCTACTAGCTCACCATCCCATGAATGATTTACTGTCAGAATACACTCAGAAAAATCAATATCCTTATAGCGCAAAGCCAGTATTTCGCCACCACGTAGACCAGTACTGATCGCTATACTTAAGCCTAGCATATTGCGAGTATGCCAATCATTCTTCTTAATAGCAAATCTTATTAAATATTCTTTGATAACGTTAAACTCAGACAACGGTAATACCTTATCATCAACATTCTTGTAATAACTGTCATCGTTCCCTGTAATCACCACATCATCTGCAGGATTTACTTTTGCGGTCACAACTGAGATACGCATAGCATAGCGCAACATTGAGCGAATATGACTCAAGTCTTTACGCAAAGTTTCATGACTGTATCTTTTTGATAACATATTGAATACACCTTGCAACTGTTGGTGTGTTAGAGTGCTGACTTTAATTCGGGAAAGATATGGACTTAAACGATTTTTAGTAGCTGAATATGATTTTAAAGTGTTTTTGGCTAACCCTTTCTTTTTATTAGCGACCCATAAATCATAAAAGCTCATAACTGTCATTTTTCTTTGGTAAAGCAAGGCTTTTGAACCTCCTAAAATGGCTGACTGTTGTGTTAACCATTCATTTGCTTCACGTCTAGTCACGAAAGTTTTATTTTGTCGTATCCGATTTTTACCACTACCAATGGATAGTTGTACGGTATAACCAGCGCTTGTTTTCTTAACTACTGACATAATGAAACCTCCCATTTTATATGGAAAAGAGCCCCGCAAGGCTCTTTTCCGTCATATTCTCAAACTACGTATTCAAACCAGTTTTCAGCACGTTTTTTGACATACTCAAGTAACTGACTTTGAAGTAATCTGACCTGTTGTGATTCACCCACGAACAACCTAGGTAGCTGTGGATCATTCAACAGTTCTTCCACTATCGAACGTCTAACACCTAATAATTTAGATGCTTCATTGATAGTTAAGATCTTGTCATTTATCAAATTTTCTTCACTCCCTTACTCAAAATTAAATCATTGACATACTCAATGCTTGATTTTGAAAATGAGCAATCCCGACCATAAAGATTTCTGAATTGTTTCTTGAATTCTGGCCAAAAGCTTTTAGGCTTATTGAATCCCTTGGAATCTTCATCAGTTTCATCCAAAAAATCGAGAAACGCATTTAAAATTTCTGTCTTAGGCGTCCTAGAGCCATTCTTACGTTGACATTTTTGTCGTAGAAACATGTAAACGGGGCCCCTAGCTTTATCAAAGTACTCATCAGTCTCCCTTTGAAGTGAGCCAGTTATAACTTGTGAAAGATCATAGTTATATTTAGATTTAAGCTCTCTCAAATACTCAATAGCTCTAAAGGCGATCTGATCCTTTTCAGATTCCAACTTCCCATTCAAATCTTTATCGGCACCCTTACCGACAAATGTATTTGGAAAGTTAAGTAGGACCACCCGTCGACTAAAGCCGATCGTATTTTCTGGTATCGGTAATTTGTTAAAGGATAGGGTCACTTTTAAAGTAAATATCGTTTGAACCATTATCTTGTTCTTACGATTTACGGACATCTCATTACCCTCAACAATATTTTTGATACCTGCAAAATCACTGATGTTATCCCCGCTTTCTTCTAAAATCCAAGCAAAACGTCCTATCATATTCTCTTTGCCAAATTCACCATTGAAATGGTTTAATGAATTATGAGATACATTGCTCGAACCTAGAAGTCTCGTGATGACATGGATCAATGTAGACTTACCACTTGCTCCAGAGCTGTACATAAAAACAAGCTTATTGACTGCTCTATCTACCTGAAGCTGTACCGCCAACCAATACCAAACAAATTTGATTTTATCTTGATCGTCATTAAAGGTCGTCTTTAAAAATCTATCAAAGTTAGGTGTGCTACCTTGTTTAGGTGAAACATCTGACTTTCTAGTTGATAGGTACTTAGGATCAAATGGTACCAGCTTCAAACTTTTTAAGTCTAAGGCTTGATCCCTAAAAACAACAACTTGCTTATTTACATCAGTATCTTTGTACTGTGCAACTTTTCTTTTCAATAAGCGCACTGTTTCTTGTTCGAAGTTATGAGACCATGGAGTGTCAAACACCCCTAACACCCGAACAATGATTTTACGTAACCTATAGCCAACCTCAGCATCAACGAAAACACCTTCAGACCACTCATAAATATGCAGATTATCATTGATGTTACATAACGTTAATGCTGTCACCAAAAAATCCACCATTGTTTCGTGAGTCGGTTTCTTCCCAACGACTTTTTGAATGTAGTTCACAACGTGTCCTTCATCAGGCAACTGTGCAGAATCTATCGATTCCCCAAGATGTTGTTGAATATGAGCAATAATGCAAGCATTAAACCCATCCACTCCGCTGTCTACATAAGGAGACATAACCTTTTTTAATTCATCAAATTCAGTCATTGGTTCCACCCACCTCATCTGCTTTACTGCCTTGCGTGCGCATCTCTTCAAACAAATTGCTTTGAATTTTTGATGCATTAGCAAATGGATTATTGGAAGTATCGGGCGTCTCACTTACGTTCTTCTTTGGAACGGGTGTGCTAGCCAAAGCTTCCAACTCCTTTTCTATGTCATCTTCAAGTAATTCATCAGTAGGATCTTGCTGAAGTGAACTGGAAGCACTGTCTCCGACTTGCGCTTCTCCATTATCTGTACTAGCACTAGTCGTTTGTTTTTGGATTGAATTCCCAGCATTTACCAAGGATGGTCCTGTTGATTGGCCAGTGTTTACACCAACTTGTTGAGTAAATTGATTCATTGCATTAGTGATGATATTCGTCGTTTTTGCCGAAATCACACTCGGATCATCAAGAACAATATCTTTTAACGAAGCAAATCCAGATTCATTCACCGAGACTCTTGCCCAAAATACCAGACCAATTATATCGGACCCATCGATATTTGGATCAGCTTGCCCAGCATACTTTTCAGCACTGATCTTGACAACAATATTCTCCAAGTCTTTTTGCGAGAATATGCACACTGGCTTGTCAAAAGTCTTTCCACTTGAGCATAATTCCAGTTCTACTGATAAGAAGACATTGCCATTCTTAGATTCCTTCCAAGAAGCACTCTTAACTTTAACGTCAATATACTTGCCGTTATAATCTTCAAACGATACTTTGTTGCCGGTTAACTGACTTAATTTCATGATTCTTCACCGCTCCTTTTAATTTTTAAAAAATTTTTGGTCACATAGGTAGGTAGTTCTTGCTCAACCACTTGTGAAGCAGTCTCTGTTAGTACCCTATTGACACTTTCATCATCCAAAGTTCGTGGTAGCTCTAAGATCACTTCATCATGTCTTGGTATCAACACCCTAACACCTGAGGAACACAACTTGATCAACAATCTTTTCAAAATAACAGCACCTAATCCTTGAATTGGAAGATTACGCAACTGTGCCGTTGAAAATTCACGAAACACAGGTGCATTACCGTAAGGTGTTACACGAATGAATGGATTACTTGCATATGAATCTAAGCCCTCACTAAGCTCTGGATAAGCAGTACGTATCTTCTGTTGGATATTGACATCGGCAAATTCATCAGTAAATTTACGCAAATTTTCTTTAAGGGTAAACTCACTAGCTCCATACAGATACGGTGTCAGTAAGGATTTCCCCAGCTTATGGCATTTGTCTATGGATTCACTGCTTAAAAGCTGTTGTCCTAAGACTGCATAAACATCTTTTCCAGCAGTCAATTCTTGTTGCATCACCCTACACCCTGTAAGTGCACTAGCAATTCGCATCTCTTGTTGACAAAAGTCCAAATGCCAAATGTTATACCCCTCACTAGGTTGTAAGAAGTCATACATCACCTTTGGCAATGACATAAGCGGAAGATCACGACAGCTCATTCGGCCCGAAACAGCAGAAAAACTCCGGTATTTTCCTGTAATTGGAGCAACAGAATCCAACACATTGCGCCCAAGTACCGCTTTTCCAAGTATCTTACATTGCATTCCCCAAAAATTCTGCTTATTGAACAGTTCACGTGCTAAAAGTTGATTCTCACTGATCAACGCCCCCTTACCAGATAATTCCTTGTGAGAAATTCCCGTTTTGATGCACAATTGTTCTACAAGCGAAGGCGTTTCATTGTCAAGAGCTGTATCAATGTTAAAATACAGCTCTAGATCTTTGATACGCTCCCGAAGCTCTTGTTGTGATTCGTACCATCCCTTGATATCAAACAAAATTTCGATATCATTTAATTGGTCGATCACTGGAAGCATTTCTAACTCAAGTTCAGCTAACTGCTCAAAAGCCCGAACCTCCTTTGAAATGTCATACATCCTTTCCAGAAGAGCATCATTGACACATACAACCGGTAGGCCATATAGCTTGAGTATGTCTTCAGCTGGCAGTTTTTTTAAGTCATTTATAGTTAGCACCATATCATCGTCCTTTCTTCAATACCGTCAATACAGAGGTACCTATATTGGTTTTATTGTTGATCACCGCTATCAGCATCAATCAACAACTAAATGATAACCCCAAACATTAATAGAATTAAATTTGAAATTTTATTATTCTCAAACCCTTATATAATAGGGATATTTTATTTTATCAGATTTTAATGTTATAATGTGGATTGAGGTTTGAAGAAGGAGGTTGCTATGAACAAAAAACAATTTCACGTTTCTTTGGGAGATGTCATTATGCAAGCCAAAGAGATATTAAAAAATCATTACTCAGAACGAATCCCTAACACTTGGAACACAACATCTATATCCAAGCCTGATTCTAGCTATGTCACTTTACGTAAAATTGCTAAAACTATCAGTAACAGGCTACCGATTGATATTTTGGAAAAGCGTAAAAACGTAACTAGATCCAACACAAATAGATCAGTGATTCGATATCAGTTAGATTTCATCGAAGGATTCATTCTACCCGAATTTGTCGTCTTCTATTATCTTTATCTTCATCTTTATCCAAGTGACATATGGGATTACTTCAAAAATGATTTCTATCCTCGGATCAACCAAAAAGTTTCAGAGAAAGAAACATTACAGTACCTAAAAAGTTACTTTAGCGGACCTAATGCACAAGTGGAGATTACTAACTCCCAAGCAGATTTAATATACGAATTAAGCTTTTTTTTCTTACAATATGCTTTCGTAGATGTTCCCGATAAGCTAGGGAATAAAAAGAAAAAGGAAGATGGTACAATCAAGATGACTAGAGATAAACATGCTGTCTATCTCTATAAGGAAAGCATCCCACTATTGTACCCTAATTTTCAGAAGATTATTGACAGTATTCACCCAAATACCAAGTGGATCCATGACATTTGGCCCATGTTCATTCTTGAGGACTACAACAATACAGATGAATGTTTTGAGGCCTTTCATATTTTGTATGATCACTGTAAAAATCTTCTAACCGAATCCAGTACCGCACCTAAAAAAAGCAATTCCTGGAGTTATTACAGAAGGTACTCCCGAATCACTGCTACAGACTTAAATACGATAAATAATTATCTTAGCGCTTCTAGTTTGGTTGGGTACTCGATCCCGCACGGCATTTGCAGGTCTAGTGATCATACCTTATCAATAAAACTTGAAATAGAAATTGCTAAATTTGTCATCCAGTTAAATGATTAACTGCTCTCAACTGACTCCCCTATACAGTAAATATCTCAAGTGATATGCCTTTAGGTGTACTAAAAAAATAACCCGTAACCATTGAAGTAACCCTGAGTTAGCCACGGCCAACTCAGGGTTTTGTTTGGGTTATTTTCTCCATTACTTATTAGTCATCCCCTAATTCTCGGATAATTTCCATACCAATCTGAATTCCTGCTTCGATCAAAATTCTGATCCATGTATCCATATGTTACACTCTCCATTCTTTTATTGTTCCGTCAGAGCCAATAAATCCAATGCCCCAGACATCTTTATTTTGATTGTTTGCAATAATAAAGCCTGTTACATCTTTAACAGCAAAACTCGTTACACTGACACAATGCTCGTTGTTTGGTACTAAATCTTGAACTGCTTCATCTAATTCACAGCGCTCTAACATCACTGTCTCGTATACCGTTCTAGTTTCATCAATAGTTATGCGCATGATCGTTTCAAGCTCTAAGATCAATTCTCTTTTCGCCAATTCATATCCTACCAAGACTCACTCCACCCCAATCATTTGCTAGCAAGCTTCTAATGTCATCACCGTAAATAATGCTATCCAACAATACTATCTCCATCATCTCCCCTGCTTTCTTCAATTTTTGTGTGATTTTTAAATCATTCTTTGATGGGTTCGTATTACCCGACGGATGATTATGAACGACGATAAATCTGATCGAATTAGATAGTAGTAACGGCTTAAACACTTCTCTTGTTGAAACAGTCGATTGATTGAGCGTACCTATAGCAACTATGCTAATAACTGTGGGTTTATTCTTCGTATCCAATCCAATAACTAACATCATCTCTCGGTCTGCTTCTTTTAAAAATGGTTCTACTAAATTTGCTGTGTCATACGGTGTTGAAATAGCACTTGCGCTTAGTTGCTCCCAACCTTCTATCTTAATACGTTCCTGCTTCAATCTTATGAACTTGACAACTTCTTTCTCCAAATTTGGCCCTCTCCTTTATTTAGAAATCAATGCAAAATAAAAAGAGCAAGCCACATTATAGTAGCTTGCTCATAATTAAAATATATATTTGAAAATTACTTTGATTACGTTTTATCGCTAAAATTCATGACGATAAATATTTAAGGGTATATTTACAAAGAACTTAATGCCCCTCTACTCTTAGAATTTTCTGATACACATCAACTATTGGTACAGGAAGGTACACCTTCTTAACTTCCTCTTCCAATTGTATTGCTAATTCTTTCTGATCTTCTTCATCATCTAAGAAGTCAAACAGCGATATTTCCTCAACGACTTCAAAACCACCCACAGGAGATATGTCGCTCGGTTCTGTTTCTCCCGCTATTATATCTTCAAACTTAAATTCAGTCCTTTGTACCTGTTGTCTACTACCTTCTTGTTTAGGTAACAATTTCCATTCGCTAAACATTAGATGTTTACCTGAAGAATCTAATTTTGTTAGTGCATTACCTTGCGCCATATTAGCTTGAATAATCACCATTGCACTCTTGATTACCTTATCATTTACAGTACCATTGAAACTTTTTATACCCTCTTGATAATTTTGTTGAAATATTGTATTCATTTGCATAACTAGCATTTCGACGTTATCTTCCATAAGCTCGATTCCATATAAAGTGGAAAGCCCAACCAGAATATTATCTTCATACTCTTCTAAAGTTGAACTTTTCTTAAAAGCCACTCTCATTTTTCGTTGAAGCAGTTCAGTAAGAAATGCACCTTCTCCCGCTGATGGTTCCAAGAATGTAGAAGTTAGCAATTCCGTCTGTTCCTTAACACCGGGCAAATTCAGCATCTGTATCACTGTTTCTTTAGGAGTGAATACCTCTCCCAATTCAACAATACGATCTTTGTTCTTGAATAATTGTTCTTCCATATAACTTACTTCCTGATATTATCGACTCTGTTTTTTACATATTCGAACTGTTCATCAGACATACCTATAATAGCTTTGAGCTGTTCATCAATGTCTTCATCAAAATCTATAAACGTATTATCACCATTATAATTCAGGATATCAGGTGTCTTCTTCCCTAATGAACTTAAACTTTCATCAGTTAGTAAAAATGTATACCTAATGATGTAACTATTTGCGTATTTATAAAAATTCTCTGCTTCAATTTTCGTATCAAATGCCTTTAATGCAATTCGGGATCGGCCAAAAGCACTATGATTATCAATTACTTCAATTTGATTATCACGTTTTTGCCCCCCAGCATTGGCACTTGAAACTATAACCTTCCACTTATTAAGAATTTCTTGATTAACTGTAATAACATCCTTATCAGCAACAAACCATGTAGCCCTACCCATTTTACCTGCCTTGTCATTTGTAAACAATTTTATAGACTTCGTGTAATCAATATCCATCCCTTCTTCGAATAATTTCACTTTATCTGGATTTCTCTCGGCAAAGTCACTTTCAATTCGGAAAAGTTTCTGATTAATGGTTTCACTATCGCAAATATAGCCTAACTTATTCTTAGCGACAAATTTATCAACTAATTGTACAATATCATCATCTAAAGGATTGAGAACAAGTAGGTCTGTTCCCGGTAACCCTACATCTTTCGAGGTTTCTTCTCCACCTTTGATGTAACTATATCGAAATCTTTTTTCCTTCTTTGACATATCTTTTACTACAATCGATAGTCCATCACCAATATCAACGTGACTAAAAACCTCATTAGCATCCGGAAAGTATATTAATTGCTTCAGTTTAGGATCATTAATTTGATTCAATCCAAACTTGTTCATACCCTTTCCTGATCTATGGATCCAACGACCACCAGGATAAATCAAATCTGTATATTTATCTGCCAATTCATCAGCTAATAACTGAAAATTTTGAAAAATATTATTTACGCGCTTCTGTCCATTATTTGTTTCTTTTTTCGCTACAACTTCTTGGTAGGGTGGGTTACCGATTACAACATCGAATTTCATATTATTAAACCTCTTCCTTATCTTATTAGCCTCATCTTTTATATTTTTTTTAGAATCGCTTACGATATTTTCCACGTACTCTATATTGCTAGAAAAATCTTGGTATCCTACCAATGTACGTTGCGTTATCATCTTAGCCATCGGAGTTTTAGCAATAACGAATATATTTTCTCGGAGAATTCTTTGCCATATAAACAGTTCATCTTCCAGCGTAAACTTCCCAGCAGTTTGTTCATTCATATCGCTAAATTCTTGATAATAAAGCGAAATAGCGGCATAAAGAGGATACAAGCCCGTTTTCGAATTAATTTCTAAAATATGTGCGTTGGGATTAAATACTTGTCTAGTGTACTCTGTATCAATCCAATGGGATGCATCCTTTCCATTGACTGTCATATCTTTATAACTACTATCATAGAATGATAATCCCCCCACCGTTTTACCCAATTGCATATTTACCACTCGCCATGGTGTTAAAACAGTTTCTTTATCAGGATTACGGAACGTATCGAAAATCAAGACTAACTCCCGTGCACGAATAATAGGATCTTCGGTATCTACTTTTTTCACTCGTTGCCGTATTATACGACCGGCTTCAATAAAAACTTGTGAATCATAGTATTTAGAGAAGCGAAGGAAAAGTTCTTTAGTAACACCTTCTGGCATAAACTCTTTCCATGAAACATCATCCACCAAATTAACAAATTTCTTAATGCTAATATCCTCTGTAATAGGGATATCCATACCATAAACCATCAATGGAATCCGAATTGAAATTGATCGTAAGATAGATATCATCGTCTTACGTTGTTTCTTTATCTCTTTGAGTTTTTCCATTGCTTCAATTTCTTCAGGAGTACGATCTTTAGGTTTCTTTTTACGTCCTCGTTCACTTTCTTCATACTCCTCATCTGATAATCCTTGGTTATTAATATTAATATTTATGGGTGACTTTTCTTTTTTTGTTGTACCTACTAGAGCCTTTAGATTATTAAAATCAGTCAAATCAGCCTTATCTAACTTCAACAATTCATCTGAATAAAGAGAGTCATCCTCAAACCCAGAACGGACAGCTTTTTCAGCATAAACTCTTTTAATTTTGGTTAATAAACTGTCGACTGAGAAGCGCTTCATCACATTATTTTCCTTACCGATAATAGGTAAGAAGTTTAATAGTTTATTCATCTGAACTCGCTGTGCATCAGAAGTGATTTTCCCCACTCCTGTATTTAAACAGGATGATTCTGCCATAACCGTTAAAGCTCTATCAGGGGCAAAATCAAATATGAAGCATTCTGTTTTTCTACCTAATTTCTCATCTACAAATGGAGTTTGAGCCCGAAAAGCCGCCTGTAAATATTGAGTTGCACTGTTAGTGTTAGACAAGAATACGACTCCAGTCCATTCAGGAACATTAACACCTGTTGTTAACTTACGTACGGTCAATGTTATAGTTTTTGTTTTAGATGATGATGACCCAATTGCATCTCGAACCATTTGAAGATCACTTTCTTTTGCCTCTTCAACACTATCATTACTGTCATTTCTAACTATATTCACAATATTATAGTCCATTCCAAAAACCGGGTGTTTTTTCATTAACTTTTCTAGTGCATTTGCTTCTTTAACACCTGGCAAAAGCCATAGAGTGTGACGTAAATTATCTCTAAATTTAATAGTTGAAAATGGATAGTTATTCTTATCGTTAGGTGTGGTTATGTTATTTAAAAATTGCATAACGTCCTCTTCGTGAACAAAATTTCCACTATCATCTGTCCTGAAAAACTCTTTGAAGTTAAAAGATTTATCTATTAAATTGGTATAGTGTTCCTTCTTGAATTGTTCACTAATATCAAACGTATACATTGAAACCTTTGGTAGTGATTCATATGGATTAGGTTTCTCTTTTTCTTCTCGATTCCATTTATACTTGGCTTCTTGCTCCATGACATAATCCCAAGTATAAATTTGCTCATCAGTATATTTATCCATTAAATTAAATGGAGTACCTGATAATTCCAGTATCTTAGTATCATTATTCTTTATTCCAGCAATAACCCTTTGTGCTAATGGAGTCTGGGTTCCTTCATGAGCTTCATCTATAATGATCAAATCCCAATTAATGCGAGTAAACTCCCTGTTCTTGTCCGAAACAGTCCCTCCAAAAGTATAGGAGCCACGTAAATCTTGAATACTAGCAAAATAGACAAAAGCCCCATCATAACTTTCAAGAGAACTGATTGGTTCTCCTTCAGTTCGTGAACCGTATACGTACCCAGCTTCCTTCATTCCTATCTTACTAAAATCGTCGAACCAACTATCACTAACAACTGGACGGTGGGTAATTATGAGGACTCGTTTAAAGTTCTCTTCTTTTACCAATTCCAAAGCGGTTAGTGTTTTACCGAAACGCATCTTCGCATTCCACAACATGACGTCATATTTTTTGAACCCTTTTCTAGTCACGAGTACTGCATTCTTTTGTTCTGGACGCAATTCAATCTTAGTTTTTTCTTCTTTAGATAGGGTATTAGTATTATTGTCAAGGTACTTCTTACCGTCTTTCACTGCCTTAATAGCTAATTTGGCTGTTTCTAAATCAGTTAAATACCATTCTCTACCTGCAAGTTTGGGATTTCGCTTCACCCCGGAACGCTCAAGAACTTCATGAACATCATGATCTCGGAAAAAACTACCATCAGATCGTCGATATGCTAATTCTGCCCATTCAAGCTTGTGCGGCACGCCTGCAGTACTCATGTACTGATTAATCCTCTTTTCAGCTGCTGAACGTAAATCTTTACTATTTGGACGTGCATCCACTTCAGGATCATTAATACTTGCATCCCCAATTTTTTCAGAATTAGCATATATTGGCCAATCTTTAGACGAACCATCCAGCGTTTGAATATATATTAATTTACGTTCGAATGATTGATAATTAACAATAGGCTGTGGCTCATAAAATGGCTTGGCCTTTACATTTACTTCAGTATATTTAGTCGTATACCATACCAAAATCCGATAGAATTTCTCTAAGTTAATTAATCCAGTTTCCTTGGAATATTCTATGTTCATAGTATGTGCTGATTCATTACCCAAATTTTTCAGATTATAAAAATTATCTAATACTTGTTTATCATCTATTAAATGATTTCGTTTTGCCTCCCGTAAATAGTCACTAAACGTAGCTTTTTCAGGCAACTCTAAGAAAGCAAAATCCACTATATTTTTAGCAATGAATTCAACAACCTTTCGTATTTCAAAAAGCATAATTGCATACTCACCCGAACCATATAGCCTCTCTATTTTCTTCGCTGGTTCGAGAAGTTCAATTGTATCCATGTCTTTCTCTAAAAAATCAAAATTACTCTTCATGGATCCTCCCACTTTCCTTTTTCTAATGGTTATTTCAATTATACCAAACTTAATTCCCCATTCCAGTAAGTCAGTTTTAAGTCTGTCTAATAATCATTTGAAATAGCCTTACATTGAAAAAGATTAATATACACTTTGAATATTTTCACAACCTATTTACCGCCATACATATATCTTAATATTTGGGGTTATTCATCATTTAAAGGTCAAAGTCAACTAAACCTTTGCTTTTTCTGTGTAGTTTGGGTAGTTAGGGTGGTTTGGGTACTTCCCTCAATTTATTTCCCGAGACATACCTATCTCTAATATTTGACACAAGTCGTCATTTATTCGTCATGAATCGTCACGATATGTAAAAAAAGCGTGGTCTCACTTAGGAGATCACGCTTTTATCGAAAGGCTTTATCTTAAAGCTTTTCTTTGGAGACAATGTTCAAGTTGTCGTCCAATTCATAAACAACTGGTTGACCTGTTGCCATTTCAACGTCCATGATGTCTTCATCAGAGATGTTTTCAATGTATTTTGTCAAGGCACGTAATGAGTTACCGTGTGCGGCAACGATAACGTTCTTGCCATCCAACAAGTCTGGAGCGATGTTGTCTTCCCAGAATGGGATAACACGTTCCAAAGTAACCTTCAAGTTTTCACCGCCAGGGATGATACGTGGGTCTAATTCTGCGTAACGACGATCGTTTGCTGCAGAACCTTCATCGTTTACATCCAATAATGGAGGCAATACGTCGTAAGAACGACGCCAGATGTGAACTTGTTCGTCACCGTATTTTTCAGCTGCATCAGCTTTATTCTTGCCTTGTAATGCACCGTAGTGACGTTCGTTTAAGCGCCATGATTTTGTTTCAGGGATCCATAATTGGCCTGATTCTTCAAGTGCGAAGTGCAAAGTCTTGATGGCACGTGTTAAAACAGATGTGTAAGCTTGATCAAATTCGATACCAGCTTCTTTTAACTTGCGGCCAGCTTCCTTAGCTTCACGTTCGCCTTGTTCACTCAAGTTGACGTCAACCCAACCTGTGAAAAGGTTCTCTAAGTTCCATTCACTTTGTCCGTGACGGATAAATACTAATTTTGCCATTTAGTAAAAACCTCTTTCTTATGTTTATGATACAAAGATATTTTACACTGAAATGCAAAAAATTGATAGTGCTTTAGTGAATTTAGCTTTGATTTTCATCTAAAGCTTTCAGCAAAGCAGTCACGGCACGTTCGATATTTTCAGGTGTCGTGGCTAAATTGATCCGAATATGTCCCGCACCCGAAGCGCCGAACCAATCGCCAAAATCGACTGCTAAACCAGCCTTATTTTTTACAAAGAACTCTAATTTAGCTGGATTCACGACTGCACTAAGATCGATCCACATTAGATATGTTCCTTCTAACGGTGAAATGACGATCTGTGGATAAGCTTTAGTTAGATTTTCCTTTACATAGTCATAGTTAGCTTGGATCGTTTCCAATAGACCTTCGAGCCACGAAGTACCATGTTCATAGGCAGCAGCTGCAGCCACCTTGCCTAAAATACTACCGGCTGGGGCAGCTAAACGCTCAACTAACTTGTCATAGCGCTGACGCATCTGCGGATTAGGGATGATCACATGACTATTTTGCAGAGCTGCCATGTTAAAGGTCTTCGATGGCGCATCGACAACGACTAAATTATCGCGATACTTGCCTTCGCTGACTTCTAAAGCTGAGATAAATGGTTTATCTGTCAACAAAAGGTCATGGTGGATCTCATCTGCGATCACGAGCACTTGCTTTTGACGACATAATTCGAGTAGCTCGGCTAGTTCTGTTTCAGACCAGACACGGCCGACTGGATTATGCGGTGAACATAAGATCAATAACTTCACTTGCTCTTCCGTGATCTTTTCTTCGATATCGGCTAGATCCATCGAGTAGATCCCAGCTTCATTCTTGAGATCGGAAACGACCAATTTACGCTCATTATTTTCAATGACCTTCATAAATGGATAATACACTGGTTGCAAGACCAAAACAGCATCATCTTTTTGCGTCAACAAGTTGACTAACGTGCTCAAAGATTGCACGACCCCTGTGCCAAAACGCATCCATTCGCGATG
Source organism: Ligilactobacillus animalis KCTC 3501 = DSM 20602 (assembly GCF_001434535.1). GTDB lineage: Bacteria > Bacillota > Bacilli > Lactobacillales > Lactobacillaceae > Ligilactobacillus > Ligilactobacillus animalis. The sequence continues at coordinate 92,691 of NZ_AYYW01000003.1, forward strand.
TAATTCGATCCCATAGCGTTCTTTTTGCCATTTAAAATAAGCTTCAAAATACGCATCCGGTGTTAGTGAATAGCCAAACGCACCGTGCGCGATCCGTTTTGTCATCGCTTCAAGTGCTTCTTTTGGTGCTTTAAATTCAGTATCAGCGACCCAAAGTGGCAATAGATCTTCTGCATCGAAAGTTTCTTTTAAATTATCCCACTTGACCGAATCAGTATTTTTGCGGGCAACAGCATATTCTGCCAAAAATTCCTGCTTATTCATTTTTACGCTCCAACTTTCTAACTTTCTTCAAACGTTCACCCTTGGCATGGACCGGCTTTACGCCTAAAACGTCTAACATAAAGGTAAAGATCGGAATACCCACGATCAAGCCCCAAACACCAAAGAGATGTTCTGCAACAAATAAGACGACAAAGGTGTAAAACATCGGTAATTCCGTGCGGCTAGCCATGAATTTTGGATTTAAGATATAGGCTTCCAAAGCATGAACAACGACTAGCATAATAACAATATAAAAGACATAGCGCAACCCACCGACCGAATAGCCGATAAACATCATCGGGATCGCGGAAATGATCACCCCAGCTACAGGGACTAAACTCAACACAAAGACCATGATCCCTAAACTGAGCAATTGAGGCATGTTCATGATCGCCAAACAGATCGTGGTGATCACTGTATTGACGACGGCGATCACAAATTGAGCTTCAAGTACGACCCCAAAAGTATTCACAAAGATCTTGGCAAAATGATAAATATCTTCGAATAACCACGCAAATGGGCCACTCAAAAAGCCTTTAGAAAAACGATAGAGATCGTCTTTTTCGATCGTAAAAAAGAAACTCAACAGTAACGACATCACAAACGTAAAGCCGATCGAGCCCAAACTCTTAAGATAGCCTAGCGCGATCCCAAAGCCACCCTTGAACTGTTGCATGATATCTATCTTACCAAAGTAGCGGTCGATATAGTGTATCAGATCCTGCGCTCCATGCGGTGGATGCTGATAAAAACTCAATAATGAATTGATCATCGCTTCGGTTTGGACAGCGAGTTTAGGTACATAGATCGTCACTGCCAGATAGATAAAACCGATGAACAATAGATAGGTCACGATCACGATCAATTGCGATGGGATCTTCACATACCGCCGAATATAATTGGTCAGCTGTACCACTAAAAATGTGAAGATAAACGTCAGCAAAATGATGCTGATCAAGCTACGTAAAGTATACAAAACACCAATGATGCCTAGTAAGACGACGAATCGTCTCAAGGAGACATTATTGATAAACTTTTTCCAAAGATCCATAAACTTTCCCCTTACTTAAAGATAATAATTTAAGTATACCATTAATACTTGATAAGTGTAGTAAGTCGAATATCACAAAAAAAGACCGTGCTTCTATAAAACACGGCCCTAAAACAGTTACTTGATCTTATCGTATGCAAATTGGATGTGATATGAACGCTTACCGTTCTTCGGTAAGATGATATCACCAAAGTTTTCTTGATTGATCGCATCTGGTAAGGTCTGAGCTTCAAGCGCTAAACCTTCGCCTGGGATCGCTGGTTTACCTTGATCACGTGTGAACTTGATCTCAGTATCTAAGGCTGGCATATTGTACATTACCAAGCCGTTGCGATCGGAATCGATCGTGATCTGGTGGCCACTATCTTCATCACGTAAAACAGCGATCGGTTCTGTCCCTTTACCCGGCTGGTTGACCACAAAAGCATCATCAAAGCCGTCAGCTTCGTCAGCGGCTACTTTAACATTGCGGAACTCTCTAAAATCAAGTGGTGTATCTTCGACATCTTTGACCCGGCCAGTCGGAATATTATTTTCGTCCGTCTCTAACGTTGCACTGCTATTGATCTTAAGTGAGTGGCTGGAAAGGTCTTGGCGGTCACTCAAATTGAAGTATACATGGTTGGTCGGGTTGAACAAACTATCTTTTGAGCCACCCAATGCACTAAAGGCGATCGTCACTTTGTTATTGTTATTTAAAGTATAGATGATCGTTGCCAAAATATTTCCTGGGAAACCATCCATCTTCTCGGTGATCTTCTTTTGGAAGATAACACTCACACTATTTTTATTGCGTGAAGTGGTATAGTTCCAGTTATAAGTGCTAAATCCATTTGCGCCCCCATGTAACGTATTACCGTTCTCATTTTGTGGCAATTGAACCTGCTCACCGTTTAATTCACACTTACCACGCGCGATCCGGCCAGCTACTCGACCGATCACCTTACAGATATTTTGAGCGTTGGCATAGTAATCCTTTGTATGATCAAAACTCAATAATAAGTTCTTCTTCCCCGCACCACTTGGAACGTTAAAAGCTTGCCAGATCGCTCCCATCGTTAAGCATGAGATCTCGACTCCGTTATCGTTGACTAAAGTGATCTGAGTCACTGTATGTCCATCAAAGGTATCAAGCTCTTTTCTAAAGATATCCATCAAAAATCTCCTCCAAATCTCACTTATAAATGCGTTATTTAACTACTCTTATTTTACCGCATTTACACTTTTATTTAAAGCGCTTGCACAGATGCTTAGCGACTTTTTAAAACTTCAAAAATTGGTATAGTTTGCAGATTTTTCCTTAAACTAACCTTAAGTATTAAAGATAAGTCCTTAGACCCCCACTATTTAAGGCACTCAAATAATGATTTCTACTGATTTACTTATCAACAAATGTAAAACGTTTGCAAAAAATTTTGATCCATAGTATGGTATAGACGTTAATACAACCAAAGATTTTTCTAGGAGGGGCTTTTTATGGCTGAAACAGTAGTTGAAAAAATTGAATCACGACAGAACCACGGTAAAGCATGGCGTTTATCCGATAAGGAAAGCGGTTGCTTTTTAGATGTGACCTTTAATATTGATCTTGAAAAAACGATGAAAGAGCAACGCAACTTCTCCTTCTCTCGCTTTGTCTCGGAACAATTGAACGAGCTTTCAAAAATGGTCCCTTCACTCACAAGCAATTATAGTTTAGCGATCGATCGCGCAGCTGTTGGTCCGGCTTACTTGCCATTGGATAACGCCAAGGCAAAACCACTCTTGACCCAACTCGCCTAGATCGTATCAGGAAATGTCAGCTGGCATTTCCTTTTTTTGTGGATAAATGCAACGCAATGCAAAATGCGCACTTGAGCTATGTAGCCGTAACGTGCAATTCAGAGCAGAGACTAGTAAATAAGAGCCGCCGACATCGTAATGCAAAATACACATTACAATGTCGGCGGCTCTTATTTACTAGTCTCTAAGCACTCTGAATTGCACTTCTTATTTGTCATCATAACCGTTTGGATGACTTGAATGCCATGCCCAAGCTGTTTCGATGATGCGTTCGATGTTATCGAATTGTGGCTTCCAACCCAAGATCTCACGGGCTTTGTCGGAACTTGCAATCAAGGAATCCGGATCACCGCCACGTCTTGGAGCAATCTCAGCTGGGATCTCTTTGCCCGTTACCTTGCGAGCTGCTTCAACGATCTCAAGGTTGGAGAAACCTGTCGAAGAACCTAGGTTGAAGGCATTGGACTCATTGCCCTTGCGTAAGTAATCTACCGCTAAAATATGAGCATCCGCCAAGTCGAATGGGTGCACATAATCACGCACGTTGGTCCCATCTGGTGTGTTATAATCATCACCAAAGATCTGTAACTTATCCCGCTTGCCTTGAGCTACTTGTAAAACGATCGGTATCAGGTGCGTTTCTGGACCGTGATCTTCACCGATCGAACCATCTGGCTTAGCCCCCGCCACGTTGAAGTAACGCAATGCGACAAATTTTGTCCCGTAGGCTTCATCTGCCCAACGCATGATCTTTTCCATCATCAACTTACTTTCACCGTAAGGATTGATCGGATCTTGTGGATCACTTTCCATGATCGGCATTTTTTCAGGAATACCATAAGTTGCTGCGGTGGATGAGAAGACGATATTTTTGATATCAAATTCATTCATAACTTCCAACAACTTGACCATCCCAGCCGTGTTGTTATCAAAATACTTCAATGGCTTTTTCATCGATTCTGCGACCAATGAGTAAGCTGCAAAGTGGATCACTGCATCGATCTCAGGATTTTCTGCAAATACTTTACGCATGAAATCTTGATCTGCAAGATCGCCTTGATAAAACTTAGCCTTATCATTGATCGCAGCCCGGTGACCCGTCACTAAGCTGTCAACTACTACAACATCTTGGCCTTGGTCTACTAAGCGGTCAACTGTGTGTGAACCGATATAGCCAGCGCCACCTAAAACTAAAACTGACATTTTATTTCCTCCCAGCAGATGAGTTTCAATTCTCTCAAAAATATTCTACCATTTATTTGCCAAAATAGTTAGTAAAATTTTAGTAAAACTCATAATATTTTTTATTTCTTGTTGTTTTAGTCTTCTTGTGGTTAACTAGAATTTAATAAGAACTAGTGAAAGGGTGAGAACTACGGCCGAACTTATTTATAAACAGATCATCTCTGATCTCAAACAAAAGATCTTTGATCATGAATTCCCCGATATGAAACTGCCCGATGAACGTACGCTTGCCAGTCAATATGATGTTAGTCGTAGCTCGATCAAGCGCGCGTTGAATCGCATGGCAAATGATGGGATCATCTTCAAAAAAAGAGGCTCGGGAACTTTTATCAATCCCCTATACCTCAAAAATGAATCGGTCTTCAACTACGAAGAAGGTTCTAACTTAGGGGTCACCGATAACTTCCAAATGGACGGGAAAAAACCTAAGATCAAAGTCTTGAACTTTGACGTCGAACGTCCCAGTGAAGAATTGCAACGCGATCTCTTCTTAGATCCAGAAGATTTTGTCTACAAGATCGTGCGCTTGCGTCTCTTTGATGACCAACCATTTATGATCGAAACAGGCTATATTCCGATCAAGATCGTGCCTAAACTAGATCAACAAACGATCAAAGGCTCGATCTTTAACTACATGCAAGATAAGCACAATCAGTCAGTTACTAAATCATTTCTCTCAGTCTTTTCCGAGCCATCAACGCCTAACGATCGTGAATTATTAGGCTTAAATGAACACGAACCGACTGGGATCATGGAAGGTGTCTTTTTCTTAGATAACGGGACACCGTTTGAATATTCACACATGCGTTTCCACTACAAATATTTGAAATTCAATACCTTTGTCAGTGTTGCGCAATAAGCATAATATTTTACAGCTCACATAAACATTGCTATACTGTGAGCGATATAAGCTGGGGTGCCGTTTGGCTGAGAAATACCCATATCACCTGATCTGGTTAATACCAGCGGAGGGAGCTTAGCATTTTTTCGTGCGCCCAGACCACCACACCCCTGCTTATATAATCTAAGCAGGGGGTTTTTGTATGCAAACATACGATCCAAATTCAACAAAACAACATTGGCAAACCAAAGATATCATCTTTCTTGCCCTTTTAGCTGCCTTTTTTGGTTTGATCTATCAAGGTGCAAGCTATCTATACTACGCTTTAGCGGCAACTTTCCTTAAACCTTACGCTAATGATCTGATGCTTGGGATCTGGCTGATGGCTGGTCCACTGGCAGCGATCTTATTAAAACGTCGAGGGGCGGCTTTTTTAGGCGAATTTCTCGCTGCGACCGCTGAGATGTTGCTCTTTTCCAGCTGGGGTGCGGCTAACTTGATCACGGGTGCTTTACAAGGGGCTGCCAGTGAACTAGGCTTTTTGACTTATGGTTATAAAAATTTTGGCAAAAAAGCACTGACCTTATCTGTGATCTTTTCAGCCATTGTGACCTTTGCTTGGGATTATTTCCAAAGTGGTTACCAGGCCTACCCACTTTCGATGTTATTGACTTTATTTGGTATCCGGCTATTATCTTTAGCCTTTTTTGATGGTGTACTCATCTACCAGATCGCAAAACTCATCTCGAAAGCTAAGGTGCGCATCTGATGGTCAAATTAGAACTTAGAGAACTGACTTTTAGCTATGCCCCCGGGCGACCACCGCTCTTTGAAAAGCTGGATTTTTACGTTGAGCCCCAAACTTGTAGCTTATTAGCTACTCCTTCGGGCAGTGGTAAATCGACCTTTTTTAAATTGCTTTGTGGACTGTATCCTCAATTTGGCGGACAGATCACCCATGGCGGTATCTTTTTAGAAGATCAGCCCCTCGAACAGATCGTGCCCTTTGAACGTGCTAAACGGATCGGGATGCTATTTCAAGATCCTGACAAACGCTTTTGTATGGCGACTTTAGACCAACAATTGACCTTTGTCCTTGAAAATTTACAGCTCCCAGCTAAACAGATCACTGCCCAAAAGCAACGTATCTTGCAAGAACTAGAACTGACTTCGCTCAAAGATCGCCAACTCTCTACGCTGTCAGGTGGACAAAAGCAACAAGCGGCCCTCGCCTGTGTACTGGCGACCGAAAGTGAGATCATCTTACTCGATGAACCCTTTGCTAACGTTGATCCGACTAGTAAAGCCAAACTGTTAAAGCTATTATTGAAATTAAAAAATCAAGGCAAGACTTTTATCATCGCTGATCATGATCCCAGTGGCTACCAAGACTTGCTCGACTTTGCCTATCGCTTCAATGCCGAGCACAGTCGTCTCATCAAGTTCGACTTGTCCAAATTGACGTCAGCCACTCCGGCTCCCCTAGATCGGCGCCCATTAAAACCCGGGAAATTAACTTGGAAACAGCTCAGTTTAACTCGCGGGGAAAATTTATTGTTGAAACCACATGATCTTACCCTTCCCCAAGGGCAACTCGGGCTGTTGAGCGGAGCAAATGGTGTGGGGAAATCGACTTTATTGCAAGCGCTTTGTACCCTTATCCCCTATCAAGGAAAATTGAGCTATGCTGGGCAACGTCCACCGCATTTTTTCAAACAGCGTTGGGCCAAAACAGTCGGCCTCATGCTCCAAGAAGCGACGGCGCAATTTAGTTGTGCGACCGTCCAAGAAGAACTCGCACTTGTCAGCCGCAATACTTTAGCGCCCCACTATTGGACTAAAGAACGGCTTGCACATGCCAAACAGGTCCTGGGGCTGGATGAACTTGAGCCCCGCTCTGTTTACCAACTCTCCGGCGGGCAGCAACAAAAACTCCAATTTTTAAGTGTTTTAGCAATGGGACAACCGGTCTTACTTTTAGACGAGCCCTTCGCCAATCTCGACCAAGCTAGTATCCAGACTTGCTTGACTTTGCTCAAAGACAGTTGCCAAGCTGAACAGACCGCTGTCTTATTGACCTCGCATCAACGCGTAGGGATCACTGAAAATTTGGATTACGAACTTATTTTTGAAGATCAAACGTTAAAGCTAGGGGGAAACGAAAATTGACAAAATTTCGCTTAAATCCTACGATCCAAGTCATCCTCATGCTTGGTCTAGGGCTATTGCTCGCTTTTGCCCATGTTTTATGGCTAAATATCGCTCTTTGTGCTCTGTGCTTGCTTTACCTGGCTAGTCAACGCGTGTCTTACAAAAAGCTCGGGCTCATCTTATTGGTCAGCTTGCCCCTCGCCTTTGGAACATGGTGGTCCTTTATCGCCTTTAGTCAAACAAATGCTTGGGCCAATGCAGCCCTGTACACCAGCCGGCTCTTTTGTTATTTATTGCTAGGCTGTTGTCTGCTTTTGACCACGAGTTTAGAGAAGATCTTATTTAGCTTAGTCTTACATCTCAAGCTCTCTCAGACCTTTGTTTATGGCTTTTTAGCCGCTGCTAATATGGTCAGCGCTTTACAAAAGCAACTCCGCTTGATGCGTTATGCTGCTTTGAACAAGCAACACCCGTATCACTTCTATACCCCCGCACTCTATCTAAAGTTGATCGTGACCTCTCTTCAATGGTCCGATGCTTTAGCACAAGCAATACGAGTCCAAGGTTTTTTAGAGGGCTATCCGCGAACTTTTAGCTTTCAAGACCACCTGCCTAAGTGGCAATGGGGTCTAGCGGTGATACTTATCACTTTATACGGTGTTTTAGCCTTTTTAAATTAAATCCAAGTGAGTTTGTGAGGTAATTACTTTAAACAATGGGAGCACTTTGATGCAACAAACGCATCAGGGTGCTCCCATCGTTATTTACTAGACGTTATTGCCCTATGATAGCTCACCACTTCACAAACTGAAGCGTTTACATTGGGTGCTAGTTAGCTTATGATAGTAATGGATTTAACTATATGAAAGGGGTTTACCTCACCATGGAAAAAACATTGATCATCAACTCTGGTAGTTCTAGTTTAAAATTCAAATTATTTGCGATCCCCACCGAAGATGTCTTAGCCAGTGGGCTGATCGACCGGATCGGGATCGAAGGCTCGAGCGTGACTGTCAAATACAACGGTCAAAAATATCACCAAGAACTGCCGATCCCAGATCATGCTTTTGCCGTTGATCTCTTGTTGAAACTTTTAGTCGAACTCCATTTGCTCAAAGACCTAAACGAGATCACCGCCGTTGGTCATCGGGTCGTAGCTGGGGGCGAATACTTCGACCATTCCGTCGTTATCGACGATGATGTGATCAAAAAGATCGATGAGATCAGTGACCTAGCTCGTTTACACAATCCGGCTAATCTTTTGGGTATCAAAGTCTTCAAAAAACTTTTGCCAAATGCTTTAGCTGTTGCTTCCTTTGATACCGCCTATCACCATTCGATCCCAGAAAAAAATTATCTCTACAGCGTGCCGTACGAATGGTACGAAAAATACGGTGTCCGGCGCTACGGAGCCCACGGGATCAGTCACCGTTATGTCGCTCGCCAAGCCGCAGCTTTGATGCACAAATCGCTTAAAGACCTCAAGTTGATCACTTGTCATTTGGGAGCCGGTTCTTCTCTATGTGCTGTCAAAGATGGCAAGTCTTTTGATACAACGATGGGCTTCACCCCACTGACTGGGGTCACAATGGCGACTCGTTCGGGTGACGTCGATGTCGAACTAGTGACTTACATGATGAAAAAGTTAAACATCACCGACCCAGAAGAAATGATCTCGATCTTGACCAGACAGTCTGGACTTTTAGGGATCTCGGGCATCTCATCTGATATGCGTGACGTCATCGCTGCCAAAGATGCAGGCAACAAACGCGCACAGATCGCCGTTACGCTCTTTGTCAAAAATATCGTCCGCTATATCGGGCAATACTACGCCGAAATGAAAGGCTTAGATGGGATCGTCTTTACCGCTGGGATCGGAGAAAATTCCGATGTGATCAGAAAATTAGTCTGTGACGAACTCGAATTCATGGGCGTCAAACTAGATAACACGCTCAATTCTAAGGGTGAAGAAGGCTTTATCACTAAACCTGATTCTAAGATCGCTGCTTTGTTAGTTCCGACTGATGAAGAATTGATGATCTCACGTGATATCGAAGTGATCAAGCTCCAAGAACAAAAAGAAATTTCGAGCAAAAATCCTTTATTATAGGCGTTTGTTCCGTAAAATTTAATTTTGGTACGTCCCAATATTCAAAATGGTTGACATCTCCCAAGAAAACGTTATTATAGAAGTGTAGAAAGAAATTAACAAAGGAGATCTCGCCATGACTGTAGATTACTCATCTAAAGAATATTTAAACAAACTTGATGCTTACTGGCGTGCCGCTAACTATGTTTCCGTGGGACAACTTTACTTAAAGGACAACCCATTATTACGTCGCCCACTTGAAGCATCTGACGTGAAAGTCAAACCGATCGGCCACTGGGGTACGATCGCCGGGCAAAACTTTATCTATGCTCACTTGAACCGTGTTATCAACAAATACGACCTTGATATGTTCTATGTCGAAGGTCCAGGTCACGGTGGTCAAGTTATGGTCTCCAACTCATATCTTGATGGTAGTTATACTGAACTTTTCCCAGAGATCACGCAAGATGTTGAAGGGATGAAGAAACTCTTCAAACGTTTCTCATTCCCAGGTGGGATCGCTTCTCACGCTGCCCCTGAAACACCAGGCTCGATCCATGAAGGTGGTGAATTGGGTTACTCGATCTCCCACGCAACTGGGGCTGTCCTAGATAACCCTGATCTGATCGTGGCTGCTGTTGTTGGTGACGGTGAAGCTGAAACTGGTCCATTAGCTGCATCTTGGATGTCAAACAAGTTCATCAACCCTATAAATGACGGGGCTGTGTTACCTATTTTAGACTTAAACGGCTTTAAGATCTCTAACCCAACGATCTTGTCACGTGAATCAAACGAAAACTTACGTAAATACTTCGAAGGTCTTGGCTGGGATCCGATCTTTGTTGAAGGGACTGACCCTGAAAAGATGCACCCAGAAATGGCTGCTGGCTTAGATAAAGCTATCGAAAAGATCAAAGCTATCCAAGAAAATGCACGTAAGAACAATGACAATTCATTACCTGTATGGCCAATGATCGTCTTCCGTGCACCTAAGGGCTGGACTGGTCCAAAGGAATGGGATGGCAAACCGATCGAAAGCTCATTTAGAGCTCACCAAATTCCGATCCCAGTTGACCAAAATGACATGCAACATGCTGATGCTTTGGTCGAATGGTTGGAAAGCTACCGCCCAGAAGAATTATTTGACGAAAAAGGTGCTTTGATCCCTGAATTGGCTGAATTGACACCTAAGGGCAACAAACGTATGGCAATGAACCCACATACAAATCCTGGTTCATTGATCCGTGACTTAGCTTTACCTGATTTCCGCAACTATGCTGTGGATACAACAACACCAGGTAAGAACAAAGAACAAGATATGACTGTTTTAGGTCGTTACCTTGAAGATGTTGTTAAATTAAACGATGCTAACAAGAATTTCCGTATCTTCGGACCTGACGAAACAATGTCTAACCGTTTAGCACCACTCTTCAAAGAAACAAACCGCCAATGGATGTTGGATATCAAAGAACCTAACGATGAATTCATGGCACCACAAGGCCGGATCATCGACTCACAATTGTCTGAACACCAAGATGAAGGCTTCTTAGAAGGTTACGTCTTGACTGGTCGCCACGGTTTCTTCGCCTCATACGAAGCTTTCTTACGTGTCGTTGACTCCATGTTGACTCAACACTTCAAGTGGTTACGTAAAGCTAAGGAAATTCCTTGGAGAACAGAAATACCTTCCTTAAACGTGGTGGCTACTTCAACGGTATTCCAACAAGACCACAATGGTTACACTCACCAAGATCCAGGTCTTTTAGGTCACTTAGCTGATAAGAAACCTGAATTTATACGTGAATACTTGCCAGCTGATGCAAACTCCTTGTTGGCTGTCTTTGACAAAGTCTTAAATGACCGCGACAAGATCAACTTGATCGTTTCATCTAAGCACCCACGTGAACAATTCTACTCAGCTGCTGAAGCTAAAGAATTAGTCGACAAGGGTCTTAAGATCATCGATTGGGCTTCAACAGATCAAAACGCTGAACCAGATATCGTCTTTGCAGCTGCAGGTACAGAACCTAACTTGGAAACTTTAGCTGCAATCTCGAGCTTGCATGAAAAATTGCCTGACTTAAAGATCCGCTTCATCAATGTGGTCGACTTGTTGAAACTCAGAAGTCCTAAAGTTGACCCTCGTGGTTTGAGTGATGATGAATTTGACATGTACTTCACTAAAGACAAACCAGTTGTCTTTGCCTTCCACGGTTTTGAAGGCTTGATCCGTGACATCTTCTTTGATCGCCACAACCACAACATCAAGATCCACGGTTACCGTGAAAATGGTGATATCACCACCCCATTTGACATGCGTGTCCTAAACCAAATGGATCGTTTCGACTTAGTGAAATCAGCTGTCTTGAGCTTGCCTAACCCAGACAAGTACGGCGAATTAGTTGCTGAAATGGATAGCATCATCGCAAAACATCACCAATACATTCGTGATGAAGGTACTGACCTACCTGAAGTCGAAGCTTGGGAATGGAAACCATTGAACAAGTAATTTTGATACTAAATGAAAAAGTCCTGTTTTTCAGGGCTTTTTGTTTACTTTCAAATCGATCTTGCACTAGAATTTAAGCAGAAATGGGGGAATTTATCATGACAACTATCTATTGTGTGCGGCACGGACAAAGTGAGGCTAATTTAGCGCAGATCATGCAGGGTAGCAAGATTGACACGCCACTGACTAAACTCGGTCAACAACAAGCTTTAGCCGCTAAAGCCAAGCTAGCTAATGTAAGTTTTGATGCCGTCTATGCCAGTCCGCTCAAACGGGCCGTCCAAACCGCTAACCTCATCAGCTCAACTACACCAACTTTAGATGAACGACTAGTCGAGTTTGACTATGGGACTTGGAACGGCCAGCTTTTGACCGATCTCTATGCCCAATATCCAATGTATTTTGATGAGCATCATAACTTGTTACCTAATTCATGGGAAGTTTCAGGGGGACCGACATACGCGCAAGTCACTGCCAAACTGGAAAGTTTTTTAGCTGGAGTTACTAAAAAGCATCCCGACCAAACACTTTTAGTCGTCAGTCACGGGTTTACGCTCAAATTACTGGCAGCGTTACTTTTAGATATCGGGAATTTACAAAATCTAAGCGAACCCGCCAATGCTTCGCTCACTAAATTATTGGTAACACCTGATACCCAGACCCTCGTCTATTACGGAAAGTAGGTGCAAGACTATGCAACGCTTTAAAGCTTTAGTTCAAGCACAAACTACCTTACTGACGGTCTTGCCTCTGCTCTTAGGAACGATCATGGCTGCTTATTACTACCATCATGTAAATCTCGGTAAGACTTTTTTGTTGATTTTTTCGGCGATCTGCTTTCATTTAGCGGTCAATGGGCATAATCAATTAAGTGACTATCGCCGTTACCAAAACTCGACCGCCGCGCAAAATAGCACTAATAATATCATCAAAAGTTTCGATATTTCTATCCCGTGGGCTTACAGCGTATTAGCTATTCTACTGTTGCTCTTTGCCGGTAGTGGCCTTTATCTCGCTTATCTGAGTGGCTGGCCTCTATTGCTCTTAGGAAGTTTGAGTTTTTTAGTCGGCTATTGTTATTCCGGTGGTCCCTATCCCATGTCACAGACTCCCTTAGGCGAGTTGGTTTCAGGGCTAGCAATGGGTTTAAATATTACTTTGATCGGAGTCTACATCAATATCTATAACGCTCCGACCTACAATAATTGGTTTTGGCTAACCGGTAGTATCGTCGCCTTACCGGCTGTCTTTACGATCGCTAACATCATGCTGGCCAATAACATCTGCGACAAAGATGAAGACGTTGTGATCGGGCGTAAGACACTTGCCTATTATCTAGGTACCAAGCACAGTTTGACTTTATTACAAGCTAATTATGTTTTGAGCTATCTGAGACTGATCTTAAGTGCAGTGCTCGGTTATCTACCGTGGCTTGTACTCTTGTCCTTACTCACCGTCAAAAGCGACTATCAGCTCGTCCAAGGCTTCGTCAAAGCACCCGATAAAGTCACAACGTTCCCACGTAATGTCTTACTGTTTCATAAGATCGTCAGCCTCGAAGTTATCTTAGGCTTACTTGGTTTGTTACTGTGATCAACATAATGATATCAATACGGCTCTGAGCTAAATCGAAACGTGTTCGACAAGTAAATAGGCAAGTGGTCTACCACGCTGAAACATAGTAGACCACTTGCCTATTTATATGATTTTTAGAGCATTATCTCATATTCTTATATCTTAACTTTATTCAATAACAATGAACTACCGACAACTGAGATCGAGCTAAAGGCCATCGCTAAGCCGGCTAATTCTGGGCTGAGCGTCAAGCCCCAAGCCACGAAAACACCAGCTGCGATCGGGATCCCGACCACATTGTAGATCAAGGCCCAAAACAAATTCAATTTAATCCGTTGGAAAGTTTTTTGACTCAATTTCAGAGCTTTAACGACACCCATGAGGTCATTTTGGACTAAAACGATCCCGCCGGCTTCGATCGCAATATCAGAACCAGCTCCCATTGCGATCCCAACATCGGCCGTCGTCAAAGCGGGCGCATCATTGATCCCATCCCCGACAAAGGCGGTTTTTCCTTGCTTTTGTTCTTGTTCGATGTAGTTTACCTTTTCTTGCGGTAAGACCCCAGCAATAACCTCATCGATCCCAACTTCTTTAGCGATCGCTTGGGCTGCTCGTTCATTATCACCTGTCAGCATTACTGTCTTTAAGCCTTGAGCTTGTAATAAGGCCAAAGCTTGCTTAGAAGTCGGTTTCGGGGCATCTTGAATGGCGATCATCCCAATAACTTTACCCGCTAGACCGACCAGTGAAACGGTCTTACCTTGAGCTTGTAAGTCATGGAGCGTTTGCTGTTGCTCGGTGGTCAATTCATCATCACCCAAAAGCCGTTCATTTCCGATAAAGGCTACTTGATCTTCAAATTTGGCAGTTACGCCCATCCCTTTTTGGGCTTTAAAGTCAGTCACCAGACTTAACTTTAGCTGTTCTTGTTCCGCTTGTTTTAAGATCGCTTGGGCTAATGGATGTTCTGAATCCGCTTCTAGGCTAGCTGCCACCGTTAAAACTAAGCCACTGTCTTCGCCGACGACATCAGTTACGACCGGCTTACCTTCAGTGATCGTCCCCGTTTTATCTAGGACGATCGTTTTTAATTGGTCAACTAACTCTAAAACTTCACCATTTTTGATCAAAACACCCATTTTAGCACTCCGACCCGTTCCGACCATCAAAGCTGTCGGTGTCGCTAATCCCAGCGCACACGGGCAAGCGATCACGATCACAGCGATCGCATAGAGCAAGGCCGTGATCGCACTTGCACCTAAGAAGACGTACCACACAACATAAGTCACGATCGCTAAGATCATTACTAACGGGACAAAATAATTTGAGATCTTATCCGTTAACTTTTGGATCGGTGCATGACTGGTCTGGGCTTTTTTGACCAATTCGACGATCTGGGATAGTAAGGTTTCCGCACTGACTTTTTTAGCTTCAAACACCAAAGTTCCATCGGTATTCAACGTTGAACCAATAACTGGCTCACCCTTTGTCTTTTCGACGGGCATACTTTCCCCAGTCACCATCGATTCATCGACCAAAGAATCGCCCCGGACGACAATGCCATCAACTGCGATCTTTTCGCCCGGCTTGACCTGGACCAGATCACCAACTTTAACTTGATCTAGAGGTATTTTTACCGGTTTACCAGCGCGTAAGACCGTCGCCTCTTTAGCTTGCAGATCGAGAAGCTTTTCAACAGCGCTCGAAGCATTATTGCGCATTCTTTCTTCAAAGACTTGTCCTAATAAAACAAAGACCGTGATGAAAGCAGCACTTTCAAAGTACACGGGGCGTCCTGTGGCCATCGCAAAGATACTGTAAAAATAAGCGACCGCTGTCCCTAAGGCCACCAATGTATCCATATTGGCATTATGATGCTTAAAAGCTGCATAGGCACTACGCCAAAATGGATAAGCAGCAAAGGCCATGATCAATGTCGTCGTGACCAATGCGATCCAATTATACCCAGGCATCATTACACCAAAGGGCATCAATAACATGTCCACCAACATCGGTAACGATAAAACTAATGCAAGCCAAAAACGTTTTTGATATGACATCATTTAACGATCACCTTCCCATGAAACATGTTCATCCCACAAGCATAATTGAATTCACCCGCCTTATGCGTATCGATCTTGATCGCATGGTCTTGATCTTTGGGCAAGGTCTCATTGATCCCAAAATCTTCAAAGACGACTTTTTCCAAACATGCTGATGGATCTTTACGTTCAAAAACGATCTCAGCTGGAACATCCTTTTTCAAAACAACAGTATTTGGCGTATAACCCCCATCGACTACAACTTTTACTTTTTGCAAATTTTTATCTTCCATCGTTGCACTTACCTCTTTTTGTTCATGTTTGCCAAAGAACCACCAACTGATAAAGCCGATCAAAACTACTGCTACAACTAGTGTCAATGCTTGTGCCATTTATTTCTCCTTCTTCCGTTTACATTTGTAATCACAACTATATAATACACCTATGTTTACAAATGTCAACAAAAAAGTTCAGCCTACTTACGACTGAACTTTCACATATTATTTATTTTGCCAGCGTAAACAGTAACGCTCTAAACCGCTGATCGTTAAAAATAAAAGAAACGAGACCACACTGATCACAATGATCCCACCAAACATCGCTAAGTAATCCAAGCGATTCCACTGGTCCATGATATAGTAACCCATACCATACTGTGTCCCATACATCTCTGTGAAAAATAGCGTGGCAATGGCGGTCCCTAAAGCGATCTTCAACGCAGAGAAAAAGCCCGCCAAACTCGCTGGCCCCGTAACATTGACAAAAGTCTGCCACCGATCAGCAGCCAACACATCTAGCACTTGATACATCGTGGGTGGGATCTGTTTGACCGCATCCCGGACTCCAATGATGATTTGAAAGACGATGATCAAAGTGATCGTAATGATCTTTGAAGCATTGCCTAAGCCAGCTAACAACATGATCACAGGCAGTAAAGCGATCTTGGGGATCGGATACGTAAAATACACCAGTGGTTCAAATAATGCTCCAAATTTAGGCAAACAAACGCTCATGATCCCCAATGGAACACCGATGAGTGTCGCAAACACTAAACTCATTGCCAGCCGATACAAACTAAAGTAGATATTCCACCATAGATCCATATTCAACAAGTGGGGAAAATACATATATACCGCCCAAGGAGTCGGCAAAAGGGGCCGATCTACGACCCAAGCTCCCAACGCCCACAAAATATGCAAGATGAGCACAGCATACAGCAACTGCAAGCCACGTTTTACCATAATGTTGCCACCAACCCTTCTAATTTCGTCAAAGCCGGCGCCAAGATCTCTGGACGGTCGCGGTTAGTAAATGAAACTTCTTGAAGTGGATTTTCGATCAAGCGTGGCTGGTCTTTAGTCAAGATCAAGATCTGGTCACTGAGTTGTAAAGCTTCTTTTAGATCATGCGTGACCATCAATGTCGTTACCGGGCTTTGTTGCCACTGCGCTAAGAACAACTGTTGAGCCCGGCGCTTGATCACCGTATCTAAAGCAGAGAAAGCTTCATCCAACAATAACAGATCAGGTGTCAAAGCAAAGGCCCGCGCTAAGGCCACTCGTTGCTTTTGGCCTCCAGAAAGTTGACTGGGATAACGAGTTAAAACGTCGGTCAACTCCAAGGTCGCACACAGTTGCTGTACTTTTCTAGTATCCAGCTTTTGCCCCTTGAGCTTAGCCCCTAGTTCGATGTTTTGTCTGACACGCTTCCAAGGTAGTAAGCCATAATCTTGGGGCACCAATGCGAGGGTGGCTTGCTTAGGTGTGACCGGTTTACCATTTAAAGAGATCCCACCACTGTGCGGCAATAAGTCCGCGATCGCATTTAAAAGCGTCGTCTTCCCACTCCCAGATGGACCCAAAATGGCTAAGATCGTCTGTTCAGGGATCTTCAAACTAAGATCGGTGATGACTTGACGCTTCGCATATCCGATCGTCAAGTGCTCAAGTTCAAACATTACTTAGCCACCGGTAATTGGTAGTGACTAGCATCGATATCACTTTTCAAGATGCCCTCTTCTTTAGCATAGTTGAAGGCTGCTTGAAGCATCTTAGCTGGGACACGTCCCGCTTTTTCATAATGAGGCAAAGTGTAGTTTTTAGCGACCGCTTCTGGGAAGCCAAGATCTTTGGTCAAGATTGCTTGATAATCGCTGGCCTTATGCTTATTGATCTGAGCAACTGCTTTATTATAGGCTGTTGTCAATTTTGCCAAAGTAGCCTTGTCATCGCCCAATTTCTTGTCTACACCAAGGATCGTTGTTTGGTAAGTCTTAGGATCACTTTTAGCGATCTCTTTTAAGCCACTTGCTTTAGCCATACTCAAAAATGGATCAGGTAAGATCGTGGCGTCGGCTTGCTTTTGTTCAACTAATTGCAAACGAGCAGGAATAGCTGGGACTTCCTTGATCGTTACGTCACTAGCGGAAAGACCGTTTTGCTTTAATTGTTGATAGAGGTAAAATGTTGGGGTTTGACGTGGCAAAGTTGCAACTGATTTACCTTTAAGATCAGCCACATTTTTTACGCTATCATCACTTGTGACGATCCCAAAATAACCGGTCAAGCCAGTCGCACTCTTCCAACCTAAGTCACCATTGACATAACTAGCCAAAGCGACCACATCAGTCACAGCAGCATCCAATTGTCCCCCGGAGATCGCTGCATCACGTTCTTTAGGTGATTTAAAGTTAGTCAATTTGACATCCAGACCTTGATCTTTAAAATATCCTTCCTTTTGCGCAATATATAATGGCAAAGAATCCGGTGCTGGCATCGTTCCAATATTTAAAGTAACTTTCTTATCAGATTTTGCTGAAGAGGAGCTATTTTTAACGGCATCTTCACTCGGAGTGCATGCACTCAAAGTCAAGACGACCAATAAAAAGGCGCCTAATGCAGTAAGTAATTTAGTGTGTTTCACCAATAACATCTCCATCCATAAATTTTTAGTCACTGAAAGTTTAAGAAAAAAATTATCAGCTGTCAACTAAAATAGCTCAGTTTGCAAGCGGGCGAATAACCCCGTAGAAATAGAAATAACGAGAGCTCTATCACGATCACATCTTGATAGAACCCTCGTTATTTATACGGCACAACTCACGCACCCGACTAATGTTTGCCCTTGACGGCTAATTTAACTTTAAAACCAAAGACTTCTTTGAAAATGCCACTCTTGTTCAACAAGGCGATATACAATAGCACAAAGGCTCCGCCAAAGACCGCTGCATACAAGAAGGCCGTCAATTTATTTTGTGGTAGATAGACTAGACTGACCAATTCGTTTGTCAGATAAGCCGCTAAAGCTACCAATAAATTGATCACAATGATCAACTTCACATTTCTCATCTGACCTCTTACCAGATAATGCTTCTTGATCTGGCCATACACCCCTAAGGAGATCAGTAAAAACGATACTGTCGTCGCACTTAAAGCACCGTACGCTCCCCAAAGATAGGTGAACGGAACTTGTAAGGCTAATTTTAAAATGATCCCTAAGGTCAAATAACGCACAGCTAGGCGATGTTTACCAAGTGATTGAACGATCGTAAAGAAGTCCGTAAACAGTGCCAGTGCGATACTTGTAACTAGGGCATATGCTAATAAGTTAGCTCCCAAACGACTAAACGGGAAAAAGACCCCGTTTACTTCCCAAGACAACACCGCTAATAATAGCGAACTTGGCAAAAGTGTCAGTAGCATCAATTCGATGTTTTGTGCGATCGTTTTACCGATCTGATGCTTTTCATTACGCTTGGCCAATGTTGCTAACAACGGCAAGGAAGATTCAGAGATCGCGATCGTTAACGAGATAACGACCGTCGTGATCTTACTTGGATTGGCTGAAAAATACGTGTACAGATCTTGGGCTTGTAATGCATCCAATCCCGTCAGATCGACCATGATATCTTTAAAGGTCAGCTGATCGATAAATTGATAGATCGTGATCGCGGAACCAACAAAGATAAATGGTAAAGCTTCTTTGAAAATATTTTTAAAGATCGTAAAGACATGCATATCATGAGCAGGAACACTTTCATGGTAAAGCTCGCGGTAATGCCCCATGCGCTTTCTCGAGTAGGCGATCAGATATATGTAACTTGCCAAAGCCCCGATAAAGGTCGCAAACGTACTGTAATTGACCGCTTTGATGTAACTTCCATGTTGGACGAGCATGATCCAATAAGTCGCCCCCAAAATAAAGAGCACCCGGATCAATTGTTCCCATAATTGAGAAACGCCCATCGGTTGCATATCGGAATTACCTTGATAAAAGCCCCGGATCATACTCATCGGTGGCAAGATGATCAAAGTCGGCACCATCACCCGGATCGCTGTTGTCGCCACCTCAGTCGAAACGACCGCACTTCTTTGCGCGATCATTGGAGCAAAAATATAGAGCAATAGCCCACACAACGAACCCGTAAAGAGCATAAACAACATCCCGTATTTAAAAACATGGACACTATCTTTAAAGCGATTTTGCCCATTATACTCAGCAACTTGGCGGGCGATCGCAGTCGGAAAGCCAGCTACTCCGAGCGATAGAAACAGAGCATACGGTGTATAAGCTGCATTAAAAATAGCTTGGGCAGCATTTTGATCACTAGGTGAACCGATCATCATCAGCCACGGGATAAGATAAATGATCCCTAAGACCCGTGAAAGGATACTCCCAAGCATCATCCAGAAAGTTCCGGATAATAGTTTGTTTTTCATTTCGATTCTCGCTTTTCAATTTAAACTCAATATTTAGCCAAAATTATGGCCACACAATAGACATTATATACTATAATTAAAAAATTTTCTTTTAAATCATAAAAAAAGCCGATCATGACTCCTACATCATGATCAGCTTAGATCGCGGTAAAAATAAACCATATCCTTCAAAGAGATCCCCTCAGCATAGATCGGCTGCGGGTAGCTCAAAAAGAAATCAGGTTCGATGCGCAAAAAGCGGAAACCGTTGCGCAGATAAAACCGCATGTTATTCAAATCAGCATCACCAGTCCCAACGATCAACCGTTTGACCTGCGTGCTTTGGGCTAAGATCGCATATTCGATAAGTTTTGTGGCGATCTTTTGGCGTTGAAATTCAGGCAAGACCGCTAGATTTTTCAATTCAAAGACGGTCGGTTCTTCCGTCGGAACGATCAAAGCCACACCCACTGTTTGGCCAAATTTCTTAGCTAAATATAGCTCACCTGTCTGCAAATACGCTTACACTTTAGTCTCATCTTCATCGCCCAATAACAGCAGCTCTAAAAACTGTTCTCTGTTAGTACCGTGATACTGCTCTAGTCTAAATTTAACAATGAAGCAGCATCTTCATCTACGATCACCGTCACATTTGGATGCTTTTGCAAAATACTTGCAGGAACAGCGGTCGTTACTTCACCTTCGACCATCGCTTTGATCGCTTCGGCTTTGTTTTTGCCAAATGCTTCCAGCAAGATCTTCTTTGAGCGCATGATCTCGCCGATACCCATTGAGTAAGCATATTTAGGCACATCTTCGTAGTTGTCGAAGTAACGTGAATTAGCTTTGATCGTTGAATCGGTCAAATGGATCTTAGAAGTCGTTGAATCAAAGGCACTCCCTGGTTCATTGAAACCAATATGTCCATTTTCACCGATCCCGAGAAGTTGGAGATCGATCGGATTGTCTGCGATCACTTGACTGTAACGCTTAGTCTCGGCATTGGCATCGAGGTTCGTGCCATCTGGCAAGTAGGACTTCTTGAATGGCTTTTTGTCAAAGAGATGATGTTGCATGTAGTAGTGATAGCTTTGTTCATCATCAGGAGCTAAGCCTACATACTCATCCAAGTTGACTGAAACATCATCGCTAAAGTCAAGGTCGCTTGCAACTATTTGTTCATAAGTTGTTTCTGGGGTCCCACCAGTCGCTAAGCCAAAAACTTTGGCACCGCTATCATGTTCTTGTTTAAAAATTTCTGCTGCTTTTTTGCCACCTTCAAATTTGTCTTTAACTACAATAATTTCCATGGTCCATTCTCCCTTCCGTGTTGGTATAGTCCAATTATAGTTCTAAGCGTTACCAAATGCAAGCAATATGTTTTGATACTTTTAATCAAGTTTTATCGTAGCGCAAACTTGGCCATGTTGCTCACGCTCTTGTTCAAGCAATGTCACTGTTTCACCCGAAGTTACCAATACTAAAACTGCAGTAGCTTTACCTGCCGTGATGATCTGTTGGCGATCCATTTTGCATAATCGTGTCTGTGGATCGACATTTTGGCCTTCTGTAACTAAGAGCTCAAACGGTGTCCCGTTCAGTTCGACCGTATCTAAGCCTAAGTGCAATAACAGTTCTGGAACTTGTTTAGTTTTTATCCTGATCGCATGCTTAGTTGGAAAAATATTGGTGATCTTACCAGCAACCGGTGCATAGATCATATCAGCTGTTGGTTCGATCGCAAAACCTTGACCCATTAACCCCTGTGAAAAAACTTTATCAGGCACCTGGGCTAATTTGATCAGTTTACCGTCAACTGGTGAGCTTAGATCCAATTTCTTCTTTTTTAGTCCAAACATATTTAATCACCTTTTCCTAAAATTTGATTGATCTCTTGGCTAAAGAGATTTGCTTTCCCGCCAAAAACAGCTTGGATACCGCCACCTACTTCAAGCACAGCTACGGCACCTAAACTCTTGAGCGTTTTCTTATCAACTTTACTCTTATCAACAACAGCTACCCGCAAGCACGTCGCACAAGCTTCGACCGTTTCGATATTTTCAGCCCCACCTAAGGCCTTGATCACAGTTTTAGCTTCAGCATTCAAAGAGCTATCTGTAGCCTCAGTTTGCACTGGCACATCTTCTTCGATTTCCATCCCTGGGATCGCAACTTTGAATTTCTTGATACAGAAAGTAAAGACAAGATAATAAACGACTGCCCAAACGGCGCCAAAGAGAATAACGCGCATCCAATTAGTCTTATCTTCACCTTGTAAGATCCCAAACAATAGGAAGTCAATGAACCCACCGGAGAAGGAATTTCCGATCCGAATGTTCAATAGATCAGCGAACAAGAATGATAACCCATCTAAAGATGCATGGATCACATATAACCAAGGTGCGACAAATAAGAAAGTATATTCGATCGGTTCCGTGATCCCAGTCAAAAATGAAGTCAAGCCACCGCTGAGATACAAACCACCATCTTTTTGGCGATTTCTCTTTGGCAAGCAGCGATACATCGCATAAGCTGCGGCTGGCAGACCAAACATCATCGTTGCAAACCGACCGGCAAAGAAACGAGTACCGTAAGTGAATAACCCGGTATGGTTAGGATCAGCTAGCTGTGCAAAAAAGATATTTTGTGCCCCCTGAGATCGTATGCCCGGCGACAACTTCGGTCCCACCTAATGAGGTGTACCAGAAAAGCGGATAGATCGTGTGGTGTAGCCCAACTGCTCCGGTCAAGCGCAATAAGAAACCATATAAGAAAGTCCCAAAAGCTCCCATATGAGCAATACTTTCACCAGCTGATCTTAGCCAATCTTGGATCGGAGGCCAGATCAGATAGAAAAAGGCACCGATCACGATCGCAGCTAAAGCTGAAATTATCGGAATAAAACGCGAGCCCCCAAAGAAGCCTAAAAATTGCGGTAACTGTATTTTACGATAATGATTATGCAAATAAGCGACAGTACAACCGATCACGATCGCACCGACAACGCCTGTATCGATCGTTGTGCCTTTGGGTGAAAATAATTCCAGTAAGCCACTGATCGTTGCCGTATAAACTAGAAATGAGACCCCACCTGCTAAACCAGCGGTCCCTTTATCAGCGGTCGCCAAACCAACTGCGATCCCGATCGTAAAGATCAACGCCAAGTTAGCAAAGACGGCATTGCCAGCAAAACTCATAACTTTTAAGATCGTTTGGAGCCAAGCTTGGTCTAAAAATGGATAAGTTTTGACCGCACTTTCATTACTCAAGGCTCCACCTAGGCCTAGCAAAAGACCTGCGACTGGCAAAATAGAGATCGGTAACATAAACGCCTGTCCTAGGCGGGAAAATTTCTTAAACATATTTATTACCCCCTTAATTCATCGATAAAACGGGTCGCTATTTCTTTTGGTCGAGTGATTGCACCTCCGACAACGATGCCTGCGACCCCTAATTCTTGAACTTTTTTTGCTTGCGCTGGTGTATGGATCTTACCTTCTGCGATCACATCTAGACCGGCTTCGACCAATCCTTTGATCAACTGATAATTAGGGCCATCAACACTGACACTTTCTGCTGTGTAACCAGCTAAAGTCGTCCCGATAAAATCAACTCCCGCCTTAGCTGCATTTATTCCTTCTTCCAAAGTAGAAATATCGGCCATCAATAATTGCTGTGGATACTTTTGCTTAACTTGCTGAATAAACTCATTGATCGTCAAGCCATCAAACCGCTCGCGTAAAGTACAATCTAATGCAATGACTTCAACACCTGTCTCGACCAATTCGTCAACCTCTTTCATCGTTGCCGTAATATATGGTTCATTCGGCGGATAGTCTCGTTTAATAATTCCAATTATGGGTAGATCAACAACTTCCTTGATCTCCAAAATATCTCGAACTGAATTAGCTCTGATCCCGACTGCTCCAGCTTGCTCAGCTGCCAGCGCCAATAGTGGCATTACTCCACCCTTTGGCGTATACAGTGGTTCTCCCGGCAAAGCTTGACATGACACGATCAAGCCACCTTTGATCTCACGTAGAAATTCATCTTTTTCCATACCCCTCACTCCATTTTTATATTTTTGGGAGAATATCTCCAACCACAATATAACACCTCCGTTGGTTTTTGTAAACGTTTTCATCCATTTTCGGAGAAATATGGAGAATCACTCCGAAAAAGTGTATAGTTATAGATATAGAAAGAGGTCATTCACATGAGATTAAGCGAAAAGATCCACCAAAATTATTTTTCTCTAACACCAGCCGAAAAAAAAGTTGCCGATCATTTTTTATGGGCTGGGACTGATATCATCTATGAAACAATGAATGATATCAAACAAAAAACCAATGTTGGCGATGCCACGATCGTTCGACTCTGTCATAAATTAGGCTACGATGGTTTCTCTGATCTAAAAGTCGAAGTCGCCAAAGAAGATTATTCAAGCAACGTGCACCAGACAGCACATTCTCCATACGCAAGCATCGAAACGGCTTTGACTAAAACGATCAGCACTACTTTAAATAAACTAAACAAAGATGTGCTGACAGAAGCTATCTCCTTGTTAGATCAAGCGCAACGGATCTATATTTTTGGTGTTGGAGGCAGTGCGCTCTCCAGTAATGCCTTAGAAAGTATGCTTTTGCGGGTCGGTGTCCGCGCCCAAGCCGTGACAGATCCTCACTACCAAGCCCAATTAGCTGCAGTCACAAACTCGTCTGATCTGATCATTGCATTTTCTCTGACTGGGCGAACTAAAGATACACTGGAGCCACTTAAGCTCGCTAAAAACAATCAGGCTAAGGTCATCGCGATCACGACTTATCCTGCTTCCCCGATCGCAACACAGGCTGATTTAGTTTTACAGACAGCAGTTGATGATTTTTTGAATGGCGGTTCCTTAGTCGGGCGCCTATCACAACTTTTGATCGGTGATGTTTTAGTCTATGAATACGAGAAACTCCACGCAAAAGAAACTATAACTGCACGCGAAAAAGTGGTCAGAGCTATCTTAAACAAACGTAAACAAGAATAAACTAGAAAACGATCGAATCAAAAACTGATCCGATCGTTTTTACTTACATTATTAAACTCAGTATCACACCGACAACGACCAAAGTTCCCACCAGAACTAATGCTTGCCGAGCTTTGATGCGTTGGTCAAAGTTATCTTTCATAGTGTTCACCTAAAATATCTGTTTTGCATAATGCTCAAACAGCGTGACCGTTGCTTCTAACGTATGATGTGCTCCCGGTAACTCATAGTATTTAAGGTCTGTATCATTAAAACCGCGATACTTTTTCATTTCCCTGATCTGCTTTTGCAAAAGCTCAGCTGCGGGATCACGACTGCCCGCTCCGGCTAAGATCTTAAAATCTAGATCCGGGTATTTCTTAGGTGTTTGGGCCAATTTTTTGGCGGTCTGCTTGGTTGCTGTACCACCACCATCTTCTTGGATGACCCAACTATCCCCGCCTAGGGTAACAAATGTCTTAAAGTATGGCAGTTGTTCTTCAAAAACATACCAACTCGTGATCGCACCCATCGAAAAGCCACCGATCGCCCGGTGTGCCCGTGTTTGCTGGAGTTCTTTTTTGGTAGTACTTTTAGCATATGTGCTATACTTAGCTTCAACTTTAGGTATTAAGGCCCCCATCAGCTCAGTTCGCGCAAAAAAGCGACTCAATTTATCATCTTTTTGATAATCACCCGTGACAAAAGCTTGGCTTGGATAAAATGTCGGAAAGACGACCAAAGTATTCTGCAACTTACCTTGCTTAGCTAATTTATCTAACACCTGCTTGTAGTGACTGTTTTCATAAAAACCAGTTGCTGAATCCCCCGAACCATGCAAGAAATACAACACATCGTACTGCTTTTGTTTATCATAATTAGCTGGTACATAGACTAAAGCCTTTTTAGAATAAGTTTTACCTTGATAGCGGATCTTATAGGTCACCGTCTCAGTCTTAGAGCCACTTGCATGGACTGGCTCACTAAAACTGAGCAAGCCCCAGATACAAATGCTAACAACGATGATCTGTCTAAATAGTTTCATTATGCTTCGCCCTTTTCGAGTTTTTGTCATGGATCATGATATACACCAATAATAACACAGCTAGGCCAGCGGCAACATATAAGACCGTGTTGCTAGCGATCCAACCGTATTTTGCGACCAAGATCCCGATCAAAGCAGTGGCAAGCGTTTCGCCAAAAATATATTAGAAAAAGCCCATAAAACCCGTCGAAGAGCCTACAGCAAACTTCGGTACGACTTCATTGACCATCAACCCGACCAGCGTTAAAGGTGCATAGATCAAGGTCCCCATGAGCAAAAGATTGATCACGATCACCGTTTTATCGCTGCTGAAAAAATACGTGGTCAAACAAATAACCTTACTGTTATAACGTTTTAACAGCTTTAGTTTAGCACAACATTCACCTTCGTGTTAGCGCTTACACTTGTGATTTTTATTACTATATTTATAAAAATGCATCCAGCTAACTCTCAACTGAATGCTAAATACTTATACATAACAATAAAATACAGTTATTTCAGGAATGACCCCAAACCTAGCCGAGATCCGTGTCATTCCGATCCCAGTGTTGACATAAAGCTTAGTTGCTGGCGCGCAGAGCTATCGTGTGACAACTTTAAAGGCAAACGTTATAATTAGTTTAGATATTCAAAATGAAAGGGCTTATCATGTCATATATCACTCAAAAAAAGATTTCGCAAATATTTAGACAAGATGTCATGCAAAAGGGCTTCAAACATGTCAGTGTGGCACAGATCATGCACCAAGCCCAGATCCGGCGCCAGTCATTTTACGATAACTTTGACGATAAATACGACCTATTATCTTGGACTATCCAAGCAACAATGGAAGATATCATCGATAGTAATCTCGATTATCTCCCGTGGCAAGAGATCATTTCGCTAGTCTTTTTTGAGCTACAAGAAAATGCCAAATTTTACAAAAGCGTCCTTAAAAATCAGGTCGAAGTCGATGTCGTCCGGGAGATCGCGTGGCATATCCAGATCCTCTTATTACACATCCTACGCAAAAAAGGCCTGATCAAAAATCGTCAAGCCTATGATTTTGTGGAGACTTATTGTCTAGGTCTGACCTACACGATGACCAATAATCTCTTTTGCCTGAACCAAAAGAATACGATGAACTCGCCCAAAAAGTTTGTAATGCGATCGAATTTGCTTTTGGTAACTATTGATGCCACGCGTATGTCTTGACGGGGGCTTCAAGCGCTTCTAGCCAAGACTCGTGTAATTTCAACAATGTGACTGAAACTCCCGCGAGCCCGTTGGCAGTGAAGAGATCGCCCACCTTGATAAAGGGTAAGTCTATTCCTTCTACTTGCAACAATTCGACCACATCAGCGGTAAAGATCAATTTTTCAAGCTCGGTCAGCTTTCCTAGTCCATTGATCAAAACAGCATAGCGCTCTTGCGGATACCAGCGCTGATTCAACCGCAACTTATTGACCAATTCACGCGCGATCAATTCTGAAGCGCACAGTCGTTCCTTGCGATACCCGGGTTCTCCATGGATCCCGACACCATAATAAATCTCATCTTTTTTTAGGGAAAATTCCTTTTTCAAAGTCACCCGAAATTCGGACCCATAAAAAGCGACCCCCAGTGTCGTCAAATTAGCCACGAGCTGCTCTGAGGTTTGCTTTAACTGGGATAAATTCGCCCCTTGTTGCGCCAAATAGCCCAAGATCTTAGCAACTAAAACAGCCCCGGCTAACCCACGGCGTTCTTTTTCTAATAACTCACTATCAACTGAAATATCATCATTAACAACACAACTAGCCACTTGCCAGCCTTCTTTTTGCAAACACACACTAGCTTGAGTGAAATTTTCTACATCAGCTGGAAAATTTTTGACAATAAAGAAGGCTTGTTTTTGCTTAGTCACTTGTTTAGTTACACGAATGATCTCCGCTACACTTGGCGGGCTAAACAGCATCCCTGTGACTGAAGCACACAGCATTCCCTCACCTACATAGCCCCAATCAGCCGGCTCATGCCCAGCCCCACCTAAAGCGATCACGGGAACTGTCTTATCGGCAAAGCTCTTAGCGATAAAACCTGTCGTCTGGGAAACAAGTTTTAGATCAGGCGCAACGAGCTGTACCCCACGTCTAAGGTCATCTATGATCTGCCCCTTTGAATTCAGTAATTCCATCTCATCACCTCGCCCCTTAATTCTAGCGCATCCCCAAAACCTTTGTCGGACACAACGTAAAATCTGTCCGTTACGATGTTTACGCTTACATTATATAATAGAGTTGTCAATAAAAGAAAGGATGGATGATAACATGAAAAAGATCATGAATGATCCAAGCAATGTCGTATCTGAGATGGTCGCCGGCCTAGTCTCAGCTTATCCGACCTACCTAACGCAACTGCCAGAAACGACAGCTGTTGTACGGGCCGATCGTGCTTCCATGCAGGGAAAAGTTGGGCTCGTCAGTGGAGGCGGTAGTGGCCATGAGCCGGCTCATGCTGGTTTTGTTGGTGACGGTATGTTGAGTGCCGCTGTCTGTGGCCAAGTCTTCACCTCACCGACACCTGATCAGATCTATGAAGCGATCAAAGCAAGTGATACTGGTGCTGGTGTCTTTTTGATCATCAAAAACTACTCGGGTGATGTGATGAATTTTGAGATGGCAAAAGACATGGCCGAATTAGACGACATCAAAGTCAGCTCGATCGTTGTCGATGATGATATCGCAGTCGAAAATAGTCTTTACACCCAAGGCAAACGCGGTGTCGCAGGGACAGTTTTGATGCATAAGATCTTAGGAGCGGCTGCTGATCAAGGAGCGAACCTAGCTGAGATCGAAGCCCTCGCTAAAGAAGTCATGCCACATCTCAAGACTTTAGGGGTGGCTTTGAGTGCCGCAACTGTTCCTGAAGTTGGCAAACCAGGCTTTGAATTAGCCGATGACGAGATCGAATATGGAGTCGGTATCCACAGTGAACCTGGTTATCGTCGTGAAAAACTCCAACCTTCTAAAGAGCTAGTCGCAGAAATGCTCACAAAACTCGACGAAGCTCTACAGTTTGACGCTACTAAAAAATACGCTGTGCTCATCAACGGTATGGGCGCAACACCTTTGATGGAACAATACATTTTCAGCAATGATGTCTTTAACTGGCTCAAAGCAAAAGATAGCACCCCTGTTTTCAGCAAAGTTGGCAACTATATGACTTCGCTCGAAATGGCAGGGATCTCATTGACCGTCCTCGAATTGGCCGATGAAAAATGGCTCGAATATTTAAACTATCAAGTCGATACGATCGCTTGGTAAGGAGGAATTTGATATGGAACTAACAGTTGAAACTTTGACTACCTGGATGAATGATTTTGAAGCTAAGATCGCCGCTAAGAAAGCTTATCTCAGCGACTTAGATACCCCGATCGGCGATGGCGACCACGGCAATAATATGGCTCGAGGCATGCGTGTGGTGACTGAAGCACTTGCGACCAAAAATCCAGCCGATCTGACCACTGGACTCAAATTAGTCGCAATGTCTTTGATCAGTAAAGTTGGTGGTGCTGCTGGACCTTTGTATGGAACTGCCTTTTTAGAAATGGCCAAAAAGAGCAATACGACGGCTGAACTCAGTGAACTCTTGGAGGCTGCAGTCTTAGGCATCAAGCAACGTGGTGGGGCTGAGCTTGGTGACAAAACAATGGTCGATGTTTGGGAAGTCGTTGTGCCCGAATACACAGCTGGGCAACTGACATCTGAAAAGATCGCTCAAGCAGTCGAAGCAACTAAAGAACTCGTTGCTAAACGCGGGCGAGCTTCTTATTTAGGAGAACGCTCAGTGGGCCACCTCGATCCCGGAGCAGTTTCAAGTGGTTACCTTTTTGAAGCACTATTAGAAACGGAGGGCGAGCTTAAATGAGTTATGGGATCTTGATCGTCTCACACGTTGAACAGATCGCCCAAGGTGTACCTAAGTTGCTCCAACAAGTTGCACCCGATATTGCGATCACTTTTGCTGGCGGTACCGATGACCATGAGATCGGTACTAGTCTTGATAAGATCACCGCAGCTTTAGAAGACAATTCAGCTAGTGAGATCTTAGCCTTTTATGATCTTGGTAGTGCTAAGATGAATCTCGAAATGGCAGGCGAATTTAGCACAAAGCCAGTCCACTTGTACGATACAGCTTTGATCGAAGGGGCTTATGTTGCAGCTTCCCTACTCCAAGCTGGGGTTGACTTGCCCGAGATCGAAAAACAACTAGAACTATTACAAATAAAAGGAGATGGATAATATGTCAGGCTTTTTAGGTGAATTTTTCGGAACCATGATCTTGATCCTCTTAGGGGTCGGCTGTGGTGCCGGTGTTAATTTAAAAGATAATTATGCTCGGGGCCAAAACTGGATGTTTATCACGCTTGCTTGGGGCATGGCGGTGACCTTTGGCGTCTATGCCGCTGGTCAAATGGGCTCGCAAGGACACTTAAATCCCGCTGTAACACTAGGTTTTGCTAGTGCTGGTCTCTTTTCTTGGAATGAGGTCTTACCTTATCTTTTAGGTCAAGGTCTCGGGGCCTTTGCCGGCGCAGCACTCGTTATTTTATACTATTATCCTCAATTCCAAGCTACCCCAAACAAAGATGGTAACTCAGTCGGCATCTTTGCCACCGGTCCTGCGATCGATCGCCCATTCTTTAACGTCTTGAACGAATGCATCGCAACTTTCTTCTTTATCTTGATCTTGCTTAACCTGGGAAATTTCACCACTGGACTTAAACCGCTGATCGTTGGTCTTTTGATCATGGTCGTTGGTCAAAGTCTAGGTGGAACGACTGGCTTTGCCTTGAATCCAGCCCGTGACCTGATGCCACGTCTGGCTTACAGCATCCTACCCGTTCCCCATAAAGCTAATGCTAACTGGGGCTATGCTTGGGTACCGATCGTTGGACCACTTTGCGGTGGGATCTTGGCAAGCTTTGTCCACGTTTGGATCAACGGTTAAGCTAAGTAATTGACTTTTATTAATTGTGCACGATACACTCATCAAAGAAAACGTTTACAAATAAGGAGGATGACCACATGGAAAAATATATTATGGCGATCGATCAAGGAACTACCAGCTCACGGGCGATCATCTTCGATAAAGCAGGTAACCACATTGGAACCAGTCAAAAAGAATTCACCCAGTATTTCCCTGAAGCTGGTTGGGTCGAACACGATGCACACGAGATCTGGAATTCCGTCCAATCGGTGATCGCAGGTGCCTTTATCGAATCAGGGGTCAAACCAGAACAGATCGCTGGGATCGGGATCACCAACCAACGTGAGACTACGGTCGTTTGGGATAAAGAAACCGGTCTACCGATCTACCATGCGATCGTTTGGCAATCGCGCCAATCAGCTCAGATCGCCGATGAGCTGAAAGAACAAGGCTACTCAGATCTCTTTCATGAAAAGACCGGCTTGATCATCGACTCTTACTTCTCAGCGACCAAGATACGCTGGATCCTCGATCATGTTCCCGGAGCTCAAGAGCGCGCTGAAAAAGGCGAATTGCTCTTTGGGACGATCGATAGCTGGTTAGTCTATAAATTAACTGACGGTAAAGTTCATGTGACCGACTACTCCAATGCCAGTCGGACGATGCTCTTTAATATCAACACCTTAGAATGGGACCAAGAAATCTTGGATATTTTGAATATTCCCCGGGAAATGTTACCTAAAGTCGTTTCTAACTCAGAGATCTACGGCTTGACTAAAACTTATCATTTCTTCGGTTCTAAAGTTCCGATCGCCGGAATGGCTGGTGACCAACAAGCCGCCCTCTTTGGCCAAATGGCATTTGAACCTGGCATGGTCAAAAACACCTATGGCACTGGCTCATTTATCGTGATGAACACCGGCAACAATCCACAATTATCTAAAAATAACCTGTTGACCACGATCGGTTATGGGATCAACGGTGAGATCAACTATGCGCTTGAAGGCTCGGTCTTTGTTGCCGGTTCATCGATCCAATGGTTGCGCGATGGTCTAAAACTCATCGAAAAAGCCAGTCAATCAGAAGCTGCCGCACTTGCTTCCAAAAATGAAGATGAAGTTTACGTAGTGCCTGCTTTCGTTGGACTAGGTGCACCTTACTGGGACCAAGATGCCCGGGGCGCGGTCTTTGGTTTAACCCGGGGGACGACCGAAAAAGATTTCATCAAAGCAACTTTACAAGGCATCGCCTACCAAGTCCGCGATATCCTCGGTGCAATGGAAGAAGATACGGGGATCGATATTCCAGTGCTCAAAGTCGATGGGGGCGCCGCTAACAACGACTACTTGATGCAATTCCAAGCAGATATCTTAAATACCCCAGTCCAACGTGCAGGTGACTTGGAAACGACCGCTCTTGGTGCAGCTTTCCTTGCTGGTTTAGCCGTGGGGTACTGGCAAGACTTTGATGAGATCAAAGCAGTTATCAAAGATGGCAAACGGTTTGAAGTCCAAATGGATGACAAACGACGCAATAAATTGTACGGCGGTTGGCAAAAAGCAGTCGCTGCAACACGTTACTTTGAATAATCCAATTAGATTGGAGTGATTTGATGCCTATTTCACGACAAAAAAATATTGAATATCTAAAAAACAATCCTGATGGCTGGGACGTGATCGTTATCGGTGGGGGTGCAACTGGCTTAGGTGTCGCTGTCGACGCAGCCTCACGTGGTTACAAGACCGTCTTATTAGAACAAAGCGACTTTGCTAAATCGACCTCAAGCCGTTCGACCAAACTCGTCCACGGTGGGGTACGCTATTTAGCCCAAGGTGATGTCCGCTTAGTGCGGGAAGCCTTACATGAACGGGGACGCTTAGCACGAAATGCACCTCATTTGGTCAAGAACCAAAAATTCATCATCGCCAACTACAAGTTGTGGGAACAGCCATTTTACAGTGTTGGAATGAAAGTCTACGATGCCCTAGCCGGTAAATTAAATATCGGTCGCTCTAAGATATATTCCAAGGCAAAGGTCATCGATGCGATCCCACAGATCAAGCATAATAAATTGGTCGGTGGTGTGATGTACTATGATGGTCAATTCGACGATTCACGACTAGCTGTCAATCTCATGCAGACTGCGACTGAATACGGGGCAACTTTGGTCAATTACGTCAAAGTGACTTCGGTCCAAAAGAAATTCGCTAAAGTAGCTGGTGTCACCGTAAAAGATGAATTTACCGGCGAAGAGTTCAGTCTACGTGGTAAAGCTGTCATCAATGCAACCGGGATCTTTGTTGACCAGATCCTTGAGATGGATACCAAAGATCATCAAGCTACCGTACGACCTTCGCAAGGTGTTCACTTGATCGTCGATGGATCATTTTTAGGGGGCAATGATGCGATCATGGTCCCGAAAACTTCTGATGGACGGGTCTTGTTCTGTGTGCCATGGCATAATAAAGTCATCTTAGGCACAACGGACACGCCACTAAAAGAATTCACCTTAGAGCCACGGCCACTGGATGAAGAGATCGATTTTATCCTTGAAACAGCCGGTGAATATCTCGAACGCAAACCAACTCGGGCTGATGTCTTGGCTGCTTATGCTGGCTTACGTCCATTAGCTGCACCAAAAGATGGTGACGGCGATAAGACTAAAGAGATCTCACGAAGCCACAAACTCTTTTCAAATGAGTCGGGGCTGATCACGATCACTGGTGGTAAATGGACGACTTACCGTCAAATGGCCGAAGAAACAGTTGATCTAGCCATCAAGGTAGCCGAACTCCCACCAAAAGATTGTGTAACTCGTGAGTTAAAGATCCACGGTGCTAAACAGACGACCGAAGCCGAACGCAAAGATTGGCGCTATGTTTACGGAAGTGACCAAGCAGCCATCTTACGCCTACAAGAAGAAGAGCCTGAACTTACCTTACCACTTCATCCTAAATACGAATTTACCGGAGCCCAAGTAGTCTGGGCAGTGCGCGAAGAGATGGCACAAACGCTAGACGATGTGTTAGCGCGTCGGATCCGCGCCCTGTATCTTGATGCTCGGGTCGCAAAGGAAATGGCGCCTAAAGTAGCTCACATCATGGCAACTGAGCTCGGTAAAGATCAAGCTTGGGAAGAAAAACAAGTCAACGAGTTCTGCCAACTCGCTGACGGCTATATTTTACAATAACCTCCTTTTGACGTAACTTCGCTGAGCTAGCGTGAAGTTACGTTTTTTGACTATTTTCAAATGTCTCGGTACTTTTTAGCAAGCCTAGTACATCGACCGTTGGCATCAAAAGCGCATCTTTACCATCCAAAACTGAGACCATGGAGATAATACTTCGAGCATACGGCAATAACAGCGCTACCCCATTTAAGCCTAAATAATCGGTGATCTCATTACGTTCGAGCTTGGTCGTAAGCGTAAAATACCCCCATAATTCTAAATAAAGTTCTTCACGTTTTCCGTGATACACGGTCGTCAATTCAACCCGAGCATTTTTATTATCAGGCGTTGTTTTAATCATACTGCTAACTTCGAGATTTTTCCCCTTATCTGCAACTAATATCTCGGCCTTTTCTTGGCGCTGAAATACCAATTTATGGATCTGATACTTTTGAAACTCTACATTTTTAGCTTCCATTGTTGCCACCCCCGTACTACTCCTTGACCACATTCACCACTTTCAAGATAGTCAGTTCTCTCAGGACCTTGATTAGTATGGATCTCACTGACAACTAATGGTCCCATACCATAAACATGACGAACATGACGTTGATTAGCATATTGAACAAATCCTGTACTAAATTCTTTTTGAAACTCAGGATCTTCTTCTAATCGGCGTGCTAGCTCATCTAAACGCTCACGTACTGACTTGACCATAGATCTTCCTCCCTTGCTATTCTTGCACTTTGTAATAGCTCATTATACCCTGGTTTAATACAATAAATGACTTTGATCCGATTACTCAAATTTCCATATTTGTCATGGAAAGCGGTTGTTTGGGGTGTCTTGTCATATCTACCAAATCCCCGAACAACTTTTAACTTGGCTTTTTGACAAAGATAATCGATTTTTATTCCTACGGGTGTCGTTTCGGAAAAGCCTGCTAAATAACTACTAAATGCCAATACGCGTTCTTGCTCAAGGTCTGTCAGATATAGTAGATCTTTTTCGTAATCAAATTCCACACTACATTCGACGATCTGAGTTGGGCCAGCTTTTTGCATTTGCCAGTAACGAGTATTACCAAAATTATCCCAAAAATACATCCCATCACCTTCCCAATAGATGTCCATTGGATGGTTACTTACAACCGATCTTAGCGCTAAAAGTTCGGCTACGATCGGCGTAAGATTGCAGTGAAATAGCGGTATTTTCATATTAGGCATCCGTTTGATCCCCCTTATAATATGCATAAGTTTTTAGCTTGTCAATGATTTGAACGCTCTATTTATAAAATACGCAAAAAGCACCAAAACTTTTTTTAGAATTGGTGCGTTGCGCAAATTTTATTTTTGCCGTTTTATCCAGTCTTGGTACCAATAAAGTGATTCTTTGCGTAGGCGCTCCCCAGATTTCTACTCCATCCTCAGATCGACCCTTTGGCAAAGCATCGATCAGCCAGCCCCACTCACTTGCTTTTAGATATGGATTTTTCGGCGAAAAAAAGACTCTTCCTGCTGTATTCTTTTTTGTTGTCCACTTAAGACACGACTGTTGTAGTACAACAAATAGACAAGATCTACGCCCACTGCTTGCAAGTGGTTGCGTATTGCGTACGATTTAATATAAAATTAAGCTTTATTATTTTTCATATAAATGAGTTTTGATAGTGAGTAGTTTATTTGCATTTATCTTTTTATGCGCTCTCATCAGTAGTATTTATTTTTGGAAATTCAAGCCAAAAAAAACGCCACGCTAAAGCTAGCATCATCGTTGCGGTGTTAGCCTTTATCTTATGTGGAGCCTTTGCGCCAACCACTAAAACAGAAGCTGATAGTTCAGAAGCACAGGCTAGTTTGAGTTTCAAAAAGAAAGCAGATGAAGCTAAAAAGCGTTCCGAAAGTATCGCCTCGTCTGCTAAAGCTGAATCTAAACGCAAAGCGAGAGAGAAAAAAGCTGCTAGTGAAAAGAAAACCCGTGAAGAAGCTGAAAGTAACAAAGCAGCATCCGAAAGCATTGCTCAAGCACAAGCTTCATCAGAAAGTTTAGCCCGAGCAGAAAGTGAACGCGTAGCAAAATAAGAAGCCAGTCGAGCTAGCGAAAGTGCTAAAGTACAGGCACAAGCTGAGTCAGAAAGCGTCGCTGCTGCACAAACTGCAGCTGATCAAAGCTCTACTGTAGAGCCTGCTGCCTCAAATGGAGGCGGTCACCCCGTCAATAACGGTGACATGAATACCGCAGATGCCAATGCACAAGGTGTGATCGTGGGCAATGCCAATAGCATGATCTATCATGTCCCAGGCCAACGAGGCTACCGTATGAATTCATCCAATGCGGTCTATTTCAATACCGAAGCTGAAGCCCAAGTAGCTGGTTACCGTAAAGCCTACAGATAGCCGATAAGAGTACGTTTTTCTAGCGTGCTCTTTTTTAGTACGATCACACTAAATTAGCGGTTTTATACAGCGATCTCCTTTTGTGAAACCCCTACTATTTCAGTAAAATTAAATTATATTTAAAAATAAATCTAAGGGGTATGTCATTATGGAGAAAACGTCTAAAAAGCACTCTTTATTGAGTGTTATCGCAATTATTTTTCTATCATTTTCATTTCTGACAGCTTGCTCTAGTGGTAGCGAGGATAGTTCAGAAGCTGAAGCACATTCAGAAAGCATTGCTAAAGAAGAAAGCGAAAAGGCTGCTAGCGAAGAAGCTGAAAGTGAACGTGAAGAGTCAGAAAGTATTGCCGAATCCGAGAGTGAGGAAGCCGAAAGTGAACGTATCGCGCAAGAAGAAGCAAGTCGAGCTAGTGAAAGTGCCGCTGCTCAGGCTCAAGCTGAACAAGCACAAGCTAACAATAACGACAACAATAGCCAAGCTGGGAATGCACCGGTTAACAATGGCGATATGAACACCGCTGATGCTAATGCACAAGGAACGATCTTCGGTAATTCTCGAAGCATGATCTATCATGTTCCCGGGCAACGGGGCTACCGTATGAACTCAGAAAATGCGGTCTATTTCAACACTGAAGCCGAGGCGCAAGCAGCTGGTTATCGTCGTTCATTGAGATAAAATTATAAGGTCTACAGAAAACGAGATTTTCTGTAGACCTTATTTAATATCATACATATGTTGTATGGGTAACACAGGTTTGTCCAATTGCCTCTCAAAAATGGGACAACCTTAATCGCTACTACTTTGCCGATAAGATTCTTGCAGTGAAGAAATATATGCTTCTTTTTCTGGGGAAATATAGAATAAATTCTCAAAATCTTGATAAAAATGGTCTGTATGACAGATAAATGAACCACAATAGACTGGTCTTTCATCCGTTGATTTGTCTGATTGAATACGCTCAATATACTGCGTCCGATGGTTTTTGGCATCACACTCATAGTACCACGCTGGCGCTTGGGGACCTGGTGCATCGGTATAATCGATCGGATCACCAACAATCTCATATTCACCTGTATTCTCTACGGCAGGCGCTACTTCTTCGGTCGTATCATAAGTCGTCTCAGCTTCTGGCACTTCTACTGTGGTGCTTGATGCCTTTGATCTAGACTCACTGCTTCGTTCCGATTGGGCTTGCGTCACTTTTTCTTGGCGGATCTCTTGTTGGCTCTTGTCGATCTTTTTAGTTGAATTGATCAAAAGTAGCATCCCAATGAGCAATCCAACACTAATCGTCACTGCAAAAATACTTAATACTTCTTTCCATCCATTCATGAAGGCACCTCCTTATACATTCTCCTATTCCTCATCCCAATTTTTACTATCTAAATATTGTTTCAACATTTGCGGCCGACTAATATAACCATGTTCCCGATATTCTGAACTTCGCTGTATCTTTTCCATAACTTCTATATTATCCTGATGTGGGTTCAAAGAAGCTTGCCCCCAAGCTTCAGTACCTGGTCGCCTAAAATAAACTATATTCCAAATTATCCCCTTGTTATCAGTATAAATTTCATCACCTACCATGTACCTAGAATACTCATCCTGGTCCATGGTCTCATTTGCTCGATCTCCACCATTCCAATAAGGATCTTCATAAAAATCTCCCATATCATGATTTTCTATTTGATCGGATATATCACTGCTAGCTACAGCACTTTCATCTACATCATATTCCGGCACTTCTACTGTAGTACTTGAAGCTCCCGCCCCAGATCCACTACTTCGCTCTGATTGGGCTTGCGTAACTTTTTCTTGGCGGATCACTTGTTGAGTCTTATCAACTCTTTTAGTTGAATTGATCAGTAGGAACATTCCGATAAGCAAGCCTAAACCGATCGTCACCGCAAAGGCTAGCAAAATTTCCTTCCAATCATGCATCTGAGCACCCCCTAGAGCAAATATAATACCTAAAAAATTATTGTTTTATATCTATATTTTATCATCCATTAGTTATCATTGTATAATTTAAGCGCCACAAAAATGCTTGATTTTTAAGGTAAAACTATCTTTCAACAATAAATCTACTCCGATAATCCGTTGGAGTACACTGCATCCATTTATAGAAAAACTTCGAGAAGTATGCTGAACTTGCAAAGCCTAATTCATAACTTATCTCCGTGATACTCAGCGAACTCTTACGTAGAAGCGAACATGCTTGCTGTAGCTTTATTTGTTGAATATACGTACTTGGACTCAACTTATGGTAACGCTTAAATAGCTTATAAATATATGTACGATCAATATTATATTTCAGAGCTAGTTCATCAACTGTTATCCGTTCATTTAAATGTGTATTGATATAGGCAATGATTTCATTGAATAACCATTCTGGTTGCGAAGCTGCAATCTTTTCTTGGTGTAAATGTGCTAGGCTATTGAAAATGCTGAAAGCCCCACTCAATAAGGCAAATGTATTTTGATCACGAAAATCACAATATACTTGATAGAATTGATGCTCGATCTTACTGTCAAAAGCATTTCGAATAACACAATTTTCTTTATTTAATCCAACTTGATCTAAATATTTAGATGTAGCTTTTCCAGAAAAATCGATCCACCGATAACTCCAGGGATCTTTGGGATCGGGATAATACCGATTACGACAATTAGCCGGAATTATGAAAAAATCTCCTGCCGTTAGTTTAGTCGTTGGAAAAGACGGCATTCCAAAGTAGCCTTGCCCAGCAGTAACATAGTGCAACACCCAATAATCAATCGGAATAAATTCAATTTTCTTTGTCGGTCGACATTTCTCATACCCCACTTCACAAAGCGAAAAATCAGACTCTGGCTACTTTCTTTGCGTTAAAATACTAACATCATTTATTTGCATCACCATTCACCTCCAGTCAACAAAAAGACAAATTTTGGGAAACATCCTTTATTTTATATATCATGTAAACACTTTAAAATCAAGATATACCAATCAATAAAAAGGAGGTTCTTAACATGGATAAGGACACACGACAACGCTTAGGCCCACTGTCCCTGATGCTGATGACTTTTTCAGCGGTCTTTGCTTTTCCAAGCATCGTCAATAATAGTATCCAGATCGGCCTAACCACGATCCCCGGGTATCTTTTTGGTACAGTCTTTTACTTTCTATCCTTTATCTTGATGATCGCTGAATTTGCCTCAGCTAACTCAGAAAAAGAGTCTGGAGTTCATAGCTGGTTACAATCAGTATTGGGTGATAAATGGGCTTTTCTGGGGGCTTGGTCATACTTTTTCGTTAATTTATTTTTCTTCTGTTCGTTACTTCCCAATACTTTGATCTACGGCTCATATGCAGTTTTTGGTGGTAACGTCTTCCAAGGCGAAAGTAGCACTAAGATCATTTCCTTTATCTTGATCATCGTCTTTTGGTTGATGACCTATGTCTGCATCAAAGGTGTGACTTGGATCGCTAAAGTAACTAATTTTGCTGGTAGCGCCCGTTTGTTCATGGGGCTGATCTTCATCGTCTTAGCCTTTATTGTTGTTTTTGGTTTGGGAAAAGCTCCTGCCCAAGAATTCAACTTTAAGACAATTACTCCACATTTT
The DNA here is from genome assembly GCF_001434535.1 of Ligilactobacillus animalis KCTC 3501 = DSM 20602. GTDB lineage: Bacteria > Bacillota > Bacilli > Lactobacillales > Lactobacillaceae > Ligilactobacillus > Ligilactobacillus animalis. Next base: position 133,124 of record NZ_AYYW01000003.1, read on the forward strand.
AATTGGACGTTTTTTATGACGATGGCATGGATCTTACAAGCTGTCGGTGGTGGAGAAAGTATCGGTGTTTATATTAAAGACGTCAAAGGCGGTAATAAAACTTTTGTTAAAACGATGATCGGCGCAACTATCATCGTTGGTATCATGTATATTTTAGGCGCAATCGCAGTTGGCCTGGTAGTTCCTCAAAGCACACTCAATGGTAACTTTGCCAACGGAATTTTTGATATTTTCAAAATTCTAGGTAGTAACTTTAATATTCCCGCCGAGGTAACCGTCCGGCTAGTGGGACTGATCCTCTTTATCGGTAATCTTGGCTCATTAGCACTTTGGACAGCTGCCCCAGTTAAAGTCTTTTTCTCTGAGATCCCGGCTGGTGTCTTTGGAAAATGGCTCGTTAAAACTAATGATGAAGGCAATCCGACCAACGCCTTGATCGTCCAAGGAGTGATCGTAACGATCCTGTTGATCATTCCTGCCTTAGGGATCGGCAATATGGATAGTTTCTTGGAGACGTTGATCAACATGACGGCTTCAACTTCACTCTTGCCAGTTTTATTCTTACTCTTGGCCTATATCGGACTCCGATTAAAAAAAGATGACTTGCCACGAAGTTTCCGCTTTGGAAGTCGCTCATTTGGCATCTTTGCTGGCGTTGCACTCTTGATCTTATTCTTGTTTATCTTCTTCATGTCTATCGTTCCGGAACCAAGACTGATCATGCAAGAATTACAAGGAACCCTTTCTAAAGATCAAGCTAGTCCGATCGGGATCTTGCTCTATAACTTATTAGGCTTGATCATCTTTATGGGCTTTGCATTGGTCTGCTGGCATCGTTATGAGAAAAAACAAGCAAAGGAGAATAAAAAATGAAAGTTTGGGAAAATCATCAATTAGACCACATCGATCGTCTAGCCCCTCGAGCTAGTTTTAACTCTTATCCAACTAGACAAGCAGCTAGCTTAAATGAAAATAAATACACTCATGCCTACCAATGCTTAAATGGCAACTGGAAGTTTTGTTTTTTAGAAGCACCTGAGTATAGTCCTGAGAATTTTTTCTCACCTAATTTTGATACTAGTGATTGGAAAACGATCACAGTTCCCGGAAACTGGCAAACTCAAGGATTTGGGAAAATGCATTATTCCGACCTCTGGTATAATTTTCCAATAGATCCACCATATGTTCCAACTAAAAATCCAACAGGTATTTATAAAAGAACATTTAATGTCACACCAAATTTTGAAGCGCAACGGATCATTTTACGCTTTAATGGAGTCGATTCTGCTTACCATGTTTGGGTCAATGGAAATGAGGTCGGATATAGTAAGGGTGCGCGTAATGAAGCCGAATTTGACATTACAGAATTCGTCGAATTTGAGCACTCAAATGATCTAACTGTTCGTGTCTATCAGTGGTCTGACGGTACTTATCTTGAAGATCAAGACATGTGGTGGCTCAGTGGTATCTTCCGTGATGTTGAGCTTATTGGTGTGCCACCAACTGGACTTAGCGACCTAACTATCACTGCTGAAGCTGATGGTCATCTTACGATCAAGACTAAGTTTGAACAAGCTATTTCCCGGGAAATCCGCTTTGAATTATTAGATAAAGATCAACAAATCATCCTAGATCAAACAGTCCTCTCTGATAACGCAGATATTACTTTTGAACAGACCCACTTGGATATTGAGCCTTGGAGTGCCGAACTTCCAAATCTCTATCAATTATTCATCAGCGTTTACGAAGATGGCAAGTTGATCGAAGTTATTCCACAAAAAGTTGGCTTTAGAACGATCGAAGTAGTCGGTGAGACATTTTTGGTCAATGGTGTAGCGATCAAACTTAAGGGTATCAATCGTCATGACTATAACCCTAAAAATGGTCGTACAGTCACTAAAGAAGAGATCCGCCAAGATATCATTTTGATGAAGCAATTTAATATCAATGCGATCCGGACTAGCCACTATCCTACTCAACGTGCCTTTTATGATTTATGTGATGAATACGGAATGTATGTGATCGCCGAAGCTGATGTTGAGTGTCACGGCTTCGAACTAACTGATAACTATAATTGGATCAGTGATGATCCTAGCTGGAAATTAGCATATACCTCTCGCCTATTGCGTATGATCATGCGGGACAAAAATCATCCTTCGATCCTATTTTGGTCACTTGGTAACGAGTCAGGCTTTGGACATAACTTCAAAAAAATGGCCCTATTGGCTAAAGAAGTCGACCCCACTCGTTTGGTCCACTACGAAGGAGATTTTGAAGCTGAGGTCACCGATGTTTACTCCACCATGTATACTTGGCTCGAGCACCCAACTAAACAACCACTGATGCAAGATATTATAAAAAACTCAACTAAGCCTCACATCCTATGTGAATATGCTCATGCGATGGGAAACAGCCCCGGCAATCTCAAAGATTATCAAGATCTTTTCTATGCCCATGATAAACTTCAAGGAGACTTTATCTGGGAATGGTTCGATCATGGGATCCAAACCACAGCTCCAGATGGACAAACTTATTATCGTTATGGTGGTGATTTTGGAGATGACCCATCTAACCGTGATTTTTGTATCGATGGAATGTTGATGCCAGATCGAACACCTTCACCCGGGTTATATGAATATAAGAAAGTGATCGAGCCGATCCACACGACCGCTTTAGATCTTAGAACAGGAAAACTCGAAGTGCTAAGTCGCTATGATTTTGCGAGCCTCGCTCAATTTGATCTGCATTACAGCATCACTGCAGGCGGAAAAGTCATTGCCAGTGGGGCACAAGAATTACCAGCAGTTCCCGCGCGAAAGACTGCAGTGCTAGATTTAAACTACGACCTGACTAAGATCACTGCTAAACCAAATACACCGTATTACTTGAACATTTCCTATCGTTTAAAACAAGATACTTTATTTGCATCGGCCGGCCATGAATTAGCTACAGCTCAATTTAAATTGCCACTCGAGGAGGCTGCACTCAAAGTTATACCAACCGGAAAGCTGACCGTAGTGGAAGAGTCAACACGGTTAATTATCACGGGAGCGAATTTCTCATGTCATTTTGATACTGTATTGGGATCATTGCATAATTTAAAACGTAATGGCAAAGTTTTGCTCAAACAAGGACCACAATTCACACTTTGGCGGGCTCCGATCAGTAATGATATGGAAATAATTGATGAGTTAAAGGGAAAATATTTCTTACACTTAGAACATGAGATCGTTAGAAACTTTGACTGGCAGTTAACAGATAATTACCTCCAAGTTGATGTCAAAACACTTAATTCCACCACTAATAGTGCTTGGCATTATAAATGTCACTATCGCTATCGAATCTATCCATCAGGCGATATTATGTTCAGTCTTAAAGGTCTTCCAGGTGGAAAAACAGCTCTTGCCCCAGAGATGTTACCACGCTTAGGAGTAAAACTGCGATTAAATAATGAACTAGAGGCTGTAAATTATTTTGGACGTGGACCAAACGAAAACTACAGTGACTCAAAAAAGCAGGACTAATTGGACTTTATCACGCTAAAGTCGATGAACTCTTCACTAATTATGTCGTTCCACAAGCTAATGGAAATCATATGGATACCCATTGGCTCTCCTTAACTGATGATCGCCGAGAAGGTCTCTTCTTCAGTGATCCAACTACTTTTAATTTTAGTGTTTCTCATTATGAAGACACAGACCTAGACAATGCTAAACATACAGTTGAGCTGAAAAAACGTGACTATATCGTTTTAAATGTTGACTATAAACAAAATGCACTGGGCAGTTACTCATGCGGACAATGGCAGTTAGACAAATATCGAACTAAATTTGAACCTTTCACGTTGTCATTTAGACTATGTGGCTTTAGTGGTGTTGAAGTTAGTGAAGATGTTTTGGCTATGGAAGAGATAGAATAATTTAAAGCACCTGTATCTGTGGGTATGATACTCACTGATGCAGGTGCTTTTTTAGAACTTTGAAAATATTTGATATCATTTTGCCTTTCCATTTTCATCCATAGGAACTTCTCTATAACCACCGCATTTGACACATTGACTCTTCCAAGTGGCTAATGGTTTCCATTCATGCACACAGTTTTTATCCGTTTCAGAATACTCTACATACATCCTTTGAACATATTCAGGTTCATTGTCTATACTTCCATCTTCACTACTATCAGATACCTCACTACTATAATCAGGCCCTCGTCCTTGATTTGCGCCGGCTTGTCCCATTGCATGATTTCCCTCATCCGGATCATTTGCTGGGCTAGACTGTCCACAATATCTACAGATCAGATCATTTACCTCACGCATATACCAGTGATCACAAACTATTTCTGTGACTTCTGCCTGACTTGTTTCAGGTGCTTCTATTTGTGTAGCAACTGCAGGTGGGCGATCATTTTCGACCACTGTTCTCTTACTTGCAATACTTTTGCTAACACTTGTTGTCTGTTTAACAACTTGCTCACTAGTTCTATTACTCTTATTTTGTTGGGTTCTTACCATTACTATAAAAATAAGTGTTAATACACAAGCAACTCCTATACCAATAACAATACTAGAAATTATCCGTTCTCGCTTATTAGCCTTTTCATAACTCACTCGTTCAGTTCGTTTCATCATCCTCACTCCCTTAAGTAAGTCACCTCATTACTTATATACGTTAAATATTGCTCCCTAAAACTACTTAAAAATTATTTGTTTCTATCTACATTTTATCATTTTTTAATTATAGTTACATAACTAATAATCACGACTCAAATAATGATTGAAAACAGGAATTTTCCATCAATAATTGGTGCTACTGTAACTAAATAAAGAATCTTCAGTATTCCACGCAAGGATATGTTCTTGTCCCCTTATGTCGGAGGTAGGTTTTAAATTTGACCCTCTACACCAAGGATATTTCTATCTGTTGGTTTTCGTCTCCTTACATCGGAGATAGGTTTTAAATACTATACATAAAAATCAGCGTCAATACGCGTATTTAACAAATAATTCTTGTCCTCAAATTCACCTCATATTGTAAGGAGCGAAACTCCCACAGACCATATCAAGGACAAGTTCATAATACAATGACTTTAGGTTCTTTATCAGTATAATTAATACTAATATTATTTCCCAAAATGGTCACTTGGTTATTATTAATTTCATCCGGTAGTAAATACAGCGTAATTTTACCACTATCTGGCAACTCTGATTTCAAGATTTCAATCAATCGGTTCCTTGTACTTTTATATCTAACTTCACACTCATACAAACTATACTGTTTCATGGAAAATCCCAATTCTACCAGTCGTTTACGATATTCAGCTGCTTGTTTTCTCTCTTCCTTACTATCTCTTGGCAGGTCAAAACACAAAAGTAACATCATCACCGTCCACCTTCTATCATCTGTGGTAACAAGATATCAGATATCGCATTGGTGTTTAGACACCTCAAATAGGATTCCACAGTTTTTCGAATCGCATCACCCAAACGATAAACTTTTCCGTCAATAACACAGCGTTCCATCAAAACACCTACTAACATTTTCTTATCCAATTCATTTGTCCCCTTATCATAAATATTTTCAAATACCAAACTGTCAACAAAAGGACGAAAGGGCTCAATCAAATCATCCGATAAGTTATAAGGATTATTGACCGAAACGTGATGAATACCAAAACTGGGTTCCAATGCATGCATGATCAATTCATTTCTGATAACTGATCTCAGAATCGCATATCCATAATTTAGCCCAGCATTTACAATATCAGAATGTCTTCCACGTTTAAAATTCTTTCCAAATAAAATCGGAAAATACTTTCTTGCTGCATACGATTCATAGTCTTTACCGTCACCTTCGGTTACTTTCTGACTAACATCTCGTAATAAATAAGGAGTTTCTTCATCATTGCAATTTTGCTCAATACAAATTGCTTGATTTTGGATCTTTGCAATTACTATTTTTCTCCATATGCGCCTTTTAAAACGACTAGTAGCTTTAAATTGTTTTTTTAATGTATCTAATCTATTTTCTTGACCATATATTGATTCATACGCTGCAACTGGAGTATGCTTACGATCCAAAAACAGTAATGATATCCTATTCTCAATACATTTCTCAACTAATTTTTCAGAAAATAAACTACTCCCTGTATCAAAAATAAGATAGTCAATATCTTCAAACGGAATAAACCGTTCCTCTTTGGTCACCATATTAAAAAATCTAAGACTATACTTTTTGACAGTAACTACCTGCCGATTTTCAACGTATACTATATTGCGCATTTAGTACCTATTCAACTTTCTCGATCGAAAAAATACATTTTCCTATCTTATATAAATTTTACTTAGTCTTATCAAGTTGCATCTTTTTTCTAAAACATTTTCCTTTAAATTATATCAAGTCCCATAATTTTAGTTCAATTATTTGAGCATTTTTAGTTCTGCTTTTTTATCATCTTTTATATTTTCTTGAACATAATCTTGTAGCTAAAGTCTAGAAATTATAACAAATTACTAATTATCCCCCTTTTACTTACTAAAAGTGCTACAGTGAAGTCCCAAGTAAATCTATTTACTTAAATATAAAATAAAAGGGGGAAATATATATGGCACTAAAACCTAAAGTCGTGCTCCATTTTCCAGCTTTTGCAGTCGCTAACGACAAGGAAGGCTATGATTTTTTTGTTTTAGACATTCAAAAACTAGTCATCCGAACTGAAAAAATGGATCTAGCAGAATCACTTTCCTATGCTTCAGCTATCCTTGAATATCACGCGGATAAGAAGTGGCGAGAACTTAGAAGACCAGTTCCACCCACGCTAGATAGTATTGCTAAAAAACAGAAGACGGTCCCAAATTCATTTTTTGTTTCACTTCGCGTCAATGTCATGCAACACATCAAAGCCTGTGAATTTGAACCAGTCACCATAATGATGCCAAGATGGTGGCTTCTCACCAAAGATCTCAATGCAAATGCGTTGCGTGGCATCATTTACGGGAATCATCCTTTTATATAGAGCACAAATAGGACGTATAGCTACCACTATATGGAGTATCCGCCCTTATTTGTATGCTATAAAAAAGTCATGGACATTCCATCCATTACCTAAATGCTTATTTTTCTGTCAACATATAGTATCTATCCGCATCAACTGGGACAGCTAATTTCAGATCCATTGAAACAATCGGATCCTCCTTGCCATCCTGACGTCTAGAGAATTCTTGCTGCATTGAGCCCTTGATAATTTCACATGGGCCTAAATAGATAAAAGATGTCCCTTCATCATCAGACTTTTTAACAAACATGTGCATATCTAATGCCGGCTTGCCTTCTTCAACACCACGATAGAGTTTTTGGATTTCAGCTCCCTCTATTCGCCGCTTATTCTTTGAATACATGTGCATCACACTTGGATTCTTGAAATAATCACCGTATTGAATAGTTTCGCTAATGTTTTCACTCTTATGATATGTGATAAAAATTGGACATGTATCATGATCTTTGTCAATAAAATATCCGCCAATGTTTTGACCTGGAACACGCTTGTTGAAGTTTAGCAAACGACAAGCATCTTTTCGTTCATAGCGACAACCAATGGTGAAGGGCTGACTTGCATCATATTGTTCTGCTTTAAGTAACCCGGTTTTAATAGCATCTTCAAACAATACTTTAAAATCATTATTCGTTAATTCTGCCTTGATTTTATCGTTAAAACGATAACTACCTGCATGATGTTCAGTAATCTCCGTGTCACCATAGCTCACTTTATTAGGCTTCGATTTATCATCAAAAAACGCTAACGAGAAAATTCGATCAACTGAACCTAACACTGCGTCATTTACGTAGCAACCTGCTTCTTTTAAAATTTGAACATATTGTTCATCAGTCAGTTCACCTTGAAGCAGCGCATTTAACAGCAACAATTCATGTTTACGTAAACCATTACTCAACTCAACCGTCACAAAAGAAAGAACTTGTTCTTGGAAAGGTGTTAAAACAAATTCTTCTTCATCCATCGCTAACAAGAAAGCATTATATTGCTTATACTTACTTGCAATAACACTTTGATCAATTGAGTCACGCTGCAAATCGCACATTAAAGGTACACGACCAAGCTTATTTTTCACATTCATATACTCATCATGCAACTTTTTCTTCAAAGTTAAATTTGACTGGCTAATTGATTTATAAATACGCTCTTTAGCAATCTTAGTGAAATTAATCACTGAAGTTCCAAAGATCGGTTCAAGATCTACAGAATCACGCGCGCTATCCTTGCTGTGCGATTTATCGCCAGTCAAAGCGATTGGAATCAGATAGTTATTCTTATAATTTCCAATAAAATCAATGATCGTCACGTATTCCTTATCTTTGAATTTACGCAAGCCACGACCTAATTGTTGCACAAAAACAATGCTTGATTCAGTATTACGTAGCATAACAACCTGATTAACACAAGGAATGTCGATACCTTCGTTAAAGATATCCACAGTCACGATATAATCAATCACGCCTGCTTCAAGTTGGCTGACAACTTCATCACGTCTAGCAATACCATCTTCGCCAGTTAATGCAATGGACTTATAACCGCGTTTACTCAATAATTCAGCAATACCTTTAGCTTCATCTTTACGACTACAAAATACCAACCCATACAATTTGTCGCCTGAATATCCATAATACTTAGTCTGTCTAACGATATAATTTGCACGTTCTTCACTGACTAGCCGTTGTAGTGAGGTAGTATCGTCAATTGTCTCACCATTTAATTCGTAATCCTCAACTCCATAGTAGTGGAATGGGCAAAGCATATTCTCTTCTAGAGCGTCTTGCAGCCGAATCTCATAGGCAATATCGTAATTAAATAGTTTATAGACATTAAAATTATCTGTCCGTTCTGGGGTCGCAGTCATCCCTAAGCAAAATTTTGGCGTAAAATACTCAAAAATCCGTTGATGCATCGAAGCTCCTAGGTGATGTGCTTCGTCAAATAGAACATAGTCAAAACTATCTTTGGCAAATAACGCTAAATTTTCTGGCTTGGAAAGTGTCTGAACTGTAGCAAAAACATATTTCTTGTTTAAGCCTTCACGATTATTGCCACTATAAATTCCGTAATCATTGCGATTACCACCAATTACTTTATAGAAACTTTCTAATGATTTTTGCAAGATTTGCTCACGATGGGCAACAAACAGAAAACGTTTAGGCTTAAAACTCCGTACATCAAATGCACCAAGATAAGTCTTCCCTGTCCCCGTTGCAGAAATAATCAATCCTTTTTGTTTACCACTTTGACGCAATTCAGTTAACTGATCTAAAGCAGCTTTTTGCATCTTGTTAGGTACAATTTTGCTATCAGTTTGATAAACTTCTGTACTTTCGGCTACATCAGCGGCTGCGATCAATTTTGGATGATTCTTTTTATATAGTTCGGTGTATTCTTCAATCCAAGCATCTGTGAGTTCAATTCCGCGATCCCACTCGGCTTCAATCTGATCACTGATATTTTTGGTGATCTCGGCATTATCCAATGAAGTAACCCGTAAATTCCATTCATAGTTCTTCATAATTGCATTACTTGTGAGATTAGAACTACCGATAATTGCAGAATTATAGCCATTTTCGTGGGAAAACATGTATCCCTTAGCATGGAATGGCAATGGTTCAGCAGTTTTTTGATCTTTACCAGTATAAATCCTAACATCGATATTAGGAATATTGGTTAACATTTTAAAAACTTCTGGCTGATTGAACCACAAATAAGTTGAGGTAAGAATTCTACCACGTACACCGCGTTTGTCTAGATCTTGAAAAACGGATAAAAACTGTGATAAACCGGCCTTAGTGATAAAAGCCACTGCAAAAATGAAGTCATCACACGTTTGTAACTCATTTTTCAAAATTCGATAAACATTAGTGTTGGCTGATTCATTGGCAACTAATGATGCCGACAAACCACCAACGGCAGAGTATTTATCCCGATCCACAAAATTATTAAGCACTGTATTGGAAATGTTATCAATTAAATGGCTATTCAAAACTAATACTCCTTAAATCAACTTTTTCGATTGCTTTTTCAACCGGGATATCAGCCGGGGCCCAATTAAGTTGCGACAACTCATCAACTGTATGCCACTTAACTTCACTATGAGCTACCAAATCAAAGTTGTTTGTTAGCAATTTTGCATAGAACACAGTCAATTCAACGACACCGAATTCATATTCATATTTTACAGTTTCAGTAACTTGTGGCCCGACTAAAATTTCGTCCTTAAACTCTTCTTCCAGCTCGCGTTTTAGCGCTTGTTGCGGTGTTTCGCCAGATTCAATCTTTCCACCTGGGAACTCCCACAAATCGCCCAGTACTCGATCCGAGCTGCGTTTGGTTGTTAGGACTTTGTTACCGTCGATGATCGCTGCACCGACTACTTTGATATGTTTTATTGGCACTTTCTACACCTCAAAATCACTTTCTATATATACATAAATATGTTCTTAACTCTAGTATAAATATAATACATACGCCTTGACTTTGCCAAATTTCATTTATCTATGCCAAGCACCTATATTTATCTCAATTTCAAGCATCGAAAACATCGATCTACCTCTTAGTAAAAACAAGAAACTCCATGAAAATAGGCCTAAGCCAGCTTCATAGAGCTTCTATAAAATTATTCAACTACAATTCATCCATTCCCATATCAATGAAGTATTGATATGTCTCATCAAGTATTTCATCTCTTGGGATAAATATAATCATTTCTTTACGTGCTCTAGTTAGTAGAACTCTATAGTTATTTTCAACAATAGTATCTATATCTTTGTATTTTTCTTGTTGCTTATTACGTTGATATCCTCTGGTCATCCACTTATTACCATATCGGATATAATCACCACTAAATACAACAATCGGACAATCAAGCTTCAATCCCTGATTTCCATATACTGAACATACCTTAGTTAACTCTTTACAACCACCATTAAACCAAGGGCCATACTCTCTCATAGAAACAGCATTCGATCCGTTAAAACCAATATTCCAGCCCGGGAGCGCTTTACTAATGATATTTTGCTCAGCAAAGTTAGATACCAACATTCCATACTTCCATTCTGGATGATCTTTATCAATATTTACTGCTCGCTCCTGAATCTTGGAGAAATCACGAGTCACACAAATTCTCATTGATGTTTTTTGTAATTTTTTAAATTCTGATTTAGCTTTTGATAAATTAGTATGAGTATAGCAAATAGCCTCCTCTACCCATTTACTACAATCAATAAAATCCGCTCTCAGAGATGTTGGAAGAAACGGATCATTATCAACAACCTTTCTTTCCCCAGTTACCTGAATCTTATCAGCTAAATCTTTAGAAGCTAGTACAATCCAATCGCTATGTTTATTAAGCGCATCTTCCCATAATGACAACCCTGCTTCTTCTCCAGTATAAATTACCTGTCCATTGCCATATAAACCAATCAGTACCGTATAGCCTCTCCTACTATAAATTCTTTCACCAATATCAAATAGACCTTCTGGTTCAGTGAATCCCCTTTTAAGTTTTTCAGCGTCCCATGCTCTTTGTGCCTCATCAAAAATAAGAATAGATTGCTCAGGGACTGCTACTTTAGGAGAAAAAAAGGTCGCTTTAAATTCTTTCATACCTTGTATTGCATTCTCCCCCATATGTCTATTAATTCCAACCTGATTAATTTGATATTAAAGAACTTCTATAAGTGGGCCATTTCCAGAAATATATACCGCATTAGCTTTTCCATTTTTATTTGCTTCATAGACTACGCTCTGAGCAACCGCAGCCTTTCCAGCACCTGGTACACCATTTATCAAAATAAGTAATTTTTTATTTTTCTTGCTTGCACCACTGATATACCAAAGTACCTTCTTAAGACAATTTTTATTAACATCTGAAATATATGGAATTCTTCCTTCACGATACATTATTTCAATCGCCTTAAGCATATCGGGCATTTCAGTCTTAGAAGAGGAAAGTCATTCTTCAATAAATTGGCATGGGCGTTCTCCATTAAGTTCCTGCTCTATAGTACTGCAAAAATTATCAGCTGTAAGAATATTTATTTCTCTCAATTCGCCAGGCTGAGCATCTCTATACGTACACACGAGATAGCTTTTAACTTCTAAATTTTTATCTATTGTTACTCTATGATGATTCATAAGCCATTCTTTGTATCTAATAGCCTGAGCTACATCATCTTTATTGTCATCAACCTGAGGAGTAGGTTTTCGTTTGAATTCTAAAGAAATTACCTTTTTATCAGTAAGTAAAAATACATCTGGCCTTTCATGGACTGCTCCTGGGAGACTATATTCAAAGACTAGTTCAAATTCTTTAACAGCTATATTCAAATCTGACAGTGTACGTGCGATAAATTTAAAGCAATCCATCCATACAGATTCCTGACTTTGGCTTACAGAATTACCTGTGCGTGATGAGTTATCCTCACTCATCACATCATTAACATGATCTTTAAGCGTTTTCACCCATATTTCAAATTGCCTCTGATCAGCAGATATAATATCTCTTATCTTTAGCTTTAAAGCATAGCCTTTTAAAAATTTACTCGCGCTAAAATCTTTTACTGGTTCAATACCACATACTTCTTTTGCAATAGCCAATGTTTCAACATTATACAGCCCATGCCATAGTCCTCGCCCCGGATCCCATCTGAATTTAACACTTTTCATCTTATCTCTTGTAACTTCATCCGGAATAATACCATTAAAATTTATTTCAATTCTATTTCCTGCTGTTACAGTGTACGTTGCCACTTCAAGCCCTCCATCCCCTGTTTATCTAGATGTACATTTTTAGATATAAGCAAAATTTTTGCGCAAAAAAAGGACATTAGATGCCCTCCTGTTATCCAATTAATTCACCACAAACAATCAATAAAGGAGTGTGACATTTATGTCCTATAATTATTTTATCTTAAAAATGTTAGATATTAAAGAAAAAACTCGGGATAATTGACTGAATTAACCAAACTTCTTGGTAATTAGAGCTAGGTACAGCTATTTACAACTTAAAAATCAAATATTATATCAAAAATATAATTATTCAACCGGAAGATCGAAAGGTACTACTCGAATGCTGCTACCAAGCCGGAGCTGTTGTGACTTTAGAAGTCATCAATTTTTTACTAATTGATTGTATTTTCACAAAAAACACTTCCTACATTTTGATATGATCCCCTTAGAGTAGACACAGAAATAATAAAAATTCTGTGATTCTATTCTAGGAGAGATTTTTAATGTCTAAAAGAAGTACTAAACACACGATTGAAGAGCGGTAAGGATCGTGAATTTGAAACGCTATCCGAAACTGAATGCCTCAAACTGGAGATCTTACACCTAAAAGAAAGAAACGAATATTTAGAAGCTGAAAATGTCATCTTAAAAAATTGGACGAGCTCGGAAGGAGGAGATAATTCAAGTACCTAAAAAGATTCGGTTTAGAGCTATCAAGAAAGTCTTAGATAATGAGCTCAAACTAAACGTTAAAATACTGTGTAAAAATATCAAAAGTTTCTCGTTCTGGCTATTATCGCTATTTAAGTGCACCTAAATCGAATCGATGTCTAGAAAACGGAGGGCTAAGTGAGATCATCAAAAAGGAATTTCATGCTTTAAAGGGCATATACGGGGCTCGGCATATCAAAATATTGATCGAGCGAAAATACGGTAAACATTATAATCTAAAACGCATCAAACGTTTAATGCGCAAATTAGGTCTAGCAGCACCGATCAGAAGAAAACGCAAAGGTTGTACTAAGACAGATTATTCAAACTATGAAAAAAACATCTTAGATCGAGATTTTACAGCGAAAGCCCTTAATCAAAAATGGGTGACTGATGTAACTTATTTGGAATATGGCTTGGTTCAAAAGGTTTACCTAAGTGCCATCAAAGACTTATACGATGGGGGTATCGTAAGTTTTGAGATCGGTAAACATAATGATAATCCACTTGTCATGCGGACTTTGGAGAAATCCTTTAAGACACTAAATGGTGATGATCTGTTATTACACAGTGATCGTGGAGCACAATACACCTCAAAAGAATATGTCCGAATGACTTCAGATTACGCGGTGCGTCGAAGTATGTCACGCGTAGCTAAATGTCTCGATAATGTACCATGTGTTAACTACGATTTTACTTGTTGCTATTTTGAAATGCCTCGCAATATTTTTTTATCCCTGAGGATGCCTTTATTATGTCATCTTAAGCATTGGGGTAAAGCAACGGTAAAAACTTATATTATCCTTGTAGTTTGTAAAATTTCCATTATAGCTTTTCTATCGACCAAGTAAAATGGCGGTAAAAAGTATAGCCTGACTTAACACATATGATATTACTGTTTTGAATATTCTTTAGGCGAATACCCCAACTTCTTCTTAAACACCTTTGAAAAATAGCCATAGTCATAATATCCCAAACTATACGCAATTTCATTCAAGGTCATACTTCCTTCTTTGATCAGATATTCAGCTTCGCCTAACTTCGCATCAGTGATAAACTTCGTGATCGTTGTTTGCAATTCTTTTTTAAATAATTTACACATATACGTCTTATTCAAATTCACGTGTTCGGCGATCTCAGCTAAAGTTATCGGCTTAGCTAAATTCAAATAGATATATTCAATGATGCGATTCACTAAGGGACTATGACCTTTACTAGAGTATTTACGCACTAACTTACAATATTCAAGTGGCATTTCATGATTCAAGTTATTCAACATTTCGATAGTATTGCACTTCTCGATCTCAATTGCATATTTTTTAGAGATGCTATCTAAATAAAATGGATGCACTCCACCATATTCAGCTGCGATCCGATCAGAAACATTAGCAATGATCGCAATATTTTTGGCCACCCGTAGCGGATTACCGACAATACGATCTTTAAATAATAAATAATAATTCTCAAATTTTTCGGCCATTTCAAGATAAGTAGTGAGGTCGCCTATTTCGATCGCATGCCGGATCTTAGCTTGTTCACTATATCGCGCCTCAATGCTCAAGAGATCAGTTTCTGATATCTCATAGTTTTGAGATGACTTTTCCTCTGTTCTAGTTGCTTCAGGAACTTCAATTGCTTCAACTTTCACTAATGGATTAGCTACTAAATTGGCCATCAAAAGCTCAATATCAGTTAATTTTATGGTTTCTAATACCGGTAAGCTATAATGCTCCTTTTTCAAAGAACGCTTTTTAGGTAACTGCTTGGGGTCATTCAGCAAAAAAGGTCCCACTATAAGCCTAGCGCCTAGATTTTCTCGATAAGGAAGTTTAATGATACAGTAGGTCATCCCCTGACCAACTGTGAGCCTAAATGGGACTCCAACTGCGATCGGATTTTGTTCGAGTTTCTCAAGTAATGTTGGTAATTTGATATCACTATGACTATATACATGCGCTTCTAACATTAGAACGACTTTACGACCATGGACTAAGAAAACGTTTAAATTTGTCAATGAATTTATCAAGCGGGCTAATTGTAGTTGTTCTAAATATCCCTTCTCTTCCATTGTATTTGCTCACTTCTTTCTAAAAAAACCAAGATATTACAAATAATGAAAATATATTCCATATAAAATTATACGTTACATTTTATCATTATGTAAAGCGTTACTAATGCTGTTATTACTGGAGGAAATATTATGTTATTAAAAAAATTAAAAGAGAATTTTCTCTTTGCTGTTATTCGTGGACATAGTACTGATGATGCGATAAAAATTGCTGAAGCTAGTGTGGCTGGTGGGATCTTTAACTTGGAAATAACCTATACCACTCCAGATGCTAGTGCCGTCATTAAACATTTGTCCCAAAAATATCAAACAGATCCAAATGTGATCGTTGGAGCTGGCACCGTTTTGACACCCACAATAGCGAAAGAAGCCATTGCTGCCGGTGCTAAGTTCATCGTTAGCCCTCATTTCTCTAAAGCGATCAATGAGGTCTGTCATGCAGAAGATACCTTATATTTTCCAGGTTGCATGACACCCACAGAGGTCATCACAGCCCTGCAAAGTGGTATCAAATTGATCAAAATTTTCCCTGGTGGCGTTCTTGGGCCGGACTTTATCAAAAATCTCCGGGGGCCTCTTCCAGATGTAGAACTCATGCCTTCTGGTGGGGTGGATCACAAAAATCTTAAAGTTTGGTGTAACGCTGGTGTAAGTGCTGTTGGTTTAGGGAACACTTTAGTTTCTGGCATTGAAACAAAAGGCTATCCCGCAGTTACCCAAAATGCTCAAGCCTTTGTCGCTCAAATAAAGGAGTTGTGAAATATGACATTTATTACTGACGATTTTATGTTACACACCCCGACCGCAAAAGAACTTTATCAAAGTATCAGTCAAGATCCGATCATTGATTTTCACTACCATTTATCTCCAAAAGAGATCTATGAAGATCGGCCGTTTGATAACATCGTTGATCTTTGGTTAGCAGGTGATCACTATAAATGGCGGGCAATGCGAGCTCACGGGATCTCTGAAGCAAAGATCACTGGTAACAGTACACCTGAGGAGAAATTTGCCGCTTGGGCTGACACAGTCGAAAACTTAATTGGTAATCCGCTTTATCATTGGACTCATCTCGAACTAAAACAGGTCTTTGGTTGGGAAGGACCCCTCTCACATAGAAATTGGCAAGCAGCTTACAACTATCTGAATCACTTCATTTACGAGCACCAACTTTCAGCACGTAAACTGATCAGTAGTTTCAACGTTGAACTTATCGGAACAACAGACGGTCCCCTTGACTCGCTGAGTTATCACGAAAAACTCGCTAATGATCCTAGTTTTTCTACCGTGGTAGTGCCGACCTTTAGACCAGATATCTTTTTTGATACCACTCCTAAATTTAAGGACAGCTTGAAAACATTAGCTAAGTTAACTGAACTAAATATAAGCACTTACCAAGATCTTCTAGCTGCTCTTGATAAACGCTTAGAATACTTTATCGCCCATGGTTGTTTAGCTAGTGATCACAGCTTTCAAACTTTAGCTCATTATCATTTAGAACCTGAGCACGCTCAGCTACTTTTTGAAAAATTAAAAATGGGACAAGAACTGACTTTGACCGAACAGCTTCAATGGCAAAGTAAACTTTTTGCTGATCTTTGCTCGCTCTATCACCAACATCAGCTTGTTGTACAAGTTCACTTTGGGGCCTTGCGCAATAATTATCGTCGCCTCTTCCAACAATTAGGCGTTGATAGTGGATTTGATTCGATGAACGAACAAACAGAGCTGGCAACCACTTTAAATCGTTTACTAGATGATCTAGCAAGCCAAGATAAACTGCCCAAAATGATCTTTTATAATTTAAACCCAGCCTACAACGAGCTTTTAGCTAATACATTAGCTAATTTCCAAGCAAATGAAGCTAACATCGCCGGAAAACTTCAATTTGGCGCAGCTTGGTGGTTCAACGATACTAAACGGGGAATGTTACACCAACTTGAGACCTATGCGGAACAGGGCCTTCTAGCTCACTTTATTGGGATGTTGACCGACTCACGGAGTTTTCTTTCCTATCCGCGTCATGATTATTTTCGCCGTATCCTTTGCAACTTGGTCGGCGATTGGGTCGAAACTGGCGAAGCACCTCATGACGAAACAGTCTTTGAGTTAGTTAAAAATATTTCATATCGCAATGCACAAACATACTTTGGAGGAAATAAAAATGGAAATGATATTTAGATGGTACGGAAAAAGTGATCCCGTGACCTTAGAAAATATCCGTCAGATACCCGGCATGAAAGGGATCGTATCCGCAATTTATGATATTGCTGTCGGCGAAGTTTGGCCACGTGAAACGATCCGGGAACTAAAAGAAACGACCAAACGACATGGGCTTGAGTTATCCGTTATCGAAAGCGTTCCCGTACATGAGGATATCAAGCTCGGTAACCCTACCCGTGAAAAATATATCGAAAATTACCAACAAACTTTGCGCAATCTCGGAGCTGAAGGGATCAAAGTCGTTTGTTATAACTTTATGCCCGTTTTTGATTGGACGCGTACTGATCTAGCTTTTGACTTACCTGATGGGTCAAATGCTTTGATCTTTGAAGAAGCAGTCGCACAAAAAATGGATCCACGCACAGGTGAACTTGAACTTCCTGGTTGGGACACTAGCTATACTAAGGACGAATTAAATGCACTACTAGATGAATATCAAGCCGTTGATGAAGAAAAATTGTGGGAAAATCTCGCATATTTTATTAAAAAAATCATCCCGGTCGCAGCCGAGGCTGATGTAAAAATGGCGCTCCATCCCGATGACCCACCATTTAGCATCTTTGGGCTTCCACGGATCATCACTGATCAAGACAGCCTTGAACGTTTTATCCAGCTTTATGATAGTCCTTACAACGGTTTGACGATGTGTTCAGGTTCTCTAGGTTCGATCGCAAGCAATGATTTTGTTAAAATGTTGCGTTATTTCCTAGATAAGGAGCGGGTCAATTTCGTACATGCGCGTAACGTTAAGCTCGTTGGTCCACGTTCATTTCAAGAAGCAGCTCACCTTTCCAGTGCGGGGTCGATCGATATGTACGAAGTGATCAAAGCTTTAAGCGATTTTAACTACCATGGTCCGATCAGACCAGACCACGGCCGAATGATCTGGGGTGAAACTGGCAAACCTGGCTACGGTCTATATGATCGGGCACTTGGTGCCACTTATCTCAATGGATTATGGGAAGCTACTCAAAAACAAAGAAATGAGGGATAAACATGATTTTTGATTTTAAAGATAAAGTTGTTGTGATCACAGGTGCTGGAGGCGTTATTTGTGGTGATCTCGCTAAAGCCTTTGGCAAACAAGGAGCTAAAGTTGCTCTTTTAGATTTAAATCTTGAAGCTGCTCAAGCCTTTGCCAGTGAGATCAAAGCTGCTGGTGGACACGCTAAAGGTTACCGAGCAAATGTTTTAGACAAAGATCATCTCCAAGACGTCCACCAAGAAGTAAACAAAGATTTTGGCCCGTGCGATATCTTGATCAATGGTGCTGGGGGCAATAACCCTAAAGCTACAACAGATAATGAATTTCATGAAAATGACCTGCCCGAAGAGACCAAAACCTTCTTTGATCTTGATCCAGCGGGGATCGAATTTGTCTTCAACCTGAATTATTTAGGGACCTTGCTACCGACCCAAGTTTTTGCCCAAGATATGGTAACAAAAGAACATGCTGCCATCAGCAACATCTCCAGCATGAATGCTTTTACGCCTTTGACCAAGATTCCGGCCTATTCGGGTGCTAAGGCTGCCATCAGCAATCTAACTGCTTGGTTAGCGGTCCACTTTGCCAAAACGAATATCAGATGTAATGCGATCGCACCAGGATTTCTTGTTACAAAGCAAAATGGAAATTTACTTTTTGATGAACAGCACCAACCAACTCCTAGGGCGAAAAAGATCTTGGGTAATACTCCGATGGGACGTTTTGGAAAAGCAGATGAACTCACGGGTGGAGTATTTTTCCTAGCTGACCACAATTTATCAAGTTTTATTGATGGTGTCGTTTTGCCGATCGATGGTGGGTTCAATGCTTATGCCGGCGTTTGATAAGGAGAGTTTATTATGGATGCAAAATTAACAACTAAAGAAAAGATCGCCTATGGTTTAGGGGATCTGGGCAACGGCTTGATGTTTCAACTTGCCCAGCTATTTCTATTAAAATTTTATAAGGATATTTTACAGATCCCAGCTTATTGGGGTGGCTTGATCTTTTTAGTCACTAAATTTTTTGATGCTTTTGTATATGCTGGCGTTGGTACTTACGTCGACACGCAAAAGAAGATCAGTCCCAAAGGAAAATTCAGGCCTTTTATCCTATATGGTTCATTTTTCCTTGGAATATCAACGATAGCGTGTTTCTTAGCACCTAACTTAAGCCTAAACGGTCGTATCATCTATGCTTTTATCTCATACAACGTCATGGGTATCTGCTATTCGATCGTCAACATCCCTTATGGCTCGTTAGCCGCAGCGATGAATATGGATTCAGAAGAACGGACTTCCTTATCAGCTTTCCGTAATTTAGCTGCCCAAACTGATGCTTTCGTCACTGGTGCTGCCGTGATCCCATTGGTCGGCCTTTTTGCCACACCTGCTAAAGGATATTTGATCACAGTCACATTCTTTTCAATCGCAGGTGTGATCTCCCAGATCCTCTGCTACAAAGGGACAAAAGAAAATATTATCGATACAACTCCCGCTAAAAAAGGGGATGGTCTTACTTCGATCAAAAGCCTTTTTACAAATCGTCCGTTCTTGATCCTATCTATTTTTACAGTATTAAGTATTGGAGCAATGTTTCTAAAAACAGGGATGCAACTTTACTATTTCCAATATGTGCTAGGAAATGAAGGTCTCGTTACCCTGGTAAGCATTCTTAGTGCCCTATCGATCATTCCAGCCGTTATGTTTTCCACTAAATTAGTTGGTTGGATCGGAAAAAAGAACGTCGCGATCATGGGAACTTTAGGGTTTGCGCTTTTTGAGCTTCTCAATTACTTCATTTTTGGGCATAATACGATCCCTTATCTCATCGTTAATACATTTTCGTTTGCGTTTCTTGGCTTTAGCAATACAGTTGACTTCGCTTTTGTCAGCGACGTGATCGAATATAATCAGTTAAAAACGGGGATCCGCTCAGAAGGGATCGTCTATTCTGGTTACAGTTTCGTGCGTAAAATCTCACAAGGTATCGCGGGTTTTGTCCCAGGGCTTGCACTCTCTATGATCGGTTATGTAGCTAATCAAGCTCAAAGCGCTAGCACCTTAGCCGGGATCACCTCCGTTTACTTTTTATTCCCCGCGATTGCTGCTGTGATCTCTTGTGTGATCTTTTACTTTAGTTATGACCTTACCGATGAAAAACATGCCCAGATCGTGGCTGAACTTACTAAGCAAAAAGAAAGTCGGTGAACTAAATGACAAAATATTTATTCTGTGTTGATTCTGATGGCTGTGTCATGGACACTATGACTTACAAACATCAGCAGTTTTTTGGCCCCTTAGCAGCAAAAATATTTGAAATCCCAAAACAAGAGACACAACGCTTTTTAAAGAGTTGGAACCAGATCAATCTCTATTCTAAAACGCGCGGGGTAAATCGTTTCGTGGGCTTATTGATGACACTCAAAGCACACAAGATCAAGGGGATCCAAAGACTTGATACTTGGGTCCAAACTACCCCCGAATTTTCTGAGCGCGCTTTAGCACATGAAATCTATAAATATCAGACTGATGATCTAAAAAAAGCACTCCAATGGTCAAAAGAAGTTAACGCTGGGATCCATCAAACAAAAGGCCTTGATCGCCCATTTGAAAATGCACTTGCGGGTCTAAAGGCTTTGAAAAAGTATGGTAAAGTTGCGGTAGTTAGTTCAGCCAATCGAGATGCGATCGAAGCGGAATGGGAACGTCACGGCTTATTAGTGGCTGTTGATGAACTCTGGTGTCAAGATCGCGGAAAAAAAGCCGAGATCATTCGTCAACTAAAACTGGAAGGATATCCCGAACAAAACACTTTAATGATCGGAGATGCTGCTGGAGATCTGACCGCGGCAGAACAAAATAATGTTCACTTCTATCCGATCTTAGTCGGGCATGAAGCTCGGTCCTGGCAAGAACTACAAGAAGTTTTTTTACCACGATTTTTAGTTCATCAAAGTAGTGAGCTTGAAGCCAACTATCTCACCAAATTTTGGAATAACTTAGATCAAACAAAGTAAAGGAGAAAAAATATGCCCACCAAAGTTGATTTAACCAAAAAACCTTATAACCTAGATCAAACCGCAATCGCTTGGGTAGAACAGACGATCGCTGACATGAGCATCGAAGAAAAGATCGGCCAATTATTTGTTAATATGGGATCTAGCCGCGATAAGCAGTATTTGACTGATATGGCCGAACGCTATCATATTGGGGCAGTCCGCTATAATCCCGGGACAGCGACAGAGGTTTACGATCAAAACTACATCTTACAAACAGAAAGCAAGATCCCTTTATTGATCGCAGCCAATACCGAAGCAGGTGGAAATGGTGCATGTACCGATGGGACCGAAGTTGGTGTCGAGGTCAAGATCGGCGCGACCAATGATGAAAAATATGCCTACGAAATGGGGCGTGTCTCAGGTGTAGAAGCCTCAGCTATCGGTTGTAACTGGAGTTTTGCCCCGATCGTCGATATCGATCGCAATTGGCGTAACCCGATCATCTCTAGTCGGTCATTTGGCCAAGATCCTGATAAAGTTTTAACTTTAAGTCTAGCCTACATGAAAGGCATCCAAGAAAGTGGTATCCTACCAGCAGCTAAGCATTTCCCTGGTGATGGTATCGATGAACGTGACCAACATCTCTCGTTTAGCATCAACAGCCTTTCAACTGAAGAGTGGGATAAGACCTTTGGAAAGGTATATTCAGGCTTGATAGATGTAGGCTTACCTTCGATCATGGCAGGGCATATCCATATGCCAGCATATTCTAAATACTTTGATCCCGAGCTTAAAGATGAAGATTTCTTACCAGCTACCCTATCCAAGGAACTGATCACTGATCTTTTGCGAGGCAAATTAAATTTCAATGGTCTAGTCGTCACAGATGCTAGTCATATGCTTGGCTTGACTGGCGCAATGAAGCGCTCTGAACTCTTACCAACTTCGATCGCAGCTGGGTGTGACCTCTTCTTATTCTTCAATGATCCAGATGAAGATTTTGGATACATGCTGGATGGTTATAAAAACGGGATCATTACTGATGAACGTCTCCACGATGCTTTACGCCGGATCCTTGGTTTAAAAACTAAACTTGGCTTCCATCAAACGCCAAAAGAAAAAATTCTACCGCCTAAAGAAGTTGCTATGAAACAGATCGGTCTACCAGAAAACAAAAAGTTATTCCGTGAAGTAGCTGATGAAGCGATCACTTTAGTAAAAGATAAACAAGCTATCTGGCCGATCACACCGGAAAAATATCCTCGGATCCTCTTAGTTGATGTTCATGGTGTCAAAGGTGGTTTTGGAGAACTAGTTGCAGGCAATCGCCCACAAGCGATCGATCTATTAAAAGATCTTTTACTTGAAAAAGGCTTTGAAGTTGAAAAACACGTTTCGCCTGAAGATTCACTCAAGGGACTTTCAGCCGAAGAAAAAATCAAAAATATCGCCGGTATCTATGCTGCTAAACGTCCGATCAAAGAATTGACCGATAAGTATGATCTGATCATCAATGTGGCTAATGTCAATCCAGGAACAGTGCAACGTATCGTTTGGCCTGCAAGTAAAGGGACGCCAGACATTCCATTTTATATCCATGAGATTCCAACGATCTTTGTTTCAGTCCAATGTCCATTCCACTTAGCTGATGTGCCACAAGTTAAGACCTATATCAACACCTACGACGGAAAACAAGAAACACTTGAAAGTTTAGTAGATAAATTGATAGGAGAAGATAGCTTTAGAGGCACAAGTCCAGTTGATGCATACTGTGGGTTGAGCGACACTTATATTTAACACAAAAAACTGCGCACTTCATCCGAAGTCAGCGCAGTTTTTTCTATTCCACAGCCATGCTTTTAGGCCGGTACCCTTGCAACGATTCCATCCCCATAAATACTGCTTTCTTATATGCGATCTCAGCAAAATTCACTGACCCCTAGGGGCAGACTTATCTATTTAGACACATTTTTGAGTGCGATCCGCCTTAAGTCACTTGATAAGCTCGCAAAGTGCTACTAAAACTTTCTCTTTGTCCCACACTGTTTTTAAAATTTATAAAGGCCTTGCGCTCATCATCTATGACCTTACTATCTGCAATAAACAAAAAGGAAGCCAAAAATATCTGACTTCCTCAGGTGCGATCTCTTGCAAACTATTTCTTTTTATTTTTCAAAGATCTTATCTTGATACCGATAAAAAATATTATGATAGAAAAAAGCGAAGCATAGATACCATCGCGGTTAAAATCACCCGTAAACACTAGAGATATTGTTATTCCAAAGATACCACCGATCACCACTGCCAATAAGGCTGTGATATATGGGTGTTTTGTCGTGAAATCTTCATCTTTCTTCACAATGATCACCTCGATCTAGCGGGTCGAATATCTTGTTGCAACAACATTTTCTCGGGCGTCATAGCCATTTTGAAAATAAAAACCGACCCAGCCATTTTTATTGGTGTCCCATTGCTTAGCCACAGCTTCTCCAGGTTTACTACCTAATTTTGTCCAACTAGCAGCTTGTAACATTCCATGAATAGCCCAACCTGGTATAGGGACTAATGGACTGATCGTTGCCCCTATACCAGTATATAACGCAGCATTGATCGCATTTGCTAGAACACCTGTACTCACAGCAATGTGTGTATAATTCCATGTGCTATCCCACCTAGCTACGTCGGCTGTTTCTCCATTTGTAACAACTATCCCCTGCTCTTTTGTCTCTTCTATGGTTACTTTCTTCTCTAATTTCTCTTCATACGATATTTGAGAGTTATCACTACTTCTGCCCAATTCGTTTGCGCTTACATTTTCATTAAAAGAAAAAACAAATACTGTACAAAAATTAATGCGCCATATGAAAAAAGAGTTCTTAATTTCAACATATCCAACTCCTCCTCGTAAATCAACACACCACTACTGATCAACAAATATTTTGCGCAATATAACTATGACTTAATATATCACTTTTCTAAAACAATTTAATACTAAAGATAGCTTAGAGTAAAATTTTACTATCCTTAGCTTAATGCGAGTTAGGGACAGTTTTTACTGTTATGCTCCTTTAGTAAACATTGCACAAGACATAACCTTGCTTCCCCTGTTAATTAGGAAAATCTATGAATTACCTGCCGATGCTCCTACACGAACAAAAGAAGAGATCCAAGTTACTCCTTAAAAATCAGTTCTCTTTCTTTGCTAAAACATTCATATATTGCCTTTTTATCCCTAAATCCATATACTTCGGGCGTGTTAGTTTCATCTAATAAATGATTCAATGCATTTATTAAATTACCAAAGCGATACCGAATGTTGATGCTACTCATCAGTTTAACAACTATACAAATAACAATGGCAAGTCTATTTGTATAGTTTGCACTGTCTTCTTTCTCACTTTTTAAATACAAAACATCTTCAAAATCTTTTGGCAATTTAGGCTGAGTAACTAACTTGATATCAACTAAGTTGCCGTTATGACAACAAATATTTCGCACCAAATTTATACATTCTAACCAACTGATCAACTCATCAACACTACATTCAAATTTTTCAGCAATGGCTCTTCTATTTCTATTTGACATTAACTTAACAATATAAATTGAATCACCTAATGTTAATTCATTCATCATTAACCAAACTGGCATATAAACCTGATCGTCATCATTTTTATCAAATGCTTTAACATCTCTTGAACTTGATCTTCTCGCCTTCCCCGGTATTTTCCCTAAAAATTTATTTTGTTCCTTAGCAATATAATATTTGTTAACTTTTTTATTTCGAATATATTTGTTCTTACCTTCTTTTTGACACCAATTTCTAAATTCCAAATATCCAAAAGGACCATATTTATCGCCCAACAAATATGCAATTCGTGTATTTAACGTTGCTTCTATATCCTCGATTGCATGCTCTACTGCATTTCTTAAGTGTTTATCTCGATAATAACGGGCAACAATTTTTGCAAAATCTACATTATCGTACCTACCATCGACAAAATATGGATAAGCATAATCTTTCAACTGATAATATCCCAAAGTGCTAATAGTTTGTATATTCTTTAAGTACACCGGCAAAGTTTCATCTAATTCATTAAAGCTGTAATCAAACTTCATCCCTCTATTATGGAACAACTCTAGCTGTTCTTTATAACTCAATTGCTCATATTTTTTCATCTTAATTTCTCCCCAAATAAAAAACCCCCACGTACGGTCTCTGAGCATAAGCTACAAATTCCAATGTGGAGGGATTGATCTCTTTTCATCTACACTCTATCACTTTTTGTGAAATATTGTCAATCATTTACTATACTATGTGTGAATTTTTTGTTACTCATGTCATCAACCTAAAACTTCACCGCCACAGCAATCCATTCCTTCGTCACCACAAGCCTTATTCTAGCTAAAATAACCCAACTTACAAGTTGAGTTTTTTATATTAATTTTTCACCACAAAAAGACCCCAGCAACCTCGCTGGGGCCTTCTCATTTATGCTTATCTTCCAACATTCTGATCACATCACGCGTCTGTTCTAGCTTCTGGTAGCTCTCGGAAAAATTATCAGAGACATACATGTAAAACAAAATATCCACCACATACAATTGTGACATCAAACTCATCGTAGCAGCCGTCCGCATCTGATAATCTTCACCTGACAACGAGAATAATAAGTGATCGGCCAAACTGGCTAACTTAGAGTCCTCGCGGGAACTGATCGCGACCACTGGAACTTCCATCTGTCGGGCGATCTCAGCAAGATCTAGGACTTCTTTAGTCTCACCTTTCATCGAAATAGCGATGAAGATCGTATCGGTCTTATGGATCGCTAATGCTGAAACAAATAGATGTGTGTCTTGTAAAAAAATCACCTTTTTACCGATCCGACTGAATTTTTGCAAGATGTCTTGGGCTACGATCGCCGAAGCACCGATACCAAAAACAAAGATCATCTCTTTTTGCTTGATCAGTTTGGCTACTTGTGCGACCGTTTCGTCATTTAAAGCATTATTTGTCGTCTCGACCATATGATTGATCCGAACTTTTAACTTATTCTTGATCGTCTTAGGCGTCTCAGTATCACTGACTTCCTCATAATATTTTCCGTCATCATTATGCACGATATAGGCCGCACTTAATTTTTGCTTGAATTGTGAAAAGCCATCGTAGCCTAAACGACGGGAAAATCTGACCAAAGCAGCTGAGGAACTGCCGATCTCTTGGGCTACTTCTTGTGCACTCTTATCTAAGATCTGATCGCCGACTTCAAAGATATAATCCGCTATTTTTTTCTCGACCGGCGTAAAATTTGAATAATTTTGCCGGATCACTAGTAAAGCATCCATAGATTCGTCTCCATTCTTTACCCATGATTATATCAAAGTCGGTCCCATTTCCCCAAACTCACGCTTTGATCTCTAATAACTCAGCTCCTTGTGTAACATTTTGGTCAGCCACCACTTCTACTGCTTGATATTCACTACTATTAGGGATGACGATCGGAGTGAGCGTTTCGAAGCCCTTAGCTTTTAAAAGTTCAAGGTCAACTTTCAACAACAGATCGCCAACTTTTACATGATCATTTACAGCGACAAAGCTTTCAAAGCCTTGCCCCCGAAGTTCGACGGTATCCATTCCGACATGGATCAATATTTCGATTCCAGCATCACTTGTTATCCCGACGGCATGTTTAGTTGGCAACAGTGAAGTTATTGTCCCAGAAACAGGCGCACAGATCTCACCTGTACTTGGTTCGATCGCTACACCAGCGCCCATCATACCACTAGAAAATACTTGATCATTGACACTTGCTAATGCTTTAACATCTCCGGCAACTGGTGCCACGATTTTAGCTGTTTCAAAATCAGCTGGTCGTTGAACTTTCAATGTTGGTTCGATGATCTCTTGCGGGCCATCAGCTTCATAATTATCCGCTTTCATTTTTGCGTCGGCTGGGATCCCGAAGAAATAAGTTGCTACAAAGCCACCGAGATAACCACCTAGTAACCCACATAAGTAGATCCACCATTTTCCATCAGCGATCAAAGGCAACAAGGCTACACCAGACGGTCCGATCGCGATCGCACCAGCATTGCCTAAAGCCCCGATGACTGCACCGCCGATACCACCACCGATACATGCCGTTACAAACGGTCGGCCTAATGGCAAAGTGATCCCATAGATCAAAGGTTCACCGATCCCTAAGATCCCAACGGGTAAAGCACCTTTGACCCGTTCAACAAATTCTTTATCCTTGCGCAATCTGATCCACAAAGCGATCGCTGCTCCGACTTGACCAGCCCCTGCCATTGCCAAAACTGGCAATAATTGAGTCGAACCTGTCTTAGAGATCATTTCTAAATGGATCGGTGTCAAAATCTGATGTAATCCAAACATTACCATTGGCAAGAACAAGGCCCCGAGGATAAAGCCGGAAATGCCACCACCAACATTCAATACAAAATTGATCGCTCCAACTAAGCTGGCCGAGATCACCCCTGCAACTGGCATGATCAAGAAGATCTCGATCAAACCTAAAACTAATAGACTGATAGTTGGCGTTATAATAATATCAAGTGATTCAGGCACGAGCTTATGCATTTGTTTTTCAAATAATGATAGCAACCAAACTGCAAAAATAACACCAATGATCCCACCTTGTCCAGGGGAAAGCGCCGCACCATTAAAAACATTTTTCAGTGGTGCATTCGGATCCATCCCGCTCAACAAGGAGACGGCCCCGATGACACCCCCGAGTGCTGGGGTCGCACCAAATTCTTGTGCCGAATTCAACCCGACATAGATCGCTAAATAAGTGAAGATCCCACCTTGAATGATCTTGAGTACTGTGATGATCTGAGTCCAGGTGGCTGCATCTAGCGTTCCAGCTGTGACTAAATTTCCTAAGATCGAAGCCAAGCCCCCGATCAAACCGGCCCCAACAAAGGCTGGGATCAAAGGAACAAAGATCTTAGAGATCGTATTGAGCAAAGCTTTGAATTCAGACGGTTTATTGTACTTAGCTTTAGCATCAGCCTTAGTTTTTGCCATCAATTCATCCATTGACTCTTGATCAGCGTGAGGAAATGTTTCGCCTAGCTTTACTCCGACCATATCGACCATTGCCTGGGCAACTTTATTGACGGTTCCAGGGCCAACAACGACTTGCAAAGTTTCATCTTCAACTACACCCATGACCCCTTTGATCTGTTTTAGACCAGCTATATTTACCTTAGAATTATCAATGATCGTCATTCTGACCCGTGTCATACAGTGGATCACTTTTAAAACATTTTCTGGTCCGCCAACATTAGTATAGATCTCACGGGCGATCCGCGTTACTTTATCTTCAGTCATCTTGCTTACTTCCTTTCATCAATTATCTAGTGTATCTTTGACAAAACCATCCGCTTGTTGCAATTTCTCTAACCCTGCTTTAGCCGAACAATTCGTCAAGATCATTACGATCGCTAATTTAACATTTTGCCCAGCTTCGGCAAATTTTTGTTCAGCTAATTCATAATTACAATCGGTAGCCTGCATGATGATCCGTTTACTGCGTTCAACTAATTTTTCATTTGTTGGTCTAACATCGACCATCAAATTATTATAGACTTTACCGATCTTGATCATTGAGATCGTTGAGATCATGTTTAAGATCAATTTTTGAGCTGTCCCGGCTTTTAACCGTGTCGAGCCAGTCAAAAATTCCGGTCCACAGTCTACCTCGATCGGAAAATCGGCATATTCAGAGATCTCGGCGTCTAAATTGCAGGCTAAACTGGCAGTCTTTGCTCCGATGCTTTGGGCATATTCTAAACCGCCGATCACATATGGCGTGCGCCCACTTGCGGCGATCCCTACAACAACATCATCTGCCGTCAAATCTAAAGCTTTAAGATCATTTTTAGCCAATCCTCGATCATCTTCTGCCCCTTCGACTGCTAGGGTCATCGCCTTCTTTCCACCAGCGATCAATCCAACGACTTGGGAGGCTGGTACCCCAAATGTGGGCACACATTCAGCTGCATCTAAGACGCCTAAACGCCCACTCGTTCCAGCTCCCAAATAGATCAAACGTGCCTTATTTTTAAATGCTGTTATAACTGCTTTGATCACAGGTTCGATCTGCGGTAACACTTTTTGGACTGCCAAAGCTACTTTTTGATCTTCCAGATTCATTTTTTGTAAAGCTTCTTGGATACTCATTTCATCCAAATGCAAAGTCGCTTCGTTTCTTCTTTCAGTTGTTAATTTTGCTAGATCCATTTCTTATTCCTCCACTAATCTAAATTTTTGTCCTGAACCGATATATTCCAGCAGCCCTAAATAGCCAGCGCTTACATTTCCTAAAACATTAACTTTAGGATCAGCTGGCAGATCTTGTTTGACCAGTTGAACTTCTCCTATATAACGGCCATATTTACAGTTATCGATCGTTAAGCTCCCACGACTACGAGGATGCGTATTTTCAGGGACGATCTGTGTGAGCACATGTTTGCGCGCATTGGCACTTCTAATGACTAACTCGGCTACATCCCGCCGATTTTCATGCTCACCCATAACTTGAAGACACAGCGGTATCTCTGGTTTTATACGCAAAGTGATCACCTGTCTATCAAAATATACCTTTAAGCGCTCCAGTGTATTGGCTTCGAGTCCTGGATCACCTAAGTAGACGCCAGTAACACCTAAATTTTTCAACTCGACCCAAGCCACCAACGGATCAAGATACCGCTGTTTTTCTAGCGTTGGCAACCCTTGATACAGGGGATATCTCAAATTTTTGTCTCCAGCAATAAAGGCATTGATCTTCAAACCATGTGCTCTCAAAAATGCGTTTTGTTCGCAAAAATAATTTTTAGCTAGTCCCGTTTCTGGACGCGGGTAGTAATTATGCCAAGCTTCTAGGCGAGTAAAATCAGCCCCTGCTTTGGTCAAAGTTATAATATCATTTGCTGTGATCGTGCTGGCATTCAGACCGATCGTAAACTCATGACTTAATTTAGCGATCATTGTTAGCTCGAGCTCATCATCAGCCCGCAGACCGGTAACACCAAATTGCTTCATTTGTTCTAACTCTAGCCCACTTCGCTTCAGAGCTGGGCCTGAAATGTCGACCATCAGAGCTAGCCCATTTTGCTGGGCTAGCTCACCCAAAGCCATCAGTCTAGCTTCATATTTAGTTGCATCATCTTCAGGCAAATTAAGCGAGGTGAATATCCCTTCAAATCCCGCCTGTGCCATCTGTTCGATATACTTTACTGTTTGTGGGGTGAGATCTTGGTCCATAAAAATCGAAAAACCGTTCATGCTTACTCCTTCCTAATGAAATATCATTTCATGTTTGCGGTTTCATTATACGATTTTTGAATTATAATTTCAAACAAAAAGTATTTTTATTTTATACTACGAAATATTATTTCTAAAAATATTAAAAAATACACCTTCAATTACTGAAGATGCATTTCTTAATAAGCTATTTCCCCAAATTCCCGGCAGATCTGCTTAGCCGACTTGCTCACAGCTTTGGCCAGCTCGCCTTCTATCGCTTCAGGCAAGATCTCAATGTCATGGGTAATATTTTCTTGTATCTCATTGATATATGAATCGAGCTCAGTCATCCCTTTTTCAAGAAGCGTATCTTTCTTAGCTAGCTTGCTTGGAGCTACAGTTTCCAATATCATCAAACGTTGTACTAATTTTTTGAGCTGTTTTAACGCAGTCGCGACCACCGTATGATCATTGGCCAAAGTTCCTTTGTATACCAGCTGAGTCTGGGTCTGAAGTGCCATTTAGATAGCTAAAGTGTTCATCATGACCGCCTCCTTTGCTGTAAAAATTCCACCTCTAATTTATCCTGTTGCCTCCGATCGTCCACACGGTATTCTTCCCATTCAAGCTCTAATTTTTGGCGATTTGTTCGATAAGCATCATGCGAGGTTTCGGCTAAGCTTGCATGCAATCGTTCCACTTTTGAAAGCTCCTGTGGCTCAGCATCGTTTTGGCGTAAACACTGATAGGTCACATCAGCTATCTCATAATAGATTTGGGCCAACTTGTGGTCGAGCATGGCAAGCTCTTCTTGCTGCTGTTCATATGCTTTTTACAGTTATCTTTGCTTTAGGATAGCGTTTTTGAATATAATCAGCGTAACCTAATGCAGTATCGAATTGGCTCACTGGTGACTCAAAGAGTTAGACCAGATCTTTGGTTTGAGATAAAGTTTCATCCACACTAAGACTCACTAATATCCGATGTTTTTTATAATTTGCACAACAAAAATAGACCTACACCGTTCAGCATAGGTCTAAGTCCTCTATTTATCGTTATTTTTTCAGTGCTAATTCCATGATTGCTTGGGCTACTCCATCATGGTCGTTATCCACGGTATGGTGTGTGGCAACTTCTTTGACCGCTGGGATCGCATTCCCCATTGCAACACCTGTACCTGCAAATTTGAGCATTGAGATATCATTTTCCTCATCCCCGATCGCCATCACATTATCCGCCGTCAAATCAAGGATCTCACACAATTTAACAAGTGCATTACCCTTATTGACGCCTTTTGCATAGGCTTCGTAATAAAATTGTGCTGTCTTCATCAAGTCTAAGCGATCTTTGACAGGTTCAAAATATTCCTGCTTGGCGATCGCAGGGTCAAGAATTTCAGCATCTTCGATATACATAGCTTTAACAAGCGGGATCTCGCGCATTTCTTCGGGCGTCCGATATGAGACCGGCATCGACACCAAGTTTGCTTCGTAGAGTGTGTAATAGCCAATATCCTTATTACACGTATAGATTCGCTCGGTATTGATCGCTTGGAAATGCAAATTCAATTTGCGAGCGATCGCTTCTAAATCGACAAAATCGTCTCGTCGTAGCTGATCCCTTTTTGGAAGATCAGCTTACCACTCGTGGTCTCAACGACTGCCCCACCAAAACAAACTACATATTGGTCATCTTGGTCCGCTAGATCTAGCTGGGCCAAGAAATCAGTCACTCCTGCTAACGGACGTCCTGTGCAAATGACGACTTTGATCCCTTGAGCAGTGGCTTGCTTGATGGTTTCTTTGACTTTTGGCGTTAGCTTCCCTTTAGAATTGACCAAAGTCCCATCAATATCGATCGCGATCAGTTTAATATCCATAACAATATTCCTACCTTCTATTGCATCTGTCCCTATTCTACACTAAAGCGCTACCAACTAACATATAATAATACTTTTGGACTAATTCTTTGATCTCAATTAGTTTTAGGCATATCTTAGCAGTTGGATCCCCATTTTTGCAGAACGTTCTCCCCACTATTATTACCGCTGTCTGCTAACACAGAGCACGGCTCCATTTAATATCCCCCATCATCGTATAGAAAATCTGTCAGTATTTTTTCATTATCTACCGTAACGGTTGGAATACTTTTGCTCAATGAAACTAGATCTGTCATACCCACTTTTTATCCACAAATTCCATATTATCTGGTGATGACCCTGCATCTGAAAGGACACTTTTTGCAGTTTTTTTTCGATTTTGTAATTGAGCTTTTTTCGATCGATCCATCCATAAATATTCCCCCATATATTATTTTGTGTTCTCATCAATATGCCACTACCTTATGAAGCAACATAAAATATATTTCAATCATCTTCTTCACAAAGTTCTTTATCTTCCCTAACAGTTTTAAATAAACGAATAAATTCTTCAAAACCTTCTGGCCAAGCGTTACTCCCACTTGTCTCTAGGATTTTGCCACTAGCTAAATAAGCAGTAAATGACCATTGTGTACCATCACATACTCCAGGAAAGATATAGTATTCTTGAAATTTATCTATCTCTAACCTATCTAAAACAGTATTGATTTGTTCAAATTGACCATTTGAAATAGTAACTTTAGTGATAATTGGTTTATCATCAACTAAACTCTCGCCCTCAATTATTTCCATATATCCTTCAACCAGATCCAATGTGTAAGCTTCAGCGGACCCAAGCCAACCATATTCACTATAAACTATTTTGTCTATCGTCATCATTTTCCCCTCATTTCCTAATACGCATAGATTCTACCACAACTCAGTGGCAGAATTTGCCACTAGATTTTTAAATTTGGTGGAATATTTCCCTGATCCCATTAACTATCATAGATAGTGTAAGAAATGGAGGAGTATATATGTTGAATACACAAGTCATCTATTATCAAACTGATGACGGGGGAACTTTCTATTTTCGCCAAAAAGATCTCACACTGATCGATGATCTTGAACGGGCTAGTCGGTGGAACACGAAAAAAGAGGCTCAGAAAGTTTTGCGCTCCTTGGATAAAAAAGCTTTACCTAATCAAACTATCTTAGCATTACCTAAGCTGAAAGTCGGCTGTGTCGATTACATTGAAGATTTTGACCTCACCCAAACGATGCTGAGTATTTCAGAGCCAACACCTGAAGATGAATTACTAAACGAATTATTGCAAATGGATCAAGCTGATTTTTTAGCACTGATCGATGATATTTCCCATATCATCATGGTACTGCCAGAGCTTAGAAATGTTCTCAAAAACGATGTTAAATACGCCGATTCAGTCATTCTTCAAGATTATCTACATACTATCGAATTAAGCGATTTTGATCCAAAAACTGGTTATCATCTGGCCCAAAAACTTAAACAAAGTCGGCAAAAACGGCGCTGTGAAAAGGACCGGCTCCAATTGATCTCTACTCTTAGTTTCTGCTGAAGATGATGTCACGATCACAGTTGAACGCGCTAAAGAAGCCCAAAGATTGCTTCACTCGATCCAAGGTGAGCGCCATTACCGCTATCACTCTAAAGATATTGAAAATGAATTCGGTGATATGCTCCCTGGGTCATGAAATCAATGGTATTTTAATACATAGTTACCTACTTTTTTAGCTAATTTTGGTATATAAATCAAATTATTTATTTTTTTCATCCTTTTTTGCTATTTTTCGCTGTTTTTCTTTTTTTATCTTTTTATTTTGGCTTCTATCCCCGCTACACCGCCATTTTTTCTTTTTATTTTCGTACACTTTTAACTATATTTTTTGATTAAATAACGAAATTTTGTGTAATTAGATACTAGTTCAAATTCATCTGATCACCAGTAAATGAGGGTTTACTCACAATTATTGTTTGAAGCAACTACTAGTTGGTAGTTACACTAGAAGTGGATATTTAAACAAAAAGACATTTAAAAGCAAATATCTTTTTTTCCATCGATCAAGTGTTAATATAAAATCATAGTCACACTAAAAATTCGTTATCATCGCCATTATTATCAAATTCAACCTAATATTTTCTAAAGAATAAAACAAGTAGGTCTAAAATAAGAGGTAATTATTATGAAGTATTTATATTACGCACTATTTACAGAAAATGAGCAGGGATAATATGTCTGACGCCCTTAAAATGGCACGCGATGCTTTGAGTGGCTACTTGCTAGTCCTAGAAGATCTTGATGACTCTCTGCCACCTACGACCCCGCCTGGAAAAATCACAGTTCCCAAAAATTCGCTATTGATTCCGATCGAAGTTGATACAACTTTAGCACGGGAACGTGAAGAAAATATTTTGCTCAAAAAACGCTAGTGATCCTAAAATACCTAAATGAATTAGCTAAGGATGAACAAATCAATTTTTCCGCTACATTAACTGAAGCATTGAAAGATAAATTAGATATATAATAAAATACACGACCAGGCATAGTATCTGATCGTGTATTTTTATCTATGTGCTATCTCAATCATTTTTGCCAGCTTTAACCCAATAGTTTATCCAAATAATTATCCGCTAAACATCGCGTCAACGGAGCATTTTTTATTTTGACCAAAATTCCACGTTTAGTCAAAATAGCTAGTGATGAACATATTTTTGACCAAACTTCATCTTTTAGATAATGTTTTACTTCATCATCCTTAAGTGCTCTATTATTCACTTTAAATAACGCAGCCTGCAAATATAAAAATACGAGCTTGCGCATAAATGGATCATCGATATCTTTTGTGATCTGAGCTTGTCCGTGATTTAAAAGTTGCCATTTTTCTTCAAGCTCAGTCAGCATTTTTTGTTGACCTTGTAGTAAGATCTGCATCATATCGCGCACGAAAAACGTGATCTCACCGTGATTTTTGGGTTCTTCTACCTCGACAAAAGCCTTATAATACTTAGGTCGCTCATGATCAACTTCATTTGAAAAGGTGATCGCCGTCAGCGGATCTAATTCGTGTCCCAAATAAACACAAGTCAAGTAGCGGCCCAGCCGGCCATTTCCGTCTTTGAATGGATGAATATATTCAAAATAGTAGTGGGCTATAAAGGCCTTCATAAGCTCCGGGAGACTTTTAGCATTGATAAATCTTATCCAATTTAACCAGATCTCATCTTGGATCTTCAGTATTTTAGGAAGTAGAACTAAAAATAACTCATATGTTTGTAAAGTCCGCTGTCCATGTTTGATGGGATTCAAGTATAAGCCCGTTTTTAAAGTCGTCACACCCCTAAAACGTGCTAAATACTCATTTTCAAGTGCTTCGTTAGGATGCTGATAGCTCCAGATCCGTAAACTTTGATACTTATCCATCCACTTACCTTCTTTGATTTAAGTGGAGTATAGCACTCGTTTACCCCGTTAACAATTAAAATTTTGGCCCACCGACACCCCGTAGATCAGCTAAGGCTTCACCTTGGATAAAAGTCTCCAAATTTAAAAAGCAAGCTTCTGTTTCCGGAGCTAAGGTCACTGCCTTAAAACCGATCAACCTCGTAAACAAGTTATACAACCGAAGCAATGCATAATCGGATGCCTTATAACTGGCACCATCATTATTCAAAATTTTTAAAGTATCCGCCAAAATTTCTAGCAGCTCACGTTCGTACTTAGTCGGGACAAATGTTTGTTGACAGCTATCTGCCAGTAACTTCACTAAACTGTAAGCTTTTTGTCGTAAAGCCTTATCCATCTTCATCGCTGTCCTTTCTAGCCTAAGTATACTAAAAGCACTTTGACTAGTTACAAACTTATGCTCAACAAAAAAATTGGATCAAAACTACACACTAGTAGCCTTGATCCAACTAACTTCTTATAGCATTGAACGATATAATTCGCTGATTTCTTCTAACGTCGTCTCACGTGGATTACCCGGAGTACAAACGTCACGATAGGCATCAGCCGCGATTTGGAGAATATCTTCTTCCTTAACTCCCAGTTCACGCAAATTCTGTGGGATCCCAACATCGATCCCTAATTGTTTGACCGCTTGAACTGCAGCTTCACGTACTTGGTCCAATGGCATTTTATCAGCATCAGCGATTCCAAAACGACGCGCGATCTCACGGTAGCGTTCACCGGTATATTCTTTGTTGTAATCCATGATCTTTGGCAATAATGTCGCACAAGCCACCCCATGAGGTGTATCATAGTGGGCTGATAACGGATGCGCCATGCCATGAACTAGACCTAAACCGACATTGGAAAAGCCCATGCCGGCTAGATATTGCCCTAATGCCATCTGCTCACGACCTTTTTCTGAGCCAGCGACCGAATCACGTAAAGATTTAGCGATCACTTCAATTGCTTGCAGATGCAACATATCTGTCATTTCCCAAGCCCCTTTAGTGATATAACCTTCGATCGCATGGGTCAAAGCATCCATCCCTGTTGCTGCGCACAATCCTTTAGGCATCCCCAGCATCATATCACTATCGATAAACGCAGCTACTGGAATGTCGTGGGGATCAACACAGACAAATTTACGCTCATTAGCCTTATCTGTGATCACATAATTGATCGTCACTTCCGCTGCGGTTCCCGAAGTTGTAGGAACAGCAAGGATCGGTAACGTCTTATTTTTAGTATCAGCGACCCCTTCTAAACTCAAGACATCACTGAATTCGGGATTAGTCACAATGATTCCGATTGCTTTAGCTGTATCGATCACCGAACCACCACCGATCGCGATGATATGATCGGCTTGAGCACTTTGGCAGGCCTTGACCCCAGCTTGGACGTCTTCGATCGTTGGATTAGGCACGATCTCGTCAAAGATCTCATATTCAAGACCGGCTTCATCTAAGATCGCCGTCACTTTCGTTGCCACGTTGAATTTCAAGAGGTCCTTATCAGTCACTACCAGAGCCTTTTTAAAATGGTTCTTGTTGGCTTCGGTCACGACTTCCTTGATCGCACCCTTACCAAAATACGAAGTCTCGTTTAATATCATTCGATTTACACTCATCTGCACTTCCTCCATCATTAGTATTATACCCTTATTATCCGCCAAACGTGATTACGCTTACAATTTTAAGGACCTCACTTTACAAAAAGTTAAATTCCCCAAAATATCCTTAATTTTCAATGATCTCACTTAATTTAGGTGTCACTGCCTCATTGACTTGGACTGTAAGTGCATCGGCGCTTTGCATCAGAGCTAGTGTTTGGTCAAGATCTTTGGCCTGCAATTTAGTGTAGACACTAGCCGCCATGATCGCTGCGCCAGTACCGTTTGTGTTGACTAATTTTGCCTTATGGTAGGCGATAAACTTAGCTGCCGTCGGGGTTTGATAATAGATCCCTAGACCATCGACATAGACACAGACACGTTCACAGCCCCATGACTGCAATTTATCTGCGACCATTTGAGCTTGTTTTTCACCCGTGATCTCGATCTTAGTAAGCAATTTAGCTTCCACACCGTTGATGACTAAAGTATCGATCTTAGTTTTAGCACTAAATAGATTTTTTACTTTATCTATCCCTACTGCTTTAGCAAAGATCGGAACTGTCACGTTTTCATAGATATAGTTCAAAGTTTCAGCTGGTAAATTAGACTCGACCACCACTACTTTAGCTGCATTTATCTTAGGCAAACGCTTTACGATCACTTACGGTGTCAATAATTCATTGATCTGCATATCATCGATCCCTGCGATCCGGCGACCATCGACATCATTTAAATACACATACGTAGCCGTCGGACGTTCGACCCGCAAAGCATCACTTAGGTCTAACTCATTATTTTGGGCTTCAGCTTGGAACAGATCACCGTTAGTATCATTTCCATACACCGTGATCAACTTTGTCTTGAGCCCTAGATTATCCAAGTTCGTAGCAATATTACGGCCCATCCCTCCGATAAATGAATATACTCGGCCCGGAGTCGATCCTGTAGTACTTACTTGGGCTTTGGCAGCCCCCAATACGTCTAAATTGACAGCTCCGATCACAGTTACTTCATTTTCCGCTGGAAAGACATAACCCCGACCAACGATCAAGCCTTCTTTGATCAAGTTAGAGATATGCGATCCGATATTTGAGCGCGTCGTTCCGGTTTTTTCAGCCAATTGTGCCTGCGTGATCAAGGAATCTTGCTTGATCAGTGCTAAAATTTCTTGTTCCCGCTTAGTTGCCAAAATAAATCTCCTCCGTTAATGTCATTAGCTCAATTATACCATTACAGTGTAAAGAATTGCGGTAAACTCCTAGGAAATAACAATATCTCAGTCAGGAGGCGCTTTTTGCCTCGTGGATGAGATATTGTTATTTCCTAGGAGTTGCAATTCGGAGCACGACTTCATTACAGTGCGCAAAAAAGGTGGGGGCTCTAACTTCACCACCTGATTTACTCACCCAAATGAGCGCAATGAATCCATGATAAGTTGGATAAATCTTGGCCGATCGATCCCTGACATGACTTCCGTATTCTTTTCTTTACCCGTCAACTCATAGTAATCACAAACCGTCTCACCGCGAGTCAATTCACCCGTTGTTTCAACATCCACGTTCATTTTCTTGGTTTCAAACAGCGTCTCATCGATCAACCAAGCGATCGTACATGGATCATGTAAAGGTGCGCCATCAAAGCCCCATTTAGGATCTTTATGGTAAATTCCAAAGAACTCCAGTAACCCATGAAAGGCTTTGGCTACTTCATTATCGATCTGTCCTACTTGTTTGATCTCATCTTCTAAGATCTGTGCTTGATGAGTCACATTTAACGGTGCCATCACCAATGGGATCCCCGCATTTAATACGATCTTGGCGGCTTCAGGATCAACAAAAATATTAAACTCGACTGATGGTGTCCAATTACCAAGTCCCATAGCGCCACCCATAAAGACGATCTGCGCTAATTTTTCCTTAGC
This sequence comes from Ligilactobacillus animalis KCTC 3501 = DSM 20602, assembly GCF_001434535.1. Lineage (GTDB taxonomy): Bacteria > Bacillota > Bacilli > Lactobacillales > Lactobacillaceae > Ligilactobacillus > Ligilactobacillus animalis. The sequence continues at coordinate 173,048 of NZ_AYYW01000003.1, forward strand.
CAGATCAGGATAGACGCGCAAGAATAAGGCAGCATTGGTCATCGGACCCGTTACCACTAAAGTCACCTTTTCATCACTTTCCCGTAAAACTTTCGCCATCAATTCGATCGCGGTCATTGGCTGAACTTCAAATGTCGGTATCGGTAGCTCAGCCCCATCCAGACCGGATTCACCATGAACATTGCCTGCTGTTTCCAATTCTTTGACTAGTGGCGTCTGGTTGCCACTAGCCACGGGGATCTGGGTTTGCCCTAATAATTGTAAAGTCCGCATTGCATTATTCAAAGTCTTTTCGGGTGTCTGATTCCCAGCCGATGTTATCACCGCTTTCAATTCGATTTCTGGAGAAGCTACTGCTAACAATAGTGCTAAAGCATCATCATGCCCTGGATCACAATCCAAGATAATTTTTTTCGTCAAAATCACCACGTCCTTTCATACTTTAAAAATACAGCCCGACGATCGTTCCCGTCAAGACAGATGCTAAGGTCGCCCCAAGTAAAAGTTTCATTGAGAACTTGGCTACATAAGCACCTTGCTTTTCACTGATCGCTTTTAATGAACCAGTGATGATCCCGACCGTGCCAAAGTTAGCAAATGAGACCAAATAGGCTGAAACGATCGTATTATTAAATGATCGCTTAAAAAGCCTTCCAACTTCTCTAAATGAAGCGGAAGGCTTTTTAATATTTTTAGATCTCACCCAGTTGTTGGACTTCTGTGAGCGCAAAAGTTGGCTTTTGTTCCAAGACAGCCTCCCAATCAAAGGCTCCCCAGTGAACGCCCGCCGTTTTGACTCCTGCTGCATATCCCATTTGGATGTCATAGATCGCATCCCCGATCATGACTGATTGCTCTGGATCAAGTCCATAGCGCTCCAACAAGACATCGATCCCATCTGGAGCGGGTTTATAATTTTTTACTTGGTCTGATCCGACTAGATCATCGAAGTAGGTAGCGATCTGCAAAAGCTCTAAATTGCGGCGTAGTGCTTCACTGTGCTTACTAGAGACCGCATAGATCTTTTTACCATTCTCTTTCAACTTAGCTAACACTTCTTTGATCCCCGGATATAACTTGACCTGACTAGCTTCCAGTGCCTGATAATGCTCCCGAAAGCCGGTAAACATCGCTGGTAGCTCAGTCTTAGCCCCCATCAGTGGAAATGACTTTTCGATCGGGATCCCCATGTAGCCTCGGATCTGGTCACTACTTGGCAAAGGGAGCCCAAAATCCTTAAATGTCGCTTGGGTCGCTAAAACCGCAGTCTCCCCTGAATCAGCCAAAGTTCCATCAAAATCAAACATATAATTTTCCATCTATTATTTCCCCCATAGAAACTTGATCAAAGCGCGATCAACTTGTGAATTATTGTGCAACTTACTGTGTTGCCCCATTTTACCACGGATCTCTTTTTCTTGATAATTTTTAGCGCGTGGACTGACTAAATAGCGCAAGGTTTGTGCCGACTTGACTGGTACTGGTCCATCAGACTCACTTCCATCCAAGACATCACCATAAATATTCAACACCTTTGCCCCTGCTGGATAGGTCTCACGTAAAACTAAAAAATTCTCAAAATCCCCCGCTGTGACATTGGGTCTGCCTGCTTGATCAAGCGTCACATCAGCAGGCATTTGGTCGACTAACCCGTTAGGAAAAGCGGCTAAGGCTACTTGCTTATTTAATTTGGGTAAATTAGGATCACCAGCATTATCGCGCAAATAAAATAAAATCGCCGAATTACCCATCGAATGTCCGACAAAGTTTAGCTTTTTAAATTTATACTTAGTCTGTAAAAGCTCAACGGCTGCTTTTAAGTATTGCGCTTCCATCATCGCATTGACATTCTTGTTATTTTCAAAATTGATCTCGACCAGTGGATCCTTGGCATTTTTAGGTAAATCCCCAACTAAGTGGGCCTGCCCGTAAATATCGACATCAATGCGCACAACGGTATTAGTCACTTTAGCTTTGACAGCTGCCTTGACCATGTGCTCCTCAGCGCGGTAACTACTGCCCCAACCGTGAACAAAAAGCGTCGGGATATTTTCTTTAGCTTGGGCGGTCTGCATGCTAAATAGCAAGCACGCTACGAGGCCTAATAATATTTTTAGTATCTTTTTCATCGTCTCTTTAAATAATCATCCTTTTTAGCTTCAACGATCGCTTCAACTTGTGCCATTGAAAGTGGCTGGCCAAATTCAGGTTTAGTTGTTAGATAATCAAATTCTGGTGAATCCACTCCAACATTGATATTTTCCTTAGCATTGACGGCATAGTGATGGATATGGCCGTGTAAGTTGATGATCTTTGGTGCGATACCAAGCATCAGTGGATAGTGTGTCAGGTAGTATTGGCGGTGATCGTATTTGATCAAGGCACCTACGTCATGGAAAGTAAACTTAGGCTTGCCGTTGACCTCATAATTGTGTTTGGCTAAATATTTAAATAAAGCTCGATTATCGTGATTTCCCTTGATCAACACTAAATTGCCATTCAAACGTTTTAAAACATCATAAACGTCTTGCTGGGCCTTTCTTTCCGGCCGGATAAAATGCACGGCGATATCACCTAAATGATAGACCGTATCGCTTGGATCGACCACTTTATTCCAATTTTCAATGATCGCTTCATTCATCATTGAGGCTAACAAAAAAGGACGGACCGCAAAATCCGTGATCCCTAACAAATGTTCATCAAAAAAATGCGTATCTGAAGTTACAAATATCATCACTTCACCCCCCAAAACTTAGTATAACCGTCTTAGGTAGCTAGCGCAAAACCAAAGTCACGCTTCTTCGATAACGTAGCCTGATTCCCGCTTTTTTCGCCGAAGCAAGGCCCGGATCCGCGCTAGTAATTCTTCAAATTCAAAGGGTCGCACCAAATAATTGTCCGCCCCGATATCTAAGCCCTTGACCCGATTGGCTAGGGAGTCTTTAGCCGTCAAGATCAAGACGGGAACGATATTTCCTTTTTGGCGTAACTTTTCGATCAGGGTAAAACCGTCCATCAACGGTAACACAACTCCTATTAAATAATGATCCCCCCTATGATGCGTGTTGCATTTTGCATCATAGGGGATCATTATTTATGCAAGGTCAACTCACTTTGAATCACTTTCTTACCTTAATACAAGAAATCTATTCTCAAAAAGCTCAGACCTATCCACTGTAAAATTCTTAAAAATTTTTCTATAATGAAGTGACGGCTTGAAACAACAAAGGACCGCCAATCTGTAACGGAAGCGAATATATTTTATGCAAATTACCGAACTCTTACCCGAATTGATCACTAAACTTGCACCAACCGGGCCTTTTCCAACTGATGTCTCAGCCCAATTTGCCTACTGGCGTCAACTTGTGACTAGACGCCAGCCAGGAGACTTACCCAAACATTACTTACAACAAGAAGATCAACTATTAGATCTCATCTGGCAAAAGCGCGGCTACGTTGAACTCAGCGATCTAACCGAATATAGACCGGGAATATATTTGGCCAAAGGTGATCTAACACGATTGAAAGTCGATGCGATCGTCAATTCTGCTTCAGACCAAATGCTTGGCTGCTTTGAACCAGAACATATCTGTTTGGACAATGAGATCCACGTTCTAGCCGGGAGTCGGTTGCGCGAAGAATGTGCTTTGGTGATGCAACACACGCACCTAAAACCTGGCCAAGCTCGGATCACTGCTGGGCACCATCTACCAGCCCAACACATCATTCATGCCTTAGCACCTAAAGTTACGGGCGAACCGACCTTACAACTCCAACAACAGCTAGCTGCTTGCTATGAGGCTACTTTGACATTAGCGCTAGAAAATAACCTCCGCTCGATAGCTTTTTGCAGTCTAGGGACTGGACATAAAAATTTCCCCAGCCCATTAGCTGCTCAGATCGCACTCGATGTCACTGAAAGCTTTCATGCTAAACATCCTGAAGTAAAAATCATTTTTTGCCCTTATAAAGACATCGATCGTAATCTTTACCACTATTTATTAAATAACTAGCCAAAAAAGGAACTGAAACTCTATGAGTCTCAGCTCCTCTTTTGTTGTATCAACACTCAGTGACTACTTATCAGATCTCTTGTGTCTTCGCCAGCCGATCAAGATACCTAAGCTAGCCAATCTATTTACCTAATTCTTTGTAAATATAGCTAATAGTCAACGTATTTTCTATGACTTTGCCTACTTCACCTAGATAAAATTTATTTCTTAAATTTGAATGCTTTAAATGTTAAGATCAGTGCAAACACCACCATTAAACTCACTTGGCCCCAAAGTGTTTGAAAAATGTTACTTGTGAGCGGTAAATGCACCAACGTAGCCACAAAAGCTAAAGCTACAATGTAGAAAAGCCCACTACGAAAGTAATCAGGCCACTTAAAATATAGTCCTAGATAAATCACAAATAACAGCCCGATCCCCCACAGTATCGTAGGGCCAAGGGGATAGATCAAAGTTTTTGGCGTAAAATGATCACTCAATAGCAATACCCCTAAATAGATCATGAATGCTACACCCGTGCCCAAATAGCTACGCCACGGGACACGGTTGAAAGCATCATTGCCCAGCAAAGTAAGCATGATGTTGAGTAAAATGACCATCCCGACTATCTCAATAACATATTCGACAAGATCGATCTCGGTATGCATAAATGCTAATAATGTTAGCAAACAAAAGATGAATACACTCAGACTCAACTTTTCTTTTAAGTTCGTTTGCTTATCAGCATTTATCTCAGTTAGTAGTTCATCGGCTGCCATCTTAGGATCAGTGCCAAAATATTGTTGTGCTGTTTGCCCTTCCGCCTGCGCTTCGAGCATATCCTGCAAGATCTCTAACAATATTTCTTCTGTTACTACCTCGTCTTTACCTTTTGCCCGTAAATATAACAAAAGCTTTTCGTAATATTTTCGATTCTCAGGCGTTAACTTTTCACGTAAATGGTTATTTTGTTCGCTCAATAGCTCCATCCATATTTTCCCCTGTCTGTTCGATGACCGCTGTCACTGTCGCTGTAAGTTGTTGCCAATCAGTAATAAAATTTTGGGTCTGCATTTGGCCACTAGTAGTTAAGTGATAATACTTTCGCTTTGGTCCCTCATTTGACGCACGTAACTGACTTTCTAAATAGCCTTGTCTTTCTAGTTTTTGTAAAAGAGGATAGACCGTCCCTGCACTGAGATCAAAAAAGCCTAAATTCTGTAGCTTGGTAACTAATTCATAGCCATAAACTTCTTGTTGGCTGATCACTAATAAGACACAGCCTTCCAACGTTCCTTTCAACAGTTGTGAATTATTCATCAGCTTCACCCTCCTACGCCCCAATTATATATTTTCTCCACTACTATGTAAAGCATAATAGCGAAATATCCCTGTAGATGTGCGCTTTGTCTGATATAACCAACTGGTGTAGTTCCGATATAGTGCTAAGCGGTTTTCACGTGAAACATTTTGCCAGCATAAAATGTCAGCGATACCATTACTATTTACTAGATCTCCGTAACCGTTTGCCTCTTTTTTAGCATCACCATCTGCATGCCAGAACTTTTTCGCCCGTTTCCGCAGATCAGATTCAAGCGGATTAACACCATCAAGATTGCCATGTGAATAGCGATAGCGCCACGGCACACGCCCTTTTCCATGTGGGATCCCATAATTAAAAGATTCAGTATCTGCCAATGCTCGCAATTCTGAAACGGTGTATTTTTCAGGATCTGAACAAAATTTTCCTGTTTTTTCCTGCTTGATCACATTCCACTGACTGACAAACTCCAACGTATCGACATTGATGATAAATTCTACCATTCGTGCATCGTTGAAACGCGAAAAATACCCATAGCTCGAGTTTTTAGCTAGTTGTACCTTCATATTTTCTGGTACAAAATCACTTTGTTCAGCTAAGTGGCGATTGTGATAATTTGCCCCCGTTTCAAAATCCAGCTCCACGCCACATTGCTTGGCATAAACGGCTAAACGCCAAAAATCATTGGGCAAAACCGGATATGTTTGACGTAAATAACTGATGGCTTGCCGATCGATATAACCCCGGAAAAGATTTAAGCGTCGAGTAAAATCAGAATTTTCTTGTACTAACGGTCGGCTATTCTTAGGTGCTTTTCCATATAATTGCAAGACTAAAGTTCTAAAAAGCACATTAAATTCAGCTAACGGTGCGAGGTCAGCCCAAATATGATATTTAGCTGTTGGAGCAAGCTGTAAAAAGTTATGTTCATCTACATATGTTCCCAAATGATTCAACACTAACTGAATTTTCAAGCGTGCTGGCAACCAAGAGCGCTGCAACATTTTAGTATATAGTGGGGTCCCAACTTCATGGATCTCTTGCCAACAATCTATCGGTGAGCTAGCAGCTTGTTTGAAATAGTTTCGCCGGTAATAGCGTAAACTGCGCTTATCCCAACCTTCTTTAGCTAAATTTGACAATTGCTGTTCTAACGTCATCATCCCCATCGTATTCCTTTCGCTTTTTAAGTAACAATACCATGAAAATAACTTTCTTTTCACGCAAATGACTTATTTTGCAAAAACGTGTGAGAAAAAGCAACTCCTAGAAAATAACAATGTCCTACTTATGACGCAAAATACGCATCATAAGTAGGACACCATTATTTATACGGAGCTACCCGTGCAGGCAAACACTCTATTTAGTATAATCCACATCCTTAGTTTCCTTAGTTGTCAACCAAGCGATAACTGAAGCTACTGCTAGGACGAACATATATAATCCCGCTGCGTGGAGACCAAAACGTGCGATCAGCCAAGTCGTTACTGATGGAGCTACGGCAGCACCTACTACCGCTGCTAAATTATACGTGATCCCCGCACCTGAGTAACGAACTTTGGTCGGGAAAAGCTCTGGTAAGACCGCACCAACTGGGCCATACAGTGTTCCCATGATGACAAAGCCAACACTTAAGAAGAGAAACATCCCTAAAACATTGTGTTGACCACTTAAAAAATACGGGAAGACTAACGAAAAACCAACTAAGCCAACTGTAGCTATCAATAATACCTTTTTACGTCCAACTTTATCCGCTAACATCGAAGTCGTCATGATCAAGACTGCAAATTCAACGATCGCTCCCATCAAAAACAACAACATTTCCGAATGGCTAAAGCCCAACGCTGTCGTCGCATATGCTAAAGACCAAGTCGTCAAAGTGTAAAACATCGCATAAGTCCCACCCATGATAAATGTTCCTTTAACGATATCTTTCCAATAGCAGGAAAAGAGTTCCTTAAGTGGCGTCTTAGTCGTGGTGTCATTTTCTTGTGCCATTTGGAATAACGGTGTCTCTTGCAAATGATGACGTACATATAACCCGATCACTACCAATACCGCAGAAACTAAAAATGGTACGCGCCAGCCAAAAGCTAACATCTGCTGTGGCGTCAATAATTTTTCAAGTACAAAAAATAAACCATTACACAAGAAAAATCCCAGTGGAGCACCAACTTCTGGGAATGCTCCGTATAAAGCGCGTTTATCAGCTGGTGCGTTTTCTGTTGCTACTAAAACTGCCCCTGACCACTCACCGCCAAGCCCGATCCCTTGGACAAAACGACAAGCGCATAAGAGTAACGCACCCCAAACTCCAACACTGTGATAACCCGGTAAAAAGCCGATCGCGATCGTTGCACCTCCCATGACTAGCATCGATAATACTAAGGTCTTCTTGCGACCCAAGCTATCGCCAAAATGCCCGAATAAAAATGAGCCGACTGGGCGTGCCACAAAAGCAACACCAAAAGTCAATAAACTCAAGACCGTTGCCAATAGTGGTGTCATCTGTGGGAAAAAGACCTTGGGAAAGTACGCAGCTGCAGCTGTCCCGTAAGCATAAAAATCAAAAAATTCGACCGCTGTCCCGATCATCGAAGCTAAGATCACCGTCTTGACTGAACTTCTAACAACTGCTGTTTCCTGTAATTTTGTTTCCATTTCTATCGTCCCCTTTACTTATGTATCTACTGCACCATAACTACTCGATATTTTCGACCCTCCTTTGAAATTTAAGCTACAAAAAAGGCGCGCCAACCATTTTCGTCAAACAGTTGTCGCGCCTAAAAGATCGAGACTTCCTGTCTGCACCAGCTGTGATGCAGACGAGCTAAACTATCCGCACCACCTAAGAAATGATCCGAATAATAATAATGCTGTTGTTGGCTTGAGATCGTTTAGCCATTGTTCTCATCTTTTTTCGCCTCACTTAAATTTGATAAGCCAAAGTTTATCACACAATAAATTAAAAGACAACAAGAATATTAATTAAAATTTTAGAAATAACAGTTAAAACGCTTGTTTTCCGCTTTTTGATAGCGTATACTTTATAAAAATTATTTTGAAAGGAAGTGATGGTATGCGTGAAAAATTGCATACCGGCGAACTATATCTACCTACCGATGAGACGATCGTAGCCGAACAAACCGCCTGCCTAGAATTACTCTACGATTTCAATCAGACGCGCCCCCGTGAACAAAAAAAGCGCCGTGAACTATTACAAAAAATGTTTGGCAAGATCGGACCAAATTGCTATATCGAACCACCTTTTCATGCTAATTTTGGAGGTAACCATTGTTACTTTGGTGATCATATCTACGCTAATTTTAATTTAACTGTGGTCGATGATACTTATATCCATGTTGGAGATCATACAATGTTTGGCCCCAACGTGACTTTAGCAACAGCCGGGCATCCGATCTTACCCGAACTCAGACAAGCAGGCTACTAACATAATCAAGCGATCCATATCGGAAAAAATTGCTGGTTAGGAGCTGGAGTCGTCGTTTTACCCGGCATTACGATCGGTGATAACACGGTAGTCGGCGCTGGGAGTGTCGTCACTAAAGATCTCCCCGCCAATGTAGTTGCAGTCGGCGATCCTTGTAAGATATTGCGTCCGCTAAATGAATATGACCGTAAATATTACTTTAAAGACCGCCAAATAAAATGGGAGGAGTTAACATGACATCTTTGAATCTACCTTTAGCAAAATATGCAACGCTTGAAACCAGTCGGCTGACGCTTCGGCCAATTCAGTTAAGTGATGCCGCTGATATGTTTGAATATGCGAGCGATCCTAAAGTGATCGAATATGTTAGTTTTGAGCAACACCAAACTTTAGCTGACACTCAAAAAGCTATCGCTGATCACTTCATGGTGGCTCCTTTAGGTCGATTTGGGATCATTCATCGGCAAACAAATAAATTTATTGGGACGATCAGCTTAATGGATCTGACCCCACATGGTGCTGAGATCGGCTATGTTCTCAATCGTAAATTTTGGGGCCAAGGCCTAGCTCCCGAAGCTGCCCAAGCACTGCTAGAGCTAGCCTTTCAACACTTAGACCTAAAATACATCCAAGCTTACCAGCTCACATCTAATCCGCAAAGTGCCCGTGTCCTTGAAAAGATCGGGCTGAAATGTATCGGGACTTTACCAAACTATTTACCTTCAGCCGCTGGGATGCTCGATACCAACCTTTGGATGATCACTCAGGCTGAATATACGGCGTCCACTCCCCATTAAAATTACGCCTGACTTTGCTATTTCTTCAGGGTCAGGCTATTTATTTTTTAAATTTATGTTAACCGGTTGACACAAAGAGGAAATAAATGATATAACTAAATTATAGAAAGAAAGCGCTAACACAAAAAATGTCAACCGGTTGACATTTTTTTGATTCTAATTTGGGAAGGTGAAATTTAATGAATTGGCAACATAAACTCGGTAATTTAAAAAATCCATCGTATCTCCAAAGTTCGAGCACCATGTTTTTATTCTTTGCTTCATGGGGCATCTGGTGGAGCTTTTTCCAACTTTGGTTAACTTCTAAGTCAAATGGTTTAGGCCTCTCAGGTAGCGAAGTTGGGACTATCTTTTCGATCAACTCAGTCGCCAGCTTGGTTCTAATGTTCATCTATGGCACGATCCAGGATAAATTATTCATCAAACGGCACTTATTGATCTTTAATGCTATTCTGGCAACTTTGATCGCTCCATTTTTCATCTTTGTTTATGCTCCCTTGCTTCAAAGTCACTTTATGCTAAGTGCATGGCTCGGAGCACTCTTCTTGTCGGCAGCTTACCTCTCAGCTGTCGGGGTCTTAGAAGCGACTACTGAACGTTTTTCGCGCGTCTTTGGTTTTGCTTATGGCCAATCACGGGCATGGGGCTCATTTGGTTACGCTGTTTCCGCGCTGATTGCCGGTTTTATCTTTGTCAAAGATCCAAACCTCAACTTCATCGGCGGTTCCTTGATCGGGCTTTTCTTGCTTTTAGACCTGCTGTTTTGGAAACCTAAAGAAGAACGCGATGCTTTAAAAGCAATCGATGAGCTAAAATCAGATAATTCTACCCCTAAATTAAAGGATATGTTTGGGTTGCTCAAGTTGCCTGTCCTTTGGCAGATCATCTTTTTTGTAATGTTTTCTTGGACTTTCTATAACGTTTTCGATCAGCAAATGTTCCCTGAATTTTACACCAGCCTCTTTTCTTCTGCCGAAGTAGGCCAACAGACATACGGAACTTTGAATAGTATCCAAGTTTTCATTGAAGCATTGATGCTTGGTCTAGTGCCGATCCTTATGAAAAAGATCGGTGTCCGAAAAACTTTACTTTTAGGAACGGCCATCATGTGTTTGCGTATCGGTCTTTGCGGTTTTATCACTGATCCGATCGCGATCTCTGGTGTCAAAATGCTCCACTCACTCGAAGTTCCACTCTTTGTTCTTTCGATCTTTCGTTACTTTACCTTGCATTTTGATACTAAATTATCGGCAACTTTATATATGATCGGATTTCAGATCGCAGCTCAAGTTGGGCAAATTATCTTATCAACACCACTAGGGATCTTGCGTGATTCGATGGGCTACAGCATGACATTTAAGATCATCGCCCTCATCGTCTTGATCACTGGTATCTACGGTTTCTTTATCATCAAAAAAGACAACGAATTTGTTAACGGACAGCCACTAGAAAAATAACTAAAGGAGAATTTTTATGAAACAAATGATCAAATTAAACAACGACCGCTATCGCTTAGGTTATCATGTCAGTGCCCCAGCTGGTTGGATCAATGACCCAAATGGTTTTTGTTATTACAAAGGCTATTATCACATTTTTTACCAATACCATCCCTACTCCGCTGACTGGGGTCCAATGCATTGGGGACATGCCCGCAGTAAAGACCTCGTGCACTGGGAAAGTCTTCCGATCGCGCTTGCCCCTGACACCAAAGCCGATGAAGATGGCTGCTTTTCTGGCAGTGCGATCGTCAAAGATGACGTCTTGTATCTGATCTATACTGGTCATCATTATTATGATGATGGTGATCCAGATCATTTCTGGCAAAATCAAAATCTAGCTTACAGCACAGATGGGATCAATTTTACCAAATATGAAAATAATCCGATCATTGCAAGCGCTCCCGAGGATAACACCCACCATTTCCGTGATCCTAAAGTTTGGGAAAAAGATGGCAAATACTACATGATCTTAGGTAGCCAAGGAAAAGATGGTGTTGGACGGGCGATCACCTATCGTTCTGATGATCTCAAAGATTGGCAATATTTAGGTGTGATCGCAAAAGCTAACGGTTTGACCACAGAAGGCTTTATGTGGGAATGCCCTGATTTCTTTGAATTGGCTGGTAAAGATATCCTCTTACTTTCACCCCAAGGGATCGAAGCACAAGGCCAAAAATATCTCAACTTATTCCAAACAGGTTATTTTGTCGGGAATTTCGACTACTCCACTAATACCTTTGAACACGGCGGTTTCACTGAGTTAGATCACGGTCATGATTTTTATGCGACCCAAACAACACTGGCTCCCGATGGTCGTCGGCTAGTTTTTGGTTGGATGGATATGTGGGAAAGTGAATTTCCGGAAAAAGCTGATGGTTGGGCGGGTGCTTTGACCTTACCACGTGAATTAGAGCTAAAAGATGACCAGCTCTATATGCGTCCTGTTAAAGAAGCAGTTCAATTACGGACTGCTGAAATTTCTGCTTGGAACAAACAAGTGACTGAAAAAACTTTGCTCTGCGAAAATGAGCAGCAAGCGGAGATCGATCTGACTCTTACAACAGATCAAGCATTTGAGCTCGCCTTTACTGATCAAGATAAACAAGTCAAGCTCACTTTTGATCAAGCAACACATACTTTTACACTCCTAAATGGTGATGCTCGCTATGCTTCAATCAAGCCTAATGCTGAGTTTAAACTCCAGATCTTCATCGATACTAGTTCACTTGAGATCTTCATCAATGACGGTGAAGCTGTCTTTACTGAGCGTTTCCACTTTGATAATGCGCCACAGGTTTGGCTCACTGCAAAAGCTCAATGTTTGACACAAGTTTATCACTTAGACGGTCAAGCGATCACATTTGAATAATAGGCTATCTAGTGAGACGTGTTCAACAGTCCAAGTACTGTTGAACACTCTTTTTAACTCTTCGGCTAAAATTTTGCTAAAATTGATTGAAAGAGGTGATGGATTTTGCGACCTAAACTAGAAGATGTGGCTAAACTAGCCAACGTATCTAAAACAACTGTTTCACGCGTCCTGAATAACCGTGGCTATTTGAGTCAGGAAACTATCGAACGCGTTTACAGTGCAATGAAAGAACTCAATTATCAGCCAAATGTCGTCGCACGTCAGTTATACAAAAAGCAAACCCGGATCATTGGACTACTTTTTCCCACGATAGCCAATCCTTTTTTTGGTGAATTGAGTGCGGAACTTGAAAAACGGCTCTATAACGAAGGTTTTAAAGTTCTGATCGGTAACTCAATGAACGATCCTAAAAAAGAAGCGCATTACCTCAATCAGCTGTTAACAAAGCAAGTTGATGGTCTGATCGTCGGGACACACAATCGCGGGATCGCCGAGTACAATTATGAACATCTACCTGTCGTCGCGATCGATCGTAATATGAATCAAGATATCCCCGTGATCGAATCTGATAACTATAACGGTGGGGTCTTGGCAACGACCCGCTTGATCAAGCGCGGTGCTAAAAAGATCATCCACACTAATGGACCGATCGAGCTCGAAACACCAACTAAACGCCGGCGTCTGGCTTATGAAGATACGATGAAAAAGTACGGTCTGACCCCACTCACGATCACGGTCGATTTTAATATCCCTTATAGTGAAAAAAAGCAGATCTTTACCCAAATGTTCCACGATCATCCCGACTTAGATGCTGTATTTGCCTCTAATGATATCGATGCTGCTTTGATCATGCAACTAGCCTTAGAACAAGGCAAACGCATCCCAGAAGACCTTCTACTCGTAGGTTACGATGGTACACAGGTGATCCGCAACATTTTACCGGGCTTAACGACTATCGTACAACCGATCGAAGACATTGCTAAAACAGCAGTTGAAGTCTTGAAACAACGCATGAATAATGAAGAGACCTCGCTAGAATATGTCCTTCCCGTAACTTTACGTGAAGGTATCACCGGATAAAAAATGAGCCTAGGAACTTGGCCGATCCCAAGTTTCTAGACTCATTTTTATTTAGTAATTATTTTTGCGAACGTTTCTCAACAAATGCTCCTAGCCCTAAAATTCCGGCTAATAACGTGATGAACGCTCCAAGTAATTCATATGCTCCAGCATTAGTTTCACCTGTTTGAGGCAAAGCTTGTTTAGCCAAATGCTTATGTGTTCCACCCACAGATCCGTTGCCTCGCTTAGCATTATCCTTTACCGCCAAAACTTGTTGTGTCACTTGTTTAGTCTTTGTTTTAGCATGAACTTTTACTGTGACCCCAACTTCAGCTTGGCTCTTGTCAGGATATGTCACTACTACGGTCGCATGTTTTGTGCCTACAGTCGTGACATCGACAGGCAGTTTCCAGCTATAATCAGTTTTGTCCGGTAGTTCATCTTTATTAGCTACACCTGCCTGTGGAGCCGGGACCTTACCTAGCTCGGTCGTTACCACTTGTGGTCGTGGTGCATATTTATCTACATCAGTAGTTGCTTTGACCTGCTTTTTAACAGGATTTAGCACCACAACTTTTACTGGTAATTCATCTGTGGAGCCATCTGGATAGGTCACTACTACGGTGGCATTTGTCTCATTTGGTGTCGTCACATCTACTGGAGTTTTCCAGCTATATTGCGTTTTGGCTGGGAGATCTCCACTATTTGTTACACCACTCTTGGCTGCTGGGAGCTTACCTAAAACAGTTGTCACTTGCTGTGCTTGCGGTTGATACTTATCTGCATCAGTTGATGTTTCGTTTTCTTTATCAGAAACTGGAGCTAAAACTGATACTGATACAGGCAGTTCATCTTTAGAGCCATCGGGGTAAGTTACAACTACAGTGCTTTGTTTTTCACCCAGCGTTGTCACGTCTACTGGACTCTTCCAACTGTATTGTGTTTTAGCTGGAAGAGTAGCGCTATTGACCACACTATCTTTTGCTTCTGGTTGCTTGTTCAGCTCTGTTCTTACTTGTTGAACTTTTGGCGTGTATAAGTCGGCATCTGTACCCACTTTTACTTCGACTTGTAGCTCATCTTTGCTACCATCCGGATACATCATTTCCACTGTGCCTTGTTTAGCACCCGGCGTTGTCACGTCTACTGGTGTCTTCCAGCTGTACTTAGTATCGGAAGGTAAGTCGGCACTGTTCGTTACTCCACTCTTGGCTACTGGGACCGTACCCAATTTCGTCGTCACAGCTTGACTTTGAGGGGTATATTTTTCTGCATCGGTTACCACTTTTACTGGTCCTTTGTCAGAAGTTGGAGCTAAAACCGTTACTGGTACAGAAAGTTCTTCTTTGGAACCATCGGGATATGCTACTACCACTGTGCCCTGCTTATCCCCCGCTGTTGTTACATCTACTGGACTCTTCCAGCTATACTGTGTACCCGCTGGCAGCTCTAGGCTATTTGAGACTCCACTTTGGGCACTTGGCTGTTTTCCTACCTCTGTCGCTACTTGTTGACCCTTTGGCGTATATAGATCAGCATCTGTGCCCACCTTTACTTTAACTGGTAACTCGTCTTTGCTACCATCTGGATAGATAACTTCCACTGTACCTTGTTTATCGCCTGGTGTTGTTACATTCACTGGAGTCTTCCAGCTATATTTGGTACCTACTGGCAGATCTGTACTATTCGAGACACCAGCTTCAGCATCTGGTTGCTTGCCCATGTCTGTGTTTACCACTTGACTTTGAGGCTCATACTTATCTGCATCAGGCACTACTTTTTCTGGTCCTTCTGCATGTTTTTTGTCAGAAGTCGAGGCTAAGACTGACACTGGCACCGAAAGTTCTTCCTTAGAACCATCAGGATACGTTACTACTACAGTACCTTGTTTTTTACCTGGCGTGGATACTTCTACTGGATTCTTCCAACCGTATTTAGTATCTACTGGTAGCTCTTGGCTATTGGAAACTCCGCTTTTGGCTTCCGGTTCCTTGTTCAACTCGGTATTTACTTGTTGACCTTTTGGTGTGTATAAGTCAGCATCTGTTCCTACTTTTACCTGTACTGGCAGTTCATCTTTACTTCCATCCGGATATGTTACTACTACGGTACCTTGTTTTTCGCCTGGCGTAGACACTTCTACTGGATTCTTCCAGCCATATTTTGTATCTACTGGGAGATCTCGGCTATTTGACACTCCGCTTTTAGCATCTGGTGTCTCACCTACTTCTGTCACTACTTGTTGGTCCTTTGGTGTGTACAGGTCTGCATCTGTTCCTACTTTTACCTGTATTGGCAATTCATCTTGACTGCCATCTGGATATGTTACTACCACTGTGCCTTGTTTTTCACCTGGTGTAGACACTTCTACTGGATTCTTCCAGTTGTATTGCGTATTTACAGGTAGCTCAGCACTATTCGCCACTCCGCTTTTAGCTTCTGGTTCTTTATTCAACTCGGTATTTACTGGTTGAGCTTTTGGTGTGTACAAATCGGCATCTGTTCCCACTTTCACCTGCACTGGCAATTCATCCTTGGTTCCATCTGGATATGTTACTACTACGGTGTCTTGTTTTTCGCCTGGTGTGGATGCTTCTACTGGATTCTTCCAGCTATATTTAGTATCTGCTGGTAACTCAACACTATTCTTTACTCCGCTCTTGGCTGCTGGAACATTACCCAATTTTGTTGTTACTTTTTGGCTTTGAGGAGTATATTTTTCTGCATCGGTCATCATCTTCACTGGCTTTTTGTCCGAAGCTGGAGCTAAGACTGTTACTTTTACAGGTAACTCGTCTTGACTGCCATCAGGATACGTTACCACTACGTTGCCTTGTTTTTCACCTGGTGTAGACACTTCTACTGAATTCTTCCAATTGTATTGCGTATTTACAGGTAGCTCAGCACTATTCGCCACTCCACTTTTAGCTTCTGGTTCTTTATTCAACTCGGTATTTACTGGTTGAGCTTTTGGTGTGTACAGGTTGGCATCCGTTCCTACCTTTACCTGTACTGGCAATTCATCTTTGCTGCCATCAGGATAGGTCACTTCCACTGTGCCTTGTTTTTCTCCCGGTGTCGTTACATTTACCGGATTCTTCCAACTGTATTGCGTATTTGTAGGTAAATCAGCGCTATTCGCCACTCCGCTCTTAGCCTCTGGTGTCTTGCCTACTTCTGTCACTACTTGTTGACCTTTTGGTGTGTACAGATCGGCATCTGTTTCCACTTTTACCTGCACTGGTAACTCATCTCGGCTGCCATCTGGGTATGTTACTACCACTGTACCTTGTTTAGTACCCGGCGTTGTCACTTCTACTGGGCTCTTCCAGTTGTATTTAGTATTTCCAGGTAGATCAGCACTATTCGCTACCCCACTTTTAGCTTCAGGTAGTTTGTTCAATTCAGTTTTCACTACCTGTGCAAGAGGGATGTTTAAATCAGCCATATTAGGATCAACTGCTACATTTACCGGAACGTTCAAATCAGTTCCATCCGTAAATTTTACACTTACCATACCAGTAGCTTTAGGAGTCGTCTGATCTAGAGCTGGCTTTTTACTCCAAACAACACTTGCTACTTCAGCTTCGTGTTGAGCCGTTAGATCTGGCATTTGAAGTACTGAAGCAGCTTGCGGTAAGCTTTGCTCCAATGTTCTTGTTGCATGAACATCTGGTTTAGCACTGGCACCATACATCGTCACTGGGACTGGAAAATTACCCAGATCTGGGAAAAGTCCTACTTTAGGGAAACTTACCTGTTTATTTTGGACATCGACTAAAGCCATCATCGGCTCAGTTTCAGTCTTATCGCTATCTTTAGCCACGACTGTCGTTAGTGCTTGTGCCCAAGTTACTTTCACACCTGGCAACCCAGCCCCAGTTTGTGTATCAACAAGATTCCCATTTTTACTTGGAACATAGGTCGTAACTGGCAAATACCGACCAGTTTTCTCATCTTTGGTATAAACAGTCAGACCATTCAACGCCTGCATCGGAGCTGGTAGGATATCCTTATCACTCGTCTTATGCGTGAAGACTGGTTTCACTTCACCCAACAGCACATTTCGATCATTAAAGACAGCCTTAGAATCACTATTCAACACGGTCACTGGCGCATAGGCGACGACTTTTTGCCCACTCGTAAAGCTGACCTCTACTGGGACATTATATAATCCTACGTCAGTCGTTACAGTTGGTGCTACTGTTAGTGCCCCTGTAGCATCAACTTTTGCCCAACTGAATTCACCCGTCGGATCAAGTAACGTGTACTTCACATTGCTTGGTTGGACTCTATCTTGATATAAAACATTTTCACTTTGTGTCGTATTTTGCATGACTGCTAGTGGTTGGTAAACCGGATGAAAGACATTTAAGTCACTACCCATCTCCAAATTAGTTGCACTCCACCAGTTAAAGTAATTATTAAAATCATCTTTAGCAGCCTGTGGCGTAGCTTGGGCAAAACTTACACTTGAATCAGGTGACAAACCAAATGGCGTCCCTTCTTTTCTAGCATTTAAGTAATTCATGGAATAGTCGCCTAACCAGTTGACTGATTTCAAATTTTTGACATTCCATTCATAATTCTTAGCTTGCGATACTTTATCGTTATTGTATTTAACATTGGCGATCGTTCCGTATTTAACTGGCACACTTTGATCATCGGCAGCATCCATCGTGATCTTATTGTCCGTTGCTTCCAAACGGAAAAGCATCCCTTTTTGTTTACCTGTCCGCACCATCTTAAATAGCTTAGGTGCTACGACATTGACCCGGTTTGTTGAGCCAACGCCCCACATCGAGACCATCCCGAGTGGATACACGGGAGAATGATAGTTGTCCGTCACATCCAAATAGGAATAATAACCCAGGTTAGATTTTTGTAAACTATCCTTTTGCAACGCATCTTCTAAAACGACCGAACCGTGATCGACATTTAACGAGTTCGTCCCGTTGTTTCCACCAACACCACCATAAGAAATCAATGGAGTTGCTGCTTGCTGGCTATTTTCATCAACTTTACGCACGACTTTTAAGAGAGCATTGGGCTTGACCGTCAGATTCCCATGAACATTACCAGTCGTTACATCGGAGTTATTAGGTCGATCACTGCTGCCCCAATTTAACGTGATGACCCCAGAGTGGGCACCAGCACCAGTACTATCGATCCCAATATTCGTTACGCCATTATTGTCTTGGTAAGTTTCAACGTCTAACTTAGCCCCATCACTTAAGACTAAATTATCGGGATTCCAGACTGCATTAGAGACACCATGTCCCATTTTAAGGATTACCTGTCCACCATGTTGCACGCCAAATGCATGGTCATTATTTACAAAATAGACCCCACGTGTATTGGGAGCTTGCGTCGCATTGACGACTAATTTCCCAGTTGGGCCAATGACTAGATCATTTTGCGTAGTTGCAGGAGCACTGAGAACTACAGCTGCTACCACACTCGTTCCACGTTTTTCTTTAGTGAACGGATCGACCGTCAATTCGCCATCGACCTTAGCATTCCCATTTGTTACATCAACAGCCCGTGAGTTTACCACTAGGCTTTCCCAAGTACCACCCGTTGGCACTGCTACATTAGGCGCAGTTGTATTGACTTTAACGTTTAATTTAGCATTCTTTTCAACATGCAAAGCCCCTGCTGTAAGATTTTGGGTCTCGTTACTATAGGCATTATTGGTCGTTAAAACTACATTAGCGCCACTCTTTACGTTTACTTTTCCATTAGCATATACGTTTTGAGGTGTACTTGCATTATTGACTCCAGCTGTTAAGGTAACATTTCCACTCAAATCAACATTATTCGCTGTCACATTGGCACTCGGTGAACTTTCTACATAAGTCGGTGTTGCAGATACATCATGCAATTTAACGGTCGCATTCGGTGCATAGACTAGCACACCGTTACCACTAGCTTTAACATTATCAAAGTTGACGGTGGCATCAGTCCCATTATTTTGGAAACTAACGACCCCATAACCATGTGGATCATTCGTTTCTACGTTGACATTTTTAAAGTTGAGTTGCCACTTATGGTCAGGTATTGTGGTCTTGTTATAAAAATAAAGCGAATGATCGCCTAAGTTCAATGTCGTATTTCGTTCATCGACTTTAGAGTCCCAAACGGTCACATCCCGTGCTACACCAGGTTTATCAACGTTGACGTAGTTGTCAGTATCATTAGTGACATCCTTGTCCAAAACGATCTCGGCCACATTTTTATCGTTCAATGCCGTTTGAAACTGGGCCATGTCTGACACATGACTAGCATCTTGGCTCGGGACCACTTCAGGTTGAACTGGCT
Organism: Ligilactobacillus animalis KCTC 3501 = DSM 20602; assembly: GCF_001434535.1. GTDB lineage: Bacteria > Bacillota > Bacilli > Lactobacillales > Lactobacillaceae > Ligilactobacillus > Ligilactobacillus animalis. The sequence continues at coordinate 192,863 of NZ_AYYW01000003.1, forward strand.
GTTGTTGTGGCGTAGTTAGCTGTTGTTCTAACACCGGCGAATCTATTTGAGTTGGCACTGTTTTTTCAGGTGTAGCTGCCTGTGCTTGTTGTGGTACTTTCGTTTCAGGCGCTACAGGAGTATTAGTCGACACTGCCTCAGGTTGTTTTTTAATTTCATCCTTTTGTTCAACTGTATCTTTAGTTGCACTTTGCGCTGTATTGGGTTCGACTTGGTCAGCTGCAACATGGCTAGTTCCTGCATATAAAGCAAAAGTTGTTCCAACTAAAACAGATGCGACTCCCACCGTAAATTTTTTGATCGCAAATTTTTGCCGTTTAGGTGCTAATTTATTTGCGTATAGATCTGTATTATTTTTTGAAAGCATATTTCTTTCCCCTATCTTTAGAATATGCTCCCCCTGTACTTCCTGCTCAGCTTTGTTATAAAACTTTTCTTGGAACAAAACAACTTTTTTCCACGAACGATCGCTGGTTTATTCTATAAAAATTATTTTATACAATAAAAACACTGTTCCTATAGTAATATAGATTTATTGATTTAAATAAAAAGCCTTGAACTATATCAGATCAAGGCTTGGAAATATTTCCTAGGTTATTTACGATATTTTGTTGCACGACCAGCACCGACTTTGGTCAAAAAATGTTTTGTGTTAAAATATCTGTCAACAACTTTTCTTGCAACTCTTTTTCTAACATCACAAACTCTAGATCCTGTTTACCTGCCAAACATTCATCAAATGTCTTATCCATTTCCTCTCGCCGTAATCATAGCATCGTCGCAAAACGATTGAGATGATTTACAACGATCGCATCATGCATTATAAGTATTAATTTCCATAAATAACAAGCATTTTACAGCCTACTACTTTCTCACTATACTAAACTCAGAAAGGAAGTTGATACTATGCCCGAAGCACTGGTACTATACTACTAAAAATGTTGCCCAAGTTATCGCCAATAAATTAGATGCAGATATCGCTGAGCTCCATGCTAAACACCCCTACACTAGCGCTGATCTTGATTGGCACGATCCCCAGAGTAGAATATCGATCGAACAGCACCAACATAATAGTCGGGTCGAGATCAATGACGACCTACCCGATATTTCCAATTACAATAATGTCATCATTGGTCATCCAATTTGGTGGGGCATCCCACCGTGCTTGATCACAACTGCTATCGACAAGCTAGATCTTAACGGTAAAAATCTCACATCATTTGCTACATCGGGTGGCAGTGGTTATAAACGCTCGCAAGCTAATATTGAACGTACTCTAAGGAAAAATAACTATAATGTCACTATAACTCAAGGAGCTGTGTTGAATAATCAGCACCAAATCGAGACATGGGTGAAAACATTGAATTTTAGGTAGGTGCCGTATTTATTTAGATGACACTATAGTAGTGTTCATCTAAATTTGTGCTACCATAAGCACAGAGGGAAAGTGATCATTATGACAACTACACCAACTACGATTTACCTTAATGATGATTTAAAAAAAGAGTTAACAAAAAAATTAGACTCTTTAGGCATCACTCTTAACACTTATTTTAATATCGCAGCGCGTCAATTCGTGCTCCAAAATCATCTACCATTTGAAATTTCAGATGATATTCCTACTGAGAAAACCGAAAAAACTGTAATTCTCACTAAGGCTAAAGAACTAAAATTGATCAAAGATGATTCTGTCTCTTTTGATGACATTGACGAAGCCATCAAATTTCTTGATTCAGAGGTTTAAATATGTTTAATGTCATCTTTGAACCACAGTTTTTGACCTATTACCAAAATATTAAGAAAAATCATCCAGAAATCTCAAAAGAACTCGCTACTGCTTTAACAGAACTCAAAATGCCTGGACAGTTCCTCTGGTCTATAAACCACACTACTAAATACTCGTAACGAAAACTATAGTGGCTATTATGAATTTCATCTTGCTGATGGTAAATTTAATGTTTTGGTAATATACTTACCACATAAAAGCAATCCCAGAATTCGCTTGATAAGAATGTGGAGCCATCATGAGTTGTTTCAAGGTCCACTAAAGTAACCTTATCGGATAGCCATTTGAAGTTTAGGCATAATTCCGTTAAAATTACACAGAAAATTTGTTCAATAGTGGGCTGGCAGGAGAGACTCACTTATCCATAATAACAATTAAAATCGACCTAGATAATCTCACTGCTATGAAATCACCTAGGTCGATTTAGAATGAGAAACTAATTTCTCTCAGACTCTTCAATGCATTGTTAGTGTCCACGATGTTTAGCATGTTTTTTCTTTTGTCTCAACAAGTAACGTCTTTCAGTTTCTTGCTCTTTACTAACTTTAATCGCTTTTTTCTTCATTATTTTCTTTTCTTCGAATTGTCTCTTTAAATCTTGTTGTGCCTTAGTTCCAATAGAAGAATTTTTTATAGCCTTATGAGCTAATCTTTGAGCTCGTTTTGGATTGACATGATATTCTTTTTGTTTTTCAATACTAGTTTTGTAAAACTTTAGTTTAGAAAATTTAAAATTTACCATATTCAAAATTTGGGGCATATGTGGCATTGATGTTCCAAGATTTACTTGAGCAACATAATACTCACTACCATCAGTCCGTTCAAAGATAGCTTTATAAAACGGATAATCGAAAATAATTGTCAGTGCACCTTTAATCACAATGCATCCCTCCTAATAATTGCTTTTAAGAAAGATGGACATCCTAGGAGGAAGGTTACTGATATATTAATACATTCGGACTACCAACCGAAATTGTGTTTTTACTTTCTTATTTACATTCTACGCACTGTATTTTTATTATACAAGTATGCAGTATTTAAAAGAAAAGCACCTTATAATTATTAGAACTATATCTAACAATTATAAGGTACTTCAAAATTTGGGGGCTATTTTAGTTCAAAAGTCCCTTCTATTCCCATTCGATCGTTGCCGGTGGCTTAGACGTGATGTCATAGACTACACGGTTAACGTGAGCTACTTCATTTACGATGCGCACGGAGATCTCTTGTAAGACATCCCATGGGATCTTCGCAAAGTCAGCTGTCATCCCATCGATCGAAGTCACAGCACGGATCCCGACTGTGTAATCGTAAGTCCGGCCGTCACCCATAACACCAACAGAACGGATACCTGGTAACACTGTAAAGTATTGCCAAATTTCTTTATCTAAACCGTGCTTAGCGATCTCTTCACGCAAGATAAGGTCAGAGTCACGCACGATCTGAAGTTTTTCTTCCGTGATCTCACCGATAACACGGATCCCAAGACCTGGGCCTGGGAATGGTTGACGCCAAACGAGTTCATGTGGCATCCCTAATTTTTCACCTAATTCGCGGACTTCATCCTTGAATAAGGTGTTCAATGGTTCGATCAATTCAAATTGCATATCTTCTGGCAACCCACCAACGTTATGGTGTGACTTGATCGTTTGCGCTGTATCTGTCCCAGATTCGATCACGTCAGTATAAAGTGTACCTTGAGCCAAGAAATCGATACCCTTGAGTTTAGTTGCTTCATCATCGAAGACACGGATAAATTCATTACCGATGATCTTACGTTTCTTTTCTGGATCAGAAACGCCAGCTAATTTATCCATAAAACGTTCTTTAGCATCAACTTTAATGATATTTAAGCCAAATTTTCCACCTAGGCTTTCCATAACTTGTTCAGCTTCGCCTTTACGCAACAAGCCATGATCAACGAAGATCGAAGTCAATTGGTCACCGATCGCTTTGTGTAACAAGACACCAACAACCGAAGAATCGACCCCACCAGAAAGACCAAGCAAGACTTTACGATCACCGACTTGTTCTCTGATCTTAGCAATTTGCATGTCGATAAAGTCTTCCATTGACCAGTTATCACGAGCACCACAAACATCAAACGCAAAGTGACGTAAGATATCATTACCGTATTCACTGTTACGTACTTCTGGGTGGAATTGCAAAGCATAGAAATTCTTGGCTGTGTTAGCCATTGCTGAAATCGGGCAGTTTGCACTTGTAGCGGTAACTTCAAAACCAGCTGGAACTTCTGTAACTAAGTCGCCGTGACTCATCCAAACAGTTTGTTCCTTAGGTAGATCTTTGAACATCACTGTATCAGCATCAGCCACTGTGATCTCTGCTTTACCGTATTCCTTATTATCAGCGGCTTCAACTTTACCACCGAGTTCTTGTGTCATCAATTGCATCCCGTAGCAGATACCCAACACGGGGATACCTAAATTAAAGATCTCAGGATCGACTTTAAATGCTCCCTCATCGTAGACACTGTTTGGACCTCCAGAGAAAATAATTCCCTTAGGCGCCATTTGCTTGATCTCTTCAGCCGTGATCTTGTGTGATAATAATTCGGAGTAAATACCGAATTCACGGATCCGACGAGTGATCAATTGGTTATACTGGCTCCCAAAGTCCAATACAATGATCTTGTCAAAAGCTTGCATGTCAACATTAGCCAAGATATTCACCTCATCATAAAATTTTTGCATGTATTATCTTACATTGTACTCATTGAGTTAAGCTGGGTCAATCGTTTTTCACGTACATTTTTCATGAATTTAATTAAATTTTAGCTAGAACCCGAATAAACCTGCTCTAGTATTTGCGTAACAGCAACTCATTTATCAAATGATTTTTCCCTTTAACGATGATCAAATCAGCACGATTTCTAGTCGGTAAGATATAATCGTGCAAATTAGGATGATCGATCTCATCCCAGACTTTAGCCGCCATCTCAAAAGCTTCTTCGCGATCTCCCAAAGCATAAGGATAGTAATAGTTCTTAGGGTCTTTAAATGCTGTATCTAGCAGCATCCCGAAGCGTTCCAAATACCACTGCTTGATGTCTTCTTCCTTAGCATCGACATAAATAGAAAAATCAAAGAAATCACTCACATAGATCTTCTGTTTACTTGGCAACTGCAAAACATTGATCCCTTCGACCAACAAGATATCTGGCGAAGCGATCTCTTCGTATTCACCGGGAATGATATCGTAGACCTCATGTGAATAAACGGGAGCCTTGGTAGGTAAATTATTCTTAACATCATTGATGAAACTGATCAATCGTTCCATATCATAACTCTCAGGAAAACCCTTGCGACTCATCAAGCCTTTTTTCTTTAACACCTTATTTGGATATAAAAAGCCATCAGTCGTGATCAATTCGACTTTTTTATCGGGATAAACTTCGCTGAGCAATGTCTTCAACAAACGCGCCGTCGTACTCTTACCGACAGCTACCGAACCCGCGATCCCCAAGATAAAGGGCACTTTATGCGGACGTATCCCTAAAAAATTTGCCTGATCATCTTGGAGCTTTTGATGAGTAGTCACAAACATCTTGAGCAGATAGATCAAAGGCATGTAAATATCGGCCACATCTGCAGTTGAAATACGGTCATTTAGCGATTTTATCTTTTGCAGTTCAGCCTCAGTCAAAGGAGCGATATGGTCTTTATAAAAACCACTCCACTCTTTACGTGAGATCTTATAGTAATTTATTTGATTTTCCATGCGTATTATTTCCTTGTATAGCGTTTTCTATCTTATAATAGACAATTATAGCACGGATTTTGTATAAATTTACCAATAAAGGAAGCGGAAACATGACTAAAGTAGTATTATTCGGTGATAGTTTAACAGCAGGGGGCGTTGATGGTCATTCAAGTCCGATCTTTACCCGACTTTTAGAGGATAAATTCCCTGATGTTGAATTCATCAACCGTGGTTTACCTGGTGATCAAACACGTAATGCCTGCAAACGACTACGTGAGGATGTCTTAAATGAGGTCCCCGATATCGTAGTGATCTTCTTTGGCACCAATGATGTTTCCAGCAAAGAAGTCTTCTTGGCTAATTACCACAACAATTTAGCTTATATGCTGACCTGCATCAGTCCTAATAAATGTCTCTTGGTCACACCGGGGATCGCGGGGCCAACGCGCGCCAATCTGCGACCACTTTCCAAGATGGAGCAGTATGCTAAAGAGACTTTGACTGTCGCAAAGGAATTCGAGATCCCTGCCCTAGATTGGTTTGATTACTGTAAGACAAAAGATCCAAAAGAACTACTTCAAGAAGATGATCTACATTATTCCAAGAAAGCTTACCAGTATCTCGTCGATCAACTCGAGCCTCTCTTAAAAGCAAAGCTCGCAAACTTAAACTAGAGTGTGAAACAATGCGGGTAGTGCCGTACAGATAATGGGAAATCAAGCATAATGCGCTTTTTGCATTCTGCTTGATTTTTTATTATCTGCTAGGTGCTGCTTTGTCGAACACGTTTCAATAGAGTGTGAAACATGCCGTATAAATAGCTAAGGATCAGCATGATGCATTTTTTGCATCGTGGTGATTTTTTTATTATCTGCTAGATGCTGTCAGCTTTACACACGTATTTGATAATGTGTCTCGTAAAATATGTGAAGACGAATGTAGCGATCAAAAAAATAAGCCACCTCAGTGAGGCAGCTTACTGTGCTTAACGTTTGATCAAATGATATAATTTTTTATCCACAGTTGCAAACAATGGGGATAACTCTTTGATGGCTAAAATATCCAATTGATGCATTGCCCGTGAACAGATCGTATAGACCAGCTGACGTTCGCTCTCATCATGGTAATTTTTTTGATCGGCATTCCACATGATGACTGCATCAAATTCGAGCCCTTTAGCTAAATAAGATGGCACGATCAAAGTTCCAGCGACCAAACGCTGATTTTCCGTGCGGATCAGCGTCGTTTTGACGCCTTTAGCTTGCAACAAGTTAAAGAGTTCTTCACATTCTTCCAAACTCTTCCCGATGATCGCCGTTGTCTGTTTCGCAGCATCATTTTTAGCTAAAATATCCACAACATCATTCACTAAAGCATCTTTGTCCTGGTCAACAATGATCGTTGGTTTCTTCCCGTTACGCTCAAAAGTCGTCACTTTTTCACCGTTGACTAAGACTTCCTTGGTAAAGTCCGTGATCTGTTGGGTCGAACGATATGAGGTCGTCAACTGCACGACTTTTGTCTTTTCTTTTGGAAACATCGTGCTTAGCTCGCTCAAAAGTGTATGACTGTTTTCCTTCGTAAAGATCGCTTGATTCAAATCACCGAGCATCGTAAATTTAGCCCGCGGAAATTGGGTTTTGAGATACGCCAATTGAAAGGCCGTATAGTCTTGGATCTCATCGATAAAGACATGCTTGATATCACGTTCACCCTTCTTACCCGTGATCCGATCATATAGGTAAAGATATGGCGTTACATCGGTCAAGGATAAACGCCGCTGTTTGAGCATGCTGATCGTCTTTTCGATACCCGCTTCCCACTCTGCTTTAGTCAGCTCAAATTCGCTTAGATCCAACAATTCCGGTACACTGCGTAAGAAATGCACATATTGGGCATTGATGTTTAAGAAACGATTTCGCATGATCGCAACTTGGATCTTTTTGTAGTCTTGCATGACATATTGGCGCGCTAAGAAATTCAGCTCTTTATCGCCATTTTCAAAATTACGCGGTTGATCGCCATACAACTCATTTAGTTGTTGTTGGGAAAGATCTTGGACCGCTTTTTGAACTTCATCGGTTTTCGCCGCTTGAGCAACTTTAGAATTTAGGCGCTTGATCAAAGCTTCCTTAGTCGCACTCAAGCGATTTCCTAAATGATAATTTTCATTAAAGCTGTAGTAGATATCTCTGATTTCTTTTTTAGAGAAGAAAATTTCACCATTGTGCATGATGTTTTTGAAACGCATCCCACTTTTTTCAAGGTAATTACTGTAAGCTGTCGCAACTTTAAAAAATTTCAAACTATCCTTAACAGCCTTGATCTTTTGGTCGATACCTTGGTTTTCTTCTTCAAAACGTTCTTGTAGTGTTTCAACTCGAACTTTTGGTAAACGTCGATTGGTAAATTGATGATAGGTCATCTGCACCATATTTTGTTCCCCTAATTCGGGTAAAACTTGGTCGATATAGTCATTGAACAACTGGTTCGGTGAAAAAAGCACTACTTGACCGGAGTTGAGATTGCCCCGATAGCGATACAAGAGATACGCCACTCGTTGTAAAACAGCCGAGGTCTTACCCGAACCAGCTGCCCCTTGAACAAATAACAACTCTGAATCGGTATCACGGATGATCTTATTTTGTTCTTTTTGGATCGTCGTCACGATACTTCTCATCTTCGTGTCGGAACCTTCATCTAGGACTTCCAACAACATCTGATCTCCCACAGTTTCATCCGTATCAAATAGCGTTACGATCTTGCCATCTTCGACCATGAATTGGCGTTTTAATTCGAGTTCGACTTCACGCTTGCCCACGGGTGTCGTGTACTCAACTTTGCCTAACCCACCGTCATAGTAAACACTTGAGATCGGAGCCCGCCAGTCATAGACTAAAAAGCGGTCCTTTTCATCAGAAAATGAAGCTAACCCGATATAGATCTTTTCTTGTTTTTGTTCACCTTGTTCTTTGATGTCGACCCGGGCAAAATATGGCTTTTTCTCCATCTTTTCGAGCACATCTAAACGTTTGGCGGCTTGCGTTCGGTTATTTTCCCGTTCGGCTAATTGCTGTTGTTGTTGGCGCACAGTTAGAGCGGTCTCCATCATCCCCGAATAAGTCCCCGTCTTGATACGGAGATTATTCTTAAAATCATCTTGGATCGCTTGTGCATCGCTTTTGGCGGTAGCTATATTTTTTTGCGCCTTTTTTTGCGCTTGCTTGATCTGATCGACCACCCGATCCATGCGTTTTTGTTCTTGTTGCTTAATACTTTCAGCCATTATTTACCCTCCGCTCAAACAAATTTTCGATATTCTATTGTAGCATATCTATTTTTCTTTGTCGTGTTTTTGAACTCAAGGAAATGATTGTGTATAATGAAACAAACATTTTCTAAGGAGGAAATCTCATGTCAGTTTCTGTACTGATAGTTACACTCGTGGCATTTGTCACCCCGATGGTCTTACAACGCTTTAAGATCAGCGTTTTACCGACCGCAGTAGCAGAAGTGCTCGTCGGGATCGTGATCGGTAAAAGTGGCTTTGACCTGGTTCAAACTGAAGGTGTCTTAAGCTTTCTTTCAAATTACGGGGTCATTTTCTTACTTTTCTTGAGTGGTATGGAGATCGATTTTTCACTTTTCAAGAAAAATAACGGGCCACTTACCCCGCTGGCACGCAAAAAAGCAGCTAATGCTCCCTCAACTTCTCCCGTTCAAGTAGCTGTCGTTGCCTATGGTGGTAGTTTGTTGATGGCTTTAGCCTTAGCTTTACTATTTAAATTCTCGGGTCTATTCAGTAACTTTGCCCTGGCAGCGATCCTGTTTTCAACGGTTGCGTTAGGGGTCGTGATCGCTGTTTTGAAAGAAAATGAATTGTTAAACAAACCACTCGGCCAAGCTCTACTACTGATCGCAGTCCTCGGTGAGATCGTTCCACTACTATGTCTGACCGTTTACAGTTCATTTGTTTCCGGCAAAGGTGAAAGCGCATGGTTGATCTTCTTACTTTTCATCGTCGGAGCTTTGATCTTCAAGCGTTTCCGGAGTTTCTTCACTTCGCTAGATGAGATCAACAAATCGACTACACAAATCGACATTCGCTTAGCTTTACTGGTCATCACCACGTTAGTCGTTTTAGCCGAATCGGTCGGGGCTGAAGATATCTTAGGGGCATTTATCGCGGGGATCGTGATCAAATTGCTCCAACCAGCTCACAGTACTCAAGAAAAGCTCGATGCGATCGGCTATGGGATCTTTATTCCTTTCTTTTTCATCTTAACTGGGGCCAAGATCGACATTCCAGGCCTACTAGGTTCACCTAAAACATTGATCTTGATCCCGCTGTTTTTTGCGGCTTATGTTTTGGCTAAAGTTCCAGCTTACTTTGGCTTGCGTCAACGCTTCAAGCGGATCAATGCTTTAGCTGGTGCGATGCTTTCTCAAACAACGATCACTTTAGTTCTGGCTACTTTGACGGTCGCTCAAAACTTAAAAGTCATTACAAGCGAACAATCAGGGGCCTTCATTTTAGCCGCTGTTGTAAGTTGTATCTTAGGACCGCTTGTCTTTAATAAATTGCACAAGCCTGAACCGGAAGATCTCAAAAAGACCAAAGTTACGATCATTGGGGTCAACTTGGTCACGATCAATACAGCTGAACAGCTAAATGAAGATTGGTATGACATCCAAATGTATACCAACTGGAAAAAGAATTATAAAACCTATGACTATCGTGACAATGTGCACCTGGTCGATAGTCTTGAACCAAAAGATCTCATTAAAGAACAGATCTTTGATACTGATATCCTGGTCTTAGGTCACTCTGATGTTGATATCAACTATTCTTTAGCTTTAGCTGCGAAAGAATACGGCGTTGAACGCGTTTTGACTCGGATCCAAAATAGCGATCCGACGAGCATGGCAGAAATGGATAAACGCCTCTCTGACGCAGGGGTCGAATTCTTTACGACTTTTGCTACCACTGTTGGCATGATGCGGGCGATCATCGAATCCCCATCGACCCTTGATTTGATCACTGGTGATTCACGTTTATACGAAGTCGTTGTGCGTAACTCCAAATTTGCTGGGCTTGAATTACGCAAATTACCATTTATCAAAGAGATCACTGTCAGCCGGATCTTCCGTCACCATAAAGCGATCCCGGTCAATGGTAATACACAGATCCAAGTTGGTGACCACTTATTGTTCTCGGCTAACAAAGATGTTGTTAACGATATCCGTAAAAAGATCAGTAAACTAAATGATTATGAATAAATAAACCATGACACGCAACATTAATTTGTTTGCGTGTCTTTTTGTATACCGCTTTCATGGTATAATTAAGACAAATATATTTGTTATGGGAGGAATTTTTATGGCATATTCGATCTACTTTGTCCGCCATGGACAGACTTATCTCAACCGCTACAATAAGATCCAAGGCTGGTGTGATTCACCTTTGACCCCCAAAGGAATAGAAGATGGGCATCAAGCTGGTAAAAGACTCGCCCACCTCAACTTTGCCCATGCCTTTCACAGTGACACAAATCGCGCGGCGCGGACATGTCGCTATATCCTAGAAGAAAATGTTGCTAGTGCTGAAGATCTGACCCCAAAAGCTTTGCCGAGTTTTCGAGAACAAAACTTTGGCTATTTTGAAGGTAGTGACACTAGCCAAGCCTGGTTGATGATCGGAGCAGATCATGGTTGTCGGACCTTTAATGACATCATCACCAAGTACTCGATCGAAAAAGCACGTGATTTTACCAAAGAAGTCGATCCCTTCCATGATGCAGAAAATAACGCTGAATACTGGCAACGAGTCGATCAAGGTTTTGAATATCTCGACCAGATCGCGTCAGATGGCGACAAGATCTTGCTTGTGGCCCATTCAACTTTGATCCGCAGTTTGACCTCACGCTTTGCCCCTGAAGTCGACATTACAGTCAGTCCCAAGAATGGTTCTGTGACTCGGTTTGATGTGGACGATAACGGTAAGATCAAATTAGCATACTTCAATCGCTATCAAGATGACGCTAAATATTGATATCCCCTACAAAAAAGTAGAAAAGCCTACTTGAATTTCTTAAACAAAAAATTCAAGCAGGTTTTACTTATTGATCTGAGATAAGATAATTTTTAGCACCTCATTTAATTTATCCCCTTTTTCTCGATGCTTAAACCCAATAAGTTTATGTACTTTCATATTATTTTTTAAAATATCAAACTGAATTATCGGTGTAGTTTCGTCTGCGGAACCTTGAATAAACAATATTGGCGAGTTAACTCTCTTTTTTTGAACGATCTCAAAAAAATCAGTTGCACCTTTATCCATATACTCTTTTAACCATGATCTTTCTGTTGAAAACAGATATTGATACCTTAAACTAATAAATCCACTAACAACAATAACTTCTTTAATCCTAGAAATATCTGTTAATAAGCTTGCTAAATATCCGCCATAACTATCCCCTAAAACATATAAAATATACTCACTGTATTTTTCGATAACTGCAAAAATTTTACATCTTACGAATTTTAAATCCGTAGTTCCACCTTCGCCAGATACCAAAGGATAATTCACTATGACCACATTGATTTTATTTTTTAATAAATATTTTACGAATGGATCATCATCCTCGTTTTTAATACTAAAATCAGGTCCCCCATGTAAATATACAACTATTTTTTTTGAAAAAAAGTATATATACTCTATTATTTCTTTTTCCATTAGATCACCTGGTTGATAATTTTAAGGGAATTTTACACAAAACACATTGAGCTATAAACATCATACCTAATGTAAGTAAAAAATCTATGATAAGTACAGTGACATCAAAACTTCCAAATGCTACTGTTCTAATAGCTTGCAACTGATATGTCAGTGGATTGATCATAGTCAATATCCTAACTATCAATGGTAGATCATCTGAAAAAACATATAATGTTGGCGCTGCATACGATACCGGACTAAATATCAAGGTCATCACAACATCTCTTTTCTCATAAGTTGTTATCTTCGTACTTAATAAGATCCCTAGAGAAGCCCAAAATCCTAGCGATACGATCACGACTAAAATAGCTAATAAAAATAAGCTAACTTTATATATTCCTTCTGATACTAGTCCAAGTAACAATAAGATAAAGCACTGGAAAAGTAAACCAATAATTGGAAAACAATTCATTCCAACTAAATAATGCCACGGCTGAATACCATTTAAAAATTTAAGTGCTAATAACCCGTATTCTTTATCTATTGTTGCGCGGTACATTGCTTGTGACATTTGTGTTGTCATAAAAAATGTCAATATCCCAGTCAGAGCATATTGTTTGTACAAAACTGTTACATTATCGATTTTTACTTGCCCCAAGCTCGTATTCAATGACAAAACTAATAGTCCATAAGTAATAAGTGGTTCCATTGCCATTGATAGCAAAAGCCCCTTGTTCTGTTTAAATGCATGCCATTCTCCAAAAGCAATAATTTTTATTGCTTTTACCCCAGTAGAAATATTTCTAAAATTTTTTGGCTCCATGGTGCTTCCCTCTTTCTTTCAAGTATTTTTCCCGCAAGCTTGTTTCCCCATTAAAAAAATCATTTAGATAACCAAAATATTTTTGTTCCCCACTATCTAAGAAAATCAACTTGTCAGCATAATTTTCTAAAAGTGTGAGATCATGAGATGATACTAGAATCAGCGCACCTTGCCGACTACGCTTTTTCAAGAATGAAAATAGTCTCTCAGAAGTTTCAACATCAAGTCCTGTAGTGGGTTCGTCTAATATGTATATCTGTGGATCTTTAGCTAATTCTCGTGCGATCTGGACTCGTTGTTGTTGCCCCCCTGAAATATGATCAACTGGTGATGAACTTATTTCAGTAATATCTAGTAATTCAATCATTTTTTTACAATTTTTGGCTGCTTCTTTACGAGGAAAACCAGCAAGCACAGGTCCTTGCATAATATTGTCATACACATTCATGTACCAATCCATAATTTGATCTTGTGGACTAAAGCCAATATCGTTAAATGGATTTTTTCTTTTTGTTTGAAATTCAAGTAACACTTTCCCTGTAATTGGCTCTAAAATTCCTACCAAAGTATTTATCAATGTACTTTTACCAACACCATTAGCCCCAACTAATGCAACGAAATCACCTTTACTCAGCATAAAATCAACATTTTTAACCACAACATCTCTCCCGTATCCAAGAGATACATCTTTTAAACATATCACCTAAAAATTATCCTTATATTAATTTTTATATTATGATTGCATAGATTAAAAAAATATTCAAGTAGGAATTTTTATGTCAAAAGATTTTAATTTTTTAGTTAAAGAACTATAGTAAAATCCGCGATTTGTCAGTGAATCCCTTTCAGATGAATCTAATTTTTGTCTAAATATAATTTGACAAATGTAGAACATCAAGCACTACTACATCAAGTTCTATAATACACAACGCTATCAAACCAGACTAAACAGCCTAACTCCGGAAGAATACCGAAATCCGGCTGCCTAGGATTTTAATTATTTAATTGCCTACTTGACGGTGCCAGTGCAATGCGTCTTTTTGGGGCTATGAGTTCTACTTCACCAAAAGTTTGTCGTAGATCTCACTTACTTCCGATGCACTGTAGTTTGTAAATTCTAAGATCGTAGCCAGTGTTTTTTGCCGATCATAGCCTTTAGCTACCATCTTTTTGATCATCACACTGATCGTTTTTTCACGCTCTTCTTTTTGAGTTGCTTCTCGAGTCTCTTCTCTAATATATGCCTTAAGTGACGCAATTTCTTGTTTGTATTCCATATAATGGTCCTTCTTTCTGGTATCTGTTTTTAATTCAGTGACTAACTCATCCAGTTTTCGAGTAAAATCATCAGTTGCTTTGGAACTAGCTAAGTAATTCAAGAATGCAGCTAATCGCTTCGATACTAATGACAATTTGTTAGATTTAATGTTCAAAATGATATTATGGACACCTGTATCTAGTACCTTGCGATTTTCATGTAAAATCATCTTTGTCGAGTATAAAGGTAAACCAGAGCGACCGTAATCAAAGTCACAAATGAATATCACATAGGTATCAGCCTTTTCATTGTAAGCACATCCCGAAGCTAGTGCCCGTCGCACCAAATTACTTTGGTAGTAAGAGATCCGTTTACTTAGATCATGTTGATCAACGACTTGCATTTCAAGATCAAACATCCGCCCACGATCATCTTCAGTATAGACATCAAAGCGAACTCCATGATTTTTAAGGCTAGCTTTTTGAGTATATTCACTTATGACTTCAAAGATCTCGGTAACCGCTAACTCGGGTAAGATCAACTGAAGTAATTCAAGACAAACTTCTGGATGTTCTGAAACGATCCACGCAAAAATCACGCTATTTTTGAAAGTTGCCTGTTCCCAATTTGGAAGATCTTTTTCCTGATCATTCATTTCCTCATCCCCTTTTGAGCCTATTTTGGACCTAAGATAAGAAAGTCTCAAGTATAACGAACTGGTGCTATAATGGTAATTTTTCCACTAAAATAGCAGATATTCATGGACCTATGCTAGTTCTTCAAGGACTTATCCTGCTAAGATGACATCCCTATTAGTAACTTTTTAGTGTCCTATCAGTTGCTAAATCATTTCACATTTAATAAAAAGACTACTAGAATTTTCAAGCTAAACTCTAGTAGTCTTTTGTACTTATCAACTTTTATCGTTCGAATCGTTGCCAATACTTTGCTAGGGCTTTGGTAGTCAAACTTGTCGGGTGAGCCAATAATTCTGATACTGTACCGCTGAAAACGACCTTACCGCCATGTTTTCCGCCGCGTGGTCCAAGGTCTAAGATGTAGTCAGCATTGACGATCAAATTCAGATCGTGCGTGATCGTAATGATCGTTGCACCTTGATCGATGAGTTTTTGCATGACTTGAAGCAAGACTTTCACATCTAATGGGTGCAACCCGATCGTCGGCTCATCAAAGACAAAGAGCGTTGTTTCTTGCTTATGATCCAAGTGCTTTACCAATTTCAAACGTTGCGCTTCACCACCAGAAAGGCTCGGCGTACTTTCACCTAAATGCAGATAACTCAGCCCAACTTCTTTTAATAACTCTAACTCCCGTAAGATCTTAGGCTCAGCTTTAAATACGTTCAGAGCTTGATCAACATCCATATCTAAAATATCCACGATCGAATAACCATTCCATTTGACCGCTTGGATCTCAGGGCGGAAACGTTTCCCGGCACACAGTGGACATGTCTGTTCCATATCAGGTAAATATTGGACATCTAAGGTCACGACCCCAGTTCCACCACACTCAGGACAGCCACCTTGCTTATTGTTATAGGAAAAATAACTCGGCGTATAGTGGCGTTCTTTAGCCAGTGGTTGTTTAGCAAACAACTTCCGCAAATTGTCCATGATGCTCGTATAGGTTGCTGTCGTCGAACGGGTAGTCTTACCGATCGGACTCGCATCGACGCTGACAACATCTTTTAGCGGTGAATCAAGCTCGCTCACTTGTGCCGGTAAGCCTTCTCCCTTAGCTTTGGCCTTGATCGCTGGCACTAAGGAGTCTAAGATCAAACTGGTCTTCCCTGCTCCGGAAAAGCCTGTGACAGCGGTCAAACGATTAAGTGGTAGATCAACTTTGACATCATGTAAATTATAGTGCTCGCTCACAGCGATCGTAATTTTAGCTGTATCCACTGGCTGGATCGGACGAGCTATCAACTCAGCGGTCCCATTCAAATACGGTCCGATCAACGAATTTTTATTTTTAGCTAATTGCGCTGGAGTCCCAGTGGCAATGATCTGGCCCCCATTATCCCCCGAACCAGGCCCGATCTCAATAATATGATCAGCTGCTCTGACGATATCAACATTGTGATCGACAACGACCAGCGAATTGCCTTGAGCGACTAATTGTTTAAAGACATTCAACAAACCATTTATATTATCAGGATGTAACCCGATCGACGGTTCATCTAAAACATATAAGACCCCCGTCGTTTCTGTGCGAAGAGTCCTAGCCAACTGGATCCGTTGCAACTCACCTGTCGAAAGCGTGTTACCATTGCGAGCTAGCGTCAAATAATCCAAGCCTAGTTCTAGCAAAGGCTTGAGATCATCATCAAATTCAGCAAAGATCGCCTGTGCCATGGTATCCATCTCAGCTGGCAATGTTTTTAAGACTTGCATTTTCCATTCTGCTAAAGCGTGTAAGCTAAGTTCGGTAACTTCAGCAATATTTAATCCACCTGCTTTTTGACGCAACAATTCTGGCTTGAGTCGCGTTCCATGACAGGTCGGGCAAGTCGAATAATGGAAAAATTCACTGATCTTTTTTTGCGCCCGTTCACTTTTACTGGTTTTCGCCGATTCTAAAACAGCCTGATGGGCATTTTCATACAAAACATTGAAATCATGAAAGACCCGGCCAGTACTTGTGCAAAAATCCATCTTGAACTTCTTTTGGGGTCCATTTAACACAAAATCTTTTTCTTTAGCTGTCAATTCTTTAAAAGGCACATTGATCCGGACCCCTGCTTGTTCAGCCACACTAGGCATGAAGTTACGCCCCGGTAAGCGCCAAGAAGCAACTGCTCCATCTGCCAACGATAACTCTTCATCGGCGATCAACTTACTTTCATCTAACTGGCGCACATTTCCTGTCCCCTGACAAGTTTCACATGCCCCCGTCGAATTAAAAGCAAAATCTTCTGCACCATAGGCATAAAACTCCACTCCACAAGTAGGACATGTCAGTAACCCCATCTCTTCACCGGACTTACTCATCGCTTGGGCAACTTTCAGATCCGGACCAAACGCGTGCCCATTGGGACAAGCAGGTCGCCCTAAGCGCGAAAAGACTAAGCGGATCACATTTAGCAATTCACTCATCGTCCCCACTGTTGCCCGTTCAGATGGGATCGCGGGACGTTGGCGTAAGTCTAATGCTGATGGGATATGTTTGACACTTTCGACGTTAGCTTTATTTCCGGTCTTGAGTCGTCTTCTAATATAGGTCGAAAGGGCTTCTAAATAGCGCCGTGAACCTTCTTCATATAAGATCCCCATCGCAAGTGAACTCTTTCCCGAACCCGAAAGACCCGAGATCGCCACAAATTGATGTAATGGAATATCAATATCGATATTTTTTAAATTATGCACTTTGCCCCCACGAACTTCGATCTGTTGGGGCAGTTTTTCTATTTTTTCCATGTATACCTCACTAAAAAAGCGGACTCAGTCATTGCTAAGTCCGCTTTGCGCTTCAATTAATTTAGAATGCTTGAATGATCTTAATGACCCCGATCAAGATCAAATAAAAGGCGATGATCAAGACCAATGTTGTAGCTGCGATCAAGGGGTTGAACAATAAGACAAACCCGATGAACAAAGCAATGATGTTTAAGATCAAGTTCAAAATGTAATAGCCTCGGTTCAATTGCTTAAAATAGCCAGCTGTAGCAATTTCAGCGATCGAATCAAAGATGAACCAAAAGGCAAAGATATAGGCGATCACAATGATACCCGAAGCTGCTCTGAAGATAAACAAGAGACCCAAGATGATGTCAACGATCCCCATAAAGAGCAACCAACCCGAGCTTTCACCAAATAAATTACCGATCCCACGTCGGAACCATAATTCATAAAAGCCCTTGACTAAAGCACCGATCCCAATGCAGATCGAAATAAATTTCAAAGTATCATCGGGGTTCATGTATGATGCGATCCCGGCGATCACAAAAACGATCCCGACGATCAAACTAAACCAGTCGAATGCACGATGTTTTGTTTGCATAACGAAAAACCACCTTAAAAAATTTTAATATCGGTTACCGATTTTAACACTCTCTTAAATAATTGTCATGCAAAAACACTTGAAAAAGTGAGCCAAACTGACTCACCTTTTTCCTATTCTCCTAAAAGTTCCCACACATGTTGGGCGATCATGTATTCCTCATCAGTTGGGATCCGCATTACGGTCACCGTCGAATCGGGCCCCGAGATGATCGTTTCAGCCCCACGCTTTTTATTTTCAGCTTCATTGATCGTTACGCCCATATAGGCTAAGCGTTTCATGATCTCTTCACTTGTCTCAGGTGAATTTTCTCCGATTCCCCCAGTAAAGACGATCCCATCAACACCGCCCATTTCGGTGATATACTGACCGACATAGCGTAAAATGCTGTTATAGAATAATTTAATCGCTAATTCAGCGCGCTTGTTGCCAGCAGCAGCGGCATCTTCGACGTCTCGCATATCAGCTGAAACTCCAGAAACGCCCAAGAAACCGGATTTTTCATTCAGTAGATACACCATATCGGACATCGATTGGACATTTAATTTCTTCATGATGTAGTTGGCCAGAGAAATATCGACATCCCCTGCGCGAGTTGCCATTTGGATACCGCTGAGTGGGGTAAAGCCCATCGAAGTGTCAAATGAGCGTCCATGCTTAACAGCCGTGATCGAGGCCCCTGCGCCCAAATGACAAGTGATCAATTTGAGGTCTTCAAAAGGACGCCCCATCAATTCAGCTGCTTTACGAGCCACGTATTCATGACTGATCCCATGAGCGCCATAACGTCGAACCCCATATTTTTCATACCATTCGTATGGTGTACTGTACATATAATTTTCTTGTGGTAATGTTTGATGGAATGCTGTATCAAAGACAGCTACAGATAAAGCATTAGGCAGGTATTTACGAAATGCTTTGATCCCGTTTAAGTTGGCTGGGTTGTGCAATGGTGCTAATTCCGCTAATTCTTTGATCTTAGCGATAACATCATTATCGACGACCACTGGTTGGCTGAAATATTCGCCCCCAGCCACGACCCGGTGTCCGATACCTTTGATCTCGCTTAGATCCGCGATCAAGTTTAATTCTTTTAAGACATTTAGTAAAAGTTCGATCCCTTGTAAATGGTTGGTGATCTCATGGTCTAGTTCATACTTTTGTCCATCACCATATTTCACCTTGATCTTTGAGCCGTGGATCCCGATCCGTTCGATGATCCCACTTGCCAAGGTTTCATGTGTTTCATTGTTAAATAATTTAAACTTTAAACTCGAGCTCCCCGAGTTGATGATCATAATTTTTTCCATAAGCTCACCCCATTAAAAATTTACCTAACTTTATAATAGTATAATCTTTTTATTCAATCAAATTTAAAATGTAAGCACTTTCTTTTTTGGCATAAAAAAAGCCGGCTATTTCGTAGCCAGCTTTCTTTGATCATCTTTGGCCGTAATAAGCATTGTCCCCATGTTTGCGATAATAATGTTTGTCGAGTAAATATTGTGGAACACTAGCTTGTTTAGGCGTCAGTTGTAGCGTGTGGAATGCCATTTGGGCGCTGACCGCATCTCAATTTTCGATCTTTGTATATGTTTGGTAATGCTCTAAAGTATCTGGTGCTACTGAACTATTAGTCAAGAGGGCATCGACATTATAGAGACTATAAAAGTTATAAAAATCATTACGATTAAACTTGTATTTATCCATTACAACATATCTTTCTTGGGCATTATTCAAACCAAGTGCCTCAGCTTGCCCTTCTTCGGTGTTAGCTGCCATCATGTTATCATTATTGACCCCATTGACACCTACAAACGCCTTGGTAAACTTGAGATCTTCGAGTAATTTGATCGTTAAGCCACCGATAAATTCTCCCGAATGTCGCCGATAATTGCCTCCAACTAAGATCAATTCAGCTTCGGTCTTTTGCCAAGCTTCAAAGACCGGTAAACTATTGGTCACGACCCGCAAAGTTTCTGGCTTTTCAACATAATTTAAAATCAATTCAAGAGTCGTACCAGCTCCAATATAGATCGTGTCACCAGGTTTGATCTTTTGCGCAGCTAGTTTAGCAACTTCTTGTTTTTCGACCAAATGGATCTCTTTTTTCTGATTACGCGAGAGTTCGACCTCTTCAATATTAGCGATCTTTTGAGCGCCTCCATGTAAGCGGATCAACTTACCGCTCTTATCGAGTTCATCTAGGTCACGCCGGATCGTCATATCTGAAACACCTAGCGTATTGATCAGTTCATTTACCGTAACGATCTCTTGTTGATCAACGATCTCTAAAATTTTTAACAAACGTTCTTTTTTTAACATCGCCTTAGCCCCTAATTTTATGATAATTCAACTATAACATAAACGGACAAAAGCAAACAGATTTCATCATCATAGCCCAAATTCTCCCGCTAATTCTTGATCATCAGCGATCCGTTTTTTGATGCTCTTGTCAAATGCCGTATCAAAGTCAGCTAGATCTTCTTTTAGCTGCTTTAGTGGTTTTAATTGCTCGTTTAGTTTCTCAACTGGCTTGGTATATAAGCTTTCCTTATCAGCTCCGGCATAATACAAGACCGCCAGTATTTCTTCTTCCGTGAGATCAGTCCCGATCTGGCGCGCCATCTGCAAAGTCTCATTCCAATTGGCTTCTAACTTCGCCTCGATCTGTTTTTGCGTCTGTTCGAGCACTTCGATCCCTGCTTGGCCGTGGTCTTCGATCGCAGTTTTTAGCGTATAAGCCAAAGCTGCATCTAGTTTGATCTTGCCACCTTTAACGCTATATTTATGTCCATACTTCTTGCGCAGTCCACGTATCTTAGCTAAGCAAGTGGCTAAATTCGTATCAGCTTTTGCCACTTTTGTTTCAAACGTGGCCTGTGTTTTGGAAACTGTCACTTTATGATGTGAATATCTAAGCTGACCTTTTTCATCGAACCAGTTAGCTACGTTATGATTTTCATTGATGAGCTTTTCTAATTTTTCTTTACTTATCGGGATCGTCTGGCCATTTTTCAAAATAAGCTTTACATCAACTAACTTTACTTGCTGATATTTTGATTGTTTTTTTAGCTGTGGCATTTTTTCTACAAAATATTTACTTGATCTTAGTCGCTAGCAGTTTGCTAAATAAGTGATAAAAAATACACTAAAAAGCGAAAATTATCCCCTAAATATTTTGTCTTCATCATAGCCCTTTTAGCAAACTTGTCAACAAAAATAGCGCGGGCACCACTATGATGCAAAAATGTATCATAGTGGTGCCCGCGCTATTTATACGGCGCTGACCGTATTTTTTGCTAGAACATTACACTTCTGAAATTGTATTTCTTCTTCAAGTAGCGTCTTACTAGGTAACCTAGACCGGCTAAGATAGCATAGACGATCGGTTCCATCGTCCGGTTGATCGAAACTGGGATAAAGCCGATGATCCCAAAGGCAACGATCCAGATCAAGATCAATTCTAATGTGATCAGCAAAGTCTTGATCCAACGCTTTTTACCCTTTTCTTTGCGGGCTGATAGCATACTACGATAGAAGAACGCTAAGCCGACCCCAGCGATCGTTGAAGTTGCTAACAAGGTGATCCAGCCACCACTGACATCAGCTTGTTGTGGTGAAAAGACGCCTAATAAGGTATACATGATACAGAACATGATGAACATGATCAAGCCGTTATCTAAAGCTAAGATCCAAAACTTAGGTAGTTCAGTAGGAGCTTCTGACTTTTTCGGCCCATTGATGATCAATTCAGCTTTTTCGGTGACCGTACCATAGAGCTTAGTTGCCACAATACCTTGCTTTTGTTTCTCCTTTAATTCTTGATACATTTCGTTTAAAACTTGTTCTTTTTGTTCCGGATCATAATTTTTTTCGGTCAAAGCCTTATCCAAGTGGAAAAGATAATCTTCATTACGCTTGGTCAGACCGGAAAATTTCCCATCACGCATCGTCACTTCAACCTCTTTGGCACGTGCTTGTTGCTGTTGCCCTGCTTTTTCATTGCGTTTACTTTCTGCCATGAACTTTTCCCCCTATCACTTAAACGTTAAATCTAAATTCGATGATGTCACCATCTTGAACTTCATATGCTTTACCTTCGAGGCGCAAGCGACCTGCTTCTTTAACAGCTTGCATGCTACCATACTTATCTAGGTCAGCAAATGAGACCGTTTCAGCGCGGATAAAGCCACGTTCAAAGTCAGAGTGGATCACACCAGCAACTTGTGGAGCTTTCATTCCTTGTTTAAAAGTCCAAGCTCTAGTTTCCTTACCACCAGCAGTAAAGAAGGTTGCTAAGCCAAGTAATTTGTAAGAAGCACGGATCAAGCGGTCAAGCCCAGATTCTTCGACACCTTCCATTTCCAAGAATTCTTGCTTTTCGTCATCATCCATTTCAGCGATCTCTTCTTCAGTTCGGGCACAAACAGCCAAAGCTTGCGAGCCTTCATTTTCCGCAAATTCTTTGATCTGTTGGTAGTACTTAGAGCTTTCTGGATCTGCCATATCTTCTTCGGCAATATTTGCCACGTAAAGCACAGGCTTAGAGGTCAACAAGAACAAGCCCTTAACGATCTTTTGTTCATCTTCGTTGAATTCAAGCGAACGCACTGGTTGTTCTGCTTCCAAAGCTGGTTTGATCTTCTTTAAGACTTCAAATTCAGCCACTGCATCTTTATCCTTAGTACGTGCTACTTTTTCTACGCGGGCATAGCGTTTGTTGACCGAATCAAGATCAGCTAAGACTAATTCTAAATTGATCGTTTGGATATCTTCCAAAGGATCGACTTTATTAGCCACGTGGGTGATGTTTTCATCATCAAAAGCCCGCACGACATGCACGATCGCATCCACTTGGCGAATGTTTTCCAAGAACTTGTTACCTAGTCCTTCACCCTTGCTAGCACCCTTAACGATCCCAGCAATATCAGTAAATTCAAAGGTCGTGTGTACGATCTTTTTAGCGGGAATGATCTCATCGATCCGTGCTAAACGTGGATCTGGAACTTCCACCATCCCGACGTTGGGGTCGATCGTTGCAAAAGGATAGTTCGCCATTTCAGCGCCTGCCTTTGTGATCGCGTTAAATAGTGTTGACTTGCCGACGTTTGGCAACCCGACGATACCTGCTGTTAATGCCATTTTTTTCCACTCTTTCTTAAAAAATTATTCCCCGGCTTTTTCTAAAACTTTCTTCATCTTCTTATCGAACTCTTTACGTGGCATCATGATCAAACGTTTGCAGCCGGTGCATTGGATCTTGATGTCCATCCCCATGCGAATGATCTCCCAGCGATTGACGCCACAGGGGTGAGCCTTCTTCATTTCAACGATATCATGCAATTCATACATAAGCATCCCTCACTTAATCTAAATGAATATCTAAAATATCCAAAATGCGGTTCAAATCATCCATTGATAAATACGAAATTTCGATCTTGCCCTTTTTTGAGCGTGCAGTGCTTTTGATCGCAACATTTGTCCCAAAGCGCTCCTTTAATAGGTCTTCACTCTTCTGCAAATGTGGATCCAAAGCAACTTTTCTTTTAGCAGCTTTTTTATGGTGTTTCTCACCATTTAGTTCACTGACTAATTGTTCCAATTGGCGGACGGTCAGATTTTCTTTGACCGTCTTTTTAGCTAACTGAACTAAATTCTTCTTGTCTTTTAATGATAACAAGGTCCGCGCTTGGCCCATCGACAATTGACCTTCTTGCAACATTTCCTTGACCTCTTTTGGTAAGCTCAACAACCGTAGATAGTTAGCGATATAAGGCCGTGACTTCCCTAAGCGCTCGGAAACTTGAGCTTGGGTCAAATGCAAGTTTTCCATCAGCGTGTTGTAGGCTTGCGCTTCTTCCAAAGGTGTGAGATCTTCGCGCTGAAGATTTTCTAGCACCGCGATCTCCATCATCTCTTCTTCATCTAGTTGACGCACGATCGCTGGGATCGTTTTTTTGCCAGCTAGCTTGGAAGCACGGTATCTTCTTTCGCCCGCAATCAATTCGTAGCCCATTACACTTGACGAACGCACGATGATCGGTTGAAAGACACCTTGTTGTTTGATCGACTCAGCTAGTTCTGCCAAACCAGCTTCGTCAAAGATCTTTCGTGGTTGATAAGGATTTGACCGGATCTCATCGATCTTTAGTTCGACCACAGTTTCTTCGGCTTGAGCATCCTCTTCAAAAGTCGAAAATAAAGCTTCTAGCCCGCGCCCTAAGGCTTTGTTTTTCTTATTTGGCATAAGTCGCCAAAACCTCCTTTGCCAAAGCTTCATAATCTAATGCTCCCTTAGATCTTTGATCGTAGTCAACGATCGCCATTCCGTAACTTGGAGCTTCTGATAACTTGATATTCCGAGGAATCACCGTTTGATAAACTGTGTCACCAAAGAAATTTTTCACTTCAGCAACGACTTGATTGCCTAGATTAGTTCTAGAATCAAGCATTGTCATCAAAACACCCTCGATCTTTAGAGTAGGATTGAAGTGTTTTTGCACTAATTTGATCGTGTTGACTAATTGGTTCAAGCCTTCTAAAGCATAGTACTCACTTTGAACAGGGATCAAGATCGAATCACAGGTCGTAAAGGCATTGATCGTCAATAAGCCCAGTGAAGGCGGACAATCCAACAAGATAAAATCATATTCATCCCTGATCAAGACCAAAGCATCAGCCAAACGTTTCTCACGCGCAAACTGTGAGGCCAACTCGATCTCAGCTCCAGATAACCGGATCGTGGCTGGAACAACGTCTAACTTATCGCGTTTGGTATGTAGAATCACATCTTCTAGCTCGACTTCATTGACTAATACGTCATAAATATCTTGTTTGATCTGTCCTTTATCGATCCCGATACCGCTCGTTGCATTTCCCTGGGCATCCATGTCGATCAATAACACTTTTTGCCCGAGGTCAGCAAGGCTGGCAGCCAAATTAACACTGGTGGTCGTTTTACCAACGCCACTTTTTTGATTTGCTAATGCAATAACTCTTCCCAAAATTATCCCCCCTAGTCTTTAGCGACTGGAATATCAATAATGATGCGATGGAACTCTTTTGTATCTTCTTCGGTCACGTTAACTTTAACACCTGATTTTTCAACCATTTGGACCGCTTTTTTCACAGTGTTGACAGCAACTTTTTGGTTAGGTGCCACGTTCTTTGTGATCGTCTTAGTTTTTTTCTTCTTTTCTGGTTTTGGTTGGTTCAAGGCCGCGATCGCAGCTTCTGTTTCTTTAACTGACCAATCATTTTCCTTGATCTGAGCTAATAATTCTAATTGGGTAGCTTCATCTTCGACCGTCAACAAACTCCGACCATGGCGTTCAGTGATCGAACGGTCTAAGATCGCATCTTGGACTTGCGTTGGTAACTTCAACAAGCGTAATTTGTTCGCCACAAACCCTTGGCTCTTACCCATTTCTTTAGCTAAATGTTTTTGCGTCAATTCGTTTAATTGCATCAAATGAGCATAGGCTTTAGCTTCTTCAACTGCAGTTAAGCCTTCACGTTGTAAGTTTTCGATGATCGCTAAAGAAGCTGATTCAGCATCACTCATCTCACGTACGATCGCTGGAACTTTTTCATAACCGAGCTTAGTTACCGCCCGAAAACGTCTTTCACCAGCAATGATCTCATATTGATCATCACCTAACTTGCGCAAAACGATCGGTTGCAACAAGCCGTGATCATAGATCGTATCTGCCAATTCAGCGATGCTTTCTTCACTAAAGATCGTCCGTGGTTGGTTTTGGTTCGGCACGATCTTGCTCAATTCGATCTCTTGGACCCGATTTTTGTCGTTTGGTTCTTCTTCCTTGTTCTTCTTAAAAAATGAAAATGCCATTTTTATTTCCTCCCTTGGGGCGCCTGTAAAGGCTGCTTAGCTGGTGTGCCTGGCTTGCGCGGATATTTATTTGGCGTTGGTTTTTTCTTCGAGATCACGATGATATGCCGTGTCTCATCACTCTTAGGCAAAGCGGTCTGGATATCTTCCTCAATTTTACCACCAAGTGTAGCCACTGCATACTTAGCATCCGCTAATTCTTCATTGGCTTTTTGCGCCTTTAATGCGATAAAACGCCCATTTAACTTGGCCAATGGTAAGCAAAACTCGCTTAGGACCGATAAACGCGCGACAGCCCGCGCCGTTACGACATCAAAACTTTCACGGAATTCACTCTTTTTACCGGCAAATTCTTCCGCCCGAGCATGATAAAAATGCGTATCTGTTAAGTTTAATTTTTGGGATAATTCCTCTAAAAATTTGATCCGTTTATTCAAAGAATCAACGATCGTGACCTTCAAATTCGGAAATGCGATCTTAAGTGGGATCGATGGGAACCCCGCCCCCGCACCAACATCACAAATACTTAAAGCACGTGTTTGAATATCTTTGACTTCAAGCGCCGGTAAAAGTGAATCATAGAAGTGCTTTAAATAGACCTCTTCTTGTTTGGTGATCGCAGTCAAGTTGACGTGTTCATTTGTAGCAACTAAAAATTCGTAGTAGGTTTGAAATTGTTGCATTTGCTCATCAGAAAGTTCCACTCCCCGCTTCGCCAATGCCGCTCTAAATTCTTCTGGTGTCATTTGTTCCCCTTATCTGATCTAATTGTGAAACATTGTTTAATTTATATGTTTCACGTGCTATTATAATAGTAATTTATTTAATGCGGAAATACAAGTCTTGCCCCCGCAAATCAAGCTTAAATTTGGAGGATTTTAATATGGAACAAAATAGTATCATCAATTTCAATGAACCACTTGTCCCACGCTACCCTAAGATCCAGACCAATCTTGTCTATGCCTTTAAAGACGGATGTCCCTTAACGTTAAATCTCATCACTCCCCCTATTCCCCCAAACGTTAAAGCTCATTTTCCCCTACTCATCTATGTTCCTGATATCGATGAACATAATATGGTCAAGATCGATGAACGGTTTGCGCAAATGCTCGAGATCGCCAAACGTGGCTATGCTGTAGCTTTAGTTTCATACCGTACCACTGCTGACGTCACCGCCATGGTCAAAGATATCCACTCAGCCACTCGCTTTTTGCTTGATCATGCCTTCAAATACGGTCTTGATCCTTACCGCTATTTACTATTTGGCGAAGGTCTAGGGGGATATTTGAGCAGTTTGAGCATCTTAGACCAAGGTCAACAACGGTCAAATGATGAAGATGTCAGACGTTCTCCTTTACGCTATAAGGGCGGATTACTATTGGAAACGTCACTGACACCGCACCCTTTTCCAGGACCGTTTCTCAGTGAATTGCTCTTACAAAATAGCCAAAAATTACCACCGATCTTGATCTTAAACGGTACAGCTGACCATACGCTGACCGATAAACAAGCCACTGAGCTCTTAACAACCATCCAAGCGCGTGGAAGTGAAGTTTCATTATTCAACTTTGAGGGGGCGACCTTGAGTTCAGATGCCTTCTTCACTCCATATAGCTTAGATTTCTTATTCGAGTTTATCAAGCACAGTTTTACTAAAAAATAAACGAGGTCGTTCAAATGGATCAAACACAACAATTGGCACAGCTTCATGCCTACACTTATGAAAAGCTTTCTCACGATCACACCGGTCACGACATGGCGCACATTGAGCGCGTTGTCAAGATGGCCCGTAACCTAAATGAAAAACTCGGCGGTAATAGCTTTGTGGTCCAAGCTGCTGCCTTATTACATGATGTTGTCGATGAAAAATTATTTACTGACATTGACCAAGCTAAAGCCAGCGTTATTGCACAAATGCAAGCTTTGGAGGTGAGTCAAAGTGACCAAGACCACATCATGGAGATCATCAGTAAGATGTCATTTTCTCACTCTTTAGCTGGCAAACAAGAGCTTAGTCTCGAAGGTCAGATCGTCCAAGATGCCGATTGGTTAGATGCGATCGGGGCGATCGGGATCGCTCGCGCCATTTACTATGGTGCACGTCATGAAGAAAAACTCTACGATCCCGCGATGCCACCCCGAGAAAAACTCGATAAAACGGCTTACCGTGATCTTTCAAATGAAACGATCATCAACCACTTTTACGAAAAGCTGTTCAAGATCAAAGACATGTTAAACACTGCCGAAGCTAAAGCGATCGCCCAAGAGCGACACGAGCTAATGGTAGCATACGTTACAGCTTTTAAAACTGATTGGTAAAGTTGGGCTATCATCAAATAAAATACTTATCAGATATTTATTTCAATAAATTTAGTATAAAAATTTATTGTTTATATATTTTTAAGTATTTTGTATCTAATCCTTAAGAAAACGATTACTTTTTCTTTAGCTTAAGCGCCTATACTGTAACCATAAGCTAAAGCAAAACATCACACAGGTGTAGTCCTATAGCTGAAACATTACCTAGTCAGCCCCCCTTGCTACTAGGTAAACATACTCCTTTTTTCCTCCGCACTCCCCTTGCGGAGGTTTTTTTATAGAAGTGTGGAGAAAAATAGGATACTGCATCATATATAGAAAGGATGATCATTATGAAAAGAGATATCGACCCTTATAGAGACCGTTATTTGAAATCCAAAGCAACGACTAATGGTATTTTATGTTCAGCTTTTATTTGGTATTTGATCTTTGGTCTCTTTCATATCATTATCACTTGTTTGATGCTGTGGTTTTTCTGGATCATCATTGACCCTGTTGGACGGATAACCGAAACGATCAACACAACTGTCCAGCAAACACGACCCCAACAGCAACATTCCACCACACCCGAAACTACAGAAGATAGTACTGATACAAGTGATGTCTATCAGGCTGAATAAAATTGATGATCTTAGTTGCAAAAAATCTATTTTTAAGTAAAAATAACTTTATAACACGCTAAGAAAGGATGGCTAAAATGGAACCAGAAAACGATCCATACAGACACGCCTATCTCAAGGCAAAAGCTACGACTAATGGTATTATGCATGCCTTATTCAACTGGTGGTTAGCTTTTACGTTATTCAACTTAGTGGTCGTCAGCCTCTTCTTGTGGGCTTATGATCCGATCGGGCGTCTCAATGATGCACTTGCTCCGGTCACCCAGTCTCAAAAGCAAACACATCCTGCTTCTGATTCAAGTGCTGAAAGTCAAAGTAATATTTACGAAGCACCAAATGAATAACTTACTAACAAGTCAAAAAGACCCACGCTGAAAACTTTTCACCGTGAGCCTTTTTCGATCACTTTACAAATAACTTGTCATAAAGCACAATAGCTTCTTCTGCTGTAAAATGAGTCAATTCTGTAACCGTAGTAATGACATCTTGTTTGGAATATCCTTTAGCAGTCAGGCGACTGATCATATCACAAACAACTCTTTTTTCACCTTTGGCCCATCCCTCGGTGAGGCCTTCTTTTCTACCTTCTTTTCGTCCTTCCTTTCGCCCTTCGGCTAGACCTTTTTCTCGTGTCTCTTTACTTACTTTCTTTGTTTCCCTAGCAAGGCGTGAACGAAATTCTAATTCATAGAACATATAATCACCTTCCTTTTGCGTGTTAGTTTTCAAAATAACAATATCATCAGCTATCTTACATGTAAGAGCACTCGTCGGAACATCTGTATCTACATATTTCAAAAAAGCCGCCAATCCTTGTGAAACAGCCGAAAAATCTTTAGCTTTAGCGTTTAAAATAATGTTATGTTCTGCTATATAAAATGTAGAACAATATGGAAGTTTAAGTACATTCTTCTACATTGTTAGAAAGAATTATATAGTTTTTCCTTTCCTAATTTTATTTACTGCCGTCAACATTAGTATTCCCATATCCTAACGAGAGGGTAATGACAGTGACTAACTCTTACAGTTTAAGGGTGTAGCCCACCCCCTGTATTTTTTATATCAGTGCTAATAAATTCAACACTGCGTTTTCATCTCTATCCATAATATTTCCGCATTCATAACAGATATATTCGTTGTGCTTAGTTCCATATTTTAAGTTGCCATTAAGCCCAACTTTTTCTTCACCAGTCTTAATATGACCAC
>NZ_AYYW01000030.1 GCF_001434535.1 Ligilactobacillus animalis KCTC 3501 = DSM 20602
CCTGCGGCTGGATCACCTCCTTTCTAAGGATAATTTCGGAAACCTGCACTTTATCGAACTTTGTTTAGTTTTGAGAGATTTACTTTTCTCAAGGTTGCTTATTTGGGCCTATAGCTCAGCTGGTTAGAGCGCACGCCTGATAAGCGTGAGGTCGGTGGTTCGAGTCCACTTAGGCCCATTAAATAAATATTTTGGGGCTTTAGCTCAGCTGGGAGAGCGCCTGCTTTGCACGCAGGAGGTCAACGGTT
>NZ_AYYW01000031.1 GCF_001434535.1 Ligilactobacillus animalis KCTC 3501 = DSM 20602
AAATCGTATCAATCTGATTATTCATTACTTCTTCTAGCAATTTATTCCACTTTTTTCGATTGTAGTTAAGCCCACTACCAACATCAGTAATTGTTTCATCTAAAACAACGCCTTTAGCGTTAACGTATTGCCTAATAAAGTCAATTTGATTTTTTAAATCATCTCTTTGACTATTTGTTGATACTCTAGCATAGGCGACTACTTTGCGCTTGTTGGACTCTGATTTACCAATATAGTTTAAATATTGTTCTTCAGTATAATATCTTCGATTGGTGGGAGTCCGATATGCTTTTAACACACCTTTACTATCCTAAATTTGCA
>NZ_AYYW01000032.1:0-187724 GCF_001434535.1 Ligilactobacillus animalis KCTC 3501 = DSM 20602
TTGTCATAATAACCACCCACATTTTTACTTCTTTCCATGGTTTGTTATAACACATTATTCTATGTTTTTGGTAACAGTTAACCACTCCTCTGATTTACATCAATATATTTTTATCCAAACTTTCTCTTGATTTATCGAACGGATGTTCATATAATATAAATATCAAACAAATGTTCTAGGAGGGTATTTACCATGACACTTAAAAAATTCTTCAGCCCTGAAAATTTGAGCAAATTGACTAAAAATCTCCATACTAAAGCACAATTATTCTTCGAACTCGAACAAACAACGCCCACTCCACGTACAACAGATTTTGCAAGTATCCCACCAAAACAACTTGCCCTTTTCTTACAACAAGCGATCCGCTCTCAAAAAACAGCTACCCTCACTTTAGCCCTAAAAGATGGCTCGACTGAAACACTCAGTGGCAAACTTGATTCGATCAAAAATCGTTTCGACGCTGTGACACTTAAGATATCAGATAAGCAGACCCGTGTCGTCTTTACCAAAGATATCGTTCATCTCGGTTTAGAACGTTTTTCTGTTAAAGATATCACCCTTCACCACCCAGTTCTTATCAGTAAATAGCAAAAAAACCTGTCGTAAAAATGACAGGTTTTTTAACTAATGTTTCATAATTAATAGAGTTCTAAGTATTGATCGCGTTCCCATTGGGATACTTCTTGGCGATATGCTTCCCACTCTAAACGTTTAGCTTCAACAAAGTTGTTGTATAGATGAGGGCCCATCGCATTGATGATCACTTCATCAGTCCGCAAAGCTTTTAGCGCATTATGCAAGGTCGATGGTAGATCCTCGATCCCATTAGCTTTGCGCTCTTCTTCACCCATAACATAGATATTGCGGTCAACTGGTTTTGGTGGTTCGATCTTATTTTTCAAACCATCTAACCCAGCGGCTAAGACAGCAGCTACCGCAAGATATGGATTAGCGGATGGATCAACACTACGCAATTCGACCCGTGTGGACAAACCACGAGCGATCGGTACACGGATCAATGGTGAACGGTTATGGCCAGACCAAGCTACGTAAACTGGAGCTTCGTAACCTGGAACTAAACGCTTATAAGAGTTGACCGTTGGATTCATGACCGCTGTATAGTTACGCGCATGTTTGATCAAGCCCCCTAAGAAGTAACGAGCTTCTTGTGAAAGTTGTTCTTCAGCATTTTCATCAAAGAAAACATTACCCTTTTCATTGAAAAGTGACATATTCAAGTGCATCCCTGACCCATTGATCCGATCAAGTGGTTTTGGCATAAATGTTGCATGTAGTCCATATTTTCTAGCTACAGTTTTAACAACCAGTTTGAATGTTTGGATATTATCACAGGCATGTAGTGCATCTGCGTATTTAAAATCAACTTCATGTTGACCAGGAGCAACTTCGTGGTGTGAAGCTTCAACATCAAAGCCCATCTTTTCTAATTCCAACACGATATCACGTCGACAATTTTCACCCAAGTCGACAGGGGCAAGGTCAAAATAACTTCCCTTGTCATTTAAATGTGTGGTTGGCTTACCTGTTTCAGGATCTAGTTTGAATAAGAAAAATTCTGGTTCAGGTCCAATGTTGAAGTCAGTAAAACCTAATTCTTTCATTTCATCCAAAATACGGATCAAATTATTTCTTGGATCTCCATAGAATGGTGTCCGATCAGCATTGTAAACTTCACAGATCAAACGCGCAACTTTTCCGTGTTCACTTCCCCACGGAAAGATCAACCATGTCGAGAGATCTGGGTAAAGCCACATATCGCTTTCTTCGATCCGCACAAAGCCATCGATCGAAGAACCATCAAACATCATCTTATTATCTAACACTTTATCAAGTTGACTGATCGGAACTTCTACGTTTTTGATCGTACCGTAGAGATCAGTGAACATTAAGCGCAAAAATTGCACATGCTCATCTTTTGCCATTTTACGAATTTCATCTTTGGTGTAGTTAGGTTTTGCCATACTGATTGCTCCTTGTAATTTGATTAGAGACCGTTATTTCGGAAAGAAAATTGATTTTGTTTACTCAAACCGCTGACAGTCACGAATTCATCATGTAAGATCCGTCTAACATCAGCATCCGTCAACGATTTTTCACGTTTAGCTTGGCGTTTTGCCTCTTCTTGGGCGCGTTCAGCATAGATCTGCTTAATCCCTGCCATATTGATACCCTCAGCTAAATAATCTTTGACTTCTAATAATTTATCAATATTATTCAACGAATACATCCGACGATTGCCTTCATTTCGTTCAGGTATGACCAATCCCTGTTCCTCATAATAGCGGATCTGTCGTGCAGTTAGATCGGTAAGTTTCATGACCGTCCCGATCGGCAAAACAGCCAATGAGCGGCGTAACTCTTTTTCCTTCATAACATCCTCCTTTAGATCACTCCATTATCATAGCAACTCTAAATTGCATTGTCAACCGCTTATGTTACATTTTATAACATAGAATAATAAATATTTATTTTTTTAGTAAAAAAAGCCGAGTATAGACCCGACTTTTGACTGACTAATCCTTATAAAATGCTTCTTTGGCAGCTGCCGTGACGGCTAATTTAACATGCGCATAAGATAGACCACCTTGAATATAGAGACAGTATGGCTCACGCAAAGGACCGTCAGAGGAAAGTTCGATCGTTGAACCTTCTGTGAAGCTCCCGGAAGCCATAATAACTTGATCTTCATAGCCATCCATATAACTTGGCACTGGATCAACAAAAGCATTCATCGGTGAATTATGCTGGATCGCAGCACAGAACTTGATCATTGGTTCTGGCTTACCAAATGTGACCGTTTGAACGAGATCTGTTCGCGGTGCATCCCATTTAGGCGAAACTTCCATTCCAAGTTCTTCTAACAAAGCAGCCGTATAGATCGCACCCTTGATCGCTTCACCTGTTGTATGTGGTGCCATAAAGACACCTTGATAGAAATCACGTAGATAGCCCCAAGTTGGACCTTCAGCCTTACCTAAACCAGGAGCATAAAGTTGCGCCGCTGCTTGAGCCACTAAATCTTTACGCCCAACGATAAAGGCACCGCCTTTAGCGATCCCCGCACCAGCATTTTTGAATAATGAACCCGCCATCAGATCTGCTCCATAAAATGATGGTTCTGTTGTTTCGGAAAATTCACCGTAACAATTATCGATGAAGATCACCGCATTGGGGGCATATTGTTTTACAAATTCGATCATTTCTTTAACTTCATCAACAACGAAACTATCGCGGGTCGCATAACCACGTGAACGTTGGATCGCGACCATCTTGATCGACTTATCATTTTGTAATTTTTCTTTGACTGCATCATAGTCGGCTTTGCCTTGTTCATTTAATGGAGTGTAGTCAAAATTGATATCATATTCTTTGAGCGTTTTTGGATTATCGCCCACAACACCGATAACTTGTTGGATCGTATCATATGGCATCCCTGTCATATAATAAAGCGTATCTTTAGGACGTAAAACACCGTAAAAAGCAGTTGCGATCGCATGTGTTCCTGAGATAAGTTGCGGACGAACTAAAGCGTCATCGACTTTAAAGTAGTCAGCAAAGATCGCTTCAAGTTTTTCACGTCCCATATCATCAAAGCCATACCCTGTTGAACCAACTAGATCTTCTTCAGCGACCCGGTATTTTCTAAATAAACTTAACAAGCGTTGTTGATTGTAGAGCACTTGTTCGTCGATCTTTTGTAAGTGACCGCTGATCTTTTCATCAACTTTCGCCACCTTTGCGATCAGATCCTCTGGTAAGTTTTGTTTCCATGAATTTAACATTGAAAATCCTCCATTATTTTGCGAGCCAGTCCGTAACTAACTCAATAATTTTTTCTTTTTGTGCTGGATGTTGTACGATATCAAACCAATTAACATCCATTTTATTGCGAAACCATGTCAATTGACGTTTGGCATAGCGTCGTGAATTTTGTTTGACTGCCAAAACAGCCTCTTCAAGCGTGCTCTTATCCTCAAAATATGGATAAAATTCCTTATATCCGATCCCTTTTCCTGGAGGCAATTCAGCCCCACCTTGCTCATAGAGAAAACGAGCTTCTTCCAACAAGCCCTGTTCTAACATCAGATTGACCCGTTGATTGATCCGTTCGTACAATAAAGCCCGCTCCGTCGTCAAACCGATGATCAAGGCATCGTAAGCTGAACTTTCTTGATCAGCCTGACTAGAAAATAAATTCCCAGTTTTTTCATAGACCTCTAAAGCCCGCACGACCCGTTGTTCATTTTGAAATGGGATCTTTGCAGCTGCCTTAGGGTCGATCTGAGCTAATTTTTCCCATAATTTTTTTTGCCCATGTTCAGCTGCAAAAGCATGCCATTTGTTGCGTTTAGTCTCAGCTTGATCATAACTATCTTGCCCCAGCTTAAAATCATTTAATAACGCATGAAGATAAAAACCAGTTCCCCCAGCTAAGATCGGCAGTTTATCTTCCTTAGCGATCATTTGGGCATCTTGTTTACAATGCGCAATAAAATCCGCTACAGAAAAGCGCTGATCGATCTCATTTATATCAAGCATATAATGCTTGATGCCCTGCATTTCGGCGGGAGTCACCTTAGCCGTCCCAATATCCAGTCCACGGTAGATCTGCATCGAATCTCCTGAGATGACCTCACCATTGAATTTTTGGGCTAATTCAACAGCTAATACCGTTTTCCCCACTGCAGTTGGTCCCACGATCAATAGTAGCTTTTGTGCCATTATCTTTCCTTTCTACAAGACTAATTTATTCACATGATTAATACTATCATATTTTTTAGCCAAAAGAGTTAAATACTGGATATTTTTTGGCTAATCATTCATAATAGGAGTAGTAATTCAAAAAGGAGGAATTCCCCTATGAAGACATTTGGTAAAGGCTTCTTAGTTGGCACGTTAACTGCTTTTAGTGCAGTTGCAGGTTGTGTTTACGCATTCAAGAAGACTGTAGTTGAACCGATTGAAGAACGCGAAGCTGTGTTGGATCAACATCGTCGTCGTGCATTGCGCAAGCGCCGTTCTTCCCATCAAGGATAATAGATAAGCTACCCACTCCATTTTCTGGAGTGGGTATTTTTATTTACTTTATCGTCCCCTAGTGATATCATAATGATATCGTAATGCTAAAATATTTTTAAGTGAGGATGCTTATGGACAAAGATGAAATGACGACCTTCTTATTTCGGTTGCCAGCTTCATTAAAAGAAAAACTAAGTAAGAAGGCTAAAGAAGAAAATAAAAGTGTCAATGCAACATTGCAATCGATCGTTGATGAATCTTTAACCAAGCCCACTAGTTCTGAGCCCTTAGAGAAACGAATGTTTTTAGGCAAACGCGTTTCGGCTAGGCAATTTGATGAACTCGATGGTCTAGTTAAAGTCGATGGTATCTATTATCGCTACTTGATCGAAAGTAACCAACCCTTAAAACTCGGTCACGATTATATCATCATCGAAGCAGTGGGGAATATCTTGACTTTACGACCACTTAATAATAAAGAGGAGTGAACTATTATGTTTGGGATCAAGATCGTTCGACAAAACTGTAAGGGACTCGTTGAGACCTTAGGTAAATATTCACGTTCAGTCGATGCTGGCTTACAATTCTACGTCCCTATCTTTCAAAAGATCCGGACAGTCGAATTAGCTATGCATCCACTGCGTTTACAAAAATATTCTGTCATCACGCAAGATAATGCTGAGATCGAGGCAAGCGTCACTTTGAACTATCACGTTACTGATGCTAAAAAATACACTTATGAGAACTCTGACTCTGTAGAATCCATGGCTCAACTAGTTCGGGGGCATCTACGTGATATCATCGGACGGATGGATCTAAACGCTGCGTTAGGTTCGACCTCTAAAATCAATGCTGAACTTGCACATGCGATCGGAGATTTGACAAATATCTATGGGATCAATGTCGATCGGGTCAATATCGATGAATTGACCCCTTCTAAAGAGATCCAAAAAGCCATGGACAAACAGTTGACCGCCGACCGTGAACGGGTAGCTGCGATCGCTCGAGCCGAAGGGGAAGCACGCAACATCAAATTAACGACCGACGCTAAAAATAAAGCCTTAGTCGAAACTGCACAAGCCCAAGCCCAAGCGACTAAAACACGGGCTGACGCTGAAAGTTACCGGATCACCAAGATCCAAGAAGCTTTAAAAAACGTTGATGATAATTACTTCAAAGATCAAAGTATCACGGCTTTTACCAACCTTGCCAAATCAGATACTAATCTAGTCGTACTTTCCAAAGAAGATATTACCGAACTAGGACAAGTACCTGTTATCAAAAAAATGTTAGATCAATAATGCCCTCAATGTCGGGCAGCACGACAAACAGCTATGATGCAAAATTACGCATCATAGCTGTTTTTGATATTTTAAAGCCTAATAGATCCTACCTCACAGCTTTTTTACAAAAATATGGGTGATAACCTTATCGCCATCACCCATACCTACTAGATTTTTTTAGTTTTCTTTTTGCCATCCCATTTAGAGTAACCACCCTTTAAAATGTAGATGTCGTTAAAGCCTTCTTTTTTCAAACGAGCTGCGATCCGGATCGGCATCGCTTTAGTCGTATCATAAAGATAAACTGGCGCATCTTTGCGCAAGGCATTTTCATAGAGTTTGAATTGTGCAAATGGCATATTTCTTGCCCCTAAAATATGTGAGCGTCCAAACTCTGCACTATCGCGTAGATCGATCACTTGTCCTTTACGTAGGCCTTGTTTGAACTCATCGCTTTCAACGATATGAGCAACTTTCTTGCCCCGGTACCACCAATATAGTTGTGTCCCAAGCATCCATAATAAGATAATGACCAAAACAAGGTCGATCCAAAGCCATGCTGAAATTTCACCCAATACAAAATTCATAAAAAAACCTCCTAGACTAAAACAGTCTCACCCAAAAGCGAGACTGTTTAATTGATCAATACGTTTATTTAAATTCCAAAGCTAAAGAAGCAGCCCCGATAACCCCAGCAGAGTTACCCAATTGTGCTAATTTTAGTTTTGTCGTATTGCGGATCGTTGGGAATGCAAATTGCTTGAAGTAAGCTTCAACTTGATCCAATAAGAAGTCCCCTGCAGCAGAAACACCGCCACCGATAACAACATATTCTGGATGCAAAATGCTACTGATATTAGCACTTGCTAACCCTAAGTAATAACAAACACGATCAACAACACGTTTAGCCAAGATATCATCTTGTTTAGCTAGATCAAAGACCATCTTGGAGCTGATCTCTTCACCGTTATCTAAAGCACGCTTCAATTCAGAATCGCCAGCAAATTCTTCAGCCATATCACGTGCTACGCGTACAACACCAGTAGCTGAAGCATATGTTTCTAAACAACCTTTGTTACCACATGTGCAAAGGTAGCCATCAGGTTGAACGTTGATATGACCAACTTCACCCGCTGCACCTAAACCATGCAATAAGTTGCCATCAGCGATCAAACCGCCACCAACACCGGTACCTAAAGTGATAAATGCAACGTTAGCAGCATTTTCACCCGCACCTTTCCAACGTTCACCTAAAGCAGCAACGTTAGCATCGTTGTCAAGCGCAAACTTGATCCCTGTGCCTTTTTCGATCTCAGCTTTAACATTTTGAACTGTCTTCCAGTTCAAGTTGTAAGCACCTACGACCGTGCCAGCAGCCCGATCAACGGTCCCTGGTGTCCCCATCCCAATACCGATAAATTGGTCTGGTATCATTTCATATAAATTCAAGTGATGGTTGATCGATCCAATGATATCAGGTACGATATGTGAACCTTCATCCAAAATGTTAGTTTCAATACTCCATTTTTGTTGGATCTCACCATCTGCTGTTAAAATTGCAAATTTGATCGTTGTCCCACCAAGGTCAACGCCGATAAGTTTCTTGTCCATACTAATATGTCTCCTCAAATCTAAATATCCTTAGCTGCTTCGTATTGCTCCTCAATGCGGTGTTCCCGCGTCAAGACTAATTTGGCACTCAAAAAGACTTGTTTATCGATCGCATCAGCTTTATATAAATTGTCCAGCTCGATCGCCATCAATTCGATATCCCAAAGCCTTTTGCCGACATAAACAAAGATCCCAAAATGCTTCAAAAGCTGTTGAACATCATATAACGTCTTCATGAAAACCTCTCCCTCAAAATTATACTGGATATTGCCAGTGATTGAAACCGGTCTGCAACAATAATCCATATACAACTACTAGAGCAACAACACTAACAATCCGTTTCATCCTTGGAATAGCTCCTACATTAGGCACACCGACTGCATAAGAAGCCAAAAAGCCGGCCAAGAGTCCACCTAAGTGCCCCCAAATATCGATACCTCCTGCAAAGAGATCAAATCCAAGGTTAAGTACGATCAAAACTAAAAATTGCCGTGAGATCATTCTGA
Source organism: Ligilactobacillus animalis KCTC 3501 = DSM 20602 (assembly GCF_001434535.1). Classification (GTDB taxonomy): domain Bacteria; phylum Bacillota; class Bacilli; order Lactobacillales; family Lactobacillaceae; genus Ligilactobacillus; species Ligilactobacillus animalis. The sequence goes on from NZ_AYYW01000032.1 coordinate 8,441, forward strand.
TATACTGGTTCTGTCTAAATGATTCTCCTAGCATCAAATAGGCGCCAAAAAGCCCAAACAGCGAAGTACTTGCCCCCGCTGAAATGTTGTTTGAGAGTGCAAAACTCAAGATGTTGCCTCCCACGCCACTTATTAAATATAAGGCTAAAAAACGCCACTTGCCGAATAGCTGTTCCAGCTGTACTCCCAGAAAATACAATGTCAATAGATTTAAGGCTAAATGCTCTAATCCGATATGAATAAACATCGGCGTGAACAAGCGCCAAAGCTCACCTTGAATGATCAAAGGGTTGTATTTAGCCCCCCATGCGATCAAGTTGACTGCATTTTGAGTCCCGCCACTTAGAGTCATTCCAATAAAAACTAAAAGATTGACAGCAATCAGTCCGTAAGTAACGATCGGCTTTTTGTGAAAGCTGTTCATAACTGGTCCCCCAATTTGGTCTGGTTTATCCTATTTTAGCACAAACCACAGCTGAGGTCTTGCCTTTATGCAACCGGTTCATCAAACTTTCAAAAAAAACAACAGGGTTTTAAACCTGTTGTTATTTTGTTTCACGATGTAAAGTAACCTTGTGATCGCGTGGGCAGTACTTCTTAAGTTCAAGACGATCTGGGTTATTACGCTTGTTTTTGTTTGTCAAATATGTTTGTTCATGACATTCTGTACATTCTAATGTAATATTTACACGCATGTTCTAAACCTCCCATACATATCAGTTCCTAAAAATGCACTTGGCATCTTCAACGTTTAATATCATATCATCTTTTGCCGTCGATTACCAGTATTTTTTAGCTATTTGTTAAGGAAAATTCCTTGACAGCAAAAAAATCGACTTTAAACACGCCTGTTACCTGTTTAAAGTCGATCAAAAATCATTTATTTAAAACCATCACTGGATTGAACTGTTTTCCAGTAAGCTTCATAGATCTGTTTGACAGTCTCAGTATTGATCTTACTGTTGGAGTCGGTAATATTAGGGAAAGCAACTACAACTACAACTTGGGGATCGTTAGCTGGTGCATAACTGATCGCACTTAAAGTCTCAGTCTCGGTATTGTTATAAAATGTTTGCGCTGTCCCTGTCTTAGCTGCGATCTCAGGTTTTACCGAAGCCATAGAGCCCCCAGTCCGATAAGTATTAGAACCATGGACCACGCGCCAAAGACCTGTTTTAACAACATCCCATTGATCTTTTGTACCATCAACGACATTCAAAACATTTGGTTGCATTTCGTATTTTACAGGACCTAACGAACCATCCCTATTCGTCTTGCGGATCGACTTTAGGATGTGTGGCTGCAAACGATAGCCCCCATTAGCGATCGTTGAAGCATATTGCGCTAATTGGATCGGAGTATACGCATCATAGTTACCAAACGATAAGTCTAACGCATTACCGATATGTGACTGATCGGCAGCCCCTTCAAACCCACTAGCTTCGCCTGGAATATCGATCCCAGTTTTGACACCTAGACCGTATTGTTTAAAGTTTTGACGCAATTTATCAAAGATCGAGGTCGGTAAATTGAGCGCTGCACCCGAAGTATATTTAAAGCCCCCTTCTAACATTGCCAATTTCATCATGTACGTGTTAGATGAGACCTGTAAGGCATCGGCCGCGGTAAGACTCATGTTAGCTGCCCCTGTCTTGTTGAACCAAGATGTCTTAGCCGCAGTACCAGCTAACTTGATCGGTTCTTCGAGTAAAGTATTGTTGGTCGGGGTGATAACACCATCGTTCAAAGCTCCCATGACCATCGCCCCTTTGACAACAGACCCCATTACAAAAGTCTGATTGATCGTTCCCAGTGCATTTTCTTTCACTTCACCCGTGGAAAGGTCACGACTGACCCCAGCTAAAGCATAGATCCCACCAGTCTTAGGATTCATTACAACGGCATAGCCTCCTGGAATATACGGATTGCTACCAGCGGCATTTTTCACATTATCCTCAACGATCTTTTGGACTTGATTTTGAAAATCCGCATTGATCGTCAATTGCAGATTATCCCCGGGACTACCGCCATATTGTTTGACTTCTTTGATGATCTCATTATTTTGCGTTTGAACATTAATGACCTCTTTTGTTCCCTTGAGCGCATTTTCGTATTGAGATTCGATATAACTTGAACCCACACTATCATTACGCGAATAACCCTCAGCCAGTAATTTATTGATCTGATCGCTAGGAAGTCCCTGCTTTTCTGACGTCACAGTCCCAATGACACTCTTAACTGATTCACCATTAGGATAAGAGCGTGCCCAACTAGTGCCGATCTTGACACCTGGTAATAAGGACAAGTGCTCGCCGACTTCAGCCATCTCGGTATCACTGACATCACTTGTCTTAAGATAGATGGTCGATAAAGCATAAGCACCTACCATCTTGGCATATAACACAGCTGCTTGTTCTTGTTTCTCTGACATCTTTTTGACTAAGTTGTGCTTTTTAACGTAATCGGTCTGCAACTTAGTCAATTTTTCATTATCTTGCATCGTATCGGCATTGGGAATATGCTTATTGACCGCTTCAGTGTGTTTAGGATCAGCTAAATAATAATCGACCTTATTACGCTCGGTCAAAGTATCAGTTTCAACACTGACATAATTAACTAAATTATTAGCGACTTTATACATTTGACTTGAAGTCACGCTCAGCGGTTTAGTATACGTGATCGCACGTGAAGTATTATTGGCGACTAATAATTTTCCCGTTGAATCGTAGATCGTACCCCGTTGCACATTTCTGGTCTCAGTTTGATTGTCACTACTAGTTGCTTCCGACTCGAACTTAGGACCATGAATGATCTGCAGATAAGCTAATTGTCCGATCAAGGCTGCAAAAAGTAAAAAGACGATCAAAAAGAGAAAATTTAATCTGAATGGTATTTGCGAACGCTTTTGCTTATTTTGCGCATTCGCTTTTCTTAAGAATCTCACCACAATTCTCCTCTACTAATATTATTAACACTACGAATTATCCTAGCACAAATTAACTAAAATCGGTACCTCAGATACTACCTTTATATTATATACGATATACAGACGTTTAAATACTAAATTTTTTAAAAGACCAGTTAAAACAAGCACTATTCGAAATCCTTTTCTCGTTGTGGTATCCTATAAGCTGATAATATTCAAAAATTTGAAAGGATCACGCTAGATATGAAAGAATATCTCAAAAAACATTATCCCCTTGTTTTGAGCTTTTGGACTCCAGTATTGCTCATGCTTGGGTATTTTATCTACCGTGGCTTTTATCCCTTTGGTAGCTCCAGTGTGTTGACAGTCGACCTGGGGCAGCAATATGTCGACTTTTTTGCTTATTTTCGCCATACCTTGCTGCATTCCCCGAGTGAACTACTCTACTCATTTTCAAAAGCCTTAGGGGGCCCGATGATAGGTGAAGCTGCCTATTACCTATTGAGTCCATTTAATCTCTTATTTGTCTTTTTTCCTGGCAAATATCTGACAGCTGGATGTCTACTCATCTTACTACTAAAATACGGATGTGCTGGCTATACCTTTGGGCGTTTACTCAAAAACGAACTCAAATTGAATGGGTGGATGATCCCAGCACTTGCTACCAGCTATGCTTTGATGGGCTGGATGATCGCTAACCAACTGAATATGCTTTGGCTAGATGCACCGATCTTTTTACCGTTGATCATCTCAGCTTTATATCGTCTCTTACAAAAAAAGCGCAGTCTCGCCTACGTCTTATGGCTAGCTGCAATGATGATCATCAACTATTATATGGCTTACATGATCTGTCTATTTTTAGTTTTATTTTTTGCTTGGTATCAAACAGCATACTTTGCGGGTCTCAAAAAGTTTTGGTCACAGCTTTACCTTTTTATAAGTCGTTCCCTTTTAGCTGTTGGCGTCTCGGCCCTTGTCCTTGTTCCAACTTATTATTCGTTGGTCGCTAGTAAAGGACAATACACCGAAAAAAATTTCCAATTACACTTTGAATATGCTCCCCTCAAGATGCTTTCAAAATTTGTGATCGGCGCATTTAATTTTGAACAAATGCCCGAAGGATTCCCGAACCTTTTTGTCGGTAGTCTCGCTTTGATCGGCGCACTGCTATATTTTATCAGCTTAAAGACCGACTGGCGTTCAAAGCTAGCTGCCTTTTTAGTGAGCACCTTTCTTTGGCTTTCTTTATGCTTTGAACCACTCGACCTATTGTGGCACGGGATGCAATTTCCCGTATGGTATCCCTACCGCTTTTCCTTTGTCGTTAGTTTTTGGATGATCTTCTTGGCTGCCTTGGCTCTCAAAGAAAATCAATTTTGCCTTAAAAATCACCAATATTTGATCTGCTTGGGGATCTTTACAGCTGGCTTGAGCTATGTTTATTTTAATTCCAAGAGTTTTGACTACGTATCAGAACAAGTTTTATTATTCACAGCTCTCTTCAATGTTTTGCTCTTACTCGTCTTGACGGTCAAAAAGACACCGCTCAACCAACGACTAACACCGCTAGTCATCTTTTTCTTGGTATGCTTTGAAATGTTAGTTAATACGGCTTATTCGCTCAATAACATCAGCTATTTGACTCAAGCTGAGTTTGCTGGGCCAACTAAAGTCATCGCCCAAGATCAAAAGAAATTGGCCCAATTAGATACTGGCTTTTATCGAACGGCTCAGCTTTATGGTCGGACTAAAGACGATGGCTTGGCTCATGATCTAAAAACAGGTTCTTACTTTAGTTCTGCCCTTGAAAAAAGTATCCCTGATTTCTATGGTCAATTAGGTCAACCCGATGGCGATAACTATGTGGGCTACTATAATGGAACTTTGATCAGCGATTCGTTGCTCGATATGAAATACCTCCTTCAAGCTAAAGATAAGGCCGAACTTGATCTAAGAGCTTCAGATAAAGTCGACCTTAATGTTACCAGTTATCGTCCCGATACCAAGCTTTATTCCCTACGCGCCCAGACTGATCAAACTAGGATCTATCAAAATCCTTATGCGATCGGACTTGGTTATAGTGCTGATAAAAAATTAAAGCAACTCAAAGTTCTCTATAATCAGCCACTGACCTATCAGACGAATTGGCTAAATGCAGCGACTGGCTCAGCTAATACGACTAAGTATTTTTATGCTGCTAATTTTAATGAAGTCGTCTTTCAAAATACTAAAAAGCAGATCAACCTTACGGGTGCCTTTTTCAAAAAGACCGATCTGGCTAAACCCGCGCAGATCATCTTTAAATTCACACCTAAGACTGATGACCCTTACTACCTGACACTCGGTGCTAGTCTCGATGGCGATTCTGCTACTTGGTATTTAGGGAGTAAAGAGTATCCTTACTATAAGACCTTCAGACATACAATCGTTTTAAATCCGACTGTATCTGGGAGTGATGATGAAGTCGTTATTACCGCTAAATTCAAGAAAAACAGTCTTTGGTTGGAGAATTTCGTCCTCTACCGCATGGATAGATCCTTGGTCGAACAAAAACTAAACCAGCTCCAAAAGAGTTCGTGGCAGCTTACAAAAGCTACTGCTCACAGATTAACGGGCACGATCGATATCACTAAGTCAAACCAACTCTTTGCGACAACGATCCCTTATAGCAAGGGCTGGCAGGCAAAGGTCGATGGTAAAGCAGTCAAGACCTACAAGATCCAAGATACCTTCGTTGGTTTTGATATCGGCCAAGGTAAACATCAAGTGACTTTGACCTTTACTCCACCCGGCTTATATTTAGGAATAATATTGACTTTAGTTTCACTAGTGCTAGTTTTCATAATAATACTAAGGGAAAATAAAGCTTAAAAAAACGCATCTAATACAGCAAAAGTTGCCGTATTAGATGCGTTTTATTTTATCTTGTTACTTGATCTAGATCTTTACCATCGAGCTGTTGCCAAGACTTACTGTAGAAGTAATTATCGATCTGATATTTTGGTTTTGGTTGATCTTTAGTTAAAAATGGAGCTACTGCTTGATCCATCTTCAACCAACCACGCCAACCTAAGTGGATCGTATCTTGCATGAAATAGCGCTCACCATCATCCTTAGAAAGGTCAACGATATTGTTGAAACCTTGTTGTCGCAACTGATAAGTGATCTTTTGGTTAAAATCTTGCAACATTTCTTGTGATAAGCCAGTATAATCTGACCAATGTTTGTTTACTGGTGGGATCACAAAGATCACATCAGTATTATTTTTGGCAAATTGATTCAAGACTAATTGGAAATCAGCAAACTCAGGCGATCTTACATAGCTGTACTTGCTTTGCTTTCCCTTTAACTTCTTGTATTTTTTGCGCAAATTCTTATCAAAAAACTTATTACTGATCTCAAACGGATTATTCGTTGTGTTTTCTTGGCCTAGTTTATAAGCGATCGCATCAAGTTGTTCAAAATCATACTTATCGGGTAAGACTTTCGCAACTCTAGTGATCCTTTGCGTATTATCCTTTAAAGCCAGTGTCGAAAACAATTCATCTTCGTGTTGCAATTGGTTGTATTTCAAATCAAGATATGTCTTCATCGAGCTAGACAATTCTTGACCAGCTGCAACTTTTTGGATCGCTTGTTTTAAGATCGTATCATTTTGGACTGATGGCATCTGCAATAGACGCTTAGCCGCAAAACGGTCCATCTTATCGTCTTGTGCCTGACGCAACCACGTAACAGCTTCAAGATTGGAATAATATAGACCAAAGGCCCCGGGATCGGTTCCCTTAGGCACAAACCACTGTGGTGAGATGATCATCACAGCTTTTTTATTTTTCAACTGTTGATTGATCCCTTGCATCCCAAAAAATTGAGAAAGCGAGGTCGATCCTGGTCCCCCAAGTAAAAATGGGCGATAACTGCGATCATAGTGACTAGCTAAGGTAGCTGGATGAAAGGCGTCCATTCGCGATAATTCCGAAGAACCAAAAAATGGAACATAATTTTCTTCCAGAGCTTTTTGCTTCACCACTGTCCCTTTAAAAATATTCTTTGACTGGGACAAGGCAGCTACCTCAACTGTCTTATCATTGATCTTACGAAAATTAAAGGGTGAGATCAACAAAAGCGTCAATAGGACAGCCGCCAAAATGATCGGACCGAAGATCTTAAAGAGCTTCTTTTTTACGTCCATTACTGCATACTTTCTACTTTCGCGATAATTTTGTTAGGTGTGTTCCATTCAGTTCTTTCAAACTCAGAAACTGGCACGTCAACGCCACATTGAGCTTGTAATTCCAATAACATTTGCACTGTTCCCATTGAGTCTAAAAGACCAGTTTCAAAGATATCGATGTCAAGATCGTTTCTTACTTCATCGCTACCTGTTAAATCTTCTAAAATGTCCAATACTGTATCTTTCATGTTTAAAACCTCCAAAAATTATCTATGCAAAAAATAGTGTATTCAAAAAACCTGAGAAAATCAAGAAGCTAAAGCAAACTACATTGAATGTGATAAAGATAGCTAGAGCTTCCGTAAATTTGTTGTGCGGTATCTTCTCTTTGTGGCGCTTTTTAAAGCGTAACCACATATCACACAAATTGATCGCCACTGCATGATACAAACCATAGACGATGTAATACCAAGTTACTCCATGCCAAAAGCCCATGATCAAAAAGAGCGTCAAATAACCCACATTGGCGATCGCAATACGACTCTTGAGCAATTTCTTCTTCATCATAAAGAAGACTAACCGCATGTAGATGTAATCTCTAAACCAAAACGACAAAGTCATATGCCATCTGTTCCAGAAATCTTTGATATTCTTGGCAATAAATGGTTTGTTAAAGTTCATCGGCGTTTGGATCCCCATGATATAACTGATCCCGACCGCAAATAAACTATAACCTGCAAAGTCAAAGAACAGATCCATCGAGTAAGTATACATATACGCGATCACCCACCATGACCAGCCACCATGAGCTAAAGCCAAAGCTGAGATCTTAGGTAACATTACGACCCCAAATAGATATGCCAGTAAAAACTTATAGACAAAGCCTAAAAAGATATACCACATGGCTTTATCTAATAAAGCTAAATACTTATCACGTGCGGGTACCTTTTTATAATCACCTAAAAATCTGCGGTAGCGGTCGATCGGTCCAGATGAGATCGTTGGGAAAAAGAGCAAGAAGTGGACAACTTCACTTAGTCCAACTTCTTTGATGATCCCATCTCTGATCTCCATGATCATCCCCACAGCTTTAAAGGTCAAATAACTGATCCCTAAAAAGCCAATGATCGATTCACGACCATTATTCATGACTGGTGCTAGCTTAACGATCACTAGCGGTAGGATCGACAAAATAACAGTCAAATTGAAGATCCAAGAAGCATTTTTACGTTTACGATAAGCAAGGTAACCATAGATCAGCAAAAGTTCAAAAATAATATATCCGATCAAGGCGACCCCTTGTTCCCATTTTACGCCCCCAAAGGTCAGCAATAAAAATAGAAACGAGATGATCGTTTCATAAACTCTAAAGCGTCGACCGTATAAAAGTCCTACCATGATCGGCAAGAGACCGATCGCCAGTAATACAAAATAGGTCGGATCTTGGTACGGTTGCATATTAAGCATTAGTCATTAACCTCTTTCATCAAAGATTTGCGATCGATCTTACCGTTAGCTGTCAACGGCAATGAATCGACGTAAATAAATTTTTGAGGCATCATATATGACATCATCGTTTCTAAGAGTTCTTGTTTGATCGCTTGGGTCAGCTTGAAGTCACTCTCAAAATCTGCTGCCTTAGTCTCATCTTTGACCACATAAGCGATCAATTGACTGACTTTATGATCTTTACCATACCGTGGGACTGTCGTAGCTTGAGCAACATAGCTCACTTTATCTAAATGATGATCAACATCTTCTAGTTCGATCCTAAATCCGTGTAACTTGATCTGAAAATCGATCCGTCCCTTATACAACAACTGTCCGGCTTCATCATATTGTCCCAGATCACCGGTTTTATACGCAGGACGTCCGTCAAACTCAACAAACGCATGCGCCGTTTTTTCTGGATTATTCAAATATCCCTTTGAAACACTTGGGCCTGCGATCAAGATCTCACCACTTTGCCCTTGTTCAACTGGTTTGCCCTCTTCATCGATCAATACGATAGTGGTATCTGCCTTAGCTTGGCCGATCGGTAACCGTGGATATTTTTCCAAGATCTCAGCTGTGATCTCAACTGCACTGACAGCCACAGTCGCCTCAGTTGGGCCATAAGTATTATAGATCTTAGCTTCAGGAAAGCGTTGTTTTAAAGTCGCAGCTGTCTTGTGCGTTAATTCTTCCCCGCAGAAGAAGAAATGCGTCAATTCAGGAAGATTTTTTGCATCAAAAGTTGGTTGTAGTAAGCAAATATCCATAAATGATGGTGTTGAGACCCATTCACTCACATGCAATTTAGGTAAAACTGCAAATAACTCCTTGAAGTTATCCGTTGTTTCCTTAGGCAAGACTGTCAGTTGCCGGCCTGCTGTCAAAGTTGGATAGAGATCCATCACTGAGAGGTCAAAGGAATATGGTGGTTGTGATAAACAGATGCCATCTTTAGCCAAACCAAAATCCGTTTGCATCCAATTGTTGAAACTGACTAAATTATCGTGGCTGATCTGAACACCCTTTGGTACCCCTGTAGTCCCAGAAGTGAAGATGATATAGAAGTTATCATCTCCAGCAACATAGTTTTCAGAGGCTTCATATGTAGCCTTTGTCGCAAAAATTTCTGCCAACTTAGCTGGTGTAACGACGGGTAATGTCCCTAATTCTAAAGGCAACTCTTCGACTGCGATACAAGCAGCTGGACGGGCGATCTCATTTATAACTTCGATCCGTTCCAGTGGTGAATGAGCATCAACAGGGATATAAGCATGTCCTGCTTTGACTGCACCTAAAAAAGCAGCGATCATTTCAAATGTCTGCCCACCAAAAACGATCACAGGTGCACCTTTAGGTAAGTTTAATTCGACCAAATAACTAGCTAAAGCATCAGAATATGCCTTGAGCTCAGCATACGTATTGGTCTTACCTAAATAATCATAGGCAATTTTAGTTGGCGTTTCGATCCCCCAGCGATCGATCGCTTTGATTAAATTTTCTGCCAAACAAATCACTCCTAAAATTCGTTGTAGATAAAGTGTGGTTGATTTACACCACTGTAACTATAGAGATAGACCAGTGCAAATAAAACAGCAAAATAAAAAACTGTTTTTAAAGCAAATGTGACATACTCATTTTTAAAAAACTTTGTCCACTTTTCTTTCAATATTTTTCTCCTAATCTATATATTGATACGTAGGTAAAATCTACCTCAACTAATTTATATTACAATACTCTTATATTAGATTACAAGACTAATCGCACAAGGCTTGATCAGTCAAGCACTTGCCCTAAAGTAATTAAAGACCAATGCCCCCCAAAAAGCAAGGGCCAATAATTAAGAATATTTTAAGTTTACTTAGAATTCATCAATTCTTCAAATTGATCGATCGCATCTTTCGGCCCAGCCACCAAGATACTGTCGTGTAAGCCCAAAACGTCATCTGCTGCTGGCAGATTCATCTCACTCTTACTATGAGCGATCGCGATCACATTTAGCTTGTACTTATCGCGAAAATTCAATTCAGCTAATGACCGTCCAAAGAAGCGCGGATTAGTGATCAAGATCTCAGCCATCTTAAAGTTTGAATCCAGATCCAAGTAATCGATCATATTTTTAGAGGTCAAACTCCGCCCGATCCGGACTCCCATGTCGCGTTCGGGGTGGACGACCCGATCAACACCTAATTTTTCTAACACTTTAGCGTGATTTTCATTTTGAGCTTTAGCCGTTACATATTTGACGCCTTGTTCTTTGACCATTAAAGTTACCAAAATACTTGCTTGAATATCTTCACCGATCGCAATGATGACATGGTCAAAGTTTCTGATCCCCAACGAACGTAAAACATCTTCGTCTTGGGCATCAGCCACAACTGCTTGGGTCGCAATATCTTTATAGTCATTGACTCTAGCCTCATCATGGTCGATCGCTAAAACTTCTTGTCCAGCATCAGCTAGTGTTTGACAGACACTACCGCCAAAACGCCCGAGCCCGATCACGGCAAATGTTTGTTTTTCCATGCGTTTTTCTGCTATATAAAATATAGCTTTTCCTTTCTTGATTTTATTTACTACCGTCAACATAGTAATTCCATATTCTATCTAAACTAACTCTGATAGCTTAAGCAATTACTATATTTAAAAAGCCCAGTCAACTTTTAGCTGACTAGGCTTGCTTTTTAGTATTCCATTAAACAAAGTGTATCATAATCTTTGATACGTTCGCGTCCATTTAGATCCTTTAATTCGATGATAAAGGCACAGCCAACTACTTCACCACCGAGTTGTTCAACTAGGTCGATCGTAGCGCCGATCGTTCCGCCAGTTGCCAATAGATCGTCAACGATCAACACTTTTTGTCCCGGTTTGATCGCATCTTTGTGCATATAAAGTGCAGAAGTACCATATTCTAGATCGTATTTTGCTTCGACCGTTTCTCGTGGTAACTTGCCTGCCTTACGTGCGGGAGCAAAGCCAACACCTAACTCATAAGCCACTGGGCACCCTACGATAAAGCCACGTGCTTCAGGGCAAGCTACCATTTCAACACCCTTATCTTTGGCAAATTGAACGATCCGATCCGTTGCTTGACGATAGGCTTCACCATCAGCCATTAAGGGCGTAATATCGCGAAAGATGATCCCTTTTTCAGGATAGTCAGGGATACTTTCAACATAATTATTTAAATCCAAAGCCATTTTCTTAACTCCTTCTCTCGCCACTAACCTAAACGTTGTAATAGCCAGTCAGTCAATGCTTCATCTGAACTAGTCAAAACTAGCTCTTCGACTTGTATTTGCTGGCCATGTGTGCGATAACTATTTGTATCTTCTAATCGATGTGGACGTGCATTTTTTACACCGACTAAAATTCCATTCTTTATTGTAACAAATCCCGCCTCAAAAAACACCTTTAAGACTAAAACTAGTTGAGATTTTTCTAGTCCCACTTGAGTTGCAGCTTGATCAAGGTCTGTTTTTAAATTCAGATGTCCTACTTGGAAAACATATTTATACACCTTGGTAAAATCTGTTCGCTCGGGCAACGATGCACTTTTAGCCTTGGTGTACAAAATAGCCCGGACTTTGGCACAATCAAGTTTACCTAAAACAAATTCCAATTGCGCAAGATTTTGGGGGAGATCGACCAAAACTACTTCATCTACGGTCAACTGTGGTAGATTTTGATCAAAAACGACACATTTTGAACCAGCGGGCAGATGAGCAGCAAAGCGTTTAGCCAGGTTCGCATTGAAAAAGCCATAAACAGCTGGACTCAAAAACTGCTCTTTTTGTAATCGTTCGCTGCGTTCAATGATAACTTGTGGCTTTTTCTTAGCCACTTGGTCTAAGTCTTTGATCAGTAATTGTGGACTAATGTTACCCCGCCATTCATTTTTATCGACCGCGGCGACAAATTTTAATGACTTAGGCTGAGCTAATAATTCCGGTAATTCATCACCGACTCCAAAAGCCAAGGCTGCCAATTGAGTCATACCCGTATTTAGATCCAAACGCAAATGATCATTTGTCTTGCCTAGAGCCTTAGCTTGTACAACTTGGTAGTCCGTGATCTCAAACACTGGGACTTCATTATCCGTTCCAAAAGGCGCTAGTTTATCTAACGAAGCGATCAGGTCCAGTGTAACTTCACTGGCCTTAAGCTTAGCAGTCACCTGCAAAACAGGTTTTTTCGTTGGATCAAGGTCTTGAGCTTTTGCCTCTTCATCTAAGATCGTTTGAAGTTGAGACAAATTGCTAGCTTCAAGTGATAACCCACACGCCATGTGATGGCCCCCAAAACTTGTCATCAGTTCCCGATGGCCATCCAAAGCATTGAACAGGTGAAAGGCTTCGATCGAACGTCCCGAGCCCTTAGCAATGCCTTCATCTGAAATATTGAGCACCAAAGTTGGTCGACCTGTTTTTTCGACCAACCGACTCGCTACGATCCCTAAGACACCTTCATGCCAATCAGGACCGGCAACAACATTGACTAAATGCTTTGGTTCTTGTTCAAGCTTGTCCAATGCTTGTTGCGTGATCTCTTCAACGATGTTTTGTCTTTGAATGTTCAAGCTCTGAGCTTCTTTAGCTAGGTCTGTTGCTAACTCATCATCTAATGTTGTCAGCAATTCAACACCGCTTTGTGCATGCTGCATTCGTCCGATCGCATTTAAGCGTGGTCCTAACAAAAAGCCGATCGTTTCCGACGTGATCGTTTGTTGGTCAACACCTGCAACTTCATATAAGGCCAACAAGCCAGGACGCAAGGTATTTTCCAAAGCTGTCAAACCAAATTTGACCAAAGCACGATTCTCTCCCGTCAGTGAAACGAGATCGGCCACTGTTCCGATCGTTGCTAGATCTAAAAGATCTTGGGGGATCTCATCTAAGAGTGCGGTCGCTACTTTGAAAGCTACTCCTGCTCCTGAAAGATCGCCAAATGGATATTTTCCCTTAGGATGACGGGGATGGATCACCGCATAAGCATGTGGTAGCGTTTGTGGTAATTCGTGGTGGTCAGTGACGATCACATCAACCCCTTTTTCATTTGCTAAAGTTATCGCTTCATGCCCTGAGACACCGTTATCAACGGTCACGATCAATTCAGTTCCATCAGCGATCAACCGCTCATAGGCAGCTTTATTAGGTCCATAGCCATCTTTGAACCGATCAGGGATATAGTAATCAACATCGGCACCTAGTTGTGTCAAAGTTTCATACATGATCGCAGTACTAGTCAGCCCGTCGGCATCATAGTCCCCATAAATCGTGATATGCTCACCCGAAACGATCGCTTCTTGGATCCGATCAACTGTTTTTTGCATATCATATAATAAATATGGATCGTGAAAACTCGTACTTGATGGCTCAAGGAATGTACGAACTTCCTCGATCGTCGTATATCCCTTCTTCACTAACAGCTCAGCCGCTATCGTAGCCAAGCCAAATTCTTCTGCGATCGCTTGGCTAGCTGGAGTTGGGGCCAGGTTTTCTTCTTGCCATTGATATTTTGCTGAAACCAATATTTTTCCCCCTACATCTAACTATTTTTCTTCTGTTTTTGTATCTTGCTTTATCTCTTGTTTAATGTTTTTATCTGCACGGCGCATTGCTTGGTTAGATTCTAATTTACTCTTGACCTGTTTTAATTCCTGTTTTTGTTGCAAGATCGTCGTCATCGAGAAAAGAACTGCTAAAATGACCCCCAAAAGTAACGAGATCACTAAGATCACCACTAACGGCATCGTAACTTGAGAAAAGCCGAAATTAACGGTCACAGGTTGCACATTTAACCATGAAAAGATCACGATCACTAAGACTAAAACTAAAATTCCGATCAAACTCCATTGTTTTTTCATAGATCTTACCTATCCTTTATTATTTTTTATTAAAGATCCCACCGGCCAGATGATCACCTAGCCAAGGAAAAATTTGATATCCATGATGCGCTAATTCCATATAATATGGCAAATTGAGCTCACGTTTACGCGTCCCTATCGCTTTAACGATCTTTTCAGCAACGATCTCAGGATTCAATGACATTTTCTTGACCCGATCGATATACTCGCCTGTTTCATCGGCGATCTCAAAGAAAGCTGTTCTGATCGGACCTGGATTGACCGTCAAGACTGCGATCCCTAAAGGCTTCAATTCTAAACGCAGTGCATTGGAATACGCGATCACTGCTGCTTTTGTAGCTGAATAGATCGATGATTTCGGAGTTGCGATCTTTCCACCGATCGAGGCCACATTGATGATCATGCCTCGTTTACGTTTAGCCATATTTAAAGCTGTATATTTAGTTACATACATCAAGCCTAAGACATTGACCCGAAACATTCTTTCGGCGATATCCATTCTAAAGTCCAAAGCTTGACGCATGAAGCCAAATCCTGCATCATTGATCAAAACATCGATCGGACCGACATTTGCCTCTACTTCATCGATCACTTTTTCGATCTGATGTGGATGAGAGACATCTAATTGGTAAGCATAGGCTAATCTCCCCGAGATCGCCCGACAGACAGCCATCACCTTTTCAAGCTTATCCTTGCGTCGCGCACACCCAACTACGATCGCTCCTTGCTTAGCCACTTGGTAAGCGACCTGTTCGCCTAAACCAGAAGAAGCTCCTGTGATCAAAACAACTCGATTCGTTAGGTCTTTTAATTGCTTATATCCTGTCATTAGCTTTTCTCACCTTTCTTTTTGAATGGAACATCGATCACATCGAAATCCTTGACCACCTTGACATTGCTAAAGATACTTGCAGCATCTTTTTGGAGTTGCGCTGCTAAAGGTCCGACATAACGTGCCGAAATGTGATTCAATAGTAATTGCTTGACACCAGCTTTATTTGCGATCTTAGCGGCTTGGATACACGTCGAATGATAATAGTTACGTGCTAGTTTGGCTTCACCTTTGCCAAATGTACTCTCGTGTACCAACACATCTGCACCTTGAGCTAATTCTAAGATCCCTGGGGTTTGTCTAGTATCACCTAAGATCGTAATGATCCGGCCCTTTTGAGGTTCGCCGATATAATCCTTACCATCAAGCGTACGTCCATCGGGTAAAGTCACAACTTCACCGGCTTTGATCCGACCATAGATCGGGCCAGAAGGAACATGTTCAGCCCGTAATTTATCGATCAACAGTTCACCAGGATGGTCTTTTTCTTCGATCCGGTAACCCACACATTCGATCCGATGATCTAGCCGACAAAATGAAACTTTGAACTTATCATTCTCAAAAATCACACCTTCGTCTGCTAACTCTACAAAACGCAGTGGGTATGAAAGATGTGTTTGCGAAACTTTCAAACTTATCCTCACAAAATCAGCGATCCCTTTAGGTCCATAGATCGTCAGTGGCCTTAATTCTTCGCCCCCTTGAAATGAACGACTGCTCAAAAAACCAGGTAGGCCAAAGATATGATCTCCATGCAAATGCGTTATAAAGATCTTATCGACCTTACGTGGTCTGATCGTCGTGCGTAAGATCTGATGTTGCGTGCCTTCACCAACATCAAATAACCATACCGCATTTTCCTCATCTAACAGTTTTAGGGCGACCGATGATACATTGCGAAATTTCGCAGGTGAGCCCGCACCTGTACCTAAAAATTCTAATTCCATCAATTGATATTCCTATTCTAATCGGCAAAGCCGAAGTAGTTTTGCATATTATTCCTTTTATATTCTATCATCATTTCCCCAAGTAGACAAAGTGCCCTGATATAAAACCTCAGAGGAGCATGATCGCTAGAATAAAAATTTTGTTTTTATCGAACAAATGTTTTATAATATGATCGAGGTGAGTCCATTGCGTATCAGTGATTTTTTACATTTGACCACAGAACTCGATCCAACTTTAAAAGTTTATTTCACAACGCCCACGCAAACTTTGCCAGTGGGGATAGTGCGCTTTTTGCCGACCGAAGTTATTTTATTGCCAACTAAAAAACCGCTGACACTAAAAGAACTTCATTTAAAGTTAGCAACCGTAGCGCCAACTACAACACTGAGTCTAATGTCTAATGAGACACCCCGACCACTTTTTGGCCTTAAGATCAGCCCCGCAAAATTATTACTTAAATAAAAAAGATGCCTTCAAAACTGAAAGCATCTTTTATTTATTTTAGTATCTGTTTTGCCACAAAAGGTCCATAGTATTTGAGTCCTTCTGGATTTGGATGGACATTATCACTATAGAACCAATCGGCATGATCTTTACTGTAAGCATACCAATCAATTATCTTTAGATTGTGATATTTCTTAGCTGCTTCCTTTAGATCAGCATTGACTTGATCTTGCCAACGCCGTGTCGGAACGTGAACATTGATCCAATATACTTTACGTTTATCACCCAAGATCGTCATGATCTGTTGCATCTCATCTGCCGTAAATGGACCATTAGTACCTTCACTGATCAAAACTGTGTCAGATAGTTTACCCATTTGAGCTAACGATTGCAAGACCGGAACTGCTTCTCTGACCTGACGTCCGACTTTAGCATCGACATACATATTAGGAAAGATCCCTTGTAGTGTAGCTGAAGCATCAGCCAGGACCGAATCCCCTACCGCTGTGATCGGTAAAGTTTGCGCTCGCGTAAGCTCAGCTTGGGTCAATGAATCACTTGAACTAGACTCAGAACTACTTGCAGCTTGCTCAGAACTTGAACTTGCTGTTTGAGCACTTGAAGCTTGACTGCTTTTACCAGCTTGGATCTCCTTATTTTGTGTTGCCACTTTTTTGTTATTTGATTCGATCGCCTTTTCTAGTGCTGAATTTTGCTTACTTTCAGAACCATGGGCCGGTGAAATGATCGCACCCGTCAAAGCTAACAAAATGATCACACTTGGCACAGCTAGATACCAGCGTTTTTTGCCGTAACGTGATTCTGGTGCAAAAACTTCCTTGATCGTTGCCCATGTCTTAGAATAGTCAAAATGTTGCAATGGCAATTCAAGATAACGGTAAGAAAGATCACTGATCACTAAGATCAAAGCTACTTCGATCACACCATACAAGAATGGGTGATCAGCGACATTGACTTTATCTTCAAAAAAGACTAAGACCGGATATTGATATAAGTAGATCCCGTAACTACGCTTTCCGATCCAAGTAAATAATGGATTTGTCAATAACCGGTTGATGTCAGCCCCCGGATGAGCCACAACTGCGACTAAGATCATCGATAAAACGGAGAAGAAAAACATTCCGCCTCGGTAAACCAAGGTACTTTCACCTGTCATGCGCATAAACATCCAAAGTAACAGCAACATTGTGACCCCACCGATCACATCTAGCGCTAACCTAAAATTTGGTTGCAATTTCTTTTTAAGTGCTGTACTTGGCCAAACAACTGCTAACGATGTTCCTAATAAGATCGAAAACATCCGTGTATCCGTACCGTAATAAACCCGGGAAGGATCTTGCCCACTTCGATACATGATCGCCATCAACAAAGCTGAGATAAACGCTAAAATGATCATCGTATCAAAGATCGGTTGCTTCTTCTTGACAAATTTCAGCAGTAATAAAATAATTATTGGCCAAAAAAGATAAAATTGTCCTTCGATCGATAATGACCATAAGTGGGTAAACGGTGACTGGGTCCCAAACTTATCAAAATAAGATTCATGATGCGCCACTTGAAACCAATTATAAACATATAAAAAATTGGTCACGATTATTGCCCGAATATTTGTCAGTAGATCACGGGCAAACAAAGTAATGTAGGCGGTCGTTACTAATACCAGTGTAACTAAAGCTGGGTATAGGCGCTTCATTCGTCTAATATAAAAACCCTTGATATCGATCCGTTTATTTTGTTGCCATTCTTGAAGCAATAGATCTGTGATCAAATAGCCTGAAACCACAAAAAAGATCGGAACACCTAGGAAACCACCTTGAAATTGATACGGTGCTAAGTGATACAAGATAACACCGATGACTGCGATCGTTCTGATACCATCAAAACCTGTAATATATCTACTCTTCTTTAACCTTTTTCCCATTTGTAAATATTTCCTTTAAATCTTATTCAACAAATTCAAATGTAAAGTTGCCAATTCTTACAAGATCACCGTTCTTAGCTCCACGCTCACGCAAGGCATCATCAACGCCCATTCCACGCAATTGACGAGCAAAACGCATCATGCTTTCTTCGTGATCTAGGTTCGTCATCTTGAAGAGTTTTTCTAACTTAGCACCACCAAGGACCCAAGTTGCATCTGCATCACGTGTAAGTGTAAATGGTGCTTCTGCTGCTTGTTCCTCGAACTCATAGACTTTAGCCTGTTCACCTTGAAGTTTTTCAGCTTTAGTCTCAAAGGCTGGCGTTTCAGCCAATAATTTAGCAGTCTTGTGTAATAATTCATCTAAACCTTGGTGTGTCAAAGAAGAGATGGCTAACACTTCTGGTTTAGTCGCTAAAGTATCATCTTTAGCAAGTTGTTCTTTAAATTTAGCCAAATTTTCAGCGGAATCTGGCATATCCATCTTAGATGCAACTACGATCTGTGGTCGTTCTAACAAAGCTGGATCATATTTCTTTAATTCAGCGTTGATCTTTTGATAATCTTCAAAAGGATCACGACCTTCAGTGCCAGACATATCGACCAAATGCAAGATCACTCTTGTCCGCTCAACGTGACGTAAAAATTGGATCCCTAAACCAACACCTTGGGAAGCCCCTTCGATCAACCCTGGCAAGTCAGCCATGACGAAATCTTGACCATCATCCAAGCGTACCATCCCTAAGTTTGGTACAAGTGTTGTAAAGTGATAGTCAGCGATCTTAGGTTTAGCACTCGTTACGACTGAAAGTAAGGTCGATTTACCAACTGATGGGAACCCGACTAGACCGACATCCGCTAAAACTTTAAGTTCGAGCTTTAAATTCCGTTCGATCCCTGGTTCACCATTTTCAGCGATCTCAGGGGCTGGATTCTTAGCTGAAGCAAAATGAATATTGCCACGGCCACCGCGACCACCTTTGGCTACGACTAACTCGGCTCCGTTTTCGACTAGATCGCCTAAGATCTCACCCGTATCAGCATCCGTTACGGTCGTACCTTGTGGAACTGCAATATATAAGTCTTTTGCTCCACGGCCATACATCCCTTTGATCATTCCATTTTGGCCAGGTTTAGCCTTAAAAATACGGTGATAACGAAAATCCATCAAAGTCCGTAAACCTTCATCGACTTTCAAGATGACACTGCCACCTTTACCACCATCTCCTCCAGCCGGTCCCCCATTAGGAACATATTTTTCGCGCCGGAAAGCCACGGCACCGTCGCCACCTTTACCGGCTTTGACTTGAATTTTAACTTGATCTACAAACATTTATTTCACCCTTCTAAATAATCCGACAACATCTGCTGTCCGGGATGTTTCTATATAATCTCTAATTATTATTCAATATTACCTAAAAAATTTTCAAAATATTGTAACACTAAGCACAAGTATAACAGTTTCACGCCTCATTCTTCAACCAAGAATAGCACTTAATTATCTAAACTTAGCTTGATAGTTTGGGCGACCTTTTTAGAGATCCCTAAAGCTTGGAGCTCTTCCAATGAAGCTTGCGCGATCTTCTTTAAAGAGCCATAATTACGTAAAAGTTTGATCCGTGTTTTTGGTCCCACACCCGGGATCCGTTCAAGCTTGAATGAAAGCGAATTTTTTGATCTAACTTGCCGATGAAACGTCACCGCAAATCGGTGAACTTCATCTTGGATCCTCTGCAACAGATAAAAGCCCTCGCTCTTAGGATCTAGTCCGATCCGTTCGCCATCTTGGCGCAAAAGATCGGCCGTCTTGTGGTGCTCATTTTTTACCATTCCAGCTACCGGGATCGTCAACCCTAACTGATTATGCAAGACATCGACCGCTGCTTGAACTTGGATCTCTGCCCCGTCCATCAAGATCAAATCAGGTAATGGCTTTTTTTCTTTCAATAACCGACTATAGCGCCGATAGATGACTTCACGTGTGCTAGCCGCTTCATCCGCATGATCGACTGTTTGCAATTTGTATTTACGATAATCATTTTTCTCTGGTTGCCCATCCACAAAACAAACCATCGCGGAAACAAGGTCTGACCCCTGTGTATGCGAATGATCAAAGGCTTCGATCCGATGACCCACTGGTAGACCTAAGGCATCAGTGATCTCTTTCATTGCTCCAGTCGTTTTACGATCATCTAATTCTAGTAAACGAAACTTTTCTTCTAAAACTAGCTGAGCATTTTGGCTGGCCAGATCAAGCAATTCTCTTTTAGCCCCACGTTTTGGCGTCCTAACTGGTGTTTGTAAAATATCAGCTAAGATCTCCTTATCGATCGTTTCAGGAACCAAGATCTCTTTAGGCAAGATCCGATTTTTTTGGTTATAAAACTGTAAAATAAATGAAGCTAATTCAGCCTCAGGGGTATCGATACATGGGAAAAGGCGTTTTTCTCGTTTCATCAACCGCGCTTGGCGAATGAAGAAAACTTGGATAGAGATCCACCCCTTATCCATATAAAAGCCGAACAGATCACGCGGCGTATTGTCATTAGAAATGATCTTTTGACGTTCGACTGTCATCTCAACATAACGGATCTGATCTCTGATCTCACCGGCACGCTCATATTCGAGTTGTTCTGCAGCTTGTTGCATTTTTGTGGTCAATTTGCGCTTGATCCCACCTACATTACCACTCAAAAAAGACTTGATCTTTTTGATGTTTTTTTCATACTCAGCTGGATCGACTTTTTTAAAGCACGCGCCTAAACATTGGCCCATATGATAGTACAGGCAAGGTCGCTTTTGATAACCATTGCAACGCCTTAAAGGATACACCTTTTGCAATAACTGTAATGTTTCTTGCGCAGCGTAAACATTGGGATAAGGACCAAAATAATAGCCCCCATCTTTTTTGACTTGACTAACGATCTTTATCACGGGGTCTTTTTCGTTAGTGATCTTGATATACGGGTAACCCGTCCCCCGTTTCAACTTGATATTGTAATGAGGTGTATACTTTTGGATCAGCGTTATTTCTAGCAAGAACGCTTCTTTGTCTGTTGATGTGATGATCGTTTCAAAATCATAGATCTCAGAGACCAACTTAGCCGTTTTACCTTCATGACTACTTTTGAAGTAAGACCTGACCCGGTTCTTCAAATTCTTGGCCTTACCCACATAGATGATCTTGCTATTGATATCTTTCATCAGATAGCATCCGGGAAGATCAGGTAACAATTTTAATTTGTTTTCAATATGTTCTGATGCCATCTCACTTTTCCTTTCGCTACTTCCTCTATATTAATTATACAGCAAAAATTAGTTTTACAATACGTAAAAATACGCTTGCCATCAAAATGACAAGCGTATTCCCTGATCATTTATTTTATAAAACTTTGGCTAAGAAATCTTTGGCACGAGCAGATTTTGGATGTTCAAAGATCTCTTCTGGACTACCGATCTCTTGGACATAGCCATCTGCCATGAACCAAACTTCATCAGCTACCTCACGCGCAAAGCCCATTTCATGTGTGACCACGACCATCGTCATCCCACTATCAGCTAGATCTTGCATAACTTTCAAAACTTCGCCGACCATTTCAGGGTCTAACGCACTAGTTGGTTCATCAAATAAAATAACTTCCGGATCCATCGCTAAAGCACGGGCGATCGCTACCCGTTGCTTTTGGCCCCCAGATAGACTATCCGGGAATTGATCGGCTTTATCTAAAAGCCCGACTTTATCAAGTAGTTCCTTACCGCGTTCTGTGGCGGTCTTTTCATCGACATTTTTGACCTTCATCGGTGCTAACTTGATATTTTCTAAAACGCTCATATTAGGGAAAAGATTGAAGCCTTGAAAGACCATCCCCATCTTTTCACGTAAAACATTTAGTTGTTTTTCAGAAATATGCGCTAGATCTTGACCATCAAAAATGATCTTGCCACTCGTTGGTTTTTCTAAAACATTTAAGCAACGTAAAAATGTACTCTTACCTGAGCCAGAAGGTCCGATCACACAAATAACTTGACCCTTATTCACTGTCTCGGTGATATCTTTTAAAACTTCATTTTTACCGTAATTTTTCTTCAAGTTTTTGATCTCGATCATCTTATCCATGGTTTAACTTCCTTTCAAACAAGTTGAGTAATTTCGACAAACTAAATGTCATGATAAAGTAGATCACCATTGCGATGAACAGTGGCATGACACCCTTATATGTCGCAGATTGTACTAATTGTGTTTGATACATCAGATCGCCGACACCGATGATCGAGACGATCGAACTTTCCTTGATCAATGTCACAAATTCATTACCTAAAGCTGGCCAAATATTTTTCAATGCTTGTGGAATAACAACATAACGGTACGTATCTTTTTGTGTCATCCCTAACGAACGAGCTGCCTCGGTTTGACCGGCTGGAATAGATTCGATCCCCGATCTAATAACTTCAGCAATGTAAGCCGCTGAATTCAAGGCAGTCGCAATGATCCCGGCTACCAAAGCTGGTAAGGATTGGATCACCGCACCGACACCAAAGTAGACAAACATCACTTGGACCATCAACGGTGTGCCCCGGATAAACTCGATATAGCAAACTGCAATGCTATGCAACAACTTGTTCTCAGATAGACGCATCAAGGAGAGCAATGTCCCTAAGATAAAACCAAAGAAGACCGCTGTGACCGTGATGATCAAAGTATATTCGATCCCTTTAGCAAAATATGTCCAATAGCTCATCATGGTATTATTTTTGGTAGTCGTTTCCATGTATTTAGCCGCTTCAGGCACATACTTTATATCAAGTAAATTTTGTTTTTTGATCTGAGCCAATGTCTTATTTGCTGCAGCAACTAGAGCAGGCGAATTTTTTCTAAATGCGATCGCTGAACCGGTTTGATCAGAACTGACAGAAAAGCCTGGATCAAAGGCTAATAGTTGACTATTGTTAGCCACATATGCTTTAGCTGTTGGTTCTTCCATGGCGATCCCGCTAACTTTGCCTGATTGTAGCGCTAAGACTAAGTTATTCAACTTCGAAAGTCCTTTGACAGTCGTACCAGGCATCTGATCTTTGACTAAATTATATTGCAATGATCCATTTTGAGCCCCAACTGTTTGTCCCTTAAAATCTGCTAAACTCTTGTATTTGCTAGCATCTTTTTTGTTGATGACCATGTATTGTTTACCCGAATAATAGATATCGGAAAAATCAACACTTTCTTTTCTTTCAGGCGTCGGGTTCATTGCCGAGATGATCGCATCGACCTTATTTGTTTCCAAAGCCACTAAGAGCGAATCAAATGACATATTTTTGATCTCAAGTTTTACACCGAGATCTTTTGCCAATTTTTTAGCGATCTCAATATCGATCCCAACATACTCTGTTTTACCATCAACTTTAGCTGTAAATTCATATGGTGGATAATCGGCGCTTAAACCGACTACCAATTTTCCACTTTTTTTGATATCTTCCAAAGAAGTATCCGTTTGGTCAGCTTTGACAGTTAAATTACTAAGTGGTAAAAAAACCGCAAACATCATGACCAGCATTAAAATAAATTGCTTGAGTTTATTCATTTCCAATAGCTCCTTTTTTAAATTTGTGTGTCGCACCACTTGGCTTGACTCCCACTTCTTATTTTTTAATTTATAGGTATTATACCCCTATAAGATTATTTATGCAATAAATAATCGAAAAAAGTTGTTTTTATACAAAAATTATTGAATATATCTAATTTGAAATCTAGGCAAAGACCTGTTATCCTTGGGATAAACAAGTTAAAGCAAGGTGATATTCATGGGTCTTAAGATCAATCAAACCAATAAACTCGAAGATCTCTTCAGTAAATTTGCGATCGAGCCGGAAAAAAAGGCTAAGCGCGAAGAAAAAGAAAGTACCGATCCTAAAAAAGAAGATAAGGATAAGAAAAAATAATGAGAATGCCAGGAACGAAAACTTCACTGGCATTCTCATTATTTGTATCATTATGCATTCGGAGTGAATCCATTTGGATAACGGCGATTCAACGTATCGATGTTCTTTTGTGCGACCTCATCAAAAGGAATATCTGCCCATTGTGCGATCTGAGATAGATACCACAAAACATCTCCCATCTCAGCCACTAATTTTTCACGGTCAAGATCTTTACCCTTAAATGTATAATCTTTCACAAGATCGATCAACTGTCCACTCTCACCAGCTAAGCCCAAGGCACAATTGGTCAAAACCTGTTCATTTCCATATAAAGTACGATTTGCTGCTACTTGGTATTCATTAAATTCCATCTATTCAGCCCCCATTGTATGTGCATCGATCCATTCCCAGATCTGTTCTTTACCTGTTTTAGTAACTGCTGAAAATAAAATGACTTTATCTTCTTTACGTAAGCGCAACTTTTTGCGAATGATGCTTTCACTCTTATTCCACTTACCACGAGCGATTTTATCGATCTTAGTTCCAACGACTAAGATCGGCAAGTTGTAGTAATGTAAAAATTCGATCATCTGACAATCAAGCTCGGTCGGTTCGTGACGAGCATCGACTAATGAGATAACTCCCCGCAATTCTTGCCGTGTTTCAAAATATGTCTCGATCATTTTCCCCCATTTTTCACGATCTTTTTTTGAAACTTTTGCATAACCATAACCTGGCACATCGACAAAATATAGCTCATCTTCAATATTATAAAAGTTCAAAGTCTGTGTCTTACCTGGTTGACTGGATGTCCGGGCGTAATTTTTACGATTGATCAAGGTGTTGATCAGTGACGATTTTCCCACATTGGAACGCCCTGATAAGGCGATCTCAGGATACCCTTCTGCTGGATACTGTTCTGGGCGGACTGCACTGATCGTTAGCTCAACATTATGTACGTCCATATAAATCTGCTACCTCCGTTAAATTCATTTATGTCTAATTCTATCACAAAATCTACAACTACGTGTACTTAAAAAGAAACGCCCCATGATCCGCAGATCTGGGGCGTGAACTTTGAGAAAAAATGACAGGGCCATGGTCCCATATCATCATTTAACAAAATTATTTTGTTTTTACAACTTCTTTGTCACCGTAGAAACCGCAAGCTGGGCAAACGTGGTGTGACTTTCTCAATTCACCACAGTTAGGGCAAGCGCTCATGCCAGGTACTGACAATTTGTAGTGTGTACGACGTAATCTCTTACGTGTTTTAGATGTTTTACGTGCTGGTACAGCCATCGAGAAACACCTCCTTCAAAATTTTAAAAATATCCAACAAAAAGAATTTTACTTGTTATTCACCACTTTTGCAACTAATCTTTAGAATTTTCGAAAAAATCCTTGAGTTTAGCCAATCGCGGATCAACACCATCTTCATCTTTTTGCATTTTCTTTAACTCACCTTCACTGACAACGTTCCAATCGCCACCATTAGGCATTGTCGCATCATCTTGTTGTTCGGCTTTCGTTAAAACCTGCATCGGAATTTGTAACAAAATATTGTCTTCGATCACACTGTTGAGATCTAAGATGTCATTTTCTAAAACGATCACAACATCTGTATCCTCAAACCGTGAAAGATCACGCTCATGGTGACTGACATAATGTTCCGTAAATTCAAACTCTAAGTCGACTTCAGCTGGTTCAAGTGAACGCGTTGAAGGTAAAGTGACTGTCGTTTTAACTTTGGCATAGCCTAAGACGCCTAATTCATCAACTGAAAAGACACCCTTGACCAAAACCGGGGAAACATCCAGAATTTCTGGACGCCGTTTTTGCAAGGAAACTTTAAGTTCTAAAGTCTCTTCAAACATCAACGGCTCATCAGCAGTTTGGCGCAATTCATTTAATGACCATTTCATGCTATATTCCTCCTAATGCAACAAAATTGATTATACTTGCTTTAAAAAGCTTTGTCAATGCTTTTTCCTTGACACCTATTTAAAAAATGCGTATTGGCGCTCTTTTTAGATCCTGTTCCAGCTGATTTTGTAGCTGGTAAATTTTTCCGGCGCGATAATCGACCCGATAAGCTGCATTTTTATCATCTTTAGAAACTTTAGCAATTATCTGATGCGTACTTGTCTTTTTAGCTTGACTTAGTACCTGTTGGCCCTTGGCATTAAAGCCTAACAGGCGCATATATGGGACTTTATTGTACTCTTTGACCTCAGCGGGGGTCAGTTCTAACAATAAGGTACAAGCCAAGCGCGACAAACGCGTATAGGTAAAACGCTTGGTCTTGACTGCTTTTAACCACTGATCAAAATCAGCTGTGCTTGGTAATCGTTCCATCTGCTCTTTTAAGCGATATTCGATCCCCTCAGCCATTCCATAGATCTCACCTAAGCGTGCGGGTGTAGTTGACAGCAATTTATACTTTAAATATGGGAAAAAATCATCCCATGTCAGTAATCTTTGTGTTTTTAGTGTCGCTAACGTAGCTTCAGGGACATAAGCACTCAGTTTCGCTAAATTTCCAGCTAAGTAGTGCTGCCTGATCGCAGTTGCACTGGCGATCGTCCCCGCTTTTAATTCTACTTCATGATAATTTGCATTTTTGCGCTGGATCGGATTCAAGCGCAAGGGCTCACCCAACTTTAAATTTGCTTTAGCATACGCTAGCCCTAAAAGATCATTGGGCTGATCGACATTATGACCGATCTTAGCGGCAACTGCTTTTTGAAATGTTGCTGCATAAGATTCACTATACGTTTTAAAATCACCGTGTGCACTTTGAACTAAGCGCGCATAGTCAGCAAAATCATACTCCGCATGCTCGGCACCAAAAAATAGATCCGTCACGCCTAACGAGGCTAGGATCGAGACGCCATTAAAAGCAAAACGATCAGCTGGTTGAACACAGGCCAAGACAGGCATCTCGACCACAAGATCGGCTCCATTAGCTAAAGCTTGTTCAGCACGCGTCCACTTGTCAAAGCTAGCTGGTTCGCCCCGTTGCAAAAAATTTCCACTCATCGCTACTACTAATGGTGCATCAGGGAACTTTTTTTTGACCGCTTGTATCTGGTAAAGATGTCCATTATGAAATGGATTATATTCAGCAATAATTCCCGCAACTGGCATTTTTTACCTCCCTATTTACTTATGGCAACTAAAAAACCACCGCGTCGTTTCCGAAGTGAGGTCGCCCTTACCAAAATCAGCACTTACTGTGATATCCTTAAATCCTGCTTGAGTCAACAAACGCTGGTAGACCTCTAATTCATAAGTCCGTTCATGATGGATCTCACTTATTCTTTCATAACTCTCCAGCGCTTCATTCCAAACAAAAAAGGTCAATTCGTGGACCGCGCTATGTTCAAATTCGTCAGCAAAACTACTCCAGATAAAGGCTTGATCTTCAGCGGTATAATTATACATATAGCCGGGGTAGACCTCATCAGTTTGATAAGGTGTGATCACATCAAAAATAAATTTTCCATCATCTTCTAGATGTTGATAGACTTCTTTAAAAGCCTGAAGTACTTGAACTTCATCTTGTAAGTAGCAAAATGAGTCCGCAAAACAAGTTACCGCACTATACTGTCCCAGTTCACTCAAGTCGAGCATATTTCCCTGCATAAATGGGATCGCTAACTTGGCTTCTCTAGCATGCATTTCAGCTAAAGCGAGCATTTCTTCTGATAGATCAACTCCTGAAACTTGATAACCATTTTGAGCTAACATGACCGCTAAACGGCCGGCACCACAGGCTAGATCCAGTATCTGTCCCGTAGTTTTGGGGAGCTCTTGCTCAACAAAATCTAACCATTGATCATACATCGTTGGTTCCATCAGCTCATCATAGAGCTTTGCAAAACTCGAGTAGATCATCTTAGTCTTTGACCCATTCTTCGATATCAACTAATGGTGCATCAGACCATAATTTTTCTAAGTTATAAAATTGACGTGTTTCTTCTTTGAAGACATGTACGATCACATCCCCTAGATCAAGTAAGATCCAGTTGGCACCATCTTTACCTTCAACACTCTTGATATCTTCATTTGCTTCATGAACTTTTTCAACGATCGCTTCAGTTACAGCTTTAACTTGTCTTTCAGAACCTGCTTGCATGATCACAAAGTAATCAGCCAATAAACTGATATTTTGGACATCTAAAGCAACGATATCTTCCGCACGCTTGCTATCTGCAGCGCGAACAACTAATTCTAATAATTCTTGACTGTTCATATAGTCCTCCTAAATAGGCTACGATGCGACATATGCATTATATGTCAAGATCGCAGCGGGATAAATTGTTTTGTTATTATTCATCAAATAGAGCAGTGTATGCTTAGTTTCAAACTCAACTGCTGCCCGTAAACTTTTAGCAGCGATCTGACGTGCCTGGTCGACCCCAGGAAAATCACGACCTGGTTCGATATAATCAGCGACATACACGATCTGATCTAGCGTTGTCATTTCTTTGGCCCCAACTGTATGGCGCCGGATCGCATTTAAGATCTCTTCATCGGTGATCTGTAATTCTTTTTTGATGATCTCAGCCCCAACGACTCCATGCCAGATAAAATTGTTCCAATTCAATAAGTCTTTCTCTAGTCCAGCTTGAGCGATCATCGCTTTAAACTCTGCTTCGCTACGTTCTTTAGCATAATCATGGACTAAAGCTGCCACACTAGCTTTTTCAAGCTCATAATCGTTAGCTCGGGCTAATTCTAACGCAGCTTGTTCGACCCCTAAAATGTGTTTAAACCGCTTTTCACTGACCTGTTCTTTAACTTTAGCGATCAGCTCTTCACGTGAACCAGCGTAATAATGTTTTTGATATTCAACTGTTTGTGTCATGATAAAGACCTTCTTGTCTGATATAATTTTCCACTTCACTTGTTACCAAGTACTTGATCGAGCGCCCTTGTTGTAATCTTTCCCGGATCATCGACGAACTGATATCTATCCGTGGAACATCCACCCAGATCAAAGGGTAGTCACTTTTTTTCGCATAACCCTTGCGCTCTACACTGACAAATTGGATCATTTTGACCAATTCATCGACCTTGTACCATTTAGGCAAATACTCGACCATATCTCCCCCGATGATAAAGTAGAGGTCAGCATCGGGATATAGCTGCTTGAGCTCTTGGACCGTGTCATAGGTGTAGCTGACCCCACCACGTCTGATCTCAATATCTTCGAGTTGAAATTTAGGCTCAGAAGTAATACTCATTTCGACCATGTGCAAGCGATATTTGGCAGCGATCGCAGCTTTTTGGTCGATGTGTGGGGGCAAATTATCTGGCATAAATAATACTTTATCTAGATCAAGTTGCTCTTGCACCTGCTTAGCTATGATCAAATGTCCTAAATGTGGTGGATTAAAAGTCCCCCCCATGATCCCGATCCGTTCACGGCTATCAGCTTTTAATGGTTGAACTTGGACTTTAGAAGCCACCGTCGTTTCGGTCTTTAGCATCTTACCTACACCTCTTAGAGTTTAGTAACTTCAAGTGAATATGAACGATTATCGCGTTTATTTGCTTGTTTGAACAATACTAAAACATGACCGATCTTTTGCACGACTTGGATATCAGTATTGTCTTCGATAAACGCGATCACTTCTTCATCTTCGACCAATGCATTTTGTAAGATATTTACCTTAAATAATTCACGTTTTTCAATAGCATCTTCGATCTGAGCGAGCCAGTTTGCACTCAAACCTTCCTTACCCACTTGAAATAACGGACGCATTCCGTGTGCTTGAGCACGTAAATAGCGTTTTTGTTTACCCTTAAGTTTCATATTCTAATTCCTCTCTTAAACCATCGCTCTTCTTAAAATAACGGCTACGCCTTCTGGAGCCCAGCCTGCAACAACGCTATTGGCTTTAACTGTGACCCAACCTAAACCTGCGAAAACAAGATCACTTTTTTCGGTCGTCTTGAATTCAAAACGTACTAGCTTAGGAAAATCTTTCATTTCTTCAGCTGTCGGTGGAGTCAATAACGTACCTGCATGTTTAGCATAAAACTCGGTCGCTTTTTCGGTCTTAGTCCGATGGATCATTAAGTTGTTGTCAGTATAAACGATCACACCTTGCTTTCCCCCAGAGATATAGTCAAAACGAGCTAAGGCGCCAAAGAAAAGTGTCTGCCCTTCATTTAATTGGTAAACTTTCGGCTTGATCTCTTTTTGTGGCGCAGCTAAACGCAAAGCCTTAGGTGATAGATAATGCGCCATTTGATGCTTATGGATGATCCCTGGTGTATCGATCAAGAAATGACCATCACCAAATGGGATCTCGATCCGATCAAGCGTGGTTCCTGGGAAACGGGAAGTCGTGATCAAGTCTTTGACCCCTGTCGTTTGGTTGATGATCCGATTGATCAGAGTTGATTTACCTACGTTAGTAACACCAACAACATATACATCGCGACCTTCACGATATTTGTCGATCAATTCTAACAGATCTTCGAGGTCTTTACCACGTTTTGCGCTAGTCAAAGCGACATCGACTGGACGAAGCCCCTGTTTGTTGGCCTCTTGACGCATCCAATCTTTGATCTTAGAACGCTTCAGTGAATGTGGTAAAAGATCTTCCTTGTTACCGACTAATAAAACAGGGTTATCCCCTACAAAACGGTGTAATCCTGGAATGAGTGAACCGTTAAAATCAAAGATATCAACGACATTGACGATCAAAGCATCAGTTTGACCGATCTGATTTAGCAGACGCAAAAAGTCATCATCAGTTAAGGAAACGTCAGCTACCTCATTGTAGTGGCGTAATCTAAAACAGCGTTGACAATAAAGCTCGCTATTTTCTAAGCCCTTTTGGATCGCTGCTTGTGGGGTATAACCGGGTTCGGCTTTATCTTCAGATTGGATCTTAGCCCCACAACCGATACAGTATAATTCTTCATTTTCAGTCATCTAGTGTATGCCCCCATTTTGTACTCAATCTATCTTTTTTGATCAAACGTTTTTTAACGATCTTTTCAAAGAAACGATTGATCTTAGTATTCCACGCATCGGAATCCACTAGTGGCTTGACCAAAATACTACGGATCCCAGCATTATTTGCAGCCATTACATCAGTCATTAATTGATCACCAACTAAAACGACCTCATTTTTCTTTAAGCCATAGCGCTTCAAAGCAATTTGGATCCCACGGGTAAGTGGCTTCAAAGCCCGCGAAACAAAAGGTAGTTCCAAGGCCGCTAAAGCATATTCGATCCGCTTATGCTTGTTATTTGACACTACGACCACCGGGATCTTAGCATCTTCCATCTTGTGTAACCACGCATGCAATTGAGGCGTGCCATCGGGATTATCCCAAGCGATCAAAGTGTTATCAAGGTCAGTCAAAACAACTTTGATCCCTTTTTCTCTTAACTCAGTCGGTGAAAGATCATAAATCGACTCGACCATCCATGTTGGTTCAAATTTATTGAGCAAAGTATATCTCCTTCAAAATATAGTCTCTAACTACTATTATATGCTAGCAAAACTACTTTTAGCAAAATTTTAATGTGACAGCTAAAGAAAAAAGCCGAGACAACAGTAGTCTCAGCCTTTTAACTAAATGAGTGACAAATTATTTTGCCAAAGCTTTCTTAGCTTCATCAACAAGCGCTGTGAAAGCAGCTGCATCGCTGATTGCAAGATCAGCTAACATTTTACGGTTAACATCAATGTTAGCTAATTTCAAACCGTGCATCAACTTGCTGTAGCTGATATCGTTCATACGAGCTGCTGCGTTGATACGAGCAATCCATAATTTACGGAAGTTTGATTTTGTCTTACGACGATCGCGGAATGCGTATTGGTAAGACTTCATAACTTGTTGCTTAGCTACTTTAAATTGGATATGCTTTGAACCGCGGTATCCTTTAGCTAATTTGATCATTTTTTTACGGCGTTGACGCGTAACTGTTCCACCTTTAACACGTGGCATGGTTAATTCCTCCTTAAACTTAGCCCGACGTTATGCGGGACTCACAAAACTGATCTGTGCACTGAAAAAACGATCCAACAATCGCTTCTGCAAAGCACAATAATGATGCAATCTTACATTGCAACCGAGTAATAGAATCTCAATAATTATTTCATTTGAGAAAGCATTTGCTTGATACGCTTCATATCTGAAGCAGATACCATTGCTGGCTTACGCAATTGACGGCGTTGTTTCTTTGTCTTGCCGTGGAAACGGTGAGATGTGAAAGCGTGAGCACGCTTCAAACCACCATTTCCTGTACGCTTAAAGCGT
This sequence comes from Ligilactobacillus animalis KCTC 3501 = DSM 20602, assembly GCF_001434535.1. GTDB lineage: Bacteria > Bacillota > Bacilli > Lactobacillales > Lactobacillaceae > Ligilactobacillus > Ligilactobacillus animalis. The sequence continues at coordinate 41,275 of NZ_AYYW01000032.1, forward strand.
TTTGCTGATGCGCGGTGTGTTTTTTGTTTTGGCATAATACTGTACTCCTCCTAAATAAACTATCAGCCTATTTTTCGGCTTTAGGCGCAAGCATTAAGAACATGCTGCGTCCATCCATTTTTGCTTTAGATTCGACTGTTGCAACATCATCTGTTTCCGCAGCAAATCTATCAAGAACTTCGCGTCCGATCTCTTTATGTGTGATCGCACGACCCTTAAAGCGAATAGATACCTTAACTTTATCACCTTTTGTCAAGAATTTACGTGCATTCTTAACTTTAGTATTAAAATCGTTAGTATCGATCGTTGGGCTTAAACGAACTTCTTTAACGTTGATCACTTTTTGCTTTTTACGAGCTTCACGCTGTTTCTTCTGCAACTCAAAACGATACTTCCCATAATCCATGATCTTGGCAACAGGTGGTTTTGCTTTAGGTGCTACCAAAACAAGGTCTAAGTTAGCTTGCTCTGCCAACTTCAAAGCTTCTTGCTTAGATTTGACCCCCAACTGGGAACCATCATCAGCAATCAAGCGTAACTCACGTGCGCGAATGCCTTCGTTTACCATCTTATCAACTGCTATGGCGTTTCACCTCCAAAAAAATTCAGAGAAAATGCAGAAAAAATGCGGGTATCTCGTAAAATTTACAAGACACCCGCACAGATCCGTTTTTATCGGAATTACATTTCATAATTCTGCCCCGGGACTGTTTGTCCCCTAGGCGAGAAGCGGGAGCCTCTGCTTTTTTCTCAACTGTTATAGAATAACATAACTTTCAGCTCGAAACAACTAATTTTTTCAAAAAAGTTGATCTTTAGCTTACGTAAGATATTTACTGCCCTCACGAATACTAAGAGCAGGCAATTCATTGCGGTATGTTGCAATAAATCCAGCCACCCACTTAGGATCTGTCTTTGAATAGTCACGCAAGGCCCACCCGATCGCTTTATTGATAAAAAATTCATCACTACCAAGATTATTTATAATGATCTTAGCTAAGAGTTCTGTATCAGTTTGCTTTTTTAATAGCAATTGAAATTCGAGCGCGACCCTTTTGACCCACAAATTACTATCTTCACTCCAAGTAAGCATTATCGGCGTCATTTCACTTGGATAGCGCAAATACAAGTCCGTGAATACTTTGACTAAAGTATCAACAGTTTCCCACCACGATTTAGTTATGACCAATTTTTTCAATTTAGGTAGATCTGCTAAGGTCGTAAACTTCTTCATTTTCACTAAATAATCACAAGCGATATATTGATATTCTCTTTGAGGCTTTTGCCAACACAGCTCAACAAACTCCCAATCTATCTTAGCTGTTTTTCTGGCATTTTTAAAAGCTTCACGGCAAAGCTGCCGGCGCTTAGGTGTTTTTTACCTAAAAATTCAAATTGATCACGCATATACGCTGACATACCTTTAGCTTGCTCAACATCACCTTCTAGGCTCAGCGTATCTATCAAAGTAAATAAATCATCTCTTGTTTCCATCTAATCTTTTCGTCACTTCCGATCATTTCACGATTTCATCAAGTACCTAGGTCACTATTCCTTGATAAATAGCTTAAAAACATCTGAGTTATTAGAAAAGTTCTTCATCTCTGTTTCTGTTATGATCCTACGTTTACGCTCCTTTTCTATTATATTAGAAACATCAATCACATCAAAAACAAGTCCTTCTTCAACAATTAATAGGAGATTTTTTCTAAACTCTAATGGTGAATCGAAAATACCATTAACACGATATTCTTTAATGAAATCATCAGCAATTAATAACTTGCCCGTATATTCAACTGGTATATTTAAGTCTAAATAGTAATTGTCTCCTCCCAAAAAGATACTGCCAAATTCACTATAATAATCGCCAAAGTTAGCAACCTGTTCTTTTATAGTTATTTTACGTGGTAAGACATTATTTATCGGTAAAGACTGACTAGTTCTTATTGCAAGATCTTTAAGTAATAATTCATCATCTACAACCGCAAATCTGGCTAATCTCCCAGAATAATTCGCAGTACTACATCCATTGATCGTTATCCCCAAAGAAGCTACATCAAAAAAATTCTTCTCATCCAAAATACTAACCAATCTATATTCATGTTCTGCATAAATTAGAGTATCAGGCAACTGATGCGTCATAAAAGCATCTCCTTATCACAACGTTACAAGATTATACGTCTCTCTCCACCTTAGCTTCATTCTAACAATTCCATAATTCCATTTCCATAAAAAAACTGACCATAACACCTTGTCATGATCAGTCATAAAATCATATTTAAAAATCTTCTTCGCGGTAACCGACTTGTTCCATATTCTTGCGGCCACGCTGTAAAATATAGATCGCTACGATAACCAATACGATTCCGACTACTTCGATCCAATTCATACCAAGACCTAAGAAGATCACACTCAAGACCGCTGTCGTAGCTGGTTGTAAGGCATCCATGATACTAATAACATCGGATGGCGCAAAACGTGAGCTGTATAGCAATAAACCAAATGGGATGATTGTTCCCAACAAGATGACCGTTGAGATCGAAAGAACTAACCCACCTGTGATTACTGGCGGATCGACCCACACAGGACGATATGCGTTAAACAATACCCCTGCGATAAATGTCCCCCAACCTAAGATCACGATCGGTGGATGGTCTTTTGCGATCGGCTTTGGTAAAACAACATAAAATGCAGCCGTAATACCAGAACCGATCCCCCAAAGTAATGAATCCATCGGGATCGACATTTGCGTGAAATCACCTTTTGTAATTGCTAAAATGACCCCAACTAGGGCAACAACAAAGGCAATCATATCAGTCGATAATGGGCGTTGCTTTTTGATAAAGATCCCACCTAAAACAATGAACAATGGGCTTAGATATTGCAAGATCGTAGTTGCTGAAGCGTTACCTTTTTGAATCGAAATATAAAAGGTCAACAGGTTAGCCATCAAACCAAAAATTGCATAAGCTAATAAATATCCAAATGTTCTCCATGATGAAAAGACACCAAAGGTCTTCTTACCATACATAAATAAACTAATGATCAACAAAATCACGCCTGCACCCATAGTTCTGATCGATAGATACCAATCAGCTGGGAGGTTTTGATTTTGTGAAATAAATTGAACCGTTGTACCAGAGATCCCCCAAACAGCCGAAGCAACAGCTGACCAAAAGATCCCTTTCATAACGTTATTAGACGTTGCTTTCATTTTATTCCCTCCAAATATCTTATTATATTCGGAAAGAACTAATTTGACAATATATCATGTTAGAAAAAGTTACAAAGAAGATCATTTTGTATGTGTATCATCTGTCATCTGCTTTACCATTTTTGTCAATGGACGTAAAGCATCTAAGCGTGCGATCTGATCTTGAGGGAGTTTTTCAAACCCTAATTTTGCACCTAAAATTTGCCCTGTTACTGCACCAGTCGAATCAGAATCACCGTCATGAATAACAGCTACTTGCAAGGCTTTAGTAAGATCATCTTGATACTTTAGAGCACAATATATCGCAATAGCCAGCGTCTCTTCTGCGATCCAACCTTCACCGAGTTGACTGATCGCTTGTAGATCATCCTCAGCACTTGTACTCAACCAGACAGCCTCTTGTATCAACTCATCAAATGCTACAAGTTCGTTGTAGTTGAAGCTAGACTTTAGCTCTTGTCTCATTAAAGTAATGCTCTTTGCAATATCTTGCCCTGCAAGTATATGTTTTAAGATCCCAACTAATGCAGCCAAAGCTAAAATACTCATTGGATGACCATGAGTTAAGGCCGAATTTCTAGCTGCCAGTAAATAAATATCTTCATTTCTGCTAGCAAAAGTCAGTGGAGCGACCCGCATCACTGCACCACACCCCTTACTCTGATTTATCGGTTCATTTAAAGTTCCTGGAATACCACGCATCAAAGCCGATAAACATGTTCTTCCTGGTTCACGGCTAGCATACATTTCGGGATATTCCATCAGCCACGAGATTGGACGATGGCTCAATTCAGTTTGATCGTGTTTAAATTGAGTCTCCAACCAATCTTGGTAACAAGCCCAAGTATTATCAGCTAGATCACCGTTTAACAATAATGCATTAGCCGTAAAAAGCGTCATCTGTGTATCATCTGAGATCAATAGTGGTCCAGAGATCTTAGTAAAATCATGTTTAGGATCGATTTGATCGACCTTATCAAACTCGATCGGATACCCCAGTGCGTCACCTAAAGCACCGCCAAATAAACAACCTGCAATTTTATCCACCATTTCTGTTCCTACCTTTCATTGATCATGTCTGCGATCGATCTGTCGTTTATATTCAACAGTTGCGTCATGTTCTCTATCTGCTAAATATCTGGTATAGTCAGTCGCAGCCTGCTCAACTTCGACCTATAAAGCCCTTACATAAATAAAAATCTAAATGACTAAGATACAAGATGAATACTAGCATCTTTTCTAATTATTTTCAATCCACTTTTTAATTTAAGTAATAAAAACATCTCTGTCATATAAGTAGCCTTTATCCAAAAAAGATACACAAAAAACTATGAGCCCTTAGAAACTCATAGTTTTCTTCTAAAATGATGAATTTGGTTCCTTGAGAAAAGCTAACCCTTCAGCCGTTGACTCCCTTCCTAAGATCGCATTTCGATGCGGATAACGCTTGAATCGCTCTAAGATCGCTAGATGCCTTTTTTCAAATTCAAGATTCTTCTCTAATCCAGGGGTCGCAAAATAACGTAGTGCTGCTTGATGGATTGTTAGTGATTCTGAATGCATAAACGGCATATACATAAATGCTCGCCTGTCCAACTCTAACTCAGTATTAAATCCCTTTGCGATCGCCTCTTGGGCTAACACGAGCGCCATCCCATCATAAGCAAACGCACGTGGACTATCACGGTAAATATTACGCGAAAATTGATCTAAAATGATGATCTCGGCTAAACTTCCTGTAGCACTCTTCCGCCATGCTTGTAATTCTGCTTGCGTAGCTTGCCTATGTAGTTCACCAAACCGTTCTGCGATCTGCTTGTCCAATACTAGATCTTTAGTGAACCACTGTTTTGGAGTCAATTCCTCAAACCAAAAATCTAATACTTTCTCAGCTTCCATTTCTTACCTCCAATGATCACTAATTTTTCTCCATTGTATCAAACAAAAAAATCTCCCCAAAGTTATATGCTTTGGGGAGATAATTAAACTATTTGATCTCTTCGTCAGTTTTTAAGACAGCCATAAACGCATCTTGTGGAACAACTACACGTCCAACAGCTTTCATCCGTTTCTTACCACGTTTTTGCTTATCCAATAATTTTGCACGCCGGTCAGGGTCACCCGTATGGATCCGCGCCGTTACGTCTTTACGATAAGCCTTGATATTAGTCCGCGCAATGATCTTAGCTCCGATCGCTGCTTGGATCGGAATTTCAAAGTTTTGACGTGGGATGATCGTCTTTAGCTTATCTGTAATGACCCGAGCCCGCTGTTGAGCAAATTGCCGGTGAGCGATAAAACTCAACGCATCGACTTTATCGCCGTTCAACAAGATATCGATCTTGACTAGATCACTTGGACGGGTCCCATCGAGTTCATAGTCGAGCGAAGCATAACCACGAGTACTAGATTTTAATTTATCAAAGAAATCAAAGATGATCTCTGATAACGGCATTTCGTAGATGATATTGACCCGATAATCATCAAGGTAATCCATCGTGACAAAGTTCCCACGCTTAGCTTGGCATAATTCCATCACTGCGCCAACATAATCACTTGGGACCATGATCTCAGCTTTAACATAAGGTTCATTGATCTGTTTGATCGTTGGAACATCTGGCATTTCAGACGGATTAGACACACTCACATGTGAGCCATCTGTCAACTCAACATCATACGTTACAGATGGCGCTGTAGTGATCAAGTCCATTCCAAATTCACGTTCCAAACGTTCTTGGATAACATCCATGTGCAATAACCCTAAGAAACCACATCTAAATCCAAAGCCTAAAGCTTGTGAGGTCTCAGGTTCAAATTCTAGCGCTGCATCGTTTAACTTTAATTTTTCTAGTGCTTCACGCAGATCGTTATATTTAGCATTATCGGTCGGATAAAGCCCCGAATACACCATCGGGCTCATTTCACGATAACCCGCTAATGGTTTTTCAGTTGGATCATCAGCATGCGTTAAAGTATCACCAACACGTGTATCTTGAATATCCTTGATACTTGCAGTCAAATAACCTACATCCCCAGCCATCAAGAAATCGCGCTTGATCGGCTTAGGCGAGTTGACCCCGACTTCAATAACTTCATATTCCGCACCACTATTCATCAAGCGGACCTTATCACCAGGCTTGACAGTTCCATCAAAGACCCGCAAGCTCAACACAACGCCGCGGTAATCATCATAGACCGAATCAAAGATCAGCGCTTTTAATGGTGCTTTTAGATCTCCACTTGGCGCTGGAACTTTTTGAACGATCTCTTCTAGCATTTCTTCGATCCCGATCCCGTTTTTAGCTGAAGCCAAGACCGCTTCAGACGCATCTAAACCGATCACATCTTCGATCTCTTGGCGCACACGCTCTGGTTCAGCTGAAGGTAGATCGATCTTATTGATCACTGGTACGATCTCAAGATCATCATCTAATGCTAAATAAACATTTGCCAAAGTTTGGGCTTCGATCCCTTGCGCTGCATCGACCACTAAAACAGCACCTTCACAAGCTGCCAATGAACGTGAAACTTCATATGAAAAGTCCACGTGCCCAGGTGTATCGATCAAGTGGAAAATATAAGTTTCTCCATCTTTTGCATGGTAATGAAGTTCTACCGCATTTAATTTGATCGTGATCCCACGTTCGCGCTCCAGATCCATCGAATCGAGCAACTGATCTTGCATTTCACGTTTTGAGACCGTATCAGTCAATTCCAAAATGCGATCAGCTAAGGTCGATTTCCCATGGTCAATATGAGCAACGATCGAAAAATTCCGAATATGCTTTTGGCGCTCCGACATTTTTTCAAAATCCATTTCGCTCTTCCTACTTTCTAGTGGGGAAGGCAAGATCCTTCACCCAATTCAATACTCTCTAACTATCAATTATAGCCTGTTTTACAGGTCAGCGTCAATTTTGCCAAAAAATAACTAGAGTATAGTTTTAGCTACACTCTAGTTATTCGTGGTGGTTTTTTGCCTTATCCCATACTCAAATTCGATTTAATTTAGTCAAATTAAATCATCTAACTTTTTCTCATATATAGATCCGCAAAACAGTTTTCGATCATTTCAGGTGAATACTTTAAATCTGTTAAACCAAACTTGATAAAAATATTCCAGGCCCGTACTAAATACTCATTTCGACGTTCTAAATGAGCTTTTAGGATCTGCTGTTGCAAAGTAAGATATACCGTTGCAACAGAACGCGACCGCCATTTAGAAGCTAACTTTTCTTCTTGTTCTAGAGTTAGTAATAATAGATAGACCCATTTTTTTGTATTAGCAACACCTAAAAATGCAGCTAATGCTTTACAATATGCTTTTAAGCAAGTCGTTTCATCTGCTTGGCCTACCTTATTAAACAGTTCGGCCACTGCTATACTTAGCTCACTGTAAACGAGTTCATCTTTTTCACTAGTCAAATTTTGAAAAGTATTCTTTGTCTCGATCTGTCTTTGAATTTTAGCTAATTTTGTAATATCCATGCGTTAGTCCTTAAAAAAATCTCTCATCTGATTTGATAGCTAAGCTCGTCAAATTATCTAAATACCAATCCTTGATAAACTCATACTGATATAAAATATCGAACCAAGCTACTTTATGATCTTCATCATGGACCTTAATGACCCAACTTGCATTGTTTAGATCGTCATGTTCTGCTTGCCTCAAAATAGAAACAACTACCTTATTCTTCAACTGCAAGACGGCACGACCACTTTCACCAGCTACTAACATGTAACCTGCATCTGCACTGATGATGAAAAGTTTATCTAATGCCTCACGTGGCTCATCAGCTGAAGAGATCTGATAACTTGCATTATTAGAAGCATCAAGTAGATTAAAATCAACATCAAAACCGTAATCTTCTTTAAAATACTTGCCGATTGCAACTAAATACTCTTCAAAACGTTTTACGGTCTTATAATCAAATTTTTCACTATAATCAACAACTAATAAATCAGTTAAAGCTTGACTATTGAAACGGATCAACTGGCGCTTAAAGTTGATGTAAAACAAACGCGCACCGGTACTTTTATCGACGTAATATGCGCCTTCACGCATATTCTCATCGATCTTGAAAGTAAAGTAGCCTTCCATATTTATTCCTGGAAATTCATGATAAAGCTCATTTTGATGATCACTGGATTGCAAAATAACTTGCTCGTTTTGATGAAGTTGCAATAAACGATTCAAAAAGATCAAGTAATAGTTAGCCCGACTGTATTGCTGCGGGAAGATCAAATATGCCGTATCCAAGCGATAATCAGTCAAAGTCATGACTGATTCTAGCAAAACGTTCTTGTCATCAGTATTGATCAACTCATCTAAAACTTCAGTAAAGTGGATCCCACGCTTAAGGCTTTCTTTTAATTGATCGTTATATGACATCAACCGCCCTGTTGTACTCAAAGAACCCGCATATGCACTGGTTTCTTCAGCATTATTCTCCCTAGTTGGTTGAAATGTTTCCGTTGGTTTTTCATATTCTTTCGTCATTTTTGTTCACCTACTTTTGCTTAGCGATCAGATCTGCAATATAGTTGCGGTATAATGCGTCATTATGCGCTTCAAAGTTTTCAAAGCTACCAAATTTAGCTACGATACTTTGTTTCTCATAACCCATCAAAGTATCTTCCTTTGAAAGTGCTAAGACCTTTTCCTCATTTTCACGGATCTGACGGTAAGCATTCCCCGCTTTTTCATCCAGTTCAGATAGATAGGATAATTCATCGATCAATTTTTGCTTAGATTCCTTGAGTTTTGAAGTTTCCCAAGGCATCACCTTTTCTTGTGAAGTTCGTTTGATCTCTTGGCGAAGTTCATCCTTACGTTGATCACGCTCATTTTGACCATCGATCAATTCTTGTAACTCGTCTGATTGTTGCGATAAGAGCGCGATCTGGTCGCTATTCAAACGTTTATTTTCACTTTCCAAAGCAAAAGCACGTGCTAATTTTTGATATTCAGTTTCATCAAAATTGAATTTGACGTTTAAGACATCTAACGTCCCAAATAGTCGTCTTCCCCACCAATTTCCAAAGAAAAATTGATACTGCCCGATCGCAGTTTCTTCAAAATAGAAAAATGGGTACATCTCACATAAATAATCGATCAAGTTCTTACTCAAATAATCACTTATCTTAGCGTAACTATCACGTACAAGATGTTCATGGGTATCATCAACTTCAGCCCCATCTTGTTTTAAGATCTCAGTTGCATAACGTTTACCATTGATCAGCTGGTATACCAAGCGATCATCTTGGTTTTGAACAGCTTTTTCAAAAGATTCTAGGTAGGCCACTTTATCTAAAAGTACCTTAGCCAAGCTTTTAGTTGCTTGTTTATGATCTGATAAACTAAGTTGATTTGGGTTAGCCATAAGTATCTCCTCTATTTCGTAATTGCCCAGTTGAGAGCAAGATGTTCATAGCTCTATTGTTACAAAAAAACTTAAAATTATCAATTATCAAGGCTGAGTTCTTGCTTCATTATCTCATTTAACCTCTTCCTTAACAGCAATTGTTCCTCTAAATAAGCACCTGTTATTTTATCATTGGCTGTAACAGCTAATTTTTGTGGATGTAAAGCCATGATCTGCTGGCAGATCTGCTCATGATAGGCCCGAATCGGATCCTTATATCGTTTGTAATAACGATGTTGTTTTTTACTGAGCTGTCTAAAATAATTGAAACGCTGACCATTACTCAATTTCAATAACTTATTTCCGCCAAAAAAGAGATCTAATCTAGCTAAATTAGCTTTATCTGGTGGAGTTTGTTCGATAAAGTAAATAAAGTAACGCCCTTTGCGTAGATAAACAATAAATCGTTGCTCAGGATCGATCTTTTGACTTACGATCACCCCTTGAACAAGCAAAAATTTCATTTTACCACTACAGATCCCCATAAAAAGTTCAGGAAAAAAAGGCTGATTTTTCAAAAAGATCTCTTCAAGTAAAATAAAAGTAGCCTCTAGCGTACACTCAAAAAATTCATTTGACGTATTTTGCGAACGATTGCGATATTTAGCACTCAATAATTTCTTACATTGTAAAAATGACATCTGATCACAATTAGCAATAAATTCTGCGATCACATTCATACTGAGCTCCAAATAACGGTCGATCACTACTTGGGCTGACTTGGCTAAAACGATCTCTTCACTATTTTCAAACTTCATATAAATAACCACCTTTCACTATCTATACTTTATAGATACGCAAAAGGTGGTCATTATAATTTATTTTTTCAAATATTGTCGTTTAAAATCTTTGACCCCAGCTAATACAAATTGGGCAGGATCTTTTGAAACATCAAGTTTTCGATCATGATCATCCTTTAAGATTGCAGAAAAGAGCTGTTCATATTCAGCAACACTAACTTCTGTCCGCATCTCTAACATTTCAGAAGTTTGATAAGTGAGGGCTTCTTTATAATTAGGTTGTAAGCGTCCTGAGAAAAACTCACCCTGGGCTCCAGAACCATAGCTAAACAAACCTAACCGATCTCCAGCTTTTAGTGTATCCGTGTTTTCTAAAAGAGATAACAAACTCAAATATAACGAACCAGTGTATAGATTACCAGTTGCCATATTATACTTGCGACTTGCTTCAAATTCATTGTAATAATGACTAGCTATCGTCGGATCGACACCTTCTAAGGCCTTACGTAGACCCTTTAACCCCTGTTTTGTGTATGGTAAATGGAACAATAGCGCTGAAAAATCAGTTAACTTGAGCCCTGTCTTTGCTAGATAGTCTTGATAGACTTTCTCAAAAAATTCTAGATAAATATTAGCTGAATACTTGCCATCAACTTTAGCCTCGGTTTGAGAAAGCGGACGCCAAAAATCCATAATATCTTTAGCATAATATGCGCTTTCAGTCTCTAAGGCAACAAGCTTAGGATCTTTAGAGACTAACATTGCCACTGCGCCCCCACCTTGTGTCGGTTCACCTGGTGTTTTCAAGCCATAGCGGGCAATATCACTTCCGATCACTAGAGCTTTTTTATCTGGAGCTAAAGCAATATGCCCCTTAGCTAACTGTAAGCCAGCCGTTGCTGCATAACAAGCTTGTTTCAACTCGATCGTTCTGATCTCATGAGATAGACCCAACAATTCACTAACGTAAGCTGCAGCTGATTTGGAGTTATCTACCCCTGATTCCGTAGCAACTATCACTAGATCGATCGCTTCTTTATCTTCTACCGTCAAGATCTTAGTCGCGGCATTAGCTGCCAAGGTCACTGCATCTTGTGTCGGTGGGATGACCGCCATTTTAGTCTGGCCGATCCCGATCAAATATTTATTTGGATCCTCATTTCGTGCTTGAGCTAGTTTAGCCATATCTACATATAAATGTGACGTAAAAAAGCCGATCTTATCGATCCCAATTTTCATTTTCATCGCACCTCTCACTGCTGATTGTTCACTCTATAAGTTTAGCGAAGTTCTTATTTTTTAGCAAATTTCCTTATAATCCCTTGATAATGATCTTGATATCGGAAAATGCTCCATTGATTTGATGATAGCGTACGTTTTAGTTTTAGAGCTATCTTATTTTGTATGGCTTCAAAGCCGGATACACAAAAAGACTAACCACAATTTTGACGATCGTAATTAGTATTCAACGAAATTAACTTTCCTAGTCCTTTTTCATTTACATAGGTTACACGTTTTTAAGTCCATTTACAACTGATCAGCAATCTATCAGATGATCACGCCTGAAAGTAGCCTAACTATCTCAGGAAGCTACCCTATTGGCGAAATGTTAGAAAATGTGGGAATGAATACCTTATTACCGGGAAAATGTTAGCAAAAAAGATAGTGAACTTCTTGAATTAGGGTCATAAAAAGATACTAAGTTACTCTTTATAGAAAAAAGCGTAATTAGCAGAATACTTGAATTTAAAGGATACTTTTAGATCAGATCTTCACCATGATATAATTGGGATATTAGCTGGGTATGATGGAATCAGAAAGGATCACATATCAGTCGAAGTTAATATGATGAATCGGGGGAAAATTGAATGGATCCCATAAAATTAAAGTATATAGAGTATAAATACAAAATAAACCCTAGAACTTATGAGTGGCTGCTTAATGATGTTTCCATAACACATATGAATTCAGATGATAGATACGAGTTCATGAAATTTGATAGTAAAATTGAACAAACTCATACATTGAGACGAGATAAAGATGGACGTGTGGATATGGAAGGCAGTGTCTACTTTAACGATATAGAAGAGTTAGTGTTCGATAAAGCTACCGAAGAAGATAAAGAACATTTGAGAAAAAGAATTAAAGAAGAAATGGTCGTTTGCGATCCACCAGTTACTGGCTGGTGGGGTGTGTATGAGTAAATAACAAACCAAGACATTCCGAAACTAGCCAAGTTATCATTACAAATTTTTAGCGTGACAGTAACAATAACAACAGCCCTGCTAAGTCGTTATGATATAGAAAACAAGACAAGTAAGAGCCCAAGATAAGTGGGACAAAAAACAAAGTATATAGCTACCGTTCCTACTCCCACAAGTTTATCAAGGAAATGGTAATACTTGACGATAGCGCAGAATCTAAGAAACTACTTGGCAGATCGTGAAAAAGAATTACAGCAATAACACCAATAGGGATGAACCAGAGATACACTGGGACGTCTCTTTTTTATTGTGATAACTAAATAGATTAGCTCCTACATAAAAAAACATCACAGCACAATCAGTCACTGGGATGCTACATGACTAAATAATTGTTAAAGTACTCATTAGCATTATAATATAGCTAAACAGTATGATCAAAAAGCCCCTTGGCGCCTGTAGATGATTCGAACTCTTTTTTACTGAAATTAGAGACCCTAGAATTTTAAAAATAGCCCTAGGACAATTATTATTTTTTAGCAAATTTCTCTCCTGTAGTATAATATAGCTAGAAATATCTTACGAAAGGAATGGGATAAATGGCAGCAATCAGTTTAGAAGTATATGGTATCGTTCAAGGAGTTGGCTTTCGTTATATGACTAAGATCCTAGCTGATCAGATCGGAGTCACCGGTAAAGTTTTAAATAAAAATGATGGCTCTGTTTATATTGAAGCACAAGGTGATCCTGAAAAGCTCTCTGCCTTTATCGAAGGCGTCAAAGCTTCACCTACCCCAGCAGGACGGGTTGATCGGGTCGTTCTCAAATCGATCCCGGAAAATAGCTATACACGTTTTAGCGTAGCATATATGTAATTACAACGGTTCTTATGGATTATACATTGAAATATCACTTTTTTTCCAGTATAGTTAATAACGATACCTTTATTCATAAGTGAAAGGAATTGACCTATGAAAAATAAAAAATTATTAGCTATTACTGCGATCATGGCTTCAGCAATGTTCTTTCTGAGCGGGTGTGTCCAACACACTGCCTCAGGTAAGCCTTATGGTTTTGTCTATGACAACTTGGCAGTGCCAACTCAACATATTTTAGTTTGGCTGTCACAGATCTTAGGTAATAGTTTAGGCTGGGCGATCATCGTGATCACTTTCATCGTCCGCTTAGTTTTGATGCCGATCATGATCAAGCAATCCAAAAATGCTACGATCCAACAAGAAAAGATCGCTCACATCAAGCCATTGATGGAAGATATCACCAAACGGCAAAAAGAAGCTACTAGCGATGCGGAAAGAATGGCGATCAACCAAGAAATGATGCAGCTTTACCGCGATAATAATATTTCAATGACTGGTGGGATCGGCTGTTTACCACTTTTGATCCAAATGCCGATCTTTGCTGCACTTTATGCTGCGATCCAATATTCACCTGAACTATCGCAATCCTACTTCTATGGGATCAACCTCGGGCAGCGGAGTTTTACCTTAGTTGCTCTTTCCTTTGTCGTTTATGCACTTCAAGGATGGTTGTCAACTTTAGGTGTACCAGAAGCACAACGAGCTCAGATGTGGCAAATGATGATCATTAGTCCATTGATGATCACTTTCATGACTTACATCTCCCCTGCTGGTTTGGGGCTTTACTTCTTTGTTGGCGGGATCTTTGCATGTATCCAAACCTTGATCATCAACTATATGCGTCCTCGCATTAGAAAAGAAGTCTTGGCAGATCTAAAGAAAAATCCAGTTAAGCAGCCTAAGAAAGTAGTTACTGAAGCTAAAGAAACTACAGTTGAGCCTTCAACTACTTCAGTTACTTCTAAAAAGAAGCGTAACGCTGGTAAACAAAATCGTCATAAATAAAAAAATAGGTTTTTCCAAAGCAGGAAAAACCTATTTTTTATTTATCTTTATTTTTGGCTAAAGGCAGGGAAACACGAAAGACTGAACCCTGTCCCACAGCACTTTCAACGACTAGTTTACCGTGATAGCCCTCGATCAAACGTCGAGCGATCGAAAGCCCTAGACCATTACCGCCCTTATCGCGGCTTCGTGCTTTATCAACACGATAGAAACGGTCAAAGATCCGGTCGATGTTTTCTTGCGAGATCCCTTCACCAAAATCTTGGATCACGATATCAATATCATTGATGTTTTTAGATAACGTCATATGGACCTCTTTGCGTTCACGTGAATACTTGACCGCATTATCCATTAAAATAATCAATACCTGTTCTAAGTGATTCCGATAGATCTGAACATTAGTGATATCTTTAAGATCATCATCTAACACAAAGGTAAAGTCTGGATGGATCATCTGAAAGTTATTGAACACCTGTAAGCCGACTTCCTTAGCATCAGTGATCTCTTTGCCAAATTGAATCTCAACTTGTTCAGCTCGAGAAAGATCTAACATTTCTTGAACTAAACTCTTCATTCGAGCGATCTCTTGTAAGGAAGCCTCGATCGACTCATCCAAGACTGCTGGGTCATCTTTGCCCCAACGTTTCAAAAGCGAGAGATGCCCTTGAATGATCGCAACTGGTGTCCGAAGTTCATGTGAAACATCTTCCACGAATTGCTGTTGCTGTTCGATATATCGTTGCATCCGATCGAGCATCTTGTTAAATAAACGTCCTAGTTCAGCCAATTCATCTTCATGCTTGAATTCAGGCACACGTAAATTAGCTAAAGCATCACTTTCATCATCACCATTTATCTTGCCGATCGTGTCATTTATCAGATCAATCGGTCCTAATAGCCAAGACGATAAGCCATAACTAAGTAAAGCGATCCCGATCGCAGCGATCAAAGAGAATACTAAAAAGATCAAGATCAATTTACGTCTAGTCTGATCGTAATTGACCAGATCATTGGTAACTTGAACATATCCGATCAAATGCTTATCTTTCTCAGAAAAAACTTTTTTCCCTAAAACCAAAACATTATACGCAGATGTATGTTCGATCTTACTTTCCTCAGTCAATTCAGCCTGATCAAACTTTACCGGCACATCGCGTGAAGCAAAAACCATTTCGTTTGAAAGGTTGTAGACACTGATACTGATATTTTCCCGTGTTAGTGAGGTGTAAAATGAACTTGAATAAAGTGTCTGTAGTTCTTTTATATTCCGTTCATTATGCACCCGCAAACTCAATGAATGTTCAACCCGATCTTGCGTCAATTCTTTAGTATTGGTCGCTAAACTTTCAACGGCTGTATCTAACGCTTCCTGCGCATATTGTTTTTCTTGATTTAGTAATAGGCTCGAAAAACTTTGAAAAAGTAGGACTGAAAAAACAGCAAAAATCAGCAAAACTCCGATCCCAGTGCCAACCGACCATTTTAGCTTAAGTGAGAAGAATGATTTTGCATGACTATCTTTTAGCTGCTTTTTATGCAAAATAGCCTTTCGAATACACATTAGGAACGCATTACATAGCCGGTTCCACGTACAGTTTGGATATAACTATCCTCACCTGGACGATCGATCTTATTACGTAAGTAGCGAATATAAACATCCACGACATTAGTTTCGATCTGTGATTCGTAACCCCAAACTTCTTTTAATAATACATCACGGGCCAAAACTACATTGACATTTTCCATCAATGTCAACAATAATTCATATTCACGTTTTGTCAATTCAATGATCTCATCACCACGACGGACAACACGATTTTCTTTTTCGATCACAAGGTCACGATAGCTTACTGTTGTTTGCTTAGATGAATTATATTCACTTTCAAGATCAACGCGACGCAATACGGCACGCAAGCGAGCTAATAACTCTTCGATCGCAAATGGTTTGATCACATAATCATCAGCCCCATGATCTAGACCGGATACACGATCGATCACAGAATCACGCGCTGTCATCATGATAATTGGGGTGTTTTTAACTTGACGGACACGACGACATACTTCAAGGCCGTTCAAGTCAGGAAGCATCAAATCAAGTAAGATGGCATCCCATTCTTCGCTCAAAGCTACTTCTAAACCAGTCCGACCACTCTCACAAGCATAAGTTTCATATCCTTCATGCTTTAATTCAAGTTCAACGAAATGAGCTAAATTTTCTTCGTCTTCGATGATAAGTATCTTACTCATTATTCCACACTCCTATATCTTGTTGTTAAACTTTTTATTATTTATTTAATGATAACATACTTAATTCTAACATTGATGCCATCAATAAGTATACCTTAATTTTACCTTAAGAAAGATTTATTATAGCATACTTCTTATTATCTTGCCACCCAACATTAAATTTGGATATTTAATTATAATTTTTTAGATAATAATCATGCTTGATTTTTTGCCTAAAAAAAGGGATACGATCAATTCGTACCCCCTTTTGCTAACTAGTTTATTCTTCGTGATACCATTCGTAGTGATAATTACCTTCTTTGTCGACACGTTCATAAGTATGTGCCCCAAAGTAATCACGTTGTGCTTGGATCAAGTTTGCTGGTAAAACAGCTGATCGATATTGATCGTAGTAGGTAATTGCACTAGTAAAGCCTGGGCAAGGTACACCCGCTTGAATAGCTAAGGCAGCTACTTCTCTAACTGCTGCTTGATACTTAGCTGTGATCTCAGTAAAGTATGGATCGAGCATCAAATTCTTCAATTCTGGTTCCTTATCAAATGCATCTGTGATCTTTTGCAAGAATTGAGCCCGAATGATACAACCTTCACGCCAGATCTTAGCTAAAGAGCCATAATCTAAATTCCAGTCATATTTTTCAGAGGCAAAGCGCATTTGTTCAAAACCTTGAGCATAGCTGACGATCTTGCTAAAGTAAAGCGCTTGGCGGATCTTTTCAACAACCTCTTTTTTATCAAGCTTTTTAGCATCAAATGCTTCTGGCTTAGCTAAAACTTCACCCGCTTCTACGCGTTCATCTTTAAGAGCAGAGATGTAACGTGCGTAAACAGATTCGGTGATCAATGATTGTGGAACACCTAGTTCAAGGGCGCTTTGTGAACTCCACTTACCAGTTCCCTTATTGCCCGCACGATCTAAGATCACATCAACGATCGGCTTATCAGTACCTTCATCATCTTTACGGGTCAAAATATCAGCCGTAATATCGATCAAATAGCTATCAAGCTCGCCATCTTTCCATTCGTGGAAGATAGCAGCGATCTCATCGACTGAAAGACCTAGCAAGTTACGCAATAAGTTATAACTTTCAGCGATAAGTTCCATATCACCGTATTCGATCCCATTGTGGACCATCTTAACGTAATGGCCAGCCCCATTAGGTCCAATGTAAGTTACACATGCTTCGCCATCATCTGCTTTAGCAGCGATCTGATCCAAAATAGGCGCTACAAGGTCATAAGCTTCCTTTTGTCCCCCTGGCATCAATGAAGGACCTTCTAAGGCACCCTTTTCACCGCCAGAAACACCCATACCGATAAAGTTGATCCCTGAATTGTCTAATTCAGCGTTACGACGCATGGTGTCTTCAAAGAAAGTATTCCCACCATCGATCAAAACATCGCCCTTATCAAGATAAGGCAAGAGACTCTTGATCGTTGCATCTGTTGGCGCACCAGCTTTGACCATCAAAATGATCCGACGTGGTTTTTCCAATGAATTAACAAAGTCTTCGATCGTATAACTTGGAACTAAATTTTTATCTGGATGATCGGCAACAACTTGCTCAGTCTTTGAACCTGTACGATTGAAGATCGCAACTTTATAGCCCCGACTTTCAATATTCAAAGCCAAGTTCTTGCCCATAACAGCCATACCAACAACACCGATTTGTGCTTTACTCATATCCAACTTAACCTCCTAAAATTCCTACTGCACTTAATTTTACCAAAATTGCCTAAGATTTTAAAGACGCTTACTAAGAATTAGGCTTTCATCACTAAGGTAGGTTCAGCTTTACCTAAAACCGTATCTTTTGAAATGATAACTTTTTCGATCTCCTTATTACTTGGGACCTCGAACATGATATCACGCATCGTAGCTTCAATGATCGAACGTAAGCCACGGGCCCCAGTATTACGTTCGATCGCTAAATGAGCCACTTCACGTAAAGCATCTTCTTCAAATTCGAGTTTTACCCCATCAAATTCAAGCAACTTGCTGTATTGCTTGACTAAAGCATTCTTAGGCTCAGTCAAGATCCGAACTAGATCATCTTCAGAAAGCTTTTCAAGTGCCGTCAAGATCGGCAAACGTCCGATAAATTCTGGGATCAAACCAAATTTCAAGAGGTCTTCAGGAATGATCTGTTGCATAATACTCTTAGATTCATCATAGCTTTGCTTGCTATCAGCACCAAAACCGATCGTCTTATCTCCTAAGCGGTTTTTAACGATCGTTTCGATACCGTCAAAAGCCCCACCTACGATAAACAAGATATTTGTCGTATCGATCTGGATAAATTCTTGTTGTGGATGCTTTCTGCCCCCTTGTGGTGGAACATTAGCGACTGTGCCTTCCAAGATCTTCAAAAGCGATTGTTGGACACCTTCACCCGAAACATCACGGGTGATCGAGACATTTTCACTCTTCTTAGCTATCTTATCGATCTCATCGATATAAACGATCCCTCTTTGAGCTCGTTCAACGTCATAATCTGCATTTTGTAAGAGCTTCAACAAGATATTTTCAACGTCTTCACCAACGTAGCCTGCTTCTGTCAATGTCGTAGCATCAGCGATCGTAAATGGGACATTTAAGATCTTAGCTAAGCTTTGGGCTAAGAATGTCTTACCTGAACCAGTAGGCCCTACAAGACAGATATTACTCTTTTGCAATTCCGTATCATCGTCAGCAGTATCAAATGAAGCGTTGATCCGCTTATAGTGGTTATATACAGCTACTGCCAAGGTCTTTTTAGCCTGTTCTTGTCCGATAACATATTGATTTAAAATATCAACGATCTCTTTTGGTGTCGGTACATCAGTAAATTCATCTTTAACACTAGCTTTATTTTCTTCGCTGATGATCGTTTGGGCTAATTCGACGCATTCATTACATATATACACGCCAGGGCCCGAGATCATACTTTTAACTTGCCGCTCAGATTTGCCACAAAAAGAGCAAACTGCGGGTTCGTTTGGATCTTTATTTTCGTACATCTAAATCACCTTTATCTAATAATTACTTATATTCTATCAGACATTGCTACTAAAAACTAATACTTACTTTTTATTTATCAGGTGAATGGATAAATTTAGGGATCGCAACAGATAAATTCCGCTGCGACCCCTAAAATCACAAGATTAAATTGATATTGTCACTCAAGTATTAAACTTGTTTTGCAGAATCTGTCATTTCTTTAACGACTTTTCTGATAGCAATGTCATGGTTCAACATGTCATCTGAAAGAGCTGAGCGAACTGCAGCTTCTTCCATGCCGTATTGTGCAGCTAATTCTTTGATCTCTGCATTGATTTCTTCTTCTGAAGCTTTGATATCTTCAGCAGCTACGATAGCTTCTAAGACAAGGTTTGTCTTAACGCGCTTTTGTGCACCACTTTCAAATTGTTTGTGCAAGTCTTCTTCTGAAGAACCTGTAAGTTTGTAGTACATATCAGCACTGATACCTTGTTGTTGCAAACCAGCTAAGTATTGATCCATTTGACGGTGTACATCTTCTTCGATCATTGCACCTGGGATCTCGCCGATTTCAGCATTTTCAACTGCTTTATCGATAACTTCTTCTTGGATAGCTTCTTTTGCAGCGTTTTGTTTTTGAGCTTCAAGACGTTCACGTGTCTTAGCTTTCAATTCAACTAAAGTATCAACCTCTTCGTCAACGTCTTTAGCAAATTCGTCGTCAAGTTCAGGTAATTCCTTAGTCTTAACTTCGTGGATCGTTGTTTCAAAGACTGCATCTTTACCCTTAAGGTCTTCAGCATGGTATTCTTCAGGGAATGTTACGTTAACTTCCACTGTTTCACCAGCTTTGTGACCAACTAATTGGTCTTCAAAACCTGGGATAAATGTGTTTGAGCCAAGTTCAAGTGAGTAGTTTTCACCTTTACCACCGTCAAAAGCAACACCGTCAACTTTACCTTCAAAGTCGATAACAACTGTGTCGCCTTCAGCAGCTGGTTGTTCTTCTTTCAACACTAATTCAGCTTGTTGTTCTTGTAATTTCTTGATCTCAGCATCAACTTCTTCGTCAGTAACTTCTGTTGATTGTGCTTTAACTTCAAGATTTTTGTATTGACCCAATTTAACTTCTGGTTCAACCGTAACTTTAGCAGTCAAGACCCATGTAGAATCTTTTTCCATTGATTCAACGTCGATCTCTGGTTGTGCTACTGGTTTGATGTTTGATTCTGCTACAGCATTAGCATAAGCTTCTGGCAAGACAGCGTTCAAAGCATCTTGGTAAAGTGATTCTTCGCCAAACATTTTGTTAAAGATTTGACGAGGAACCTTACCCTTACGGAAGCCAGGTACGTTTAAAGTTTTCTTGACACGGTTAAATGCTGTGTCTAAACCTTCCTTGATTTTTGCAGGTTCGATTTCAAAGGTCAACTTACCGTTGTTTGTACCTTCTTCTTTTTCCCATTTTACAGACATTATTTTCCCTCCGAGTAAAATAGTTTGTACAATTTACTGAGTAATTGCATACTAACTAAGTTTAACTTAGAAAGCTTTAAATGTAAATGTTTATAGTACAAAAAGTCGATTTTTTAGACAAAAAAGACTTGGGACGAACCCAAGCCTTCTTCAATATTCAAAAGAATATTAGTCGTCGATTTCAGAAACGACACCAGCACCAACTGTACGGCCACCTTCACGAACTGTGAATTTAAGACCTTTTTCGATAGCAACTGGAGCGATCAATTCAACGGAGAATGTTACGTTATCGCCAGGCATAACCATTTCTACACCTTCAGGCAATTCGATAACACCTGTAACGTCTGTTGTGTGGAAATAGAATTGTGGACGGTAGTTTGAGAAGAATGGAGTATGACGGCCACCTTCTTCTTTTGTCAAGACGTAAACTTCACCCTTGAACTTCTTGTGTGTTTGGATTGAACCTGGTTTTGCAAGAACTTGACCACGTTCGATTTGTGTACGGTCAACACCACGAAGCAATGCACCGATGTTGTCACCAGCTTCACCTTCGTCAAGTGTCTTACGGAACATTTCAACACCTGTAACAGTTGTCTTAAGAACATCGTCTTTCAAACCAACGATTTCAACTTCGTCGCCGACTTTAACGATACCACGATCGATACGACCGGAAGCAACAGTACCACGACCTGTGATCGTAAATACGTCTTCAACTGGCATCAAGAATGGCTTGTCTGTTGGACGTTCTGGTGTTGGGATGTATTCGTCAACTGTATCCATCAATTCAAGAATCTTCTTCTTAGCATCTTCATCATCTTCCAATGCTTTAAGAGCGGAACCACGGATAACAGGAATATCATCACCAGGGAAATCGTATTCGCTCAATAAGTCGCGAACTTCCATTTCAACCAAGTCTAATAATTCTTCGTCGTCAACCAAGTCACACTTGTTCAAGAATACAACGATGTATTCAACACCAACTTGGCGAGCAAGCAAGATGTGTTCACGTGTTTGTGGCATAGGACCATCAGTTGCAGCAACAACTAAGATAGCACCGTCCATTTGAGCAGCACCAGTGATCATGTTCTTAACGTAATCAGCGTGTCCTGGAGCATCGATATGTGCGTAGTGACGGCCTTCTGTTTCGTATTCAACGTGTGCTGTGTTGATTGTGATACCACGTTCACGTTCTTCTGGAGCAGCATCGATAGAAGCGTAATCTTCAGCTTGAGCTAAACCTTTTTCAGATAAAACCTTTGTGATAGCTGCTGTTAAAGTTGTTTTCCCATGGTCAACGTGTCCAATTGTACCGATGTTTACATGGGGTTTTGTTCTTTCGTAATGTTCTTTTGCCATTAATAGAACCTCCTGTAATTTTGCAAAGAAAATCTGCAATTCTGCCGATAATCCTTTAAATTTTATTATACTACTTCCAGTCAAGAATGCCAAGTAATTTATTACTCGGGTTCCTTCTAAACTGAAAACCTTGAATTATTATATAGTCACTATTGATTTTTGTAAATACTAAAATCCAATTTTTTAAAAAAATATTTGAAATTAGTTAAACCGTCCACTGTGCTAGGCTGTTTTCCAAGGCCTGCGCAAATTCATTTTCTTGTGCGTCTAAGCCTGATTTTCCTAGCAATACCGCATAAAGTTTCTCCGGATCAGCATATGGTGCTGTCAATTTTGGATAAAGCAGTTGCAATTTTAATTTTAATTCCGCTAAGATCTGTTCCTTTTGATCTACAGCATATTCAGGATCATTTTCCAGCAAAGCTGTCAGACGCTGATACATCACATAATCATCTAATTCTTTCAAGTTACCCGGAACAAAGTCTTGTTTTTTACCTGTAAATAGCAGATATGTGACTGCTTTTTCACTCCCAAGATAGCGCAATTCATCTAAAATAGCCGCTCTGACTAACGGATGCACATCTTCATCCACTAGGTCAGCACTAACACTTTCCACAAATTCAGCAATCGTCAAACTTCCTGAAGCTTCAAAAACTTGGCGTTGCTCCAAAATAGCGAGTGCACCTAAATGCTTCAATCTTTTGGTCAAAGCATTTACATCCGTTTGCGTTCTTACAGTAGCCAAAGTTTGATCAAATAAGCGCGTGAAATTGGCTTTTTCTTTAGCTGACATGAAACCACTCATCAAATTTAAGGTCATCTCGATCTTTCTGACCTTACCGGCATAGATCATCTCTGTTACATATTCTGTCAACTTTTGGTCATCTCGTAAATAATCTAACAGATAATCCTCAGCCAATAAACTTGCCATTTGGTGATCTTTCAATTCTTTTAGTGCGGTAAAGAGCAAATAATTTACTTTAAACGTTTTTTTAGCTTGATACGCTTGTAATAATAATTCCTTAGCTTGTAAAAAATCACTTTTTTCTAAAGCTGCCTGACCAGCCGCATATAATTCTTCTTGTTCCATCGTTCACTTTCCTTATTCAAAAAGGCTGTAACATATCTTTGTTACAACCTTCATAATTTTAAGTCGCATTATTTGTGCGAACCATTATTCTTCTTGTTTTTACCATGACCATGATATTGGTTTATCTCCATGATCACTGGCAGAATAACGGGATGACGCTTTGTTTGCTCATAGAGAAAATGATTGAGCTGCTCACGCACATCTTGTTTCAAATGTCCCCAATCAAATTCTTTATTGTCAAGATTTGATTGGACAGTTTTAGTAATAATATCGGCACTTTCAGCGATCAGATCGCGACTTGTCTTAACGTAAACAAAACCTCTTGAAGTGATCTTTGGTCGGTCTACGATCTTTTTCTTCTTGCGATCGATCGTGACTACCGCGATAAAGATCCCATCTTCAGACAAGATCTTACGATCACGAAGCACAATATTACCAATATCACCTACCCCGATCCCGTCGATCATCGTGTTACCGACTTCGACCGATGAGGCAACTAACATCTTGCCATGAGTATATTCAGCCACATCGCCTTTTGCTAGTAAGAAGATATTTTCCGCTGGGATCCCAACTTCTGTCGCTGCGTGTGCATTAGCCGCTAACAAACGATATTCACCCTGGACTGGTAATACATAACGTGGTTTTAACAAATTCATCATCAACTGCAAGTCATTTTTGCTAGCATGACCCGAAGAGTTCAATTCATCTGAGATCGATTTGACATCAGCACCCGAGCGATAGATCATATCACGTGTTTTAGCCACGTTGGTCTCCATTGCATGTGATGGTGTAGTCGTGATAAAGACGAGATCACCTTCATGTAGCGAAACGGAACGATGCCGTTTTAAAGCCATTTTTTGCAAGGACTTCAACGGTTCACCCGAACGACCAGCCTCTAGGATAACGATCTGATCATCATCATAACGTTTGATATCTTTGATCGGAATCAAAATATCATCACTCGGCAAGTGAAGTTTATTTAATTTCAAAGCTGTCCGGACGATTTTTTCAACATCATGTCCAGTCAAAGCAACTTTTCGATCGTTAGCTTGGGCGGCATCCAAAACTTGTTGCACCCGTGAGATATTGGAAGCAACGCAGGCAACGATGATCCGCCCCTTACGATACTCAAAGGTCTCACTGATAAAATCATAGATCTCACGTTCATTGACCGTTTCACTTGGATTTTCTGCATTTGCAGAGTCACTCAACAGCGCTAAAACGCCATCGTTTCCGATCTCGGCCAAACGTGCGAGATCAGTTTGATATTGCGCTGAAGCTGTTTGATCAAACTTGAAATCACCAGTATATACGATCGTTCCTTCATCTGTTTTCAATGCTACCCCTAAACTTTCTGGGATCGAGTGAGTTGTTTTGAAAAATGACACCGTTGCGCTAGGAAAATCGATCTCTGTTTTTTCATTGATAACATGAAAATCATTGAATTTCTTTGCTATCTCTTCATTTTCACAAGCAATTTTAGCTAAAGCGATCGTCAATTCTGAACCAAAGACAGGTACATCAAACTCACTTACAAAATATGGTAATGCTCCGATTGCATCAGCATGTCCATGTGTCAAAAATACTCCGACGATCCGGCGTGCATTTTGACGTAAATATTCAAAATCAGGGATCACGATATCGATCCCTAATAATTCATTTTCAGGATATTTCAATCCACAATCTAGGATGTAAATATCATCATTCACTTCAACGGCATACATATTCTTAGCATTTTCACGTACGCCACCAAGTGAAATGATCTTTATATCACTCATATTCTCACCTCTGTTTTAGATTTTTGTATAAAATATTTTAATTATCATATTTAACACGGGTCGAAAAATCGACCTATCAATATATGATTATACCATAATTACGGTACCAGTTAACAATTATATCCAGGCAGAAAAAAAGTGTTGCTAGAATCACTCCTAGCAACACTTTCGAAAATAAGATTAACGACGCAAGCCTAAGCTCTTGATCAATTCACGGTAACGTTGAACGTCCTTGTTACGCAAGTATGCCAACAAGTTACGACGATGACCGATCTTCTTCATCAAACCACGTTGGGAAGCAAAGTCCTTCTTGTGGCTACGTACGTGTTCGTTAAGTTCGTTGATATCTGCAGTCAAAACAGCGATTTGAACTTCTGCTGAACCTGTATCGCCTTCATGACGTGCGTATTTTTTCATGATTTCGTTTTTCTTTTCGTTTGAAATAGCCATTGTATTTCCACCTTTCAAAAATTCTGCCTAAAACCGAGTAAGTCGTCGGTGTCGTCGCCAAACTAAGTTATAGGTCCGGTACATCTGTACTTAATCTAATCTACTAGATTTTGCTTTGAAATGCAAGTCTTAAATTTATAAATAAGTGTCAAGGAATATTTCTTGACATCAAATTCATTTTTCTGTTGCATTGTTTAAAACGCTCTTGTATAATGAGATATGTTGAAAATTTAGATGATACCGTTACGGATCATACAGGTGGAGGTGACATTCATGCCAATTATCAAATCCGCAATCGAACGTGTAAAAACAAACGAAAAAGCTAACGCTCGTAACTCTGCTGAATTAAGCAAGATGCGTACAGCAATCAAGAAATTTGAAAAAGCTAAGACTGCAGGTGCAGAAGATGTTGAAAAACTCTACCGCGAAGCAGTTTCAGCTGTTGACCGCGCACATTCTAAAGGCTTGATCAAAGCTAACAAGGCTGCGCGTGACAAGTCTCGTATGGCTGCACGTTTAGCTAAATAATGAATGATAACTGAAAAGAGCTTGGAAATTAAATTTCCAAGCTCTTTTTTGTTATACCACGACCGCTTTTTGAGCAAAATTAAGCATAAATAGTTGAAAAAGTAATTCTGGCTCTTGCGTCGTAGTTTTTAATCGTTCCTCGATATGGATCAGACCTAGATAAGCATTTTTTAAATCTTGGCGCTTAAAGACCCGCGTTTTTTGCAAAGCTAATTTGACCCGATATGGATGGACCTTTAACGTACTTGCAATATTACCTTGAGCATAGCCATGTTTTTGTAGGATCTCGACTTGAAGTAATAACCGGAACTGCCCTTCTAAGATCGCATTGATCTTTAAAGGTTCTTCTTTTTGTTGCAATAGATCACGATATAGCTCCAAAGCTTTAGCCGTATCTTTTTGCAAAACAAGTTCGACCAGATCAAACACATTTTGCTCTAAAGAACGTGAGACCATCGCAGATACTTCATTAACAGTGATCTGCTTATCTTCAGCTACCAATAAGAGCTTTGGTAACTCATTAGCGATCGCAGTCAAGTTGGCGTTCGTTCGTTGTAATAAGATCTCTAAGGCTCTAGGATCGATCGTATAGCCTTTTTGGGCCAATTCGGCGGATAAATGCTTGCGTACAGCCATCTCTGTCAGCGGACTATTGTCGACTACCACAGCCTTTTGTTTGATCTGTTTGACCACTTTTTTACGCTCATCTAGTTTAGCATAAGGTGCCATCAAAACTAGTACCGTCGTCGGTTCAGGATCATTTACATAAGCGATCAATTCATCTAGATCGTGTTCGAGTTTTACTTTTTTAGCTTCACCGGTCAAAAAATACGGTCGATTTATAAACACGAGCCGCTTTTCTCCAAAAAACGGTACCGACATTGCGTCGGCTAGCGCAGTCGATAGCGTTACCTCTTCCATATCATAAATTCCAATATTGAATTCGCGTTCTTCTTCCGGGAAATTGGCGATCAGTTTTTGTTTGATCTTCTCAGCATTGACTTGCTCTTCACCTAAGACCAAATAAACTGGTGCCATCTGATTTTTTTCAATGTCATTTAAGACTTTTTCTACCGTCACCATAGTTTTAACTAAAGCTCGCTTCCCTTCTTCTGCTATTATTCCGATTTAACAATCATACCATATTTATCCTATTAGCTCTAATTATCTTTAAGATCCCAAAATGAGAAATACCCTAACATTTCAGTAAATTTTATCATCCCGACTTTAGCCGTCACATAGTACGGAACTTTTGCTTTCTGCAAAGTCACCAAAGTTTCCTGATTTGGATGACCGTACCGGTTATGCCGCCCAGCAGAAATGATCGCAACTTTAGGAGCTAATTGTTGCACGAATTTAGGATCAGTCGCTGTCTTACTTCCATGATGCCCCGTCTTTAACACATCTGCTGTCAAATTAGGATATTTCTTGCTGACCGCAAGTTCGCCTTTGCGATCGAGATCACCTGTAAAAATACATTTTAGGCCATAAAAATCGAGCCACAAAACGAGTGAATCAGCATTTGTTCCTTGTCCACGCGCGAAGGGATGTAACAACTTCAAGTGTGGATCAGATAGTTTCACCCTATCAGTTACACCTTTAACTGCTTCAGGCATAACCGCCGACTTAGCCAACCGATGCTTAAAACTAGGTAGATTTTCCATTCCAGCTGGTACGATGATCTGTTTGATCTTGATCAATTGGCTCAAGCTTGGGAAATTTCCAACATGGTCTGCATCTTGATGCGTTAAATATAGTTGGTCGATCCGGGTGATCCCTTTGCTCAGCAAATAATTGGCCACGATCGTCTCACCACTTGTCTTAGTGGGATGCTTTTTCCAGTTAGGCATTGAAAAATGAACTTTACCCCCAGTATCGATCAAGATCACTCGCCGCGAAAAACGTTCTCTGATCAAAGTGCAGTCACCTTGACCTATATCAAAATATACGACCTCACTACTCAAAGGATAACGTAACAATAAAAAGGTCAAAAAATAACTCATCCCTAATAAAGCTAACCAGCGAATTTTTTTCGAACTACCTTGTAACCACAATAGTACACCCAACCAAAACAAGACCATTATCAATGGCGGTCTACCTAAAATCAAATTACTCGGCAAGCGCGCTAATAAAGTCAAACCGCTTGAGATCAGCTGTAAGAGCTGAGCTGCTAAATTCTGCAAAAATGGGACTACTGCACCGATAAAGGTCACTGGTAAAATAATATACTCAAATATCAGGTTCATCCAACCTGTTATCAAAAAGGTCAAGAAATTCCACTGATATGTATAATATAATACGAGTGGTGCACTAAAAGCATTTAGCTTCAAATTAAACAACCAGTTCGAACTCGTTTTACTTGTAACGATCACCAGAGTCAAAAGATAGCTCAGCTGTGCCCCTAGTTGATAAAACAACGCCGGATAGCGCCATAGTTCAAGTAATAAAACCACTGCCCAAATAGTGGCTAGTTTTAAGCGCACTCCTTTTATGAGCCTCGTTGCCAGTTTTAGCCAACACATCCAGACCGCACGTACCAAACTCGCAGAGGCCCCACCTAAGATCGCATAAACAGGCAAAACACCTAAAACCACTAGAATTTCTAGCCATTTTGGTAAACGCAAGAGTTTTAAGAAACGACGTAAAGTTTTGACTACATAAAAAACATGGAGGCCAGATAAACTAAATAGATACAACAATCCTAAGCGCGTGATATCAGCTAAAGTTTTATCAGCGTCAGACGATCTTATCCCCAATAGCAACGTAGCACTGTACCAATCTAATGGTCGGGGAAGCCTTTTTAATTTTAAACGCAATGCTTGGCGCAGATCATGTAATCGCCCGCGCCACGCCATTTGTCCCGGTGGTACCTTTTGCAAAGTGTAATGTGTCACAGCAAAAGCTAAAAAGATGTTCTTTCCTTGATAAAAACGGCGCCAATCAAATTGAGCCTCATTGGTCGGGGCTTGCAACGGTAAAACTTTTCCCGTCACATTCCAGATCTTTGTCTTGTTTATTTGTAATAACGTCTTTTTTTCAGCTAAAGTTCGGATCCGATAATATCCATTCACCCACTGGCGTTTTTCCCACCACCAGGCCTTAAATGTCAATAGATCCCCACTTATCTTAGTTTCATCACTGTAGATCAGCAAATGTTGCTTCTGGGTCACATCTGGTGTGACTTGCATAACTTGATGTACATTTTGTTGCCAAGTATAAAACCGGATACTAAAAAACACACAAATCACTAATACACTACTGATCAGGTGAATATTTTTAGTGGCCAACAGTCTTAAGAATAAAACTAACACGACCATCCCTGCCATCCAAGTATGGTCAAGTATCAAAAAACTTAAACTGACAGCTACAAAGGCTGTCAATAAAAGCATGACTTGAATTACTTAGGCTCTCCTTTATCGACCAATTGCTTGAACAAAGCAGTGTCAATATATTCCTTATCGAGTTTGACTTGCTCGAGTGTAACTTCTTTTAACTTCAACAATTCGAGTGCATAAGGGTCATTGTTATAATTTCTGAGATAGTGGATCTTTTTGATCCCTGCTTGCAATAACATCTTAGTACATTGCAGACATGGAAAATCCGTGACATAAAGCTCTGCCCCATCTGTAGGGATCCCAAACTTAGCACATTGCAAAACAGCATTCATCTCAGCATGGATCGTACGTAAACAATGCCCATCGACCATGTAACACCCGTCATCAATGCAATGCTTATCACCTGAAACTGAGCCATTATAACCACCGGCGATCATTCGCTGATCTCTGACCAAGATTGCCCCTACGGATAAACGTGTACAAGTACTCCGTAACGATAGCAAAACCGCTTGTAACATAAAATATTGATCCCAAGGGATGCGTTTTTCCATTTTTTCCTACCTCATCATCTCTAAATTTAGTAATAGTATATCAAAGATAACTATTATTGCCTATATCGTTAAAGACTTACTCAATTTCTGATACGTTTTATCACCAATGCCCGAAATATCTTTTAATTCAGATAATTGTTTGAATGAGCCATGCTGTTGCCGATATTCGATGATCTTCGTCGCTTTTTTATCACCGATCCCATCGACTTGCATCAGCTGTTCTTTAGTTGCTGTATTTAAATTCACTTTGCTACCGTCTGCTCCCGATGCGTTCGCGGTCAAAGAAGTCTGTGGTTCTGCTGGAGCGACTGCTGTTTGAGCACTAGCAACAGTTGCTCCTTGCTTAGAAACATATATCAATAGTTGGTCGGTCAGTTTTTTGGCGTAGTTTAACTGCGAAACTTCTGCTTGAGCTGTTGGACCACCAGCGCTAGCGATCGCGTCGCCTCACATGGTCACTAGCCGAAAGCTTATATAACCCCGGATGGTTGACCTCGCCTTTAACATCTACATATACGTAGCCTGCTGTTTTCTTTGACTTAACTGCTTGGATCACCTGATGACTTGAAGAACTTGGCGCAAAAACTTCAGTCGCATTCGTAGCTGAACGTTCAAATCCAAACATCCCTACAATAGCCAAGATCACCGCTAAAATACCACCTGAAAGGATCCGCCACTTGTATTCCATCAGAAAATCATACCAATCATTCATTTTCTCGCCTCCTACTATATAAATACGAAAAAAGAGCAGGAAATATTTCCTACTCTTAAAAAATTATTTTTTACTCAAGGCTACTTGAACGATCGGTGGAACTAAATTCCCCAATTCACCCTTAAAACGTGCAACTTCTTTGACCAAAGTCGACGACAAAAAAGCATACTTGGGATCGGTCAACAAGATCAAAGTCTCGATCTTTGGTGCCAGTTCTTTATTCATCGCCGCAATATTTTGCTCAAATTCAAGGTCTTGCGTATTTCTGACCGAGCGAATGATGATCTGGGCATCTAATTCTTGCGCAACATTCACCGTTAGATCAGCTTCCTTAGCTAAAACCTTGACATTAGGGATTTTTTCAGTTGCCTTTTGAATAAAGCTCTGACGCTCATTTGCCGAAAACATCGGCTTTTTGGCGGTATTGGTCAAAACCACGACAAATACTTCGTCAAATATCGCCGCACTGCGCTTGATAATGTCTAAATGTCCATTGGTCACGGGGTCAAAGCTCCCAGGAAAGATCGCCTTCATTTCAGTTCACTTCCTTATAACGATAAAACGTTAATTCTGTGATCCCATAATCAGCTTTTTTAATAAGTTCAAAATCAGCTAATTCTTCGGGCAGATCAGCAACTTGATCTGTTTCACAAATGATCAAAGCCTCGGCATTTAAAAGCCCTAATTGTTTTAATTGCTCCATCAATTCTAAGATCTGTTGTTTTTTATACGGTGGATCAAGAAAAACATAATCGAAGCTTTGCTCTTGTTTAGCCAATTTATTGAGCATCTTATAGGCATCACCTTTTAGCACTGTAAATTTATCTTCTTCCTTGGTAACACTCAAATTTTCATGGATCGTTTTGATCGCTTGATATTGTCGATCTACCAAAGTCGCATGGTCAGCACCACGTGAAACAGCTTCGATACTAAGACCACCCGAACCAGCAAATAAATCTAAAACTTGGCCCCCATCTAAGTACGGACCAATAATGTTAAACATTGCCTCTTTGACTTTATCCGTTGTGGGACGAGTCTTCATTCCGGGTACTGCCTTTAAACGACGCCCCCCATATTCTCCTGCTACAATTCTCATACAACTCAGCTCTCTTCTTTTATCAACTACTACACTAGATCGCAATCGGGATCTAACACATCGCACAACTATAGATATGCGATCTTTATCTAAATTTCTAATTGAATTTCTCTTGATCTTCTTCAGTCAGTTTATATGCTTGATGATCCTGTTTGGAAAATTCTGTCGTGATATCAGGTCGATTCGAGATCTCGACCGCTTTAACAAAGCGTAACTGTTTCAATTTTTCGACCGTCTTTTTTACATCTACCTCATCCATATAGATCAAGGCATACTTCATCTTGCGTGAAACATACTGAAGATTACCATAACGTCTTAATTGTTTACTCTGGCGCAAATGATAAAGATATACGATCACGCCACGACGTTTTTTTGCTTCAAAAGCCATCTTTTTATCACCTACACATCTTCTACTATTGTATCATCATTTTTCAAATATTTTATCCATTTTTATCATAAACTACGATCAAGCATGAATTTTCATAGTTAAATCCAATGTTTGTATTTTTAGAAAACAAAATGTTATTCCAAAAGCTTTGATTTTTTCCCGTCGTTGCTACTAATTGCACCGGATTCACAACTGGTCCGTTGATATATATATCAAAGCGTTCAGCATCAACTTGGGCATCGGCTAATAATTGGGCTGACACATCATTGGGTCTTAACTGTAAAACTTTAACGTCATTTAAGCGATCTGCCTTAAGTCGCCGGTACTGTTTTAATTGTTTTTTGGACAGATATTTTTTAGGATCGTTTTCTAACGTCTGATTTATTCTTTGAGCTACAGCTGTCGCCTCTTCGCTCTGGCTCAACTGCGCTACTTTCCTCTGTGCCCGTTCAAAAGTCAACACTTCCCAGATCTCTTGTATCATCGTATCTTGATCATCCGAGGATAAAACATCTGTACTATAACGCACTGGTAAAGGAGTCTGTGAACTAACTTTATATAAACCACTGCGTAGCAATTCTTCTTTATCAAGATATTCCACTGCAACTACTTTTTTAGTCACCCTAGAAATATAGCTCACCGCATAACTGCCATTTTTAAAAGCGATCAAAGGCTTCGTTGCCAGATCTGTCTGCGTTAATTTTATCTGTGCCGTTTGCTCATTTGATCTGAGTTTAAAATCCATAGCTAGAGGAAATTTTTGTTGTAATTCGCTTTTTTTCAATCCATTTTTTAGCTCACTTGCCAGTGGCGATTCGCCTAAAAGATAGATAGCACAGACCTTAGCGCTATATTTATCGATCCCGACCAACATATACGTTTTA
Organism: Ligilactobacillus animalis KCTC 3501 = DSM 20602; assembly: GCF_001434535.1. Classification (GTDB taxonomy): domain Bacteria; phylum Bacillota; class Bacilli; order Lactobacillales; family Lactobacillaceae; genus Ligilactobacillus; species Ligilactobacillus animalis. The sequence goes on from NZ_AYYW01000032.1 coordinate 74,609, forward strand.
TCTTCCCAGCGGTACTGCTGCCATTCGATATTTTCCGCACTGGTGATCACTTGCGTTGGTTGGCCAAAATCAGCGCTAAAAGCAAGATTTGACACGCCAATATAGCGTGCCAAACCTTGTGTTTTTAATTTAGTTACTTTAGGAACAACTTGTGAGTGTGGTTCGTTTGAATGAGACAACTCTTTTTTATCAGTCTTGTCATCACTTGTAAAGATCGCCAATAAATAGAGGACTGGCAAAATGATCACAAAACACACACACGTTTTCTTCCAAAAGTTACGATCAAACATTATTTAACTGGCTCTAATTCAAGCAGCAGATCTTGACTTGCTAAAATATCGCCATCTTTAACGTAAATATGCGTTACTTTACCATCAAACGGTGCTTTGATCGTAGTTTCCATCTTCATCGCTTCGGTAACTACTAATGGTTCACCCTTCTTAACAACTTGATCTTTTTTGACTAAGACATTTAGCACTGAACCACTCAATGTTGCCCCAATATGATTTGGGTTAGTTGGCTCGGCTTTAGGGATCGCATTGACCTTAGCTTCCTTGCTCTTATCGTGGATCACGATCTGCAAGTTTTGACCGTTGACCGAGAAGAAGAGACTGCGATTACCATCTTCGTCAGCATCAGAGATCGAATCCAATCTAAAGATCGAAGAACGACCTGGTCTAAATTTGACCCGAACAGTTTCGCCTGGGCGCATCCCTTGATAGAACGTGGTCGTATCCAAGACATCCATTGAACCAAAGCGTTTCGTATTTTCTTCATAGTCCATGAAGACATCTGGATAAAGAATATAGCTCAACACTTCTTCAGCCGTTGGTTTACGCTTGATCTTTTCGGTCAATTCTTTTTCCATCTTAGCAAAGTCAACTGGCTCAGCTAAACTCCCTGGACGAACTGTGATCGGCTTTTTGCCTTTTAAGACAACTTTTTGTAATTCTTCTGGGAAACCACCATATGGCTGGCCAAGATCACCATAGAAGAAATCAACTACTGATTCAGGAAAGTCGAGTTGTTGCCCACGAGTCAAAATGTTATCTTTAGTCAAGTTATTTTGGATCATGAAGATCGCAAAGTCACCAACCACTTTTGAACTTGGTGTGACCTTGATGATATCACCTAAAAGTTCGTTGACATCGCGGTAAGTTTGCTTGACTAATTCAAAGTCATCGATCCCCAATGCCTTAGCTTGTTGTTGTAGGTTAGAGTATTGACCACCTGGCATCCCTGTTTGATAAATATCAGTTTGTGGTGAAGTCATTCCATTCATGAATGCTTGGTAGAATGGTTTTACACCTTGCCAATATTGGTTGATCTTTTCAACATTTTCCATTTCAAGTTTTGGTTGGCGTGCATCTTCTTCTAATGCATAATAGAAGCTTCCCATACTTGGTTGACTTGTTGTTCCCGAAAGTGAGCTCATAGCTGTATCAACGATATCGACACCAGCTTTAGTTGCAGCCACATAAGTTGAGACCCCGTTCCCAGTCGTATCATGTGTATGCAAATGGATCGGTACATCAACTTTTTGCTTCAAAGCTCCGACTAATTCAAAAGCAGCTTTTGGTTTGAGCAAGCCAGCCATATCTTTGATCCCGATGATCTGAGAACCGGCATCAACTAATTGTTTAGCTAAGTTTTCATAGTAAGCCAAAGTATATTTAGTTTCGTTCTTATCTAAAATATCTCCGGTATAACACATCGTACCTTCCGCGATTTTACCCGTGTCACGTACATATTGAATGCTCTTTTCCATTTGTTCGATCCAGTTCAAACTATCAAAGATCCGGAAAACATCGACCCCATTAGCCGCACTCTTATCGATAAATGCTTTTAAGACGTTATCTGGGTAATTTTGATAGCCGACCGCATTCGAGCCCCGTAAAAGCATTTGCAAGAGCGTATGTGGCATTCTTTCACGCATGAACTGCAAGCGTAGCCATGGATCTTCGTTCAAGAAACGGTAGGCTACATCAAAGGTCGCCCCACCCCAAACTTCAGCGGAAAAGACATTTGGCAAGGCTTTATCGTAAACTTCGATCACTGGGGCCATATCTTTAGTCCGCATCCGGGTCGCAAATAAACTTTGGTGGGCATCACGCATTGAAGTATCGGTCAAAAGAACTTCTTTTTGGTCTTTGACCCACTTCATCGTTGCCTCAGCGCCTAAGTCATCAAAGACTTTTTTAGCATTGATAGCATCACTTGGAGCAAAAGTATCTTTTAACTTGATATCAGGCACAAAGATCTTCTTTTGTTGCTTAACACCAGGGAAGCCGTTGACGGTCACATCCCCGATATATTTGAGTAATTGGTTGACAGTATTAGATTTACGTTCAAACTCAAATAGGCTAGGGGTTTGATCGATGAAAGTCGTATTAGCATCCCCGGCTTTAAAGACTTCATTATTGATAACTTTACGCATGAAATCAATATTAGTCTTGACTCCACGGATCTTAAATTCACGTAAGACCCGATCCATTTTAGCTACAGCTTCATTAAAGGTCCGTGCCTGCACACATGTCTTGACCAACAGTGAATCGTAGAATGGGGTCACGACGGCACCGGCATAGGCATTCCCACCATCTAACCGCACGCCAAAACCACCTGGTGAACGATATGTTTCGATCTTACCGGTATCGGGCATGAAGTTATTTTCAGGGTCTTCAGTCGTGATCCGACATTGGATCGCACAGCCATGATATTTAAGGTCTTTTTGGTGTGGCAGATGGAGATCTTTAAAGAGATCTTTACCTGCAGCGCTCAAGATCTGGGATTGAACGATATCGATCTCTGTGATCATTTCAGTGACTGTATGTTCAACTTGGACACGCGGGTTGACTTCGATGAAATAAAATTTGTCATCTGTAACTAAAAATTCGACTGTCCCAGCATTTTGATAGTTGACACTTTTGGCTAAACGAACGGCCGCTTCGCAGATCTCTTGGCGTCGCTTATCATCTAAGGTGATGCTTGGCGCAAATTCGATCACCTTTTGATGCCGACGTTGCACCGAACAATCACGCTCAAACAAATGCAAGATATTACCATATTTATCCCCTAAGATCTGAACTTCGATATGCTTAGGATTTTGTAAGTATTTTTCAACATAAAGCTCATCATCGCCAAAAGATTGCATGGCTTCACTACGCGCACGATTGTAAGCTTCTTCTAATTCATCTTCAGAATAGACGATCCGCATTCCACGACCCCCGCCACCTGAAGCAGCTTTGACCATGATCGGATAACCATGTTGATCGGCAAATTCACGGACTTGGGTGATCGATCTAACTGGATCTTCAGTCCCGGGGATCGTCTCTAGCCCAGCAGCATGTGCCACTTCTTTAGCTTCAATCTTGTCACCAAACATTTGTAATTGCTTAACTGTTGGTCCAATAAATGTGATCCCAGCATCTTCACATTTTTGGGCAAATTCTTCATTTTCAGACAGAAAACCATAACCTGGGTGGATCCCATCGGCCCCTGTCATTTTAGCGATCCGGATGATATCATCCATATCTAGATAAGCTTCGATCGGTTTTTTTCCAGCTCCAACAAGATAGGATTCATCGGCTCTAAAACGATGGACTCCGTACTCGTCTTCTTTAGCATAGATCGCAACTGTCTGTAAATTAAGTTCGTGACACGCTCGAATGATCCGAATAGCGATCTCGCCACGGTTAGCAACTAAAATCTTTTTCATCAATAAACACCACTTTCCTAAATTCTTCTATTTTCTACAAACTTACTTACCAAAAACTTCTACTTCAAGGCCCCGTTTTTGCGTTGCTGAAATATTCATCACCATCCCCAAAGCAACCGTCAAAACGATCATACTTGAGCCCCCATAAGAGATAAACGGCAATGTAACACCGGTGATCGGTAGCAAACCGATCGCCCCACCAACGTTAAAGAAGGTCTCAACAGCAATAAAGGTCCCTACACCATAACAAAAATACATCGCATAGACGCTCTTTGATCGAATACCGATCAAAAAGATCCTTAAAATGATCCAAGCCAGTAAACACAGCACGACGACCGCTCCCAATACGCCTAATTCTTCGGCGATCACTGAGAGAATAAAGTCGGTGTACGGTTCGGGAAGATAGCCTCTTTTTTGGATACTTTCACCGAGTCCGCGCCCGATCAAGCCACCGTTGCTGACCGCATAAAATGAGTTTACCAACTGTTTACCACTCGAATTAGCATATTGAAATGGATCAAACACTGCCAAAAAGCGTTGCCTGATATAACCAAGGCTCGTGTTGTTAAGCGCCGTGGTAAACTGCAAAAGATAAGTCCCGATCCCTAGGAATGCGGTCCCTAAAATAATGATCCACGTGCTCTTTTTATAGTTTATATCAGCATACGCTAAATACATCACGACAACGATCGCAAAACTGATACCAAAACCACCAAAGTCAGGCGCTAATGCGATCAGTAACAACATTGATAGCACCATCAGTAACATCAATAATTCCTTGGTAACACGCTTTCTCATCATTCTTTTATAAAAGACATTTTTGCCTTTGGTTGTGTAATTAGCAAAAAGATTAGCTAAAAACATCACTAAGTATAACTTACAAATTTCAGAAGGCTGGATACTGATCACTTTTAAATTGATCCAGCCATTTGCCCCATTGATAGCTGAAGTAAAGAACTTGGCATAACCTAAGAGCAACATTAGAAAGCCCCAGCCATAGAGCAACATCCGCGGGTTGCGCCACCACCGTGGGTTCGTTTGCGCAAATAGTACTGTCAGACCGATACCCAGGATCACATAGATCGATTGCCGGATAAAATACTGCATCGTCTTCCCGGTCAAATATGATAGATTGATCGAACTAGCCGAATAAACCATCACGATCCCGATCAAGGCTAAAATGAGAAAAGGTATAAATAAGCCATAATCAAAATATTTTAGTTTATTTAGAAACTTTGTCTTCATTCCCATTCCACTCCAACGTCTGGTGTCACCCTTGCTTGGATATTACCCAATTTTTCTTCAAGTTCTTTTATCAGCTGATGCCCCTCCGAAGTGGTCAATAAACCACTACGTATCAAAAACTTGACTTCACAAGAAAAGCCATAGATCCTTGTGTCGGCAACTTCTTCAAAAGCGGGACAATCCGTCCGACACAAAATATTACTTTGCTTGCCTAATAGGTCACAGATCTCAGCTGCATCTTGCTGCAAAACAGCTAAAGCCTGTTGTTTTGAAATAAAGTTTTCCATCAACTTGATCTCCTCTCATACTTCCGCAATTATATCATAAAACCGCTTGAATATGTCTGTCCAACTGTAACACATTAAAAATATTTACAAAATCACTAAAAAACCACAAGTGCGATCGAAATCACACTTGTGGTTTAGTTTAACTATTATTGTGTTGCTTTAGCTGCTTTTTTAGCTGCTTTTTCACGCGCATTTGTTTCCAAGATCCGTTTGCGCAAACGAATATTTTCTGGCGTGATCTCCAACAATTCATCTTCATTCAAGAATTCAAGCGATTCTTCCAATGTCAAATGTGTTGGTTTCTTGATCGTTGCTGTTTGGTCCTTGTTAGAAGAACGAACGTTGGTCATGTTCTTACCTTTAGTGATATTAACTGAGATATCACGTTCACGTGAAGATTGACCCACGATCATACCTTCATAAACTTCTGTACCTGGATCAACGTAGATCGTACCACGGCCTTCAACACCCATGATCGCATAAGTCGTTGCTTTACCTTGGTTGATCGAAACCAAGGCACCGTTACGACGACCAGGTTCCCAGTTGCGAATAACTGGTTTGTATTCGGCAAATGTGTGGTTCAAGATACCGTAACCACGTGTCATGGAAAGGAATTGGGAATCATAACCGATCAAACCACGTGTTGGAGTTGAGAATACCAAACGTGTTTGGCCGTTCAAACCAGTTTCCATGTTCAACATTTCACCTTTACGTTGTGCCATTGAGTCGATAACAGAACCGGAGTATTCATCAGGTGTATCGATGATCACACTTTCAAATGGTTCACATAATTGACCATCGATCTCACGGTAAATAACCTTAGGACGAGATACGGCCAATTCGAAGCCTTCACGACGTAACATTTCGATCAAGATCGACAAGTGTAACTCACCACGACCAGAAACAGTCCAGGCATCTGGTGAATCAGTATCTTCGACCTTCAAAGAAACGTCCGTGTGCAATTGCATCTTCAAACGATCTTCTAATTTACGTGCAGTAACCTTGTCACCGTCGCGGCCAACAAATGGAGAATCATTTGTCATAAATGTCATTTGCAATGTAGGTGGGTCGATCCGCAATAATGGTAATGCTTCAGGATGATCAGCTGGGCAAACTGTTTCCCCAACGAAGATATCGTCCATCCCTGAAACAGCGATCAAGTCACCGGCTTTAGCTTCTTGGATCTCAAGACGTTTCAAACCAAAGAAACCAAAGAGTTTAGTTACACGGAAGTTCTTTTGTGTACCATCAAGTTTCATAACTGTAACTTGATCGCCCACTTTGATCTTGCCACGGAAGACACGACCAATACCGATACGACCTACGAAATCATCGTAGTCAAGCATTGCAACTTGGAATTGCAATGGTTCATCAGCATTATCTTTTGGAGCTGGAATAGCATCCAAGATCGTGTTGAAGATCGGATCCATTGTGTGTTCTTGTTTAGCTGGGTCGGAATCAAAAGAAGAAGTCCCGTTCATCGCAGAAGCGTAGATAACTGGGAATTCAAGTTGTTCTTCATCAGCACCGAGTTCGATAAAGAGGTCTAACACTTCATCGACAACTTCTTCTGGACGAGCACCTGGGCGGTCGATCTTATTGATCACGACCACTGGTGTCAAGTGTTGTTCTAAAGCTTTTTTCAACACGAAACGTGTCTGTGGCATCGTTCCTTCGAACGCATCCACGATAAGCAAAACACCATCGACCATTTTCATGATACGTTCCACTTCCCCACCAAAGTCGGCGTGTCCTGGTGTATCTAAGATGTTGATCTGTTTACCGTTATATTTTACCGCTGTGTTCTTGGAAAGGATCGTGATCCCACGTTCCTTTTCAATATCATTTGAGTCCATCGCACGATCGCCGATGTCGGTATGTTCATCAAGCGTATCTGATTGTTTTAATAATTCGTTAACTAATGTTGTCTTACCATGGTCAACGTGGGCAATGATCGCAACATTACGAATATCATCACGTGTTTTCAAAGTTGTTTCTTCCTTTCAAAATCTACTGCTTGAGAAATGCCCCTTCAATTCAATAACCCTAACGGCCTATCGACTTTGAATGTTATGAAAAAAATTATCTCATTTTCAAGAACCCACATAAAAAAACTGTGACTTAGTGCCACAGTTTCAAACTAACGCTTGCGCATCAGCTTGATAATATCGTTCTTAGCATTTTTCGTCGCTACTAATACATCACTTGATGATAGCACATCTAATTCACTATCGTCAATGCTTTTTACGCTCAAACCATGCGCTTTTGCCAATATCTTTCCAGCTGCATGATCCCAAGGATGCAGATGGGAGCAATAGCCCACTGTTTTACCGGTCAAAACATGGATAAAACCGATCCCTGCACTGCCATAGACGCGGATCCCCATACTTTTTTCGGCAACTTGGGCAACATTGCGGTAATTGCGCACTAGCATCCGTCCACTGACATCGAATAATCCCTGTTCCAGGGAAAGATCAGGCACTTGGGGCAACCGAGCCGTATTGCAAAAAACGCCACTTTCCGGTCCACCCCAATAGAGTTTATCGTTGATCACATCGAGAATATAGCCCAATTTTTCATGACCATTTTCATAAACTGCTAGCATACTTGCAAAATGGTCCTTTTGTTTCACAAAATTCAAGGTCCCATCCAGCGGGTCGATGATCCAAACTAAACCTTGGTGGGTCGCCAGATCTTGGTCATGATCGCCTTCTTCGCCTAAAACATGCGAACCAGGAAAAGTCTGCTTGATCTGAGTGACCAAATATTTTTCAACTTGCTTATCGATATTAGTCACTAGATCGGTGCGTCCACTTTTTTGGGCAACTTGTAGTTCTTCCTCACAACCAGCCAACAATTGGCACCGAACTTCTTTGAACCACTCTTGCACACTAGCATTGATCGTTTTCCAGTCAGTCACCACCATCAACCCTTTTCCTTAAATTTTACTCGTTTGCCAGTCGTTGCCTTAGCCAGCTTAACCGCCTGGTAAATACTGAACCCTGAAGCTTGCTCAAAATCTCGATCGAGTTGTTTTTGAGTCATGATCGCTGGCTCCATTTGCAAAAATTTTTTATGCTTAGCTAAAAACTCTTCGCGTTCGATCCCAGTAGTATAAACTTTCTCAACTGCTTCGTAAAATTCACTTGCAGTAATGATCTCTGCGGTCGTCCACTCAGGTAATAGTGGGTATTCAAAATTTTCACTGATCTTCATCTTAAACCTCACCTTTATCTATTGTTTACGTAAATTTTCTAATTCAGCTAAAACGTTTTGCTTTACTTCCATATACTGTGTCGATTCTTCTTCTGAGAGTGTCAATTTTGTCAAAACAGCTACCCCTTGTTTCGACAAAACAACAGGCTCACTGACCGCGATCTTTTGCTTAGCAAATTCGATCTCATGGGTCAAAGGCACTAAGATCGGATGATTGAAAAACAATGCCCGACAGATCCGTTGTAAACACAAAACTGTTACGACTTCCTTTGCTTGCACCAATTTAGCTTGGTAATCTTTAGTGATCTCGTCTAATTTTGCCTGTCCAAATAAACTATTATCTTGCGCAACGATCCCTAAAACCGAATTACCGGCGATCTGCGCACGACTCCAAGCGATAAAAGCCTCGTCTTGTGTGCCGATGACGTTAGCGTAGATCGGATCGCTCCCGATATCTAAACGTTCACCCAATAAGCGGGCAACCGTTTCAGAAAGTCCCATCGTGCCTAAACCAAAGACATTGTTAGCGGGTAAGCCTGAAAAGCGCAAAGCCGAATAGACCCACAGATGATCATGGGGCAAGACCACGCAGATCTTACCCCTAAAACCATTAGCCATTGCTTGATTGATCACCAGTTGGACCCAGCGACGTTGTGCATTTTCCCCCTCAGCCTCAACATAATCTTTGGGTGGTGTTCCCAGTAAGATCAGCTGTAATTCATCCCATTTTGGATGTGCAGTTGCCTCTAATACAAAATTATCGGCAAAAGCTGAACTTTCAACTAATGAAACAACTTGGTCAGTAGGTGTTTCATTGATCTGGAACCAAAAACATTTTAAATGCTCATCGTGTAAGATACATGTCTGTAAAAATAACAGCAGTTCAGGGTTTTCCCCACAAATCATCATATTATTATCCATTTGAATCCTCCACTTTTCATCTTGCCGAAATGTGATCTCTTTTGGACCGCCACGATACAAAAGTAAAAGTATATCTCTTTTAGTGTTAAAACGCAAACGTACTTTCGTAAACATTTAAAATTCTCTTTAATTATAGCACAATAATTTCTAGCCTTATCTAACAATAATGTAACAGCTACCATGCTTTGTCACGAAAACGTTACGCTAAAAAGCTGAAAACTTTTTTCCTAAAATGTGCTAAAATCAAGGTAGAAATAAATGAAGGGATGATTATTTTTGATCACTATGCATGATATTATCCGCGAAGGGCACCCAACTTTGCGGGCACGAGCAGAAAAATTTACATTTCCATTGAGCGATGAAGAAAAGCAAACTGCTCAAAAAATGATGGAATTTTTAGAAAACAGCCAAGACCCTGAGATCGCAGAAAAATACAACCTCCGCGCCGGTGTCGGACTAGCAGCACCTCAGATCGATGTATCTAAACGGATGACTGCAGTCCTAGTTCCTGGCGAAGAAGAAGGTCAAGAACCACTATTTAAGCACATCTTGATCAACCCAACGATCTTGAGTGAATCAGTCCAAATGGCTGCCCTAGCAGAAGGTGAAGGCTGTCTTTCGGTCGACCGTGAGATCCCTGGCTACGTTCCACGCCATGCTCGGATCAAATTGCGCTGGTATGATCTAGATGGCAACGAACACGTTGAACGCTTACGAGACTATGTTGCGATCGTCGTTCAACACGAGATCGACCACTTGAATGGCGTCTTGTTCTTTGATCACATCAATAAAGAAAATCCATTCGCTGCCACTGAAGACTTGATCTTGCTTTAATCATATAACAACGAGGGTCCCCGACATGATGTACATACGCATCATACCGGAGACCCTCGTTATTTGTGACCTGCTTAATTATTTTGTTCTAAAGTATTCATATCATTGACATATTCAACAGTTGCCTTATTGACTAGATAGGAGACGTCGATATGCAAGATACCATCTTTCAACCAGATATCAGAGACTACAAAAGCCCTATTTTGCTGATAGCCCCTGATTCCTTGCGCTTTAGCATGTACTGCTAGTTGCTGTTCGAGCTGTTTTTTTAGACCATTTAGATCGGCGTTAGTTAAATATTTAACTTCAAGCTGATATTCAAAAGCAATGACTCCCTTGCCCCAAACATCTGAGATCAAGGCTGAAGCTGCTAAACTTTCATTTAACAGCTTTAAATTTTTTAAACTTGCCTCCATCACTGAATCCGTCAATTTTTGACTGTCCAGCTGGATCAATTTCAATGCTTTCTTTCGGCGATATCGCTGAAAAATAAAGGCTAATGTTCCGACAATGACCACTCCAATGATCAGATATAAAAATTCCATAACTTCACCTACTTGTTTACTCTTTGATTATATACCAAATTTAGACAAACTAGCATTATTGGACACCTAAACTTAAAAGTATCTTAGCCTTTATCTCGCCCGTGACCTTGTCTAGTCTTTTATCTGGCGCGTTTGATCAACTTTATATACTTAGTTTGTAAACTATGGTAAAATAGGATTAATTATTGTGTAAACAATCCCTGTTCGGAAGTTTATTTTTGCTGATTTGAACTTTTATATAAGTGCAAATAACTATAATTAATTTCATAAAAGGAGAATCATTAATGATCTTTAAAGTATATTATCAACCAACGAAAAAAATCAATCCACGCCGTGAAAACACGGAATCTTTATATTTAGAAGCTGACTCAGAACCAGAAGCACGCGTTTTAGTAGAATCAAATACCGAATACAATGTTGAATTTATCGAAGAATTGAGCGACGCAGCTTTAGAATACGAAAAGGAAAGTCCAGCTTTTAAACTTACGGAGTTTTAAAAGATGAAAAAACTAAATGTTAAAAATAACGAGACCGCCGTTTTTGCACTCGGTGGTCTGGGCGAAATTGGGAAAAATACTTATGGTATCCAATTTCAAGACGAGATCATCGTCGTCGATGCCGGCATCAAGTTCCCTGAAGATGACCTTTTAGGGATCGATTACGTCATCCCCGACTATCAATACCTCGTCGCAAATCAGCAAAAAATCAAAGCTTTAGTCATTACACACGGGCACGAGGACCATATCGGTGGTATCCCTTACCTTTTGAAACAGGTAAACGTTCCGATCTACGCTGGTCCATTAGCCCTTGCCTTGATCAAGAGCAAACTAGAAGAGCATGGTCTATTGAACTCAACTGAATTGCATGAGATCAATGAAGATACTGTCCTACGTTTCAGAAAGACGAGCGTGTCCTTCTTTAGAACTACGCACTCGATCCCTGATACCCTAGGTGTTGCGATCAAGACCCCTTCTGGTACTGTTGTCTGCACCGGTGACTATAAATTTGATCTAACTCCGATCACAAACCAAGCCCCTAATCTTCAAAAGATGGCGCGCTTGGGTGAAGAAGGCGTTTTATGCTTACTATCCGATAGTACTAATGCCGAAGTCCCTAACTTCACCAAATCTGAACGCTGGGTCGGCAAATCGATCAAACGGATCTTCGAACAAGTCGAAGGTCGGATCATCTTTGCGACCTTTGCTTCAAATATCTCACGTGTCCAACAAGCTGCGGCGGCTGCGATCGCTAAGGGACGTAAGATCGCAGTCTTTGGCCGTAGTATGGAAGCAGCTATCGTAAACGGACGGGAATTAGGTTATCTTGATATCCCAGATGATGCGATCGTTGATGCACGCGAGATCAATAGCTTACCCGCTAATAAAGTCATGATCTTATGTACCGGTTCGCAAGGTGAACCTATGGCTGCTCTAAGTCGGATCGCTAATGGGACCCACCGTCAAGTAGCGATCCAACCAGGCGATACGGTCGTCTTTTCAAGTTCGCCGATCCCAGGTAACACCTTGAGTGTCAACAAAGTCATCAACGAACTTGAAGAAGCTGGCGCCACGGTCATCCATGGTAAGGTCAATAATATCCATGCTTCTGGACACGGTGGGCAAGAAGAACAAAAATTGATGCTTCGTTTGATGAAGCCTAAATTCTTCATGCCAGTCCACGGTGAGTATCGGATGTTGAAGATCCATACTGAATTGGCTGAAAAATGCGATGTCCCTACCGAAAATTCCTTTATCTTGGAAAACGGTGATGTCTTAGCCTTGACTAAAGATTCCGCCCGTTATGCTGGGCACTTCAACGCTGAAGACGTCTATGTCGATGGTTCCGGGATCGGTGACATCGGTAATATCGTCTTACGCGATCGCCGGATCCTCTCAGAGGAAGGGCTCGTCGTTGTAGTTGCTACGATCGATATGCAAAAACGCGAGATCTTAGCTGGGCCTGATCTACTATCACGTGGATTCATCTATATGCGTGAATCTGGTGAATTGATCAAACAAGGACGTAAACGTGTTTATCGGACGATCAGACAGACTTTGAAAAATGAAAAAGTTACTGAAGCAATGTTGCGTGAAAATATCATTGCTGAGCTCCAAACGTTCCTTTTCGAACAAACCGAGCGTCATCCAATGATCTTACCAATGTTTGTTACAGTTTAAACGCCAAAAAGCAAGCCAAGAGTAGATTTTGGCTTGCTTTTTTGTGCTTGTCGCTTGCTAAAATATTAGCTATAATTGTTTAATAGTTACTAGCGCCTGAAGAAAGTTAATATGGATCAGGCTTTGCTTAGTTCGAAAATAAAGGAAAGGACATATATGATCTTTCTCGTTATTCCCATAACGTCCATATTTTATATCACCGCTCGTTTTGAAAACTTTCTTTATTATTGTTAATCCAAATGCTGATCATGGTCAAGCTGCTAACGTTTGGGAGCAAGTCGAACAGGTTTTGCTTACTCGCCAAGTTAAATATGAAGCGCATCAAACCACACATGTTGGCCATGCTAAACAGTTGATCCACTTAAATTTTGGCAAGCAAAAAGCGGAAAATCTCAAAGACCGTGTCGTTTTAGTCGTGGGTGGAGACGGAACTTTAAATGAGACGCTCAATGCCCTCAAACACGAAGCTCCTTTGGAAGTTCCACTTGCTTTTATCCCCGTTGGCCATAATAACGGTTTTGCCAAGGGGATCGGGACCGCTTCAGATCCTTTAGTTGCCCTAGAGCAGATCTTGGCTGCAACTGAACCGACTTACTATAATGTTGGGGAATATCAAGAAACGACTCATAACGAACAAGGATACTTTTTAAATGATTTTGGGATCGGCCTTGATGCTTATACGATCAGTCTAAATGCTAACGTGCATAAACATATGCGTTTACGTAAGATCTTGCTCAAGCTTCACTTGAACTTTTTGGCGTATCTCGTAAATGTTTTCACCGCTTTTTTAAATCAAGAAGCCTTTGCAGTTACTTTGAGGATCGGTGATAAATATGAGTTCTTTAAACATGCTCGCTTAGTCAATATCGCCAACCATCCTTATTTTGAAAATGGGATCATCTTATCCCCGGAAGCTGATATCAATGATCATCAGCTTGACTTGATCATCGCTGATAACTTAGGCTTTTTTAAATTTTTAGCATTGAGTATCGCGATCTATTTCCAAAAGCAACTTAAACTTCCCTATCTTCATCACTACAAAGATAAAAATATCCATCTGATCATCAATTCTTTAGAGTACGGTCAGATCGACGGTGAAGAAGCTGGAAGTAAATACTACGATATCTTTTTTGGGACGATCAAATATCCTTTCTGGATCAATATCCAAGGGGTACCTGTTACCAAACGCGATTAATGCCGATCTAAAACGAGGGTCCTACTATGATGCCAAAAACGCATCATAGTAGGACCCTCGTTTTGTAGACTACATTGACTCACTTTATTACCGCATGAAATCCGCCGGTGTCAAATTATCCATCCCGATCATCGGGTCGATCTCACCCGTTTTGACCAAAGCTGGCGTTAAAATAAACTTGGGCGCACTTCCCGCTTTAGTAGCTTCTTTAGTGTCCGAACTCTTCGGTTTACCCAAAACTTCCCATAAACGCATCGTAAGCGTAGTTTTACGGTTTAAGGCTACAGTTTGAATACATTTAGCATAAGCTTCTGGTTCACCCAATAAGATAAGCTTTTCCTTGGCCCGTGTTAAAGCTGTATAGAGCAAGTTCCGGGCAAACATCCGTGAATACTGTTGGACCATAGGTAAGATCACGATCGGAAATTCACTACCTTGTGATTTATGGATCGACATACAATAAGCTAGTGTCAAGTTGATGAGATCTTTACGACCAAACTCGACTTCTTGACCATCAAATGAGATGATCACCTTATCTTCTTTGGGGCGATCTTTTTTCAACTCGATCCCGACTATCTTACCAATATCGCCATTAAAAATATTATTTTCTGGGTCATTGACTAAATGTAAAACACGGTCACCGATCCGAAATACGTTATTTCCAAACTTGATCTCTTTTTGTTGTGTTTTTTTAGGATTCAAGAGTGCCTGTAGCGTCTGATTCAAGTTAGTGATCCCGGCAGCCCCACGATACATAGGCGCTAAGATCTGAACATCATCACTCTTATTTTGCTTAGCTAAAGCTGCTGTAACGACTTGTTCGACCACTGAACTCACTTGATCGGCATGACAAGGAATAAATGAACGGTCATTGGTCTTTTGCATTAGATCAGGTGGGACGATCCCATCCTTGACCGCATGTGCCAATTTGATGATCGTTGACCCATCACCTTGCCGATAGATCTTGGCGAGCTCTTTTTGCGGTAAAGTTTCACTGGCTAACAGATCAGAAAAGACCTGACCTGGTCCCACTGAAGGCAACTGATTACGGTCCCCCACAAAGATAACTTGCATCTGTTCGGGAATACTTTCTAATAGTAACTGTAACAAGACAGTATCGACCATCGAAGTTTCATCAACGATCAATAATTGACCCTCTAGTACTTTTGTCTCTTCAGGCAATTCATCTTCACGACCATTCAAGCCCAATAGGCGGTGAATCGTTGAAGCAGGTAACCCAGTAGCTTCACTCATCTTCTTAGCAGCTCTTCCGGTAGGAGCAGCTAAGAGGATCGGCGTTTGACTCGTATCTGATAGATCAAGCTCGTGTAGCGCCGCAAACGTCCGCACGATTCCCATAATGATCGTAGTCTTACCTGTACCAGGTCCCCCGGTCAGTAAAAAGACTGGGGCTTTAACAGCCGCTTTGATCGCCGCTTTTTGATCAGGACCATACGTTATCTGGAGATCTTTTTGGATTGCTTGGATAAAGTCATCGATCTGGGTATCACTTACCTCTTGCTCACTTGTTTTAGTCGCCAAACGCTTGAGCTCTTCAGCGATCGTATATTCAGCTTCATAGTAGCGTCGTAAATAGATCCGACTATCATCTGAGATCACTTGGCCTTTTTCACCCATTTTCAATAACTGGTCAGCTAATAATTCAGGTTCGATCTTCTCAGGGCGGCTCTGCTCTAATAAGCGTAAGGCCTCCTTTAATAATGTGGGACCATCCGTATAAGTATTTCCCAAATATAGGCTCAATTGGGCCATGCTTTCAAAGATCGCCGCCGCTAAGCGAACTTCAGCTGTCGCAGCCACACCCAGTTTCAAAGCTAGCTGATCAGCACGATTAAAACCGAAGCCTTCAATATCATAAACTAGCTGATATGGATTTTCATGGACGACATCTAAAGTCTTTTCACGATATTTTTCAAAGAGCTTACCCGCCATTTTCTCGGAAAAGCCTAATGTACTCAAGCTGATCAGAGTGTGTTCAGCCCCATTATCCGCTGTGATCCCGGCTAATAGGTTCTCCTTTTGCTTGGCACTCAAACCCAACTCATCAGCAACTGTTGGATCATTTAAAAGCTTATCGACGGCATTTTCGCCCAACTGAGCAACGATTTTTTCAGCTGTCTTCTTACCGATCCCTTCAAAATGATCACCAGCTAAATACGCGATCACACCATCTTTTGAAGACAAGATCTCTGGCTTATAGCTGAGCACTTGGACTTGACGGCCATATTTAGGGTGTTCGGTGATCTTTCCCTTAAAATAGTAACTTGTTCCCTCAACGAGCTCGGGAAAATTCCCTGTGATCGTCACTTCACTATCTAGATCAAGATCGGTCTCGGTGATGCCCACAAGCGCTACTTTATACAAACTTGCTGGTGCTTCAAAAAAGATATTTAGAACTTCGGCGACTAAATAACCTTCATTTTTATCCTCATCAAATAGTGTCAGTGTCTCTTGTTGCATCATCTACCGCCTTATTTTTTCTTTGTTGTTGCCTGCATCGTCTGTTCCACATCGTTTAGACGTGTCTTTAATGTTTGATAGATCTTAGGATCACTTTGCTTGGCGCGCTCAAAATATGATGTTGGGTCAGCACCGTTCACAACTGCGAGCACACCCAACTGAAAATTGATCCGCGTGTCATTTGGTTCTAATTGCAAAGCCTGTTGGTAATAGTCCTTGGCTGGGCCAAAATTGCCCAAGGCTAAAAAACAATCGCCCATCAAACTTAAAGTTGCTGCTGATCGCATCTTCTCACTTGCTGTCAAAGCAAAGACTAAAGCCTTTTGATAGTCAGCTTTCGCATAATAAGCTTGAGCCAACATCGTATAGGCTTCGGCTTGTAATTTTCCATCTTGGATCAAGTTGAACTGTGCGATTGCCTCATCATAGAGTTCACTTGCATAATAGACATTGCCCAGTCCATAATGCAATAATTCTGTTTTTTCTGTCCTATCACTCAAAGCATTGAGCGCTTTTTTAAAAAGTTCTTCCGCTTGGGCAAAGCTCTTTTCTTCAGTTAACGCCGTCCCTAAAGTATAATAACTCTCTTGGTCGTATGGATCAGCATCGATCTTTTGGATCAATTCTTGGATGACTTGTTGCATCTTTTCATCTTGTTTAGCCCGTTTCATCATTACACCTTCTTACACAATATCAGTCGGATCAAGTTTCTTTTTTAGATAATCTGTCTTATTCCAAGCCAGACACTTAAAGTTTTGACCATCTTTCGTCTCTAAGATCGTGGTACTTGTATTAGCTAATCCACCCTTAGCCCGGATTTGGTCTAACGGGACCCCAAGTAAATGTCTGATCTCAGCACACAAAGCCGCTCCATGACTGACAATAATGACATTATCTTTCGGATAACGTTCACAGATCGCCTTAATCTTTGGGGTCATTCTTTCAAATAACTCTTCAAAGCTTTCACCTTCGATCTTACTTGGATCGTATTTATCGGGGTGATGCCGGAAACCGTCGAGTTCAGCTGGATATTTTTCTGCGACTTCGGTAAATTTCATCCCTTCCATCTTTCCTAAGTTAAATTCTTGGAAAGCTACATCAGCCTCTAACTTGACCGGCTGTGCTAAATTAGCGACTAGCTTTTGTGCAGTCACTTTAGCTCGGCGGATCGGACTACAATAGACCTTAGCAAATTTAAAATCATTTAAATAAGTCGCCAATTCTTCGATCTCGCGATAACTCTCGGGTAGTAATGGTGAATCACCACGCGCCCCTTGATAACGCCCTTCTAAATTCCATTCAGTTTTTCCATGGCGTACAAAAAACAACTTTGTCAAAATCCATCCCTCTTCCATGTCTATTGTCTAAATTTTAGCATACCTAGCCCAAAGAAAAAAGGACCATAGCCTTAAGCTACAGTCCCTAAATCTCTAAACGTATTGTAATTGCTTGCCGTTTTGATAAGCGTGATCGATCGTTCCACTACCTAGGCATTCAGCGCCATCATAAAAGACAACTTCTTGCCCTGGTGTGATCGCTCTAACGGGTTCGTCAAAGATAACTTCTACCTCTGTGCGATCAGCGTTAAAACAAACGGTAACGCCCGAATCTTTTTGGCGGTAACGGAACTTCGCTGTACAATGGAACTCATTGCCACGATCCTCGATCGGCGCAACAAAACTCAATTCACTTGCTTTTAAGCTTGTTGCGTATAGGTACTCATTGTGATAGCCTTGTCCAACTAACAAAGTATTAGTTGCTAGGTCTTTACCGACAACAAACCAAGGCTCATTGCTCTTAGCATCGCCACCGATCCCTAGACCACGGCGTTGCCCGATCGTGTAGTTCATCAAGCCAAAGTGTTCGCCCTTTACTTCACCATCCAAAGTCTTCATCAAACCTGGCTTAGCTGGTAAAAATTCACTTAAAAACTTGTTGAAGTCACGTTCACCAATAAAGCAAACACCCGTCGAGTCTTTCTTCTTAGCGGTTGCTAGACCAGCCTCTTCTGCGATCTTACGCACTTCTGACTTGTCCATATTCCCGATCGGAAACATTGCTTTTTGCAGATTTTTTTGTGTTAATTGGCTCAAGAAATAAGTTTGATCCTTATTTTCATCAGCCCCACGCAATAGATGCACCGTGCCATCTTCATCACGTGACAACTGTGCGTAATGTCCCATTGCGATATAATCGGCATCTAATTCCATCGCATAATCCAAGAAGGCCTTGAATTTGACCTCTTTGTTACACATCACATCGGGATTAGGTGTACGTCCCTTTTTATATTCATCTAAGAAGTAGGTGAAAACACCATCCCAGTATTCTTTTTCAAAGTTGACCGAGTAATATGGGATCCCGATCTGATCGGCTACCTTAGCTACATCTTGGTAGTCTTCAGTTGCGGTACAAACTCCGCTATCATTTTTGTCATCCCAGTTTTTCATAAAAACTCCGACAACATCATAACCTTGTTGCTTGAGCAAATAAGCCACAACTGACGAGTCAACGCCACCACTCATGCCCACAACAACTCTTGTCTTACTATTATCTTGCATGTAAGAACTCACCATCATTTCATTAGATTCTGAATCCAGACGATTTGAAGGTCGTTTTATTCAGTAGCTACCATTATAACGATTATTCCTAACTTTGACAAGGTTCGCTTACTTTTTTATATTAAATTTTTATGCTTTTTCGATAACATTACGCGCCACGAGATCAGCTAAGATATATTCCAATTGTTCTTGGTTAGCCGCTGCATCTTTTCCCTTGAAGATGTTGACTTCTTTTAAGCCATTAGCGGTCGTCGTTACCATTTTGAAACTTTTTAGATCAGCGGAAACAACGATCTTTAGTTTAAAGCCTTTAAATGGTGAGGCTGGATCTAGTGAACGTTCTAATTGGAATTTACCACCTTTAGTCTCAATAAAGCCCGTATCACGTAAAGAATACTTCCTAACATTTGGTGATAGTTGATATGTGGTCGTATCACCTAAAATTTTAGCTGTTGTACCATATGCCATAATTACACACCTCTAACTTATTTTTTGATACGTTGACTGATCTTAGTCAATTGAGCGACCAATTCATCGATCTCAGCTGCTGTATTGTATTTACCAAAGCTAAAGCGCAGTGATTGACTCACCCGAGCTTGGTCTTTACCATACATTGCTGCTAAAACATGTGAAGGTTCTAAAGATCCAGCTGTGCAGGCAGAGCCAGAGGCAGCTGCGATCCCTGCTAGATCTAAATTGGTCAACATCGCATCATTTTGGCATCCCTCAAACCATAGATTGATGATCTGTGGGAGTTCATCTGCTCCCATTTTACCATTTACCTTCACGTCCACGCCATTTTCAGCTAGCTTATCTACTAATTGGCGCTTGAAACCTTGGTAACGTGCTGTCAATTCAGCGCGAGCGTTTTGTTCGAGCTCGACCGCTTTAGCAAATGCTGCGATCGCCGGAATATTTTCTGTTCCTGCCCGTCTCTTCATTTCTTGATCGCCCCCCATAAGATGTGGTGCTAGATCAAGGCCATCACGTTCGTACAAAAAGCCCATTTGTTTTGGACCATTCAATTTGTGCGCTGAAGTCGACATGAGATCGATCTGGTCGCGTTTGACATCGATATCTAAGATCCCATAAGCTTGAACTGCATCTGTATGAAACCATGCATTGCTTTTAGCCACGATAGCTCCGATCTCAGTTATCGGCATATGACTACCAACTTCATTGTTCCCAGTCATGACCGAAACTAAGATCGTATCTGGCCGTAGAGCTTGTTTTAGATCATCCAACGAGATCACACCATTTTCATCGACTGGTAAATAGGTCACCTCGTAGCCATTTTCCTCCAAATAAGCCATGGGTTTTAAAACAGCTTCATGCTCGATCATAGTCGTGATCAAATGCCGTCCCTCATTTTTTCGTTTCAAAGCAGTTTGGATGATCGCAGTATTATCGCTTTCGGTCCCCCCGCTCGTAAAAATGATCTCATTAGGATCTTGTGCATTGATCGAAGCAGCTATTTTTTGACGACTTTGCTCTAAAATGCTATGCGCTTTGCGGCCAAAAGAATTGGTCGCCGAAGCATTGCCAAAGACATCGTTCATCATCTCAGTCATCGTTTTGATAACAGCTGGATCCATCGGGGTTGTCCCAGCATTATCCAAATAAATATTATTCACGTCTATTCCTCACTAATCTTGCATCAAATTTAAGATCATCTTAGCTGAACGCTTGCCAGCATCAATGATAAATTCGTCAAATGTTTGTCCAGCATCTTCATCACCGACATCTGACATTGCCCGGACGATGACAAATGGCACTTTAAATTGATAAGCCACTTGTGCGATCGCAGCCCCTTCCATTTCACAGCAAAGCGCTTCAGGGTAGATCTCTTTGATCGCTTGGATCTTATCACTTGAAGCCACAAATTGATCACCAGTGACGATCAAGCCAGTCTTAGTTGTCAGATCAGCTTTTTTAGCTGCTTTTTCTAAAGCATGCACCAACTTTTCATCAGCTGGATAGATCTGTGGTTGCTGTGGTAACTGACCTGGTAGGTAGCCAAATGCGGTTGCATCAGCATCATGATAAGCTGCCCCAGTTGAAAAGACCACATCGCCGACACTAAGACCCGTACCGATCCCACCAGCGGAACCTGAGTTGATCAAGTGATCGACTCCAAATTCAACGATCAATAATGCTGTCGTCACACCGGCTTGAACTTTACCGATCCCAGAACGCACTAAAACAACAGTGTGACCATTGAGCTGGCCTTCATAAAAAGCGATCCCACCTAACGTTTTTTCAGTACTGTGGGTCAATTGAGCCCGCAATTCCTTGATCTCTTCTTCCATCGCACAAATAATTCCATACTTCATCAATAAACGACCTTTCTAACTTAGAAATTGACAAAACGCATAAAGAGAAAGACTAAAATGATCGCAACGATCAGACCGATAATGGCATAGTTCAGTTTTCTTGCTAATTGCTTTGTCTTTTCTGCTTGGCTTTCTAATTTTTGTTTTTGACGCGTCTTAGTCCGGCTAAAACCAGTATCTTCTGGGGCTTCGACCGTTTTTTTACTCCGACGCAATGGTTTTTCTTCGGGATTATTTTCTGTCATTGGCAGTTACCTAATTCATCAATTGCCAAAACATCACGGCCATGATCGTTTTACTATCACAGATCAGACCCTCTTGCATGGCTTTTAAAGCTTCGGGTAAAGTCAATTCGACCTTTTCTAAAAATTCATCTTCATCTTGGGGTAATTCAGTTGTTACAGGGCTCAAACCACTTGCATGGTATAAATAGATCTTTTCATCGGCAAAACCAGGTGATGTGTAAAATGGCATCACCAATTCCAAATTTTCCGCCGTGTAACGTGCTTCTTCATTTAACTCACGCGTTGCCGTTTCTAAAGGCGAATTTTGTTCATCGGGCTCGATCTTTCCCGCTGGGATCTCTAAGGTCACTTGCCCTAAAGGTGAGCGCCATTGCTTGATAAAGACCATTTTATCTTGTGGCGTGATCGCGATCACACCAACAGCCCCATGATGGCGGACGATCTCACGCAAGGCTTCTTTTCCATTGGGAAGCATCACTGTTTCACGATCAAGATCGATCACTTTACCATCAAATAAATGTTCAACATTTGTAACTTTTTCTTCAAAATCCATTTCGTTCACCTCACTTGTCATTATAGCAAAAAATACGATCCGGCTAAACATCAACAAGCCATGCTCTTGCCACGGCAAAAACACAGCTTGTTAGGAAATATTATTTTTCTAAGCCTTCTGTAATAGCTTCAGGGAAGTTGTCAGCTACGATCTTAGCACAGCTAGCACATAATTCCTTGAAACGTTCGTCAGTACCAACATCAGGTGTGATCCGACGGCAACGTGGGCAAGTTTCACCAGCTGCATGTTCAACTTTGATCTTAACTTCACCATAATCATCCGCATCTGCTGGAGCATCAGCTAGATCAGCGATATCTAATTGTGATACGATCAAGGCTTCACGCACGTCAGCTCCTAAGTTAGCCAACTCTTGTTTGACACCTTCAGAAACATAAAGTGTTACATGAGCTTCAAAAGATTTACCGATCAATTTTTGATTGCGGGCTTCTTCTAAACTCTTCAAAACATGGGAACGAATTTTCATGAAGCGAGTCCAGTTTTCCATGATCTGTGCTTCACTATCAAAATGTTCAACGGCAGGCATTTCAGCTAATTGCACATATTCTTCAGGTTCTTTGACAAAGTTCCAAATTTCTTCAGTTGTATGTGGCATTACTGGTGTCATCAACTTAGCTAAGCGGACAACTGTTTCGTATAAAACAGTTTGCATTGAGCGACGCTTCTTAGCATCCTTAGCTTCGATATAAACAACATCTTTAGCTACTGCCAAGTAGAAAGCAGATAATTCTGTCGTCACAAAATTGATGACTTTCTTGTAAATGTCCATGAAGTTATAGTTAGCATAGTCATCCAAGATCTCTTTTGTAAATTTATTGACTAAGATCAACATGTATTGATCAATCGCTTCGAGTTCGTCAAATGGTATGGTATCTTTAGCTGGATCAAAATCTGTTGTGTTAGCCAATAAGAAACGCATCGTATTTCTAAACTTACGGTAACTTTCAGAAATTTGTGCAAAACTTTCCATTGAGACACGCACGTCAGCTGAAGTATCAACACTCAAGACCCAAAGGCGGATGATCTCAGCCCCCATCTTCTTGATAACTTCTTCAGGAACGATCGTGTTGCCCAATGACTTACTCATCTTACGTCCTTCAGCATCAAGCGTGAAACCTTGGGATAAGATCTGCTTGTATGGAGCATGACCAGAAACCGCCACACTGGTGATCAAACTTGAGTTGAACCAACCACGATATTGGTCAGAACCTTCTAAGTAAAGATCAGCTGGATAGGTCAAGTAATCACGTTGAGCACAAACACCTTGGTGGGAAGAACCGGAGTCAAACCACACGTCCATGATGTCAGTTTCTTTAGTAAACTTGCCATTTGGTGAATGTTCGTTAGTGTAACCTTCTGGCAAGAGATCCTTGGCATCTAACTTGAACCAGATATTTGAACCGTGTTCTTCGACTAATTTAGCCACATGCTCGATCGTTTCTTTTTCCATGATAGTTGTTCCATCTTCAGCGTAGAAGATCGGAAGTGGAACGCCCCACACACGTTGACGTGAGATGACCCAGTCACCACGGTCACGGATCATATTGTAGAGACGTTTTTGACCCCATTCAGGTAAGAAGTTAACTTCATTGATCGCATTCAAGATGTTGTCTCTGATCTTATCAACCGAAGCGAACCATTGTGGTGTTGCCCGGAAGATGATCGGCTTTTTAGTCCGCCAGTCAAATGGATAGCTGTGTTCATAATCCATTTCCTTTAAGAGTAAGTTAGCTTCACGTAATTTGTTCAAAGCAACTTCATTAGCATCTTCATAAAAGACACCGTCGAATTCAGGACCACATTCAGCCGTTAAATGACCAGTATCACTCACAGGAGCAAAGATCTCTAGGCCATACTTCATCCCCATCTTGTAGTCATCATCACCATAGCCAGGAGCCGTGTGGACTAAACCTGTACCAGATTCAGTCGTTACAAAGTCACCTAACATGACTAATAATTCACGATCTTCATAGAATGGATGTTGCGCTGTGATGTATTCGAGATCTTGACCCTTAACGACTTTCAAGGTCTTAACATCTTCCCAACCGAATAATTCAGCATTCTTTTGGATCAGATCTGCTGCCATCACGAATTTACGTTCTTCACCTGCTGGTTGGACCACTGCATAGTCAAAGGAAGCATCGATCGTGATACCTTCTGAAGCTGGGATCGTCCATGGTGTCGTTGTCCATACGACCATGTATGTATCTTCATCCAAGACACCTTTACCATCAAGAACTCGTTCTGCATAGAAAGCAGATGGTGAAGTTACGTCATGATATTCAACTTCGGCTTCAGCTAAAGCAGATTCTGATGACCAAGACCAGTAAACTGGGCGCTTACCTTTGTAGATAAGATCATTTTCTGCCATCTTACCAAAAACCCGAATTTGTTGAGCTTCATATTCAGGATCTAAAGTCACATATGGGTTATCCCACTCGCCTGCGACCCCTAAACGTTTGAAGTCAGTCCGTTGCTTATCAACTTGTTCCAAAGCATATTCACGACATTTTTCCCGGAAATCTGCTACAGATAAGGCTTTACGGTCGACCCCAGCTTTTTTGAGCTGTTGTTCGATCGGTAACCCGTGTGTATCCCAGCCAGGCACATATGGTGCTCTAAAGCCCATCATTGACTTAGCACGGATAATAATATCTTTTGAGATCTTGTTCATCGCATGTCCCATGTGGATGTTACCATTGGCATATGGAGGTCCATCATGTAAGACAAAAGTTGGTTTACCTTCGTTTAATTTTTGGCGCTTTTCGTAAACCTTATTTTCTTCCCATTCGTTTTGACGTTCTAATTCACGAACAGGCAAATTGCCGCGCATTGGGAATTTGGTTTTCCCTAAGTTCAAAGTATCTTTGATTCGCATACTCTTTACCCACTGTGCTCAGGTGGTAAGACACAGCTATCCTTTCTTTTTGATAAAACAAAAAGATCCCACCCACAAAGGGACGAGATCTCGCGGTACCACCCAATTTAAGAATTTAAATAAATTCCACTCTTTGATCATATAACGCGATCAACCGACCAAACCTACTTGCTTTCAGTTTGATAAAAAAGAGATGATAAACCTAAATTCAGGGGATGACCGGTCCTTGCACCATTTTTCCGGCTCGCTGACATCGTAAAAAGAGGTCCGTGTTCTCTTATAATCTTAGCACTATATCTGTTAAGCTAGACGCCTAGTCGTTGTTGCTGTCATCAGCAAAGCGTTGTGAACTAGCATTGTCGTTAGAATCAGGGAAGATGACCACTGTTTCAGCCTCTTTTGCTTCTTCAACTGGTTCACTCACAGGTGTATTGTCAGCAACATAAACTTCATTTTCGGCGTCTGTATCATTTGAGAATGATTTTACTTCTTTTGCATTGGATTTGTCAAGGGTATCATCGTGACGAATTGCTTCTTGGATCGCTTCATAGCTCGTTGTTTCACCTTGTTGCAAAATATCGTCCCATTCACTACCTTTAACAACTTCAAGCTGGGATTCCAACATAACTTGAAGCTTTTGCCGGAAAATACGGGCTTGCTTGCGCAGATCGTCGGTCTCCAAAGCCAAACGTTTTGATTTCTTAGAAGCTTCATCGATAATATGACGCGCTTTTTCATTGGCTTGGTCAATAATATCTTGACCTTGCTTTTGCGCTTCACGATTGATGATCTCAGCTTCACGTTGCGAATTAGCTTTGACCTTATCAGCAGCTTCTTGGGCAACGATGATCGATTGATTCAAGGAATCTTTTAAATCATTGAAATACTTCAATTTTTCTTGGCTTTGTTTCAAGCTCTCAGTTAAATGTGCATTTTCTTTTAAGACTAACTCGTAGTCTTTGATGATCTGATCTAAGAAATCGTTGACTTCATCTTGATCATAACCACGTAACTTGGTATGAAACTCTTTATTATGAATATCCAAAGGGGTCAATGACATCCCCAACACCTCCAAATTTTTAAATCATTTTCTAATTACAGCAACTTCACAGCGCAACTTACCTCGCTTTGATTTGCCTAATACATCGATCAACTTGATCCGGCCAAAACCACGAACCGAAACGATATCTAAAACGCCTAATTCTGTATCTGGTTTGGTCAACACCATCCAATTTAGCTGGACTTTCTTGGCATTGATCAATTCCTTGACACGGTTACGCGATATATTATAGACCGCCGCGATCACCGTGTCGATCCGAAGCGAACTGGCCGAAACAGTCTCAAGCTCCCAATCATTATTAGGGACAAGTCGCTGGGTCAGTGGCATTTCTTCCAAGCGAACATTGATCTTACCGATCCGTTCGACTTGTTGGAGCAAATAATCACTGATATTTTTTTGAACGACGATCTGCCAGCGCTGTGAATCTGTGATAATATCGCCTAAAACTTCGCGCTCTAACCCACTATTTGCCAAAGTTCCTAAAATTTGTCCGTGGGTCAACGATACAAATTTAGTTGGATAATTTATCTCTAACAGTTGCAACTCAAAATCCTTTTCCTGTGGTTCATAATAGTCAGGATAAAATAAGAGCCGCTTTCTTTCTGCTTGAGCAAAACCTCCCTCAGCTTTGACTTTGATCATATCATCAGCCTGTAATAAGAACTGGGCAATATGTTGTTGTCTAGGATCTAAAAAGTGTGTCAAGATCGGGCGGTATTCATTTTGCGCCTGGTTGATATAATCGTTCAACGAATCGATCACCGGTTTTTCTTCTGCGCGAAAATGTTGATAGACCTCACTATTCACCACACTCCCCCATTTCACTAAAAGAGATAAAACAACATAAAGACCCCTTTTTCAACAAACTGTAAAACGATCAATGCGACCACTGGGGCAAAACTGATCCCGGCGATCGGTGGAATAAAATCAAATAACCGCAAATATGGTTGGCACACTTTGATCAATAACTGACCTAATTGTGTCTGATAAGCACCTGGAAACCAAGATAACAAACAGTAGGCAATGATCAAAAAAGAGTACAAACTAAATAAACTACTGATAAGACTTAATATTCCCAAATTATTCTCCTTAATTATACTTATAATCACCATTACGCATCGTATCAGTTAAGTTGCCCTCAACTTCAAAGTCATGCGGAGTACATAAAAAGATCTGTTCACCGATGCGTTGGATCTCACCATCGACTGCAAAAACTACGCCTGAAAGAAAATCAACGACACGATGTGCTTGTTCATCATCGATCCTTTGAAAATTAACGACAGCTGCTTGCCCAGCTAAAAGCTTGCTAGCGATCGCTTTAACATCAGAAAAGATCCGAGGTTCAAACAGCATGATCTTCTTTTCAAGCGGCCGACGTTCATTGTGCAAAGCCATTACGTTTCTCTCATCTCGACTTTCAGTGGTAGCCTTAGATTCTGGATAACTTTCCTCACGTGGCTCTTCTTCGTAATTTTCAAAATCATCATCTGCGCTGAAGAAACTACTGAGTTTGCTTGAAAATGACATTTTTCAGCCTCCTTGTCTTAATGACGACGCCGAGTAAAGAATGGTGGATTATTTAGATCGTCTTCGTCACTACTTTGTTCAGCTGAAGAATTGGAACCAAAGACGTTAAAATCCTTCTTCTCAACATTTTGAAATTCAGTTTCACGTTGTTGGGCTGCTTTTCTTGTACCATTGATCTCGCGTGAAAGATCCCAATCACCCAATGGATCATTATTTTGCGCTGGGCGTGCAGCCGTGTTGTTTTCTGGTGCACTTGGCGTTGGCGTGTTGAACGTCCGTGGTGGTACAACTTTAGATGTGCTACTTTCTTTTTTCTTTTTATCGATCCCAGTTGCGATCACGGTCACGACTACATTATCTTCCAAGGATTCGTTGATCGAAGTCCCAAAGATGATGTTGACATCACTTGTAGCCGCTTGGGAAACGATATCTGAAGCAGCTTGAGCTTCAAATAAGCTTAGATCTGGACCACCGGTAATGTTTAACAAGACTTGTTCTGCCCCATCGATCGAAACTTCGAGCAATGGTGAAGAGATAGCCTTCTTAGTTGCTTCTTCGGTCCGGTTTTCACCATTAGCGGAACCGATCCCCATCAAAGCAGAACCTTGATTTTGCATCACGGTCTTCACATCAGCAAAGTCCAAGTTCACGTAACCTGGTGAGGTGATCAGATCAGAGATCCCTTGCACACCTTGACGTAACACGTTATCTGCTTCTTGGAAAGCTTGTAACATCGGTGTTTTCTTATCAACGATCTCGAGCAAGCGGTTGTTAGCAATGATAACTAAAGTATCAACATGCTCTTTCATCTTGGCTACACCTTCAGCAGCAAAACGAGCCCGCTTTGGCCCTTCAAAACTAAATGGACGAGTTACGACCCCGACCGTCAAAGCACCTTGTTCTTTAGCGATTTTAGCAATGATCGGTGCAGCACCAGTACCAGTACCACCGCCCATACCGGCCGTGACAAAGATCATGTCGGCACCACTCAAGGCTTCCGCTAAAGCTTCTTCACTTTCTTGGGCCGCCTTACTTCCGATCTCAGGATTAGCCCCTGCACCCAATCCACGAGTCAATTTAGGCCCTAATTGGATCTTTGTTTCAGCGTTAGAATTCTTCAATGCTTGCACATCTGTGTTTGCAACGATAAATTCCACACCTTTAACGTCATCAGCGATCATACGGTTGACCGCATTACCACCAGCGCCACCAACACCAATAACTTTAATTGTGGCACCATGTTCCATTTGATCTGCGTCTAATGAAAATTCCATTCTATATTCCTCCATCTCCTAATCTTTTAGTCAAAGAATTTGTCAAATATCGCCTTGAATCGATCCATTCCCTTAGGTTTATCATCTTTCTTTTTATCCTTAGGTGTATCATACTCATCAGCTACCGGCTCAAAATCAGGCTTGATATCTTGTTGCTCATCTTCATCGAGCTGGTTTACTTTTGGTTTACTGATGAATTCTTGACCGTCGAGCGTTCGTCTGACGATCTGATCGATCTCATTTTCTTGCGTGACGTATTCTACGATCCCGATGACCTGTGCAAAAGATGGGATCCGTAAATTCATCTCTTGAGGAATAAAGACTTTAACATTGACCTCAAAGATCTTTTGGGCCAATTCTTTGACACCTGGTAAGGCTGCTAAGCCACCAGTTAATACGATCCCCCCAGGTAGCTGTAAAGCATTGATCCGATCTAGATCAGCTTTTAGCTTACCAAAGATCTGCTGTAAGCGCGCTTCAATGATCTGAGCTAGATACTCTTCAGTGATCATCTCTGGCTCTTGTTGTCCCACAACAGTTACTGGGAAAGTATCTTCATTTGAAGCTAATGTTTCATCGGCATAGCCATAATTGCGTTTTAAGATCTCAGCATTCTCGATCGAAGTATTCAAGACGATCGAAATATCACGGGTCACATAATCGCCACCCTCTTGATCGACATAAGTGTACTTCAATTGATGATCGTGGACTACAGCAGCAGTCGTTTGACCACCGCCAAGATCGATCAAGATCGCTCCAAAGTCCTTTTCGCCATCGGTCAAGGCAACTTGCGATAATGCAAGTGGGGCTACGATCATATCTCTGACCTTTAACCCTGCCCGTTCGATACATTTACGAGTATTATGTAAGATCGTCTTGGGACCTGTGTACATTACCCCTTGCATCTCTAATCTGACGCCGACCATCCCTCGTGGGTCTTGGATCCCATCAAAGCCATCAACGATAAATTCATCTGGAACAATATCGATCACATCGCGTTCAGGTGGTAAATTTTGGACCAAAGCAGCCTCGGTCACACGCCGAACATCAATGTCACTGATCTCTTTAGAGTTACCGTCTTCGTTTCCGATGGCGATCATCCCTTTACAACGCTCTATTTGGAGCATATTAGCTGGAACACCAACGCTCACCTCAGAAATTTGAATATTTGCCTTTTCTTCGGCTTGTTTCACAGCTTCTTTTATCGCCTTAACAACTTGGTCAATATCAACGATCACTCCACGATTGAGACCGGCAGAACGTGTATTACCGTAACCGATTATGTTGATCTGGTCTTTGAGATACTCAGCTATTATGACTTTAATCGAAGTCGTACCGATGTCTATGCCAACATAGATACTAGAGTTTCCCATCAATTTGCCTCCCTTATGATTTTAATAATGTTCTCATTGTTTATTATTTAAATTCAATAGGTTAATTTTAACACAAAAATATATTAATTGGCTACTTGTCAACCCCTCAAAATAAAAAATTTAGTTCACAATATTTTAGTTATTTCTAATTCTTAATTTTTAGGGTATGAAAACGCCCCAACTTCAAGGTCAACGATGCCTTTTTGATCCATTTTAGTCGCGATCTGAGGGTAATATTCCATCTTCTTTGTCAACGTCGAAAGATCGGCGATGACCTCATTGCCATCATTCATGTAAAGCTTGATCCGGTTTGGATTTACTTTAGATGGGTCATAATGGATCTCTGAGACGGACTTTTTCAATTCAGTCGGTAGTTCTTGCACTTTTGTGACTGCTAATTTCAACTTGGCCTTATCTTTAAAAGCATAAAATACGGGGTAACTGCCCTTGACTGAAGGAGTTCCTTCACTCAAAGGTTGACCAGTCGTTCCGATCTTATAATACTTATTATTCCGATAAATATAACCAACTTGGGGCTCTTCTTTTACGTCGATCACCACATTATTAACATTTACATAGCGCAATGTTGCCTGTTCGACTAAGCCTACTTTGTTCTGGATCTTATTCTCGATTTTGCTAGCATTGAACCACACATTGAACAGGGATTCATAGTAATGGAGTCCACTGGCTTTGATGACTGCCACGCGTAACTGCTTATCATTTGAATCAACTGTCACTGATCTAACACGACTGATCGGCAAGATCAAACAAAGCGTCAATAGTGTCATTATCGAAAAAAAGACTAACGGAAATAACGCTTGTTGACGCAATGCTTTTTTACGCTGTTCAGTCAGCCGGATCAATTTGCCATTGAACAGATCTTTGGCTGGTGGTTTTGGCTTTGCTTGACCGCGTTTTGCTTGTTTTTCGAGCCATGGTTGAAGTTTCTGATTAGGGACAACTGGCTTCTTTTTCTTCCAAAATCTGATCCTCTTCAGCCCCTCTCACTAACTACTAGTTTAGTAAATCTTCCATCACCTTGATCAAACGATCAGCTGCATCCGGTACCCCTGCTTTTTTAGCATTAGCCGCCATTTGTGCTTGTTTTTGTGGATCAGCCATCATCGCTTGGATATTTTCAAATAAGACCTTGCCGTTCAACTCACTTTCCTTGATCATCAACGCCGCACCTTTGTTTACTAAACTTTGAGCATTTTTAGTTTGATGATCATGTGTGACATATGGGCTAGGGATCAAGATCGTTGGGATCCCTAAAGCAGTGATCTCGGCCAAACTGGTGGCTCCAGCACGACCCACGATCGCATCGATCTCGGGTAAGATCGATGGCATGTCAGCAATATAAGGCTTGATCACTACATTTTTAGGCAGGTCCTTGACACGGCTATCTTCCATGATCTTATCATAATGGACGCGTCCCGTCACAAATAATACTTGATAGGGTTGATCTTTGAAATATTCGATCGCTTCTATGCTAGCATTGTTGATCCCTAAAGCCCCACGTGAACCACCAAAGATCAAGATCGTCTTTTTGTTAGGATCAAGCTGGTATTCGGTCGCCAAACGACCCGTTGGTTTCATCGTTGCTACTTGTTGAGCTCGTGGATTACCGGTAAAGACAACTTTTTTAGCTGGAAAATCAGCTCTCACATCATCAAAACAGATCCCAACTTTATCAACATAGTGACTCAAGAATTTATTCGTCACACCCGCAACACTATTTTGCTCGTGAATGATCGTTTTGACTTTCATTTTAGCAGCCGCATACACCACTGCCCCACAGACATAACCGCCCGTGCCGATCACAACATCTGGCTTGAATTCTTTGATGATCTTTTTAGAGTCATGCACGCTCTTTAAAAAGAGGTACACCGTCTTAAAGTTTTCAGGTGAAAGTGAACGTTTAAATCCTTGGATCTCGATCGTTTTAAACGGGATCCCAGCATTGGGAACGATCTTACTCTCTAATCCCTTAGTTGTCCCGACATACAAGACTTCTGTGTCAGGTCGTTGTTGTTTGATAGCTTCGATCAGTGCTAGCGCTGGGTAGATATGACCACCCGTTCCGCCACCAGATACTAATAGTCGCATACTATTCATCCTTTTTTTCTAAATTTTCTACTGTTTCGATAAATTTATCGCCACGTTCTTCAAATGTCTTCCATTGGTCCCAACTTGCACATGCTGGTGACAATAAGATCGTATCACCTGGTCGACTGAGAGCATAGGCTTTAGGCACAGCGTCGACCGCATCTTTAGCCTCGACGATCTGTTCTAAGCCCGCCTGTTTTCCGGCTTCTTTCAATAAGTCTTTAGTCTCACCAAAGACGATTAAAGCACTGACATGTTCCTTTAGATATGGTACTAAACGCTCAAAAGTAAAGCCACGATCTAGCCCACCAGCTAACAAGACAACTGGGGTTTTGAAACCAGCAAGTGCCTTTTCAGTTGCTTCGATATTGGTTGCCTTAGAGTCGTTATAAAACTTGCGCTCATCAAACGTTGTCACGTATTGAGTCCGATGTCTGACTCCTGAAAATGTCTGCAATACTTCAACGATATCGGCAGTTGCTACCCCCATGAGTTTAGCGACCGCGATCGCTGCCAAAGCATTTTCAATGTTATGTGTGCCAGGAACTTTGATCTCATCAGCAGGCATGATCGCTTCATCTTTGAAATACAAGATCCCATCTTCTTCATAGGCTCCTTCTTTAGTAAAGGCTGTCCGTGAAAATGGTACGACTTTTGCTTTAGCTTGTTGGCTAAGTTTACGCCATTCAGCTTGGTCAAAATTGACTACAAAGTGATCAGCTGCAGTTTGATTTTTCAACAAACGCATCTTAGCCTTGACATAGTTTTCACGTGAACCATGATAATCGGTATGAGCTTCGTAAATATTAGTCAAGACCGCGATCTTAGGGTGGAGCTTAGTGATCCCAAGTAATTGGAAACTGGAGAGTTCCATGACTAAGATATCGTCAGCCGTTGCTTTTTGGGCCGTTTCGACGGCTGAGATCCCGATATTACCACAAGCATACGCCTTATTTTTATCCTTTAGGTGGTTTAACATCAAGGAGATCAAAGTCGTCGTTGTCGTCTTACCATTTGTCCCAGTAACGCCCACTAGCTCAGCTTCAGAGATCTCATAGGCTAATTCAGGTTCGGTGATGATCAAAAAGCCTCTTTTTTGGGCTTCAGCGATCAAGGGATTCGTATATGTGATCCCAGGATTTTTGACGATCAATTCCGCATCATCCAATAAAGAAAGCGGATGTGAGCCAACAACGACTTTGATACCGGCATTTTCCAACTCAGCCAAGACTTGCTTATCTGCTGGAATATTCTTATCATTTACCGTTACATTTGCCCCGAGCTCTTTTAACAGATAGGCACTGTTGAGCCCGCTTTTACCTAAACCAACGACTAATACGTTTTTACCCTTATAATCTGTCACATTTTTCATGTCTAACGACTTCCTTTGATATTAAATTATCGTCATAACTGCAATGATCGCAGCTACTAGACCAATTGCCCAAAAAGTTATATCGATACGCCATTCACTCCAGCCACATTCTTCAAAATGGTGGTGGATCGGACTCATCTTGAAGATCCGTTTACCCGTCAATTTAAAGCTTGCGACTTGTAAGATCACACTAAGCGTTTCTAAGACGAAGATGATCCCGATCACCAACAACGACAACTCTTGGTGTAAGATGATCGAAACGGCTGCCAAAGCCCCCCCTAGAGCTAATGAGCCAGTATCACCCATGAAGATCTTGGCTGGTTTATGATTGAACCCTAAAAAGGCGATCAAAGCACCGATCACGGATAAACAAAAGATCAAAACATCGTATTGTGCTTGATGATAGGCGATGATCGCATAAGCACCAAAAGCAATGATCGCTTGGCCTGAGACCAACCCATCGATTCCATCGGTCAAATTGACCGCATTTGAAAAGCCGACCAACCAAAAAAGCACAAATAAAACATAAACGAAGCCTAAAGTGACCTCATGTCCAAAGAATGAAAGTGCAAAAGGCAACTTTTCATGATGATAGACAGCTAAAAAGATCAAGCCCCCGATTATTTGGCCCAATAATTTTTGCCAAGGCTTCAAGCCTTCATTTTGCTTTTTCCATAATTTGACGGAATCGTCAAAGAAACCTAAAAAGCCATATAACAGTAAGATAAAGTCTAAGACCAAGATCTTAGGACTTAGTATGTGCAAGCCTAGTGGGACCCAAAGCCCCGTAACAATGATCGCTAAATTAAAGGTAAAGCCCCCCATCGTTGGTGTTCCCGCTTTTACTTGGTGCCAACTTGGCCCTTCTTCGCGGATCATTTGTCCTTGCTTTTTTTTGTGTGCATAGCTGATAAACATCGGTGTAAATAAAGCAGTCAATACTAAACTGCTGATCACCGGGATCAACATTTGAAAAATAGTCATGTTATTTTTCCTTCCTCTTTTTTTCTATCTATTTTATTTTAACTCAACTGTCAATTTTGTTTGCTTACTTAGCTTTTCACCAGGTGCAACGCTTTGCTTAGTAACATAGCCATTCCCCTGAACGTCTAAGTCAATACCAGTCAGCTCGGATAATTTCATCACATCAAGGCGCGACCAACCAGTGATATCTGGCATCGTCAGCGTTCCATTTGTGACTAAGATCACACGCTCACCAGTCAACATGCTCGTGCCGGCAGTCTGTGATTGTTTAACGACCTTTTTACCTTCGCCAATCACTGCTGGTACTAAGTCGCTTTGGGTCATTTCTTCACTAGCTTCTTTAGGTGACATCCCCTTCACGTCTGGGACACTGGTTTGTGCCTTTTCATCATTTGAGTCATTTGCCTCATCCAAAACGCGTTTCATCAAAGGATCAAAAATAGAAGCTAACATTCCCGTTTCACCTTGATCAGCAAAGGTCTTAGGTTGTTTCATCGTGATGTATAAAATGTATTTAGGATCATTTATCGGCGCCATCCCAGCAACAGAGAAGAGATAATTAGTCTCACCACTTAAATAACCTGTGCCATTTTCGTTGGCGATCTGCGCTGTCCCAGTCTTGACCCCAACATCATAACCATCGATCTTGTAGGCCGTCCCAGTCCCGTCTTTATCAGTCACAACATCTTGCATCATTTCACGAACTTCCTTAGCAGTTGAGCTTCTGATCGGTTTTCCGACTACAGTTGGTGATTGCGAAAAGACCGTCTTACCATTATTTGGGTCAACAACTTTGCTTACTAGATAAGGTTTGACCATCTTACCATTATTAGCCACAGCCGACATTGCTTGGAGCATTTGGAAGACAGTCACATTTACTCCTTGGCCAAAAGCAGTGTTAGCTTGTTCGATCGGATATTTGTATTCGATACTACCAGCTGCTTCATTCCCTAAACCAGCATTTGTTGACTTCAAAAGACCAAATTTTTTGATGTAATTTAGCCACGTCTTTTCTCCCATTGCTTGTTCGAGCTTAGCCATCCCAACGTTTGAAGAACGAATAAAGCCTTCACGATAGGTGATATCACCCCAACCAGTCGTATTCCAATCATTGATCCGTTGACCGTCGATCTGATAAGAACCTGACTTAAAAGTGGCGTTAGCATTATAATTTCCACTATTGATCGCTGCTGCCATCGTCAAGATCTTCATGATCGAACCTGGTTCATAAGTATCTTCTAACAAGATATTGCGCCACATATCATTTAGCCCTTCTCCAGTCTGAGGGTTAAAGGTCGGCCGTTGACTCGCCGCAATGATCTCGCCCGTCTTGGCATTCATCAAAACAGCTGTCATCGATTTTGGCTTATAAGTTTCTTGCGCTTTATTCATCAAAGTCTCTAAATAAGTCTGAGTCCGCGTATCTAAAGTGGTATAAACATTATCGCCATCTTTAGCGGGCTTACTTTGTGATTTAGAATTAGGCAAAGTCGTCCCGCGTGAATCGATCGCGAGCTTATTGACTCCGTTGACGCCCTTTAGTTGTTTTTCAAAAACCGTTTCTAAGCCCATGACCCCAACTAAGTGAGATTGTTCATTTTCTGCTAGACCAACTAAGTGAGACGCAAAGACCCCGTTAGGATATAACCGTGCTTGAGCAGGCGTAAATTTGATCCCGCTGATCTTAGCAGCTTCGATCTTCTTTTTGGTCTCCATTGAGATATGTTTACCTTTGCTACCAAGCTCAACTTGATAGAGACCATCGTCGGCATCAAAGAGCTTGAGCAGGTCATCATAATTCATCCCTAAATTTTGACTCAAGACCTTAGCAGCTTTAGTCTTTTGTGAATCTTGCAAATAATCCGGTTTACCTTCAAGGGTCTTCGCCGATTTAGATAAGACGATATAGATCGAATAAGTCGTCGTATCTTCAGCGATCGGTTGATTTTGCGCATCATAGATCGTCCCGCGTTTGGCTTTGATCTCAGTTTGTTCGGCATACATTGCCTGTGCTAATTTGGTCAGATTTTTTCCGTGAGCCGTGTGTGTCAAACCCACATAAAAAAAACGACCAATAAATGTAAGAAAGACGATGATGACGATGAAAAATAACGCTCTTCCAAAATAACTGCGATTTCGCGGGTCTTGTTTTACATTTATCTGCCGTTTTTTAGTACTCATTTGGTAACATTCCTTATGTTTTTATCATTCATTTGTAAACCAACATCCTTGGCGATCTCCATCAAACGTGTCCGGCTAGACAGTTCGCTGATCTCTTCTTTCATGTTAGCATTTGAAGTCTGTAAAGTTGAGACTTTTTGATTGATATCTTGGATCGTTGCTTGGGTCTTGGTCACGGCCGTATTCGACCAGATCACCAAACATGACATGACCACTAATAATACACCTAAAGCGATCGCTGCATTGCGCTCTTGTTTAAAATACATCTTTCGCAACTGTCCAGCTGTATTTTGTGGTTGCTGATCTAGCGTAGTTTTTACCTGTGGAGCTTGAGGTGTTTCGAGTTTTCTTGCTGCTTGTGCCAAAGTCTCACATCCTTTACTTTAATTTTTCAATTGCTCTTAATTTAGCCGAGTGTGCCCGATGATTAGCTTCGAGTTCCGCATCAGACGGTAAGATCGGCTTACGTGTTATCAATTTAAATTCTGGTTCAAGTTCAGCTGGGATAATTGGTAATCCGGCAGGAAGTTCTGGTAAACTCGCTTTTTCTTTGAACATCGTTTTAACTAAACGATCTTCTAACGACTGGAACGTGATCACACTGATCCGCCCACCAACATCAAGCACTTCAAACGCTTGATCTAAGGACTCTTCCAAAGCACCTAGCTCATCATTGACAGCTATACGGACTGCTTGGAAGACTTTCTTAGCCGGATGGCCCCCCTTACGTCGAGCTTTGGCCGGGATCCCAGCTTTGATCAGTTCAACTAGTTGGCCTGTTGTTTCGATCGGTGCTTGTTTTCTAGCGGCTTCGATCCGCCGAGCGATCGATTTAGCAAATTTTTCTTCACCATAGCGCATGAAGATCCGAACTAATTCTTGGTAGGACCAGTCATTGATCACTGTTTTAGCAGTCAAAGTTTGACTTTGATCCATCCGCATATCCAGTGTTGCATCGTGTTGATAACTAAAGCCACGTTCGCCAACATCAAATTGCGGTGAAGAAACTCCTAAGTCATATAAGATTCCATCAACTTTAGTGATCTGTTGCTCGGCTAAACATTCCTTTAGATTACGAAAGTTACTTTTGATAAAGGTCAATTTCTTACTGGCTAACTCATTTTGTAAACGTTTAGTATTGTAATCGATCGCAGTTTGATCTTGATCAAACGAGAACAACCTGCCCTTATCTGAAAGCTTTGACAAAATTAAACTGGTGTGACCCCCACCACCTAAAGTACAATCGACGTAGACGCCGTCTGGTTTGATATTGAGTTGTTCAACTGCTTCCTCTAATAGTACAGTCACATGATTAAATTCCGTCATTTTCTAATTCCTACAGCTTTCATCTTTCTTGCTTCCAATGTATAACGACGATCTAAAAACGATCATCAAAATATGTATTAAATATATGTTATACAATTAGATATTACCATAGTTCTACGCTTTGAACCACAATAATAACTAACAAATTCGCGATTTTTATAAAACGTTTTAGATATTTACTAAATATTAGTCTGTTTGTACTTAACTCACATAATACCTAAAAAACTTGCGACCTGAATCAACAATAAAATAATGTACATCCCAACGATAAAAATATCTAACGTTCGCCAGTAGATCACAAAAAAACGGCGGACCCGAAAGTCATCTTCGGTATACACTAAATACACCGTCAAGACTAGACCAAAAGCACTAGCCGCAAATGCTAAAAACGGTAATAACGAAAGCCCCGTCAAAGTGACCGAAAGCCCGTGGATTCCTAACAATAACACCAACATCATAATATCGATGATCCTTAAGCGTTTAGGCCAATATTTAGCGAAATTTTTCTTTAAAAATGTCAATGCCATCCAAATGATCAAAATGACAATTGGCATGATATACCACGTTGCGATCGCTGTAAACATCACTACCATCCTCAATTAAAAATATTACCCCTATTATACCAAGCATTTTTGCTACAAATCAATTGTAGACACACCAAAAACAAGGAAAACTTAACGCTTCATCAAAAGAAACTAATAACTCACTTGTACTATGAGATTTGACAGCGACCGACCTTTAAAGGTATAGTATAGTAAAAATTGGAAAGGTGTCGAGTATCGTGAGAGAAAAAAAGAAACGCACAACATTTCAAAAGATCACCATGGTCGTTGTTTGGCTCATGTTGATCTTCACACTTGGTAGTGTGATCCTCGGCTCACTTAGTGCTTTATTCTAAAAGTAATGATGAACTAAAAAGGAACAGCCTAAAAATTAGGCTGTTCCTTTTTAGTTCATATATTTAGCGACGAAAGCACCAACTTTTTCAGTATATACCGTTGGATCTTGGTAGTAAGACATTCCATGGGCTGCACCTTTTACGACCCATAATTCCTTTTTACCAGCACTGGCTTGATAGTTTTCATACACCATTTCCGTTGGAACGAAGCTATCTTTACTGCCGTGGATAAATAGCGTCGGCAATTTATTTTGTTTTAATTGCTCAGTTGCACTCCCATTTTTGAAATTAAATCCGATAAATGGATGAGCCATCCAACTGGCTGTTGTTAAGATCGGTTCTTTTGGCAAACCAAATTGCGCACTCAATTGTGTCCCTAATTCTTCATTGATCGATGAATAGCCACAATCTTCAACGATCACCTTGACTTGCTTAGGTAATTTTTCACCACTCATCATCATAACAGTGGCGCCCCCCATGCTCACTCCGAACAAGCCGATCTTGGAATCTTGTCCCTTTTTAGCAATAAGCTGCTTGAGCCAATTTTGATAATCTAGTCGATCTTGCCAACCAAAAGTTATATAGCGGCCTTCACTTCTACCAGCTCCGCGATCATCAGGCGCTAAGACATTGTAGCCGAGGTCATGAAACATCCGAATGTAACTTGCCATCCGCAAGCTATTTTCACGATAACCATGAGCGATCACGATCGTCTCATTGGTTGCCTTTTTAGCTGGTACATAGCGCGCTTTCAACGTCAACTTGCCATCAGCTGACTTTTCTGTCCAAGTTTGTTGCTTAGTCTGAGTCAACCAGGCCTGATCTTTC
The DNA here is from genome assembly GCF_001434535.1 of Ligilactobacillus animalis KCTC 3501 = DSM 20602. Lineage (GTDB taxonomy): Bacteria > Bacillota > Bacilli > Lactobacillales > Lactobacillaceae > Ligilactobacillus > Ligilactobacillus animalis. The sequence goes on from NZ_AYYW01000032.1 coordinate 114,742, forward strand.
TTCAAGAGTTCGGCTTTTTTCGGTGCTGAGGCCCCTAAACTGGCTGAATCACGCACAAAAGCATAATTGACGAGATACCCATTTACCCCTACGTAGATCAACAACAATAGTCCAATGACCCCAATAATGATCTTTTTTCTGTGTTTTTTCATCTTTCTTTCCCTTTTGCCTACAAGATCGGTGATAACAATCTTGAAAAGTATTGTTTAAATTTACGCCAACGTGATTGACGTTCAAAGTATTCTGGTGTTAATTTTGTACACTTAGCTAAATCAGCTTCAAAGAGCTCCTTGAGTTTAAGTGCCAATTTACGATCATATCCAAAAGCATTAGCCTCAAAGTTCAATTTAAAACTTCTAAAATCAAGGTTAGCTGAACCAACAGAAGTGATCTGGGAATCGACGACAAATGTCTTAGCATGTAAGAAACCATCGTCATACGTGTAAACTTCGACGCCACTATCGACCAAAACTTTAGCGTAATATTCAGTTGCCCGATAAACAAAAGCGTGGTCTGGCATACAAGGGATCATGATCTTGACTTTGACCCCAGATAAGGCCGCTACGACTAACGCTTCTAACACCGAATCGTCTGGTATCAAATACGGAGTTTGGATGTAAATGTAGTCATTTGCTCCGCTGATCAGTTTGAGATAGCCCTTCTTGATCGCTTCAACTTCACTATCCGGACCTGAGGAGATGATCTGAAGACCAACATTGCCTTTTTGTCGTTGCAATGGAAACAAACTCTCTTCATATTTTACTGGTTCTTTGCCCCGAACATTTTTGATCGTTGCATTCCAATCCATCAAAAAGCGCGATTGCATGGCAATAACAGCATTACCGACAACGCGGAGATGCGTATCGCGCCAGTGACCAAATTTCTTGGAACGACTGAGATATTGATCACCGATGTTAAAACCACCGATATAGCCGATCTTACCATCAATGATCGCTAATTTACGGTGCTCACGGTAATTGATCCGGGGACTGTGGATCCAAGCTTTTTTATAAGCAAAGAATGGTTCTGCCTCGCCACCAAGTTTTTCCAATTCATCAAAGAAATGCCGTTCTTGTCCCCGTGACCCCATGCTATCATAGATCACACGGACTTTAACACCACGTTTAGCGGCTGCTTCAAGACTGGCTAAGATCTTATTACCGATCCGATCACTGAAAAAGGAATAATATTCCAAGTGCACGTGATGTTTTGCAGCATCGATATCGGCTAGTAATTTAGCAAACTTATCGTGCCCGTCATCGTAAATATCGACTTGATTATTTTTGGTCAAGATAGCTTGATCAGTCTCCAGTAACAAGCGCACCGTTTGGCGGGCTTCAGGCGTACGCAAGCCTTCTGGCAAGAGCTCTTCTTCTTGCCATTGTTCCTTTTGCAACTCAACGAGCTGATCGATCCCGAGTCGTTCTTGCATCTTGAGATCAAACATCTTTTCTTTGGAGATATTTTTACCAACTAGTAAATAGATCCCAAAACCGATCACTGGCAATAGATTGAGCACCAAGAGCCAAGCCCAAGTTGCCGTAATATCACGTTTTTCTTTAAAAACAGTGATGATTGCTGCAATAACGTTCAATAGTAAGATCACTGTCAGCACACTAACTAATGTGTCCATTATTAAATTCTACCCCTCCATTATATGATCATTAACCTAGTATACACCTTAGTTTTAAGGCTGTCAGGGTCAGTTTACATTTTCCCCGAACCATTTACGGTTCAAACGTTCTAACGTCCCATTCTCCTTTAAAACTTTAAACGCTTCATTGATCTTCTTTTGTAGGGTCTTGTCACCCTTTCGCATTCCAACTACAAAATCTTCAGACGCAAACCCTGCGTTTTCTTTCCGATAACTAGCCGGATCTTTTTTATGCGCAATATAGTAGTTGGCATAAACGCTGTCGATCAATAGTCCTTGGATGCGATCAGCATCTAGATCCATGAAAGCATTGTTGAAGGTGTCGTATTGGATCGCTTCTTTGACATATTGTTTTAAAACTTTTGGTTCATCCAAGTAGGCTTGATAGCCCGAAGATCCACTTTGTAAACCTAAGATCTTGCCTTTCATGGAACTGTCATTTACGATCTGTTGGCTTTTTTTACTTACTAAGTATTGTTCATTCTTTAGGTATGGCTGACTGAAAGCCACATTTTTAGCACGTTCATCCGTCTTGGTATAGCCATTCCAGATCAGATCGATCGTTTGGTTGCGCAATTCAGTTTCTTTCATTGACCAATCGATCGTCTGAAAATCAGGCGTGATCCCGTATAGTTTAAAGACTTCCTTAGCTAGATCGATATCATATCCAACGAGCTTACCATCTTTTTGGCGAAAACCCATCGGTACAAAACTATCATCTAGTCCGATCACGACCCGCTTTTTTTGCTCGATCTGTTGCCAAGTATCGACCGTATCGGCTCTTTTTTTGACATCATTGCAGCCCGAAACGACTAATAAGAGACTTAGACCTAAACCAAGCGCTAGTAATTTTAAATATCGTTTCATCTATCTCAATTCCTTTAATTAGCCAGTGGTTTCACACGTAAAATATCATCAGCGATCTCTTCAGCAAAATCAATATCGTGCGTAACGATGATCTGCGTCATCTTATCTTTTTTCAGATCCAAAATGATCTCTTTGACAGTATCGCGCAGACCTGGATCTAAGGCTGAAGTGGGTTCATCATAGCACAAGATCCGTGGTTTCATCGCTAGAGCGCGGGCAATCGCGACCCGTTGCTTTTGTCCCCCTGATAGTTGCCAAGGATAAAGTTCACCTTTATCACCAAGCGCTAACTTTTGTAAAAGCTCCTGGGCTTCTGCTTGCGCTTCTTTCTTATCTTTTTTTAAGACCATCGTTGGAGCTAGCATCACATTTTGTAACACGGTCAAATGCGGGAAGAGATTGTATTCTTGGAAAACCACCCCGATCACAGCATCATTGGTACTATTGACGTATGGATCAAAGGCGACCCCATCTACCAAGATCTGCCCGCTGTCGATCCGTTCTAAACCACTGATACACCGTAAAAGTGTGGTCTTACCACCACCAGATTGCCCTACGATACACAAGATCTTGCCATCTTCTACAGTCAGATCAACATGATCCAAGATCGTTCTATCGCCAAATTTTTTAGTTACTTCTTTTAGTTCTAACATGTTGATCACTCCTTATTTCCAATAACTATAGTGCTGCTCGATCTTTTTCAAAACATAAGTGAAAAAGGCCGTCATCATCAAATACATCGCGCCCACTAGCAATAGTGGCACTAAAGTCACATCCCGACTTGTCGCAACATTACCTGCGCGCAAGAGATCACCTAGACCGATCACATAAACTAAACTTGAGTCCTTGACTAAGTTGATCACTTCATTACCGATCGAAGGGATCACGATCTTGATCACCTGTGGAACTACGACTTTGCGGATCGTTTGCCAGTAGCTCAAGCGTAAGACCTTAGCACTTTCATATTGCCCTTTATCGATCGATTGCAAGCCCCCACGAAAGATCTCAGCAAAATATGCTGTGTAGTTCAAAATAAATGCCACCAACGCAGCTTCATACCGTGGTAACACGATCCCTGTTCCTAACAGCGGAAGTCCATAAAAGACAAAGATCAATTGCAATAACAGCGGTGTTCCTCGCATCAGCCAAACATAGATACCTAATATTTTTTGAAGTATCTTAAATCGTGACATCATCCCTAAAGAAACGATCAAACCTAAAGGCAAAGAACCAACTAAGGTCCAAAAAAATACTGATAAGGTCACTCCCATCCCTGAAATCAACGAGGGCATGACTTCCATGATATAATCCATCCCAAATTCCTCCATTTTTTAACTTACTGGTAAAAGAAAAACACCCTCTTGGAAAAAATCCAAGAGGGCGTTTTACGCGGTTCCACCTCATATTTACTCCTTTCTCACAAAAGGAGTCTCAGTGAGTTAACTTAACTCAAGTGTAACGGACTTCTGACCGGATACACCTACTGCTTTAGGTTCAGTGTACCAATTCACGGATGTGGTTCAAAAATGCCACCTCTATCCTTTTCAGCTCCCGGATAGTCTCTTTTTCAGGTAAACATCTTCTACTCTTCCGCTCGATATCGTTAAATAATTTTTCATAAAGATTAACATTTATCGGTAAAACTGTCAACAACAAATCTGGCTTATTTGCGTTTGAACCAAGAACTCATCTTCTTGAAAAAGCCACCTTGTTCGTCTTCTTTAAGTGTCATCAACGGGATCGTTTCACCCTCTAAACGCCGTGCGATATTACGATATCCCTTAGATGCTTCACTCTTTTCATCTAAAATAACAGGTTCGCCCTTGTTCGAAAAACCAATTACATTATCATCATCAAAGACGATCCCGATCAATTTGATCGATAAATGCCGCGTAATCTCATCAACATCCATCATTTGACCATCATGCATCATCTTCTTTTTGATCCGATTGATGATAAGCATCGGTGGTTCTTCTAAATTCTGTTGTTCAAGCAACCCGACTACCCGATCAGCATCTCGAACGGCTGAGATCTCAGGTGTCGAGACTACGATTGCTTCATCCGCACCAGCTACTGCGTTAGCAAAACCTTGTTCGATCCCAGCTGGGCAATCGAGCAACACATAGTCAAACTCAGATCGTAACTCATCAACGATCTGTTTAGCTTCTTCCGGTTCAAGGGCCGATTTATCCGTATTTTGCGCTGCAGGTAACAGGAATAAATTGTCGCCAAAACGCTTGTCTTTGATCAAGGCTTGGGGTAACTTAGCTCTACCTTGCGCCACATCAATGATATCGTAAATGATACGATTATCTAAGCCCAAAATAACATCTAGGTTTCTTAAACCGATATCTAGATCGACCAGACAGACTTTTTTGCCCATCAAAGCCAAGGCTGTTCCGAGATTAGCAGTCGTAGTTGTCTTACCAACGCCGCCTTTTCCCGATGTAATAACGATCGATTTTCCCATTTAAAACCCTCCTATTTGTGTAAAAATTTTAGGCCTAAGTGTTTTTAATTCAGCAAGCGTCGTATAGCTTAAAGCATGCAGGTCATTGACATAAGCAACGACTTTATCGGCTTGCATATCTGGCTCGATGATGTCTACTAGATCACTGATCCGAACTTGTTGTGCCCGTTTAAAATTCCCAGCGATCACTGAGATCACATTATCACTATAGCCAGCATGTAAGATCCCTTCGACATTTCCTAAAACAAAGATACTCCCGGTCGCTTGCAAAATGCCACCCTTATGGATATTGCCTAAAAACAAGACGTCACCCTTGATCAACTTGACTTGACCGTTACGGATCGTATCACTATTGACATGGACGGTATGTTCTTCCATAAATTCAAGTGCATCTTTAGTATCTACCACATCAGAAACAAACTTATAGATCGAAAAACGAGGATAATTTCCAACTAATTCTTCGATCTTTTGCTTTTGTTTTGCACTCAACAAGCGTCTTTCGGTATTGACCGTAAATGAGATCTGTTTTTCTTCACCGACAGTATCAAGTTGTAGTTTTCGAAATAGGTCTTTTAATTCGGACAGCGCCTGATCAAAATCTGCATTATCACGTATGATCAGTTCATATCCGTCTTTGTAGCCCTTTAACACAGCTGCCTGCATCAGCTTGCACCTTCCTTATTTATCGAGAAGAATACTTCTCAAAGAAATTTTTGACTGGGATAAATAATAGCGAAAATACCGCCAAGTTATACGCCAGTGACGGCCCTAAAGTTTGCACCACAAAATCAGCTGAACCAGTTGCGGTCAGTCCGATCAGGGAGTTGGCCCAATATGCCAAAGCCGTAACGAGCGTAACATCTATCAGATATATTAATAGTACCACAATAAAGTTAGAAGTGAAAAAACGATACACTTCTCGGTTCAAATAAACGATCAAAGGAAAAATGATCATAAAGATCCCTAAGATCCCCGTATAGTACATATCAAAAATCAATCCAGCAATAAATGCCCATAGCATCAAACGGTCAACTTCACCATAGAAAATCGCCATCACTAGCCATAACAAGGTCAAGCGACTCTCGATCGAAATTGAACTTGTAAAAAAATACTGAGCATATAAGCTACTAAGTGTCCCATCCAAAACGATGCAGATGATCAACCCTAGAGGAAAATAATATTTTAGCTTGGAATTTGCCATCATTCTGCCCCCTAGTCTGCGCGTTTAGCCACAGTCACAACACTAAGATCTGTCATATCAGCAGCTGGCTCGATATAAACTTTTGTCGCTAACCCATCATCATCATCCGTTGTTTTGACGACTTTTCCGATCAATAAGCCCTTAGGGGTATTACCACCCATCCCAGAGGTAATGACCTCAGTATTCTTCTTGATCTTCTTCTTAGAAGTGATCTGTCCCATGATCAACTGATTTTTTTGTCGGTCATAGCCCGTGATCAAACCGTTGATCACTTCGCCATCACTTTCCAATTGGACTGCAAAACGGTTAGCCGAATCATTTTGCGTCGTGAGCAATTCAACTTTACTGTTGGTCTTATTGACTTCCACGACCCGTCCGACTAAGCCCTTACGTGATAAAACGGCAGCATTTTTAGTCACACCTGCAAATGATCCCTTTGAGATCACGATCTGATTTTGCCAAGAAGATGGTGTCCGAGATAAAACATGGGCACTGATCTTTGAATAATCAGTCAAGCTTTCATCTAATTTCAACTGTTCTTTTAATTGTTTATTTTCCTTACGTAAGGTTTGGTTTTCAACTTTATCGGCTGCCAAACTATCGATCTGTTGCTTTAATTTCTGATTTTCCTCATACGTGTTGAGTAGATCAGAAACAGAGCCACCTACATGCGCGACTCCAGCAACTGGAAAACTGATGACCCGATCAACTAGACCAAAAGCTTCATTACCAAACTGTTGCACAAATGTTGGCATCGATCGATTATTACGCACTGTGATCGAAAATGCGATCAGTAAAAAACTGATGATCAAAGCGACCAGTGTAATAACAAGTTTTTTATTGAAAAAAAACTTTTGCATAAAAAACCTCCTGAACTCGATAAGATCCGCATTAAAAATTAAGAGGCTGGACGACTAAACCCCAACCTCCTAACTTTAGACTTTAACCGCCTATTTATCTTTTCTTCATTACATCAATGCTCTTAAGTGATTCGCCTGTCCCAACAGCCACACAGTCAAGTGGATCTTGAGCCACGAATACAGGCACTTTTGTTGCTTCAGAGATCACATCTGGTAAGTGGCGTAATAACGCACCACCACCAGTTAAAACGATCCCATGATCGATCACGTCAGCTGCGATCTCAGGAGATGTTTCTTCTAATGTTTCTTTGATAGCTGTGATGATCTCTTGCACTACTTCTTGGATCGCTTCAGCTACATCTTCGGGGCGGATCTCGATCGTCTTAGGTAGACCTGTCACTAAATCACGTCCACGGATCGTTTGACTATCCAATTCCTTAGCAGCTTCAACAGAAGCAGAGGCAACGTTGATCTTTAATTGTTCAGCTGTACGTTCACCGATCAACAAATTGTAATTTTTACGTACATAGTAGATGATCGAATCATCGATCTTGTCACCAGCCATCCGAATCGAACGGCTAGATACGATCCCACCCAAGGAGATCGTTGCAACGTCAGTCGTCCCACCACCGATATCAACGACCATGCTACCAGTTGGATCCATAACTGGTAGACCAGCACCGATCGCAGCTGCAAATGGTTCTTCGATCACGTAAGCATCTTTAGCCCCTGCAACTCGAGTAGCATCGATCACAGCACGCTTTTCAACTTCAGTTACACCACTAGGTACACAGACCATGACATATGGCTTAGCAGTCTTGCTACCAACAGCTTTTTCAATATAATATTTCATCATGGAGACAGTTGTATCATAATCAGCAATGACACCGTCTTTCATTGGACGGATCGCTACGATACTTGCTGGTGTGCGCCCGATCATATCACGCGCTTCTGAACCAACAGATACGACTTCGCCAGTTTTAGTATTTTTAGCTACGACAGAAGGTTCGCGTAATACAATTCCCTTATTTTCAGCATAAACGATCGTATTAGCAGTCCCTAAATCGATTCCGATATTTTTTGTTCCGATTCCGAACACGTTGTTTCATCCCTTCGCAAACTCTAAATGAGTACTTAATTCAAGATATTTTAATTGTAACATTGAATCGCCGTGTTTCCAACATATTTTCATGTTTTACCTTGGCAATGACAAATAAAAAGAAAAAATTTTGATCCTTTTTTGAAAAAATTTTCCTCTTACTCGAGCAGTTGCTCCAGCTAGCCAAAAATTTTATAAATTGTTGAAATTGATTCTCTTCAATTTCAGTATTATATCATAAATCAAAGCTTAATTTTTATTTAATCTAGATAAATTTTCATTTCAACTAATTTTTTTAAAATATCTTAACCTTTATAGGATCGTGACTAAAGCTGCTTGAAAGCCTTTTTTACCTTCAACTTCAACGAATTCAACTCTTTGACCTTCTTCTAAGATCTTATAACCTGATTTTTCGATCGCCGTATAGTGGACAAAAAGATCCTCTTTTGGTGCATTATCAGGGGTGATAAACCCGTAACCTTTATCCTTATTAAAACGACGTACTGTTCCTTGTAACATGTAATTCACCTATCTAATTAATATTTTTTCTTCACGCATACTCAAATATGTATGCTCACCAACAATAATGTGGTCCAATAACGCGATCCCTAAGAGCTCACCACACGCCTGTAAACGTCTAGTCAAGGCGATGTCATTTGGGGAAGGTGTCACCTGACCACTAGGGTGATTATGGACCACGATAAAGCGGGCTGCGCTATACTTCAGCGCTAATTTCAAGATCTCCCTTGGATGGACCGTGGCTTCATTTAGCGTTCCCACAAAGATCTCTTCTTGAGCCAAGATTTGATTTTTGGTATCTAAATAGACACCCCACAGGACTTCTTGCTTACGCAGGGCCAACTTCGCACTCATATACTCGCCGATCACCTTACTAGAACAGATCTGCCCCAATTCTAACGGTGGTTTTAAAGCATAGCGCTTAGCAAATTCGCATAAAAGCAATAAATAATCCTGGAGTTTGGTATCAATGGTCAGCTTAGTCCAATCAGTGACCCCAAAATACTGGAACTGCGCTAGCGAATCAGCTTGCGCAAAGTAGCGGTCGACCACTTGACCAGCTGCTTGCTTATCCAGCAAAAAGCCTAATGATTCACTTAAAACGATCTTATCTGTTAAATTTTTTAAATTCATTTTCAAGCCCCCTTACTTTATAAAATTCGCAAACGGGCCTAGAAATAATTTATTTTTTGATGAGATCTCGCACAGCTACTAGATCGGGCAAGATCGCTACCGTATGTTCTTTTTCATATGCGGTCGGTTGAATGATATCTGGCACCATAACGACTGGGATCTCAGCATTATTGGCTGCTTTGACGCCATTCAATGAATCCTCAATGATCAAAGTTTCATTTTTAGCTGGACAGCCAGCTTTTTGCCAAGCTTTTTCAAAGATCTCTGGGGATGGCTTAGCATGGGTCACATCGTCAGCTGAAACGATATGCGCAAAGCGACCTGAAATATTTGTCTTTTCCAAATAGTATTCGATATCTTTTCTAAAATTACTTGAAGCGATGACATAAGGGATATTTTGTTCATCCAAATAAGCGGTCAATTCTTTAAAACCTGGTTTTAATTCTAATTTTCCAGCTTCTACGATCGGATAAACATTATCCATACTCATCTGGTAAAAACAATCAACTAACTCACGGCTACCATAATCTTTAGCCATTTGAGCCAGCATAGGTTCTGTCCCTGCTCCGATAAATTGCTTGTAATATTCCAAAGTGTAGTTTGGCATTTGGAGTTTTTCAGCCGCTAGCCTGTTAGCTTCAAAGTATACTTTTTCAGAATCAAATACGACACCATCCATATCAAAGATCACTAATTTCAAATCCATCTCATATCCTCACGATCTAAATAAAATAATTTCTTACTTCCGACACAAAATACAACGAACCCGTAAATAATAGCATATCATCACTTGAGATCTCTTGCATGACCTCAGCCAAAGCTTCGGGCCACGCTTCATAGAAACGACCTTGTTCATGACTGAGTGCACGGGGCGCATCAAAACTGACCGTAAATAGTTCGACATTAGGTAACTGCTCTAATTTATTTACCATTGTCTTAGCCTGCTTATCAGCCAAGACCGACATGATAACATAGATCTGTTTATCGGCAAAATTTTGTTTTAATGTTTGGACCAATTGCTGGACCGCATCTGCATTGTGGGCTCCATCCAAGACGATCAGTGGCTCATCATTTATCTTTTCAAAGCGCCCCGCCCAGGTCGTCTGTTTTAAAGCGATTTTGATCTCGCTTAGCGTTGGCGAAAAACCCGCTCTTTTAGCCAAGACCAAAAATGCACTCACAGCTAAACTAGCATTGGCGACCTGATATTGACCTAACAATGAGATCGCTAGCTTATCCTTGAGCCCAAAGCCTTGATATGTAAAGCTTTCACCCCAAACACTAGCTCTTTTTTCAGGTAAGAACGTATAATCTACTCCCGCTTGATACAAAGGAGCATTTCTTTTTTCAGCCTGTGCTTGAATAACAGCCAAACATTCTGGTGCTAATTTTCCAACGACGACCGGCCGATCTTGTTTGATGATCCCTGCTTTTGCCGTGGCGATCTTAGCCAAAGTATCGCCTAAGATCTGAGTATGGTCTAACGCAACTTCAGTGATTACCGCTAACTCAGGGGTCAAAATATTAGTCGAATCATAGAGTCCGCCGATGCCCACTTCAACGACCGCATAATCAGGGGCCATTTTAGCAAAATATAAAAACATCAGCATTGTGACGACTTCAAATTCCTTAGGTCCCTCACCGGCATATTCTTCATCGAGCCGTGAAATGACCGGTAACAACTCGTTTAACAGCTCGACCAACATTTGATCACTGATCGGTTCGCCATTGAGTGCGATCCGTTCGTTAAAGCGCGTGATGTAAGGCGAAGTGAAGGTTCCCACCGTAAATCCTTGACTTTGCAAAAGTTCGCTCAAAAAAGCCACCGTTGACCCTTTGCCATTGGTTCCCGTGACATGGATGAACTTGGTCTTTTCTTGTGGATCACCCAGATAATGAGCAAACCGGCGCATCCGCTCTAAGTCGGGGGACTTTGTAAATTTGCGACGTCCATGAATAAATTCGACCGCCTCAGTATAGCTTTTGATCTGCATCTTTTCGCCTCATTTACCTAAAAATATCTTATTTCCAGTATAACACAAAGCACGTAAAAAAACGCTCACCCCGAAAGGCAAGCGTTGTTTAAAAATTAATCAACTTGAGCTTTTAGATCTTTGATCCGTTCGTTAGTTGCGCTTAATTTTTCACGGTAACCCGCTAATTTTTCTTTTTCTTTAGCAACAACTTCAGCTGGTGCATTAGCAACAAAGCGTTCATTGCCAAGTTTCTTTTCACCACGTGTTACTTCAGATTCTAATTTCTTAGCTTCTTTTTCTAAACGTGCGATCTCTTCGTTTAGATCGATCAAGTCAGCTAATGGCAAGTAAACTTCAGCGCCTGTGATCACAGAAGTCATTGCTAAAGCTGGAGCTGTCACGTCAGAGCCGATCTCAAGATGTTTTGGATGGCAGAAGCGTTCGATATATTCTTGGTTATTTTCAAAGACTGCTTTAGTCGTTTCAGAAGTCGTCTTGATCAAGATATCGATCGCTGAAGACATTGGTGCATTAACTTCAGCCCGGTTGTTACGCACAGCTTTGATCAATTCGATCAAGTTATCCATTTGTTCTTCGGCAGCTTGATCATCGAATTCTGGGTGTTCAACTGGGTAAGCAGCTGTTACCAAAGATTCGCCTTTATGTGGCATTTCTAACCAGATCTGTTCGGTCACAAATGGCATGATCGGATGTAAGAGACGTAATGTTTGATCCAAGACATAGCATAAAATGCTTTGCGTATTTTGCTTAGCCTTAGCATCGTCACCCGTCAAGTTTTCCTTAGCCATTTCGATGTACCAGTCACAGAAATCGTTCCAGATGAAGTTGTAAAGGGCACGACCAGCTTCACCAAATTCATAGTTATCAAAGAGACGCGTTACTTCTTTGACAGTGTCATTCAAGCGGCTCAAGATCCACTTGTCAGCTAATTGCCATTCTGCTTTAGCTGGTAAAGTAGCAGTCGTATCTTCATCGAGGTTCATGATCACAAAGCGGCTAGCATTCCAGATCTTATTGATAAAGTTCCAAGCTGCATCCATCTTCGTATAGGAGAAACGAACGTCTTGGCCTGGTGCTGAACCGTTGGATAAGAACCAACGTAAAGCATCAGCACCATACTTGTCGATCACGTCCATTGGATCGATCCCGTTGCCAAGTGATTTACTCATCTTGCGTCCTTGTTCATCCCGGATCAAACCGTGGATCAAAACATCCTTAAATGGACGGCGACCAGTAAATTCGATACTTTGGAAGATCATCCGTGATACCCAGAAGAAGATGATATCATAACCTGTGACTAACGTATTAGTTGGGAAGTAACGCTTGAAATCAGGCGCATCTGTATCTGGCCAGCCCATCGTTGAAAATGGCCATAAAGCACTAGAGAACCAAGTATCTAAAACATCAGGATCTTGTTCCCAATTTTCGATATCAGCTGGAGCTTCTTCACCAACATAAGTTTCACCCGTATGCTTGTTATACCAAGCTGGGATCTGATGGCCCCACCATAATTGGCGTGAAATGACCCAATCATGAACGTTTTCCATCCATTGAGTAAAGGTCTTTTCAAAACGTTCTGGCACAAAGTCGACCCGATCATCCGAATCTTGGTTAGCCAAAGCTGCTTGAGCTAATGGTTTCATCTTAACGAACCATTGTGTTGAGAGACGAGCTTCAACTGGCACACCTGTCCGTTCAGAGTGACCCACACTGTGCGTGATCTTTTCGATGTTTAACATGTAGCCTTGATCTTCAAGGTCTTTAACGATCGCTTTACGAGCATCAAAACGGTCCATGCCGTTGTATTTACCAGCTCGTTCATTCATCGTACCATCATCGTTCATCGTGTTGATCCGTTCTAAGTCATGACGGTTACCGACTTCAAAGTCATTAGGGTCATGTGCTGGGGTAATCTTCACCATCCCAGTCCCAAATTCAGGATCAACATATTGATCGGCGATGATCGGGATATGACGCCCTTGGAGTGGCAAGAGCACTTCTTTACCGACTAAGTCTTTGTAGCGTTCATCTTTTGGATTAACTGCTACAGCCACGTCACCCATCATTGTTTCAGGACGTGTCGTTGCGATCTCAATGTAATCTTTCCCATTGAATGTTGTTCCATCAACGAATGGATATTTCACATGGTAAAAGGCACCTTCGTCATCTTGGTGGATAACTTCGATATCGGATAAAGCAGTCCGAGCCTTTGGATCCCAGTTGATGATGTATTCACCACGGTAGATCAAGCCTTTTTCATATAACTTTACAAAGACACGGCGAACAGCATGCGATAAGCCTTCATCCAAGGTAAAACGTTCACGATCATAATCCAAAGAAAGACCTAATTTAGCCCATTGCGCATGAATGATATCAGCATATTCGCCTTTCCATTCCCAAACCTTATCGATGAACTTTTCACGTCCTAGATCGTAACGGGAGATCCCTTCTTCAGCTAAACGTGCTTCAACTTTAGCTTGTGTTGCGATCCCGGCATGGTCCATCCCAGGAAGCCATAAGGTATCAAAACCTTGCATCCGTTTTTGTCTGATCAACATATCTTGTAACGTTGTATCCCAAGCATGGCCCAAGTGTAACTTACCAGTTACGTTTGGTGGTGGGATCACGATCGAATATGGTTTAGCTTCTTTATCGCCATTTGGCTTGAACAACCCAGCATCGACCCATTTTTGATAACGTCCTGGTTCAACTTGACTAGGATCGTATTTGGTTGACATTTCGATGTCACGTGCCATTATTATCTTCCTTTCTTATCTTGACCGGTTCTAAACAAAAAGGCACCGCCATCCGCTTAGGACGACAGTGCCGTGGTACCACCTAAATTGGGTTTTTACCCCTCTTTGATCTGCGTTAACGAATAGATATCCGGTCTTACTTACTTAGTTTCAGTAGGACAGCTCACAAGCTACTATCTGATCGTCTGTTAAAGCGTCGCACCCACCCGCTTCTCTCTGAAAACAGTTAGCGATCAAAACCTCTTGTTCAAAGCTTATAGATGTATTTTAGCCTTGAAACAAGCACGCGTCAAGCGCTTTTTATAGCAATTCAGCGAAATCTGCTTGTTTTTCGTTCATAAATTCATCACCGATCTTGATATCTGTGATCGTGATATTTTCCATTGCCCGAGCTAACAAGCCTTCAACATCAAGGCGTTCTTCGTAATAACGTGCCTTATCGATCTTTGGCTTAGTCTTTGGAGCTGGTGGTGCAAAGATCGTACAGCAATCTTCAAATGGTTGGATGGAAAGATCGAATGTATCGATATCTTGGGCGATCTTGATGATCTCATTTTTATCCATTGAAACTACTGGACGTAAAACAGGCATCGTCGTTACATCATTGATCGCAGCCATACTTTCCAGTGTTTGTGAAGCTACTTGCCCTAAAGCTTCCCCGTTGAAGATTGCTAGACCATTGCGCTTTTTAGCGATCATTTCACTTAAACGCAACATAAAGCGCCGTTGGATCGTCATCAAGTAACCAGATGGCACTTTTTCTTTGATCGTTTCTTGGATCTCAGTAAATGGCACAGCGATAAATTGGATCCGACCAACATATGGAGTCAACTTAGCCGTCAATTCCTTAGCCTTATTCAAAGCTTGTTCACTGGTGTATGGTGGGCTAAAGAAGTGGACCATTTCGATATCCACCCCACGTTTCATCGCTAAATAACCAGCAACTGGTGAGTCGATCCCACCAGAAAGCATCAACATCGCTTTACCTGCTGTCCCGACCGGCAGACCACCGGCACCATCGATCGTTTCAGAAGAAAGATAGATCCCGTTAACTCGAACTTCAACGCGTAAGATCATGTCCGGCTCTTTCATCTTGACTTTGATCCCTGGGACCGTCTTTAAGATGTGGCCCCCCAACATATCATTTAATTCGTTGGTATCATATTGGAAGTTATGATCAGAGCGACGCGTGTTGATCTTAAACGTCATACCTTCGTGGAACTGTTCAGCCACCATTTGTGTTGCAATCTTTTTAACTTCTTCGACATCACGAGCGACCCGGATCGAAGGTGAGAAGTTTTGGATCCCAAAAACTTGTTTCAAACGTTCCATGACTTTAGTCGAGTCTTCACCGTTTAATTGGATGTGCATCCGATCACGATGAGCTTTGACCACTAATTTTGGAAAATCATGCATTGCTTGTCGAACATTGAAACCTAAGCGATCGATAAAGTTACGTCGGTTTTTACCCTTAGTTGAAAGTTCGCCATAACGAACCATAATTTCTGTATATTGCATCTTGCTTCCTTTCTGTTTTTACGAATTGATCTTTAAAAATTTTTGATAGATATCATCGAAGATCTGATTAAATTTATCTGCTTCAGACAGCGTATTATTTTCATCTAGACTGACACGGACACCCGATGTGGCGATCTTATCATCGACTTGCATTGCGTGTAAGGTCGATGAAACTTGGCCTTTTTTAGATGAACAAGCACTCGTCGTTGAGATAAAGACGCCTTGATCTTCAAACGCATGGACGATCGTTTCGCCACGTACGCCTGCGATCGCAAAGCATAAGATATGTGGTGCAAACTTATCATCTAGCTGTGAAAAGAGCGTTACTTTATCAAACGCTTGTAAATGCTCAAAGATCTTTTGCCGGATCGCCTGCTCATGGGCGACATTTTTTGTTTCATTTTCCAGCAATAAGCGTAAGGCTTTAGCCATTGCAGCGATCGCCGGAAGATTCTCTGTACTACTGCGTAAATTCTTCTCTTGGCCACCACCAGATAAAAGTGGCGCTAATTTTCGTCCGGATTTCTTATACAAGAAACCAACGCCACGTGGAGCGTGGAATTTATGCCCTGAAAAAGTCACTAGATCGACTCTTTCATCCATGATCAGATCCGTTAGACCTTTACCTACCGCTTGAACTGCATCGACATGAAAATGAACTTTAGGATGATCAGCCAAGACTTGAGCGATCTCTTTTATCGGTTGGATCGTGCCGACTTCGTTGTTGACCGCCATAACTGATACTAAGATCGTATCCTTACGTAAAGCTTGTTTTAGCTCTTCAACCGATACTCTGCCATTTTCATCAACTGGTAGATATGTGACTTCAAAGCCTAACTTTTCAAGTTGCTTCATCGAATTGAGCACCGCTGGATGTTCAACTTGTGTCGTGATCAAATGTTTTCCATAGATCCCTTTTTCGAGCGCTGTGCCTTTGATCGCCCAGTTGTCGCCTTCTGTGCCCCCACTAGTAAAAAAGATCTCTTCTTTTTGACATCCAAGGAGTTCTGCGATCTGCGCCCGAGATTGTTCAAGTAGATTATAGGCATTTTCACCCATCTTGTGTAACGAGGAAGGATTGCCCCAGATCGCTTCGCTGACTTTTGTATAGGTCGTTAAAACTTCTGGGTGAACTTTTGTCGTTGCACTGTTATCAAAATATATCATGCTGACCCCTCTTTAATAATTTAACTTACTTATTGTAATTTATAATCACAAAAAGTACAAATTAATTTGCCATTACAAATTATAAGGACTAAAGCTTAGTTGTGCAACTTAGCTTTAGTCCTTAGTAAATATTTAGATGACTTCGCGGCGATTATTTCCCGCCTTATAGTCATTTTCGATCCGTTTATAACATCCCGGTTCAACTGTCTCAAGTGCCTCAGAGATCACATCTAAAGCTCCCATATAGTCATAATTCTTGTTGAAAAGCTCGACTGCATGGGCATAGGCAGATGCAACTTCTGGATATCGTGTCCGATAGCGGTTGGAATATTGTAACATCGCTTCGGTCAAAGTTGAACTATCGATGATCTCTTGGGTCTTTTGTGCCAAAACATCAAGATCTGATTGCGTATTGATCAGATCACGCGCGATCTGTTCCATATCGATCTGGATCTTATTCAAGTCTTGATCCAAACTTTCGATCTCACGTCCGACTTTAAAGAAGTACTCAATGTAATCACTTGGCAAGCCGGGTAAATTCAAGATCTCTATCTCGCGCTTCAAACGGTGGATATCGTTATCAAAACCTTGGACCGCTGCTTGGGCTTCTTTTTCTTCTTCAAAGAGATCAGCCACACTTTCACCGATCTCTTTTTGCTTGAGTTCGATCTTCTTTAAAGCTTTCAGATCAGCCGTTTGTTGTTCCAAAACTTCGGAATAAACGATCACATCTTTTGGCTTAGCTTGCATATAAGCGGTAAAATTCTTGTCGATCTTCTTTAATTGTTCATTCAACGCATGCGCTTCTTCCATTTCATTATGGTTGAGCGTATAATTTTGGCTCAAGCGATCCAGTTCGATCAATAATTCTTTTTCTTGATGCTTGGCATGTTCGATAAAGTCAGCTAGATGTTTTTCTTGCCGTGTCACTTTAAGCTTAGCGTTATACTCATTTTCCATGATCTCATAGGCTTCATCGATCATATCGGCGATCTGTTGGTCAAGGGCTTCAGCTTTAGGTACATCAGCTTGTTTTAAGTTAGCTTCATTTTCTTTGCACTTTTGTTCGATCGCTTCCAAGTGCTTGGCTAGATCCTTTTTAAAGCCATATTTCTCAGCTTGCAATTTGGAATAGCCAGCTTTTAATTCCTGCAACTGTTCTGGGAAAATATTCTTTAAATTGCGATAGATCGGTGGCAATTTCTTTAGCGCGATCTTCAATAAACGTGTTTGTTGCTTGAGCTTTTCTAAAAGTTCACTTGATTTGGCATAGTCGCCTTCTTCAGTCACCTTAGAATACTCGTCAAAATCTTTTTCTAATGTCGCTAATTCTTTTTCTAACTCATCGATACTTGGCCCGTAAGAGAAATTCTTTGCCAATAAAGTCTTTCTGATCTTTTGGTACTCTTCTTTGAGTTCGCCGATCGCTTTTTTGTGGATCTCAGCCGTCTGTTTGATCTCAGCTAACTCAAGCTTTAATTGCTCATATTGTTGTTGGGCTTTAGCTACCTGAGCTTCATTTTGCTTGAGCTCTCCGTTGATCTTCCAAAAGCGGTACTGCTCTAATTCAGCTTGCAACTTGTTCAAATACTCTGAGATCTCAGGTAATTGTTGGTTCACCAAAGCATAATAGGAGTGTTCTACCGCTTCAAATTCACTTAGACTATCTCCTGATAAGGTCATTTTTTTAACTTCCTCGAGTTCCTTCTCAAGCGGTGAGTCGAGGATCTCTTCTATGCTACTTTTAGCTTTTGTGATCCGTTCTTCAAATGAACGTTGAAAGAAAAGTACGCTTGCATAGATTGCGACTGCAACTAATACAATTGTAACTAAAACTACTACCATCTGATGTCCCATCCTTTAAATTGCTAGCTTAAACTTTATCACTTGCCAGAATCGGCAATTACGTATAAAATCTAAAGCTAATTATATCATAGTTACTGATATTGATACACTATAAACGCTACAATCGACACGGAGGAAATAAAATGTCTATTTTAAGTGCACAAATCGATGCTTTATTGGAAAATGAAACGAACCGGACCGCAAATCTCGCCAACGCTTCAGCTTTGTTGAACGATACACTGGAAAATATCAACTGGGTCGGCTTTTATCTCTACGATGAAACGACTGACCAGCTTGATCTAGGACCTTTCCAAGGTAAAGTTGCTTGCATGCATATCAAAAACGGAGCAGGTGTCTGTGGTACTGCCTTTCAAGCAGGTAAAGTTTTACGCGTCGCTAATGTCCATGAATTTGCGGGTCATATCGCCTGTGATTCGGCTTCAAATTCAGAGATCGTCTTACCTTTGATCAAAGACGGGGAAAAAATCGGCGTTTTAGATATCGATTCGCCTGAATTAGATCATTTCAGCGCTGAAGATGAAGCTTTGTTAAGTGAATTTGTCGAAACGCTATGTAAACATCTCTAAAATGGAGGAAAGTATGGAAAAACATCTAACTGGTTTTACCAATATCCAAAAACTCGACCCTGAGATCTTGGTCGATCTAAAGTACGCTACGCCTGATAACTTTACTGGGCAAGTCATCTATGATTTCACCACGGCGATCGCTCGCACTGGAACAGCTCATAAGTTGGCTAAAGCTAGTGAACTTGTCAAAGCACAAGGTTACCGCCTCAAAGTCTGGGATGCTTACCGCCCCGTCTCAGCCCAAAAGCGACTCTTTGAAGTCTACCCTGACCCCAATTTTGTGGCCGAACCTGATCCAAATTTCAGTCATCAAAAAGGCGTGACCTTTGATCTGACTTTAACCGATCTTGAAGGCAATGATATGCCGATGCAAACTGCCTTTGACGACTTTTCTGCAGTGGCTTTTCGTAACGCTAAACGGACCGCTGAACAAGAAAAATACTACACCATCCTAAACGATGCGATGACGCAAGCTGGCTTCGTGGGTTATGAAAATGAATGGTGGGATTATCGCGATAGTCAAATGGACGAATACGGCCCCTTGATTGCCGATCCAAACGACTATTAAATGATCATATAAAATAACGAAGGGTCCGCCACGATATGATGTGGCGGACCCTTGTTGTTTATGGTTGCAATAATTTAGCAAAAGCTTCTTGCGTCATATCTGGGACCACTCGTTGTCTGTGCAATTCATAAAGCCCCTGTTCTGCGTTAGCTAGGCCTGGCTTAGTCGTCAAAGCTAGCTTGTAGCCACTTTCCTTAGCTACTTTTGGTGAAACTTCATTGTAACGTCCTACAGGATAGACCAATAGATCTGGTTTTTGATGTAGATCTTGTTTCAACCAAGTCCGTGAAGCTTGCATCTCTTCTCTTTGGCCAGCTTCATCGAGGCGATTCAATTCTTGGTGATTTTGAGTATGGCTAACAAAACTCACCCACTTGCTCTTCTTCATTTCCTTGACCTGTTTTAAGGTCAGCATCTCTTGGGTGTCGACTTTACTTGTGATCAAGCCGATCGTTGCATGGATATGATACTTCTTCAAAAGTGGATAAGCCGCGGTATAGTTATTTTCATACCCGTCATCAAAAGTCACCATGACCAGTTTCTTGTGCTTTTTGGGTACCTTATTTTGCGCCAAGATCTTATACGCTTCAGCTGGTGTGACTGTATAGTAGTCCTGCTCATGTAAATATTTCAACTATTGCTCTAACTGCTCAGGCGGTACACACAAACCATTACCCGGCTTATTTTCCACACTGTGATACATCAAGATCGGCAAATTGACCGGCGCACTGGCCTTCTCCCATTTAACGGTATGTTTTTTGCTGGCAAACTCGGTCTGAGTCAACAATGCTCCCCCTAATACGAGTGCTAAGCTCAATAAAATAAGACGTTTAAACATTTTTATCCCCCAATATATTAATAATATCGACTAATATTATACTCTATTTGCATAAAAATAACTGATTTATTTTTACTTGACACTAGTCTTGATAATTGCTACAATAGCGTTTGTGTAAAATAATGCAGCAGTGAGCGGTAAGCTCGTCAACATTTTATTGCCAGTTTGGTTCGCCAAGTACCCCTTCGGCTGCAAGGGTGAAAGTCGCAAAATAAAATGCACGAATACTAAACTCACACATTATTTTACTCCAAACAAAATATTGGAGGAATTTTTAATGTCTCGTTATACAGGTCCTTCCTGGAAAGTTTCCCGTCGTTTAGGGATCTCTCTTTCAGGTACAGGTAAAGAATTAGCTCGTCGTCCATACGCACCAGGCCAACATGGTCAAAACAACCGTCGTAAGTTGTCTGAATACGGTTTGCAATTGCGTGAAAAGCAAAAGCTTCGTATGACATACGGTTTATCTGAACGCCAATTTGCTAACCTTTTCTTAAAGGCTGGTAAGATCCGCGAAGGTAAGCACGGTGACAACTTCATGGTATTGTTGGAACGTCGTTTGGATAACGTTGTTTACCGTTTAGGTTTGGCTACAACTCGTCGCCAAGCTCGTCAATTGGTAAACCACGGTCACATCACAGTTGATGGCAAGCGCGTGGATATTCCTTCATACGAAGTAAAACCAGGCCAAGTTATCTCCTTGCGTGAACGTTCAAAAGACTTGAAAGTTGTTAAAGAAGCTTTGGAAGCAATCGTTGGTCGTGTACCATTTGTTTCCTTTGACGAAAACACAATGGAAGGTTCATTAGTTCGTTTACCAGAACGTGACGAACTCGATGCAAACATCGACGAATCACTCGTTGTTGAATACTACAACAAACTTTAATATCAATTTTGATATTATTTCAGAGCTCAGTTTTGACTGGGCTCTTTTTATTTTACTTAAAAATCTGCTATACTTTATCATAGAAAGGTGGTTAAAAGATGAGTGGATCAGATGAACTGCAAAATCACATGAATAAAGGGATGTATGGTACACCCCAACTCAAACCTGATGAAAAGCGCAAATATCTTGGGACCTTCCGTGAACGGGTCGAACTAACTTTGACCTTTGAACAGATCAAAGATCCCGAATATCTCGCTGATCTCAAGCAGGAATTGACCCTCCATCCCGAACTACACGTCATCATCAATGGCCAAGTAGAAAATCCACTTCTAAGTGAGTTGATGCAGCTCGCCCAAGAAGCAAATGTTACCTTCACATGTAACACTGATCAAACGTTGCATCATGGACCAAAAGATCTAGCGGTCGTTGTCTGTGATAAAAACACTGCACTACATGTTGAAGAAGTTGACGTCGCCAAGCGTTACCCTAAAACAACGAAAGCAGAAGAAAAGCCCGAACATAAAAAATCCCCACTTGAATGTCTGCATAAATTATTTGAATAAACAACAAAAGAGGCTGTGACAAAACATTATGTTGTCACAGCCTCTTTTGGCTATTTAAATTGGGCGATCACTTTTTGTGCGATCGGTTGTTTTTCTGTCTGTAATAAGACATATTCATTCAAAGCTAATGCCGGATAAGCATGCGCATTTAAGAAGGTCAATTGCGCTTGTTCCGTGTATGGTTGATAGATGTTTGGAATGATGATGTCTAAAGCCCCATCGTGGAGTTGCAAAGCCTCAGCTAAACGCTTGATCTCAGTCAAATATGAACTATCGACTTCATCTAAGACCTCATAAGCCTGCAAACCAGTATTAAACGTCGCATCATAACGCAAGAGGACTTGGATCCCACGTGGAATGACACTTTCTAGTTTCAATCCTTGTGCTTTTAAGGTCTCACGTTCGACCTCACCTAGCGTGATCGTCTCAAATTCAGCTCGGGCCCGCGCATTTTTACGGTTGATCAATTCCTTTAAAGTTGAACGTCCATCCCCAACGACATTAGCTGGAATGCGCTCAACTAAACTTATGATCTCATCATTGACGACTAAGGCACGGTAGACTGAACCTTGAACAACTTGCTCGATCATAACTTGTGTGGTCTCTTTGGCTTGCTCTTCAAAAGCACGGGTCAATTCCGCTTGGGTTGGCGGTAACCTAAACAACTGTGTCTGCGCTTTGGAATCTCCAACCGCATTTTTGACGATCACAGCTTTCCCCTTCAGCGTTGGATACAGTTGCTTGAGTTCTTGGCGGTTATTGACGATCCAAGCTTGTGACGTATTGACTGCCTGTCCACTGAGATATTGCTTAGCCAACTGCTTTTGTTGCCAGAGTTCAGTCATGATCGCACTTTCTCTTGTCGTCTGGATCCCACGTTTGAGTATTTTGCCATTTACCTCGATGATTCCTTGACTTGGCATCACTTCTTGGTAACTAAACCCTGAAATAATCGCTTCATCCAAGATCGTTTGCGTATTTTTATCTCGACTTGGTTCTTTTAATAAGGCGGCTTCTTGGTAATTTTGCGCTAAAAAGACACCATAGTCAGCTAACGTTTCGTGTTTGCCCTGTGTTCTTAACAAACGCGCACTTGGAGTCTCAGCCGGCGTTTCTAGACGTTTCTTTAAAACATCAAAGGTCCCTTGCCACTTAGCATAACCAAATTTTTGCGCAAATCGGTCTAATTGTTTCAAGAAAGTATTAGCTTGGACGAAGATCTGGCTCTTGGCAAATGGATTCTCACGCGCCACTTCCTTAGCTAAACTTTCAGCAGCTTGAAGATCACTTGGTGTCGTCGTGCTTTCATTCAATAAGAAATAACCTGCCATCACTTCAAGTAAGCGCAACTGGTGGGCAGTAACACCATTTTCGTGGAATGGATCAAAGTCTAAGAGGTCAAATTCCATATAGTGAACACCTTTAGTTTGCATCTCACTTGGTTCTTGATAAGTCCCACTGAGTTTGATCCCAGTATCAGCTAGCTTAGCTTGAGCAGCTACACTGCGCTTAGGTGATACTTGGCTCTCACTTGCTTTTGTCCCCCAGGCATAAGGAGTCGCGCCAAATAAATAGATCAAAAATGCTTTTTTTAGGCTAAATTCTTCCAATAATTTGTGGTAGACTTGATTTCTAAAAGTCACATACGAGATCTTTGATTTACTGAATTTAGCGGCATAGAGTTCAGTGAATAGCTGTTCGGGCAAAGCTAAGCGGATCTTGCTTCCGACACCCTTAGCTAAACTTGCATGTAGTTTTTCCGAAAATGGCCACAATACGACTTGGCTACCTAACCGTTTGCGTAAAGCTTGGCCTTGCAATTCCATGTCGGTCAAAGCACTCTCTAACGAAAGATTGGCTTTTGTTTTTAGTGTCAACTGTGCCTCTTGGACGGTGACATATTCATTTTTAGTTCCAACTAAGGGCAGTGCTTGCGTATTTAAATTTTTTTGTCTATCTAAGATCTGCCAGCGCCGGATCACTTGAAATGTGAAAGCATGCAACGCTTCTGTCAGATCTGAATCAATAATTTGATCACCAATTTCATCAAATTTCATCTTGTTCATCCTTTACAGTTCTCATTTTTACCATTATAACAAATCCCTTGCCGTCCTGCGATCGCTATTTGCTTGTCAGTTGGTGTCGGTTTGCTATAATACTACTATTAAGCAAACGAAAGGATGAGTGTTTTTGAAACCATTAGCCTATCGGATGCGTCCGAAAAAACTCGAAGATATCGTGGGACAACAACACCTTGTCGCCCCCGGGAAGATCTTAGCTCGGATGGTCTCAGCTAAATTATTGTCTTCGATGATCTTATATGGACCACCAGGGACCGGCAAAACTAGTATTGCTAGCGCGATCGCCGGTTCGACTAAATACGCATTTCGCATGCTAAATGCCGCTACCGACTCGAAAAAAGAACTCGAAATGGTTGCTGAAGAAGCCAAGATCAGTGGGACTGTGATCTTACTACTCGATGAGATCCACCGCTTAACTAAACCAAAACAAGATTTCCTCTTACCCCATTTGGAAAAAGGCAGTATCATCTTGATCGGCGCCACGACCGAAAATCCCTATATCACGATCAACCCGGCGATCCGCAGTCGCACTCAGATCTTTGAAGTCAAACCCTTGACCGAAGCTGATATTGGCCAAGCGATCGACCGGGCCCTCACCGATAAAGAAAATGGGCTGGGCGAGCAAAATGTCGTGCTGACCGGCGAAGCCCGCCTGCATTTGACCCGTGTTACCCATGGTGATCTGCGCAGTGCGTTAAATGGGCTGGAATTGGCGGTAATGTCAACAGAGCCCGATGATTCGGGAGTGCTCACGATCGATCTACCAACGATCGAAGAATGCGTCCAACGGAAAGCCTTGGTGCAAGATAAAGATGGCGATGCCCATTATGACGTGATCTCGGCGTTTCAAAAATCGATCCGTGGTTCAGATACGGATGCCGCTTTGCATTACATGGCACGCCTCCTTGAAGCGGGCGATCTACCTTCAGTCATCCGACGCTTACTGACGATCGCTTATGAAGATATTGGCCTCGCCAATCCCAACGCCTGTGCCCATGCGGTCCAAGCGATTACAGCTGCCGAAAAGATCGGATTGCCCGAAGCCAGGATCCCCCTAGCCCAAGCCGTGATCGAACTTTGTCTTTCACCTAAATCAAACTCGGCGATCATGGCGATCGATGCCGCTTTAGCCGATGTTAGAGCCGGCAACTACGGGGATGTGCCCGATCATTTACGGGATGCGCATTACCAAGGTGCTAAAAAATTAGGTCGTGGAATTGGATATAAATATCCTCACGATTACCCGCACGGCTGGGTAAAACAACAATATCTCCCTGATAAGCTTAAAACTGAGCACTATTATGCACCTAAAGAAAACAGTCGTTATGAGAAAGCCTTGCAAGAACAGTATGAGCGTTTGAACAAATTTAAAAGCTAAAATTTTTGATAACGCTTCATTTGGTTTCATTGCATTCCTAAAAAAAATGTGCTACTATGATAATGAACTTCTGAGATGTACGCGTTATCCTATAAATGTAAGGTTGACCGAACAACTTTAATTTTTGTTATTCGCAATGTCTAATAGCTGGCAGACCTTTACTGGGAGTCAAAAGTTAGACTAGGGATACATTTTCCTGCTTACACGCGGGTTCAACTACAAGGATGATTAACGGCATTATCGGATATTCTAAAGTTAAAAGCTTTGGATAGCGGTTGGGATTTTATCTTGACCGCTATCTTTATTTAGAGAAAGGAATTTTTGTCACGTGAAAGAAATGCTAACTTTAGGTCTAACGCTCGTTTTAGGCTTGATCTTATTTTACATGGGCTTTTATCTCTTCACCCACCGCACTAAAACGCTCTTTGGTGTCTTTTCTCCAAAGGATGATCCGGCCCTAAAAAAAGCCATGACATTATGGGCATATATCTTAACGATCTTGGGTGTTTTAACGATCATCGCTGCTTTCTTAGGCATCCTCGCCTTTCAGATCACGATGCTCATTTTGGATGCGATCTTGGTCTTTATCATGTCGATCTTAATGCCGACATACTTACGCATGCCGTAGTTGTTCTTGCTTTCATTTTTCAAATAAATAAAGTAAAATAGAATTGATAAAGAAGAAAGGGTGATCCTGATGTTACAAAGATATAAAAACATTCTTGTGCCGGTCGATGGCTCACATGAATCTGAATTGGCGTTCAAGAAAGCTGTTGCGGTCGCTAAGCGTAACGGTGACGATACTAGTTTGTATTTGGTCCATGTAGTTGATACTCGTGCATTCCAAAATATCTCCAGTTTCGATACAGCAATGGTCGAACAAGTGACTGAAACTGCGAAGAAGACAATGGAAGGTTACGCAAATCAAGCTAAAGAACAAGGTCTTAAGAACATTTCTTATTCAGTAGAGTATGGTGCTCCAAAGGCAGTTATTGCTAAGGATCTTCCTGAAGAAAAAAATATCGATCTCATCATGATCGGGGCAACTGGTTTAAATGCCGTTGAACGTCTCTTGATCGGTTCGGTAACTGAATACGTGACCCGCACAGCTGATTGCGATGTTTTAGTAGTCAGAACAGACTTAGAAAACAAACCTGCGCTCAACAAAAAAGACAAGAAATAATAATATTTAAGCTTCGTTATCCCAAACCTGGGACAACGAAGCTTTTTTCTTTATGCCTGGCAGCCAACCAAATGATCATTGACCAACCCTGCTGCTTGCATCAGTGAATAGACTGTCGTTGGTCCTAAAAATCTAAACCCCTGCTTTTTTAATTTTTTAGCTAACTCAAGCGAAGTTTCCGTCTTAGCAGGAACCTGTTCTGGTTTGGTAAAGTAGTTGATACATGGCTCATAGTCAACTATCTGCCACAATAGCTCATCTAAACTCGAGCCTGCTTGTTCTAACTGACAGACGACTTTGGCATTATTGATGATCGCTTCTAGCTTCAAACGATTACGAATGATGCGTTCATCTTGCAGTAAGCGTGTGACATCGGTTTGATCCATCTGACTGACCTTTTGGATATCAAAATCATAAAAGACTTCTCGCAAAGCAGACCGTTTGTTCAAGACAGTTTGCCAACTCAGCCCGGCTTGCATCAACTCTAAACTCATCAATTCAAATAATTTTTGCTCATCATATTCGGGACGACCCCATTCTTTATCATGATAAGCTTGCATTTTGGGGTCACTATCCGCCCAATCACAGCGTGGTATTAGATCATCCCCTTTAGATATAATTTTAGATTGGCTTTCAAATATGTTTTTGAACTGCGATCAGCTAAACTTTTTTCGATCTTACTTGGTTCATCGGTGATCACACCATCAGCCCCCAAGACCCAAGCCATCAAAGCTTGTTTAGGCGAGTTGATCGTCCAAAGATAGACTTTTTTTCCGTCAGCATGCGCTGTTTGGATAAAGTTTTTAGTTGCTGTCTTATATTCAAGTGAATAAAAATCTGCCTTATTTTCAGCCAAACTAAAGAGATTGAATGGCAAAATATAACCCGCCTGCATTTTAGGAAGGCGTTGTTTTAATTCATTGATCGCAGCTAGGTCCATCGAATGAACAGCATCTCTTTTAGCTAGCTTTTTCCCATATAATTCACAAAAATACTCACTAAATTTTTTCCCTGTCCCTTGATTGATCTTTAATTCTACTAAGAGTGGTTGCTTTAGTTTTTGAGCTTGCTTCAAATAGCTGTCAAAACTGGTCACATAAGCCACATGTCCGTTCTCTTTAAGCTTGACTTGGGTCAGTTGTTCTAAGGAATTATCAGCGATCACTAAGTTCTTATGCGCTAATTTACGGAGATTTTCATCATGGCTCACCACAAACCGACGATCAGCGGTCTCTTGGATATCCAATTCAACATAAGCTGGTTTGGCGGCGTGCGTTGTCTTATCCAAGGCAGGTAACGTATTTTGAACCCCATTTTTACCATCGACTCCACGGTGTGAGATCACGAGAGGTAGTGTGCCCGGATCAACATTTAACGCTTTATGTGCCAAATTTACCTGGATCCCCAATGCTAAAAGCACTAAAACTCCTGCCCCCCACTTTTTCCAATTAGCTGGTAAAGCAACAGCTGGCCTACTTATCAGCTCACTTTTAATGCTCCAAAAGACTAGGCTCAATAATAAGATCTGTTTGAGCGTCCAAAAACTAACCGCATAGATGATGGCTACGCTTTGAGTAGTTACCAAAGTTGTTGCCCATAGCCCTAATAGATCAACGCCCCAAAGACTTGCCCCACCTAATACAATATATTTAGCATAATGCCAAAAATGGTGCTTGGTCTTAGAAAAACTCTGCTTGAGTGTCTCCTTAAGTGAAGCTGAGGTGGTAAAGTACGGGATGATCCCCAAAAATGAACGCAAAGCTAGATAATAGAGCACTAAAAAGATCAGCAGCCCTATCCCCAGTATGATCCGCCGATTGGTAAAGATCCAAGCACTGAGCGGTAGCGAAAGGGCTACTTGATTCAAGCGCTCCAAACTAAAACTTAGTGCACTGAAAGGTAACCATAAAAACAACAAAATAACGATATAAAATAATTTGGCTAAATAGTTCTTCCCGGTTTGTTTCGTCAAAGTTGTCGCTAAAAGTGGCAAGAGTATGAGACTCACAAGACCAAAGATCGGCCAGCGCAACATCAAACTATTCAAAAATACAATAATACAACCTAGGATCACTAAATTTTGATCCAATTTTTTCAAAATTTCTCACCCCACAAAAAAAGGATACGGCAAAACCGCATCCCCTTGTCAAATATAACGATTATTTCTTATCTTCGTCTGTTAAAAGACCTGCACCAAGCTTCTCAGAACCTAATTCTTGGAAGTCATAGTGTAACTTAGCATTGTCATCGAATTCAGCGATCGCTAAACGGATCAATTCATCGATCAAGGCCTTGTAGTTGATACCAGAAACAGCCCAAAGTTGTGGATATAATGAAATGTTGGTGAACCCTGGTAAGGTATTAACTTCACCAAAGTAAGGAACATTGTTTTCATCAACTAAGAAGTCCATCCGAGCCATACCACGGTTGTCTAACACGCGGAAAGCATCTAAGGACATTTGTTGGATCTCTTTTGTTAGATCTTCTGGTAATTCAACTGGAATTTCAAAGACCACGCCTGAAGCATCCACGAATTTGTTGTTGTAATCGTAGAAGTCATCACCTTCAGGAACTACAACTGCACCTAATTTAGATGCCTTAGCTTCACGGTTACCCAATACGGAACATTCAACTTCACGTGGGCTATTGATCGTTTCTTCGATCAAGACCTTGTAATCATAACGAAAAGCATCATCTAAAGCTGCTTCAAAATCTTCTTTGTTAGCAACTTTGTGGATCCCAACGGAAGAACCTTGGCGTGCTGGTTTGATGAATAATGTTTCACCTAATTTGGCAGCACATTCTTCGTATGGATGATCAGCACGTGTTTCTGGTGTGACCACCACATATTTAGTATTGCGGATCCCATGTAAAGTCAAGAGTTGCTTAGTCAAGTCCTTATCAAAGGAAACACCTGAAGAAGCGATCCCACTACCGATATAAGGTTTGTTCAATAAACGGAACAAGCCTTGGACAGTACCGTCTTCACCCATGTTACCGTGGATAACTGGGTAGAAAAGATCAACATCTTTAACTTCTGAAAGATTTTGTAAGTTAGCTAATGGGTTGGAAAAATCAACATCTTTGATCGCTTCGGCAACCACTTCATCTTCCACAGCACCATTAAAAATCTTCATTGAGTCTTCGTTGCCAAGTAAGAAACCATCCTTAGTGAACATGAAGACTGAAACTTCATATTTGTCCTTATCTAATGCGTCGTAAACTGTGTGTGCGGAACGCTTTGAAACATCGTGTTCAGATGAGTTTCCGCCAAAAAGCAATGCAATGTGCAATTTTTTATCTGCCATAATGGTATATCCATCCTCTTATATATAATATTATTATACGGCTTTTTATTGTCCACAAATCAGCCATAACAGCGGTCTTTTTGTCTCCAATAACTAAGAAAATGATACCACGAAAAGCCTTTTCTTGTCATGTATTTAAGAAAAAAATAACTCAGTACGTAAAATACGCTCACAATTCAAGGACAGCCGTGCCCTGTTTGATAGTTTCGAACATTTCATGAGCCATTTGACCAAATTTTTGCTTTTCATGGGTCAAGTGAAATTCCAAAATGTCCAAAGCACACCAGAATAAAAGGCAATGTTGCAGACTATAATTCGGGATCTCAAGTTCTTTTTGACTGCGATAACCGGCGATAAATTCATTTCGCAGATCAAGTTCTTTAACTTCATTGAAGAAAAACTTGATCAGATCCTCGTAAGCCACTCCCATATGAGCCCGTTCAAAATCGATCAACACTTCATGATCACCATATAGCATCAAGTTACGGATACTAAAATCACCGTGCAAAACGACTTTGGGCAATAGATCATAGTCTGTATCAGCTGGAGCTAAGTCTTCTTCTAAGAGCGAAAAGACCTCATTAACTTCAGTTTCATACGCCGTACCAACAAATTTAGCCACCTGCTCTTCCAAACGTTGTGACAATACACGTTTATCATCAGGCACAGCAACTTCTCCGGTCAATCCAGCATGGAACAGCGCTAATTTTTCGCCAAATTGATAGGCTTTAGCCGGCGTTAGATCTTCTTTTTCAACGTCATTCATCACTCGATCCTTCAAAACGATAACGTAATTATCCTCATAGATCACATTATCAAGGTAAATATCTGGACAATAGACTTGATTTACATGTTGCTCTGCATAAAACTTGTCTTTGTCCTTGAAGATCTTAACGAATAGATCACACGCAAATCGCTCACTGTGACCTGTCAAATGCTTGTTTCCCGCTACATCATGGATCGTTTCCAGATCAGCTTGATAGTATTCATTTAAAAAATCGATCAACATTAATCTCGCATCCCTTTTCTCATTACTACTACCGCCTATTATACTTATTCATTGCTGGTACGTCCATAATCTGCTAAAAGACTATTCCGTAGTTTCAAGGATCGCTTGCGTCAATGATGCAGAGAAATTAACACCCAATTTTTTGCCACGCTCATCTACCCATTTAGGAATGGATAGTTTTTTCTTAACTAATTTATCTTTTTCAAAATACTGGCTGACATCAACAGCCACTAACGTCACAAATTCTGATTCCTTATGCTTTATCATATTTATCGGAGAAGGCGCATTAAATTTTTCACCATTTTGGATAAATTCAGACAACATTATTCCTAAAACTTCACTTGCCATTTCTAAGCCAAGTGGAAGATCATTTTCAGAAATCCCGGTATAGACCCCTTCTAGATTGGGAAATTCAATATAGTATCCCCCGTTTTCTTCAGCTCTAAAAATCGCTGGATAGGCCATCATAAGCTTTTTAGACATCGGCTTTCCTCCTTTACTACTATGTACAGAAACACCCAATCTGCACTTCTTTAAATCATGCTTTCTAAGAAATTTCAGCATTTCTTTACCGGTAAATGGCATCGATATCCCTCTCTAAGCATATTTTAGAACTTAGCAATACATATTGTAAATTACTATATCTAAGCCTATTTTTACATCTTATACCTGATTCACCCTTGCAACTTATCTTTAGTTAGGATATTCTTTGTAGGTATGATTATTTTATGTAAAAAGGAAGGTTTATTTTCATGGACAACACACAGACACACGGAAAATATATCAGTTGGCCGATCTTGACATTGATGGCTTTTGTGACCGTCATCGGCTTTGATGATATTATGTATAACTTTAAAAACCAAGGTATGACAGTTATCACATCTTGGGTCTTGATGCTTTTCTTGTATGTTATTCCCTATTCTCTAATGGTCGGACAACTCGGCTCGGTCTTCAATAAAGAAGGTGGCGGGCTTAGCTCTTGGATCCGCGGAACTAATGGTGAATTTCTTGGTTACTTTACTGCTTGGACTTATTGGGCTGCTTCAGTGCCTTATGTCGTTGACTCAGCTAACTCAGTCGTCGTTGGCTTTGGTTGGGCGTTTACTGGTTCGGACAAATTCCAAGACACCATGTCAAATGCACAATTTACTCTTTGGACTTTTATTATTTTCATTATCTTTATCATCATTCAACGGCGCTTAGCTAACTCAATGGAATTTCTAAGCGTTGTCGGTGGGGGCATGATGTTTGTCATGACGATCCTCTTTGTTGTTTTAGCCTTTGTTGGCTTAGCTAAAAATGGTGGGCATATGGCAACACAACCGATGAATGTACATACGATCATTCCTAATTTTGATCTGAAATATTGGACGACTGTCGGGATGTTGATCTACGCCGTTAACGGGAGCGAATTGATCGCACCATACGTAACACAAATGCGTAAACCACAGCGGGAATTCCCGAAAGCGATGATCGCCTTAGCTATTATGACAGCCTTTCTAACGATCTTTGGTTCTTTTGCCTTGGGGATCTACTTTAACGCTTATCACTTGCCAAATGACCTTAAAATGAATGGTTCCTACTATGCTTTCCAAGCTTTGGGCGAACAATTTGGGCTAGGCGATGTCTTCATGTATGTCTACGCTTGGACTTCGGTCGTTTACATGTGTGCTTTGTTAGCGGTGCTACTGGATGCAATGACACGGATGTTGATCTCAGATACTGGTGATAAATACATGCCTGAATTCTTACGTAAGACGACCAAAGATGGGCTTCCGATCAACGGTTACATTTTGACCTGTACGCTATGTGCCTTCATCATGTTCTTGGGTGTATTCTTACCTGAGATGAACGACGTCTTCAACTGGCTTTTGAACTTAAACGGGATCATCTCACCTGGGGTAACTTGCTGGATCTTCTACGCTTTCATGCGGATCCGCAAAAACTCCAGCAAATATCCATCCCAATATGTCTTCATCAAAAATGATAAATTGGCATATCTTGTTGGACTTTTATTGTTACTCGTTACAGCCTTGGCTACCCTACTTGGGGTCGCTCCACAAGACGTGGAACAATTTAGCCACACATGGTGGTACGAATTAGTCATCAATATCGTCTCGATCGTGGTCTTGATCGGACTTGGCGCCTTGTTACCTTCGATCAGACGACGCGAGCTCAAGTATGGGACTGCTTTTGATCGGTCACAATGGTATCTAATGATCGCACTTGTTGTCTTCTCCGTAGTCTTTGATGTTTGGCTCGGCGGAACAAAGATTGCTTTGCGGTTAGTTTATATCATCATTGAAGTCGTGATCGCACTGGCTTTACTTGTCTTGATCGCACATAAAAAACCTAGTCAAAACTAGTTTCTTTCCCCTATTTAGTCCGTAGACTGAGTGGGGGATTTTTTGGTCTACACTTATAAGATACGCAAATTGAGCCAAAATACTTTTATGTAAATTCCCCTAAAATTCTCTCACAGAAACTTTATTTTGTTCGGTAAAGCTAGCTCTGAATAACACTACTAAAAAAGCTGATGAGTATTCACCAACTTTTTTTCTACGTCATTTTACCCCAAAATGACGCAGATAATTATTTTATGACGTAGATTTCTCGATAAAAAATAGCTTCCAGAGATTCAATCTCTCTGGAAGCTATAAACTATTATTCGGAAGTTCCTGTTTTTAATTTACTTGCGATCTGCTCTATAGTTGCACGCTGTTCGGCTGTCGAAAAGTAGCGTGATTTTAATTCAGCGATCGAAACCGTATGCTCAACTACACGGGCCGTTGCCGTAGATCTTCCACCACTGGTATCCTTGGTCCAGTACTTCATTTTATCACCGTCTTGTTGCAATAAGATCGTACTTGCCGATGTTCCTTGACCAATACCATAACGTCCCGAATCCTGCATATAATATAAATCTAAAAAGCCATTATCTGCTGCAACTTTTGCACCATTTATATCACCATCCCCATAACCAATGGCATACGTCATAACAGCTAATTCGTTAAATGATGGTTCACGCTCTTTTTCATCACTACTTGTAGTTGTATTTTCACCTGCGATCCTTTGGAAAGCTTCTCTAACATCTGCATTCTTAGTTTCTGTCACACGAACTTCACCTTCACGTGATTGATCAACTAAAGCTACAGGTTGACCATTATGAAATGCGAATAGATAGGTGATATGATTTGGCAACGGTGGTTGAGTCCCATCATGATTATAGATCGCTACGACATTATAATCATACGGCCCTTCACCAGTTGGACTATATCCTATCGAAAGTCTGGAGTTATTCATATAAACACCATTTCCGCTGAAAATATCCGGATAAGTTGTTCCAGTTGATGCTTTTAGTGAATTTTGTCCATCATATTTAGTATATGACTGTCCCATTTTTCCCTGCCAACTACTGATAAAGCTTTGCAACTGTGCATCCTTATCTGCATTCCAAGGTGTTGAACTTTGGGATTCACTAGCCTTTTTATCTAGTGTCGTACTACTTGCACTGCTACGTGAACTTTTGGAGCTACTACTATGTTTTACCTGAGATGATGATTCTACCTTTTTAGTCGGTTCACTTTTTTGAGCACAGGCAGTGAGCAACACCCCCACACTACAAAGTGATAAAATAACTGCTAATTTTTTCATAATTACTATTACCTCCTCTGCTTTACTACTATTATACTGTGATAATAATTTACTCATGTATATCTCTATCTCATTTTAATTATACCAAGGAACACATTCCAGTAAGATCACAACAATTAATTTATAGAGAGTATCCATATCAATCGTCATATCATATTCCCAATCCAATTTACCATTCCTATATTTTTTAATTGTCTCATGACTTAGATAATCATTTAAATTTACCATTGTAATATACCCTATTTTCTTTCACAACTTATTCGGGAAAAACAGGCAAAGATTTATTCGGGCATTAAAAAAAGTCACTCAGGTACTCCGAGTGGATTATAATAAAAAGACCTATAAAAGTAGCCACCTAAACTCCTCTTATAGATCTTCTTAAAGATTCTCACTTTTCACACTATCTCAATTGAAATCCATCACAAATTCAACAGATTCTTCCTAATTTGCAACAACTATACCTATAATCCCCTAACAGTTGCTACACTACTGAAAATCCCACACTTTTTATCCTACATTATTAATCACAATATTCCCCAATGAATCATCAAGCTCAACACTAGCTAAATCTCTAGCCAAATATCTCAATCACAAATTTTTAACCAATCTAACAAAATACTCTACTATCTCATTCACAACATTATTTTATCACACAACTATTTACGAATAAATAGTTCTTTTCAA
This sequence comes from Ligilactobacillus animalis KCTC 3501 = DSM 20602, assembly GCF_001434535.1. GTDB lineage: Bacteria > Bacillota > Bacilli > Lactobacillales > Lactobacillaceae > Ligilactobacillus > Ligilactobacillus animalis. Next base: position 150,067 of record NZ_AYYW01000032.1, read on the forward strand.
AAAATACAAATATATTGTTACAAACTAAAAAACTCCCCCAGGTTAAAGTACCCAGAGGAGAAAAGTTATTCAATTATGAACGTTTACGCCGTGAAACAATAGCTGTACCTAAAGCAGTTAGCGTTGTCATCATTCCTAAAACTACACCTGCTAGGCTATTCTTATCACCCATTTGTGGTAAGACGTTATTTTTCTTAGCCGGTTGTTGTTTTTCATTTCCAACCGTATGCACATTTAGCTTACGTGCTGGATTTTCACTTTGAGCTGCTTGATATGCTTTTTCAAAGTTCATCAATATCATCTGTTCTTGCTTAGCCTTAGCTAGTTCTGCTTGAGCTTGTTGCTGCGTTTGCTTAGCGGAAGCAAGTTTTGCTTGGGCAGTTGCTAAATCAGCTTGTACTTTATTATAAGCAAGTACGGCTTGATCGTAAGCAGTTTGAGCTTGAGCTAAGTTCTTATCAGCGTTAAGCAGTGATTCGTAATGATTATTTGCTTTAGTAGCGTTAGTTTTGGCTGTTTCAAGGGCTTGTTTAGCTTCGGTCAACTTAGTTTGAAGCTCTTGTAGTTTAGCAGATTCAGTATCGAAAATCTTTTGAGCTTCGTCTTTTTGTGCTTGTGCTTGAGCCAAGTTAGTTTGAGCTGTAACTAAATTTTGTTGAGCTGTTACTAAAGCTTCTTGAAGTTCAGCTGGGTCTTGATCAGCTTGTTTTTGTGCTTCTTTTTGCGTACTTGTTGCCTTATTAAACGCATCCTTTGCTACTGCAAGTTGATTTTGAGCGTCTTTTAATTGACGTTCAGCGTTTAGATAATTGATGTTGGCGTCAGCTAAGTGGGAGTTAGCTTTTGTTTGTAACGCAACTAAGTTATCTAATTCGGCTTGTTTTTGCGCTAAAGTAGTTTGTGCTTGTTTGAGCGCTTCTTGTTTAGTAGCCGTATCTTTTAAGCTATCAGCATAAGCTTGTTTGGCTGAATCAAGTTTTGTTTGCGCTGTGGCTAAGTTTTGGTCAGCAGTTTGAAGGGCTGTTTTAGCTGTGGCAAGCGCTTGATCAGCGTTAGTTTGTTGTTTGAGTGCTTGATCATAAGCTGTTTGAGCGGTTTTTACTTGAGCGTTAGCGGTGTCGAGTTTTGCTTGAGCTTGAGTCAAGGTATTAGTTAGCGATTGTAAGCGACTGGTTGCTTGATCAAATTCGGAACGTAAAGCAGTAGTATCATTTGTTGTATTTTGGAACAACGGTGTTTGATCAAATTTTGATTTGTCAGTGATCATACTTTGGGGAATAAAGATGAAGCGGGTTGATACATTGATGTCGTTTTTTCGATTAGGAAAATCGGGGTGAGACCAACCAAAGTATTGATCTTTATTTGTATTATTTTTAGCTTGTTTAATGAGATTTGGTGTGATCCCTAAGAGTGATTTACTTTCAAGTCCTACAAGATCATGATCATATAGAGGATTACCATTTCGATCTGTGGCAGTTTGTCCGTTTGGTAGTAAAATGCCTAATGAAATATATTCGTTTAAATTATAAGCAAGCATACCTTTTACGTATGACATTTTCCATGGTAAGGATTGTGCTACGAAGTTAAAGAAGAATCCATATCGATCGATCAATAATTCATTTCGCAATTTTGAGTAATCTAATCCATATTTATTTGCAACATCTTTTGTTATATTAGCATTGGTTGTTGCAACTTCATTTTTTCCAAGTTGATTAGCAATATTAATGGCGTCTTGATTGACAATAACGTGTCCAACTTTATCACTAATGCCTAAAGCATCACGCATGGCGTTGATGATATCAGCTGTAAATTGTTCTAATTCTAGTAGTTGTTTATTGGTTAGATTTCCCACAAGTTGTTTTGACGAAGCATATAGTGGATGATTATTATGTTGTTCCATTAATTCTTCATCTTCAGATGATGGAATATAGTTTATTGATAAGGGTCCACCGTTGTTTTTAGTTTCAATTTTAGAATTTGATCCAGATCCTGTGATATCAGTATGTGGGAATCCATATTTTTTTGGATTTGTTAGTGCATCTTGAATAGCTTTAGCATCGTTATTGAGCGTTGTTTTATCAGCGTTAGCATATACATCGTTGACATACTTTTGAACAGCTTGTTTCAATTCATTTGTAACGTGAATTTGAACGTTGGTCTTAGTTGCTGTTTGGTTTGCTTGATTCAATTTGTTTTGTAAATCAGTGACAACGTTGGCTTGAGCTTGTTGTTTTGATTTAGCATGGTCAACAGCCTCTTGTAACAAGCTTTGCGTATCTTTAGCCGTAGCAAGATCTTCTTTTGCAGGTACGACAGCTTTATCGGCATTTTCTTTAGCAGTTTGTTTTTCGGTTAGATCTTTTTGAGCGTTTGCTTGAGCTGATTTCGCAGAATCAAAATCGGTTTGAGCTTGATCAAGTTCGGCTTTTGAACCTTTTGTATCAAGCGCTTTTTGTGCTGTGTCAACAGCATCTTTAGCAGTTGAGACTTCTGATTTCTTAGCTTCGACTTGTGAATCAGCTGTTGTTTTATTGGTGTTAGCATCAGCTAAGTTCTTTTGGGCTGTATCAAAATTAGTTTGAGCTTGATCGACACTGGTTTGTGCACTGTCAACGGCTTCTTTAGCTTGGTTAGCATCTTCAGTCAATTGCGGAAGCTTTTGTTCAGCTTCTTTTTACGCATCAACGTCATGTTGGGCTTGATCGACAGCGTGTTGTGCGTCTAATTCATCTTTTTGTGCTGTTTGTAAATCAGATGTTTTAGAATCTAAGTCTTGTTTAGCGGAGTCGACAACTGCGCTTTGATGTTCAACGTCTTGTTGAGTTTGATCAACAGTAGTTTGAGCTTAGTCTTGAACTTCTTTAGTTGAATCAGCATCTGATTTAGCTTGATCGATAGCTTCAGGTGTTGCTTGATCTTTTAGATCTTTGGCTGAATCTAGATCAGATTTGGCACTATCTAAGTCAGATTTTGTTCGCTTGACAGTTTGTTGGGCGGTATCGACACTTGTTTGTGCATCGGCAACTGCTTTGTCGGCTGTTGCAACTTTATTTTCAGCAGTTTTAGTTGGTGATTGTACACTAACTTGAGCTACATTTGCAGTCGCATTGTCATTTACACTATCAGCTTGTGCTGTTACCCCTGTTGCGATAGTGGTTGCTACAGCTGTAGCACCAAACAATAGTTTCTTCTTTTTCATTAAGAGCACTCTCCTTTTATTAGAATATACCGATATTACACTACTGTTATATGCACATATAAATAGTTTTTGCATTTTTTATTGCACTAAATTAATATATTCACATAGTAATAATTTATTTTTGTAAAAGTATTCATTTATACCGTTATACAATTTTAAAATTTTAATTACTATTAAAAGAGATAAGGAGGTCTCAAAAATAGTAAACATTGGAAATAACGTTAGATACTTTCGTAAAAAATATCACTTTACCCAAGAACAACTAGCCGAAAAAAGCGGACTTTCCGTTAATTTTATTTCACGCTTAGAAAGAACTAGTGCTCAAAATGTTAGTATCAAAACACTTATAAAAATTGCAGAAGCATTCGATATATCGCTTTCTGATCTAGTTGCCGTCGCTAACACAACCTCTGAACTTGAATCAAATCGAAATATTGTAGAACTTACCAATAAACTTGGAAAATTAGATGATGAAAAAGCTGATAAATTTAGTCAAGCTTTTATTCAACTCTTGGAACTCTCTGCAAACGATTAGCTTAAATTTTCAAATTAGTGCGCAAAAAGCAGCCATCCGGCTGCTTTTTGTTTTGGGGCGAGAAACTCGCCCCTTTTCTTTGTGTGTAGTACTTTAATTAATTGGAGGTAATCAATATGCACACATTGTCATATTCTCAAGCTGAAATGGAAACATTATTAACGAAGGTTTTAAGCCACACATGTAAACAACAGCTACTCTCACCTTCATCAAACAATATCTCTTAGACACAAGGATCATCCCTAATCCTTACGATATCGCTTAATTACCCTTTCCCTGACCAGTGTTTTCTGGTCGGGGATTTTTTTCATCATCAATGCTTAAACGTAAACTGTTCACTAATGCTTCTAAATTTATTTCTTTGAAAAACTCTGCTACTTCTTCTGCAGTAAATGAAAACTTCTTTTCATCCAAGTCACTCACCTTCTTTGCCACTATAATACTTCACCTATCATTGCATGAACAAATTTAAATTTTTAGCCAAAATAAAAACACATCCCAGCCAACGCCAAGATGTGCTTTCTTTAACCCACTGAGTCTTCCATTTGATATTCGATCAAGCGGTTCAACTCAACAGCATATTCCATTGGTAATTCTTTGGTGAATGGTTCAACAAAGCCCATGATGATCATTTCAGTCGCTTTTTCTTCGGAGATCCCACGGCTCATCAAGTAGTAGAGCTGTTCTTCGGAGATCTTAGATACTTTGGCTTCGTGTTCCATGGAAACATTGCCGTTCAAGATCTCATTGAATGGGATCGTATCACTTGCTGATTTGTCATCCATGATGATCGTATCACATTCGATATGGGCAAATGAACCGTCTGAATGCCGGCCAAAGCGGACTTGTCCACGGTAGTCGACCCGGCCCCCATCTTTACACAGAGACTTCGAAACGATCGAAGATGAAGTATCTTTAGCATTGTGGATCATCCGAGCCCCGGTATCAGAGTCGATATCTTTACCCGCAAAGGCGATCGAGAGCATCGTTCCACGCGCACCACGGCCATCTAAGTAGACACTTGGGTATTTCATAGTAACCTTTGAACCTAAGTTACCATCGACCCATTCCATCGTCGCATTCTCCAAAGCCCGTGCCCGCTTAGTCTCTAAACTGTAGACGTTATCGGACCAGTTTTGGATCGTGGTGTAACGACAGTAAGCATCTTTTAAGACATTTACTTCAACGACCGCTGCGTGCAAGCTATCTTCAGAATAGTTTGGTGCGGTACAGCCTTCCACATAATTGATGCTTGCTCCTTCATCGACAATGATCAAAGTCCGTTCAAACTGCCCCGAGTTACCCGCATTGATTCGGAAATAACTTTGGATCGGTACTGAGACTTTGACACCTTTTGGCACGTAGATAAAGGTCCCACCTGACCAAACAGCCGAATTCAACGCAGCCATCTTATTATCAGCTGGTGGGATCAATTTTCCGAAGTATTTTTTGACTAATTCAGGATATTCTTGGACAGCTGAATCAGTATCCATAAAGACGATCCCCAAGTTATCAAAATCTTTGCGCATATTGTGATAGACTACTTCGGATTCATACTGCGCCGAAGAACCCGCTAAGTATTTACGTTCCGCTTCGGGTACTCCTAGGCGGTCAAATGTCCTTTTGATCTCTTCGGGCACATCATCCCAATCACGGGCAACGCGGTCGGAATCACGTCTAAAGTAATTGATATGTTCAAAATCAAGGGGTGACAAGTCAGGGCCAAAATCAGGCATTGGCAACTTGCGGTATAATTCATAGGCTTTCAATCGAAAATCTAACATCCATTCTGGCTCATTTTTAGCAGCCGAGATCTGACGGACGATATCTTCAGTCAAACCTTCCCCTGTTGTAAAAAGCGGTTCAATATCATCTTTAAAACCGTATTTGTATTCGCCACCCAATTCAGGCATTGTATTTTCACTCATGGGCTTTGTCCTCCTTCTCTAATGCTTGGTAGATCGCTTTCCAGGCTAAAGTTGCACACTTGATCCGTGCGGGAAATTGAGCGACCCCCTCTAAGACGACAGCATCGCCTAATAAGTCTTCATAATCTTTATCTTCATTTTTAGTGATCATCTCGGAAAAAGCCTCGACCATCTCACTGACCTGTTCTGGCGTCTTACCGATCACTTCATCGGTCATCATTGAAGCCGAAGCCTGCGAGATCGTACACCCGGTCCCACTAAAAGCAATGTCAGCAATCTTGCCTTCATCATCGAGCTTGACTTCTAGCTCTAACACATCCCCACAAGTCGGATTACGCAATTCGATCTGTTTGTCGACTGCGGGAAGATTACCATGATGATGGGGACGGTTAGCATGTTCTAAGATCATTTGACGGTATAAATTATCTAAACTGGATAAACTCATCGAAAGAACTCCCTTGTTTTGATCAATGCCTCCACTAATTTATCGGCATCTTCTTTAGTGTTATACAGATAAAAGCTGGCTCGGGCCGAAGCTGCGATCTGTAATTTTTTCATCAACGGTTGGGCACAGTGATGACCAGCCCGGATCGCAACTCCCTCCATATCGAGTGCTGTCGCTGTATCATGTGGATGAAGTCCTGCAAGGTTAAACGAGATGATCCCGGCATGTTTGGCTGGATCAGCTGAACCGTATAATTCAAACCCATCGATCGCTTGCAACTTAGGCAAGACATATTCCATCAACTCGGTCTCATGCTGGGCGATATTGGCTAACCCAACTGCTTGCAGATAGTCGATCGCCTTGCCTAAAGCGATCACTCCTGCGATATTTTGGGTCCCACCTTCAAATTTCCACGGAACTTCTTTAAAGGTCGAATGCTCTAATTCGACAAAATCGATCATCTCGCCTCCAAAATCAAGCGGTGACATCTGGTTCAATAATTCCAGCTTGCCCCACAAGATCCCAGTCCCCGTTGGCCCTAGCATCTTATGGCCGGAAAAAGCTAGAAAATCAATGTCTAATTCTTTAACGTCTACTGGCATATTAGGTACTGATTGCGCCCCATCCACGACCATGATAGCACCATTTTTATGCGCTAATTGAGCGAGTTCTTTGATCGGATTGACAGCACCTAGGACATTTGACACCTGTGCTAACGATACGATCTTGGTCTTTTCATTGATCAATTGCTTAGCGTTCTCTAAGTCGACTTGCCCATCTGTATTTAGATCCAAATAAACTAGCTTTGCCCCTGTTTTTTCGCAGACCTGTTGCCAGGGAACGATATTGGAATGATGTTCTGCATAGGATAAAACGATCTCATCGCCTGGCTGCAAGATCTTTTGGGCGTAACCCCGTGCGATCCAATTGAGACTTTCCGTCGTGCCTTTAGTGTAGACGACTTCACGCTCACTATCGGCATTGATCAGTTCCTTGACCTTTTGGCGCGTAGCTTCATAGGCTTGCGTTGCTCGTTGAGCCAAGGTATGCACACCCCGGTGGACGTTAGCATTATCATGTTCATAGTAGTCCACTAAGCTTTCGATCACAGCTTGGGGCTTTTGGGTCGTAGCCGCATTGTCCAAATAGACTAACGGCTCACCGTTGACTTTTTGATCTAAGATCTTAAAATCAGCACGAAACTCATTTTTCTTCTTGTCCATCGATAAGCTTCCTTTCGATCATGTCGGAGAGCTCTGTTTGGACTTTCCGGCTTGGAATAGCTGTCAAAACTGGGCCTAAGAAACCACGGATCACTAAACGTTCAGCGATCTCTTTTGACAAGCCCCGACTCATCAAGTAATACAATTGGTCTTGATCGACCCGCCCAACACTGGCGGCGTGACCAGCAGTAACGGCATTGTCATCGATCAATAAGATCGGATTGGCATCGCCACGCGCTTTAGTCGAAAGCATCAAGACCCGACTTTCCTGTTGCGCATCGGCTCCCTTGGCACCATGAATGATGTGGCCGATCCCGTTAAAGACTAGCGATGACTGCGATAAGATGACTCCGTGTTGGAGAATGTGGCCGATCGAATGTCTACCATAGTTTGTCACGCGGGTATCGATCCCTTGGACTTGTTTACCCGTTGAGATCGCAACGACTTTAGTTTCGGCGTGAGAACCATCACCGATCAGATCAGAATCAAAGTCACCAACGATATTACCGTCATTCATCATCCCCATCGACCAGTCGATCTTAGCATCTTGCTCCAAATGCCCCCGGCGATTGAGATAGGCGGTCGTATTTTTACCCAAGCGATCGACACTGGCAAATTTTACGTGACTACCCGCCTTGGCAAAGACTTCCACGATCACGCTGGCTGTTGTCTTTTGTTCACCGTAAGTCTGCAAATTCTCCAAATATGAGACTTCACTGTTGACATCAGCGATCAATAAAACATGGTGCACAAAGTCTTGTTCCGTTGTAGCATCTTGAATGAAATACGACGTCAATGGTTCTTCTAGGACGACATTTTTAGGCACGTAGATCAACAATCCACTGGTAACGTTAGCCACATGTTGCATATTCAAGCGATTTTCATCGTCTTTGACCGCTTCCATGAAATACTCTTCGATGAGTTCTGGATGTTCTTGCAGAGCTGTTTGCCAATCACAGACGATCACCCCTTGAGCTTTTAATGCTGGATCGAGTTCTAATTTAGCAGTTGTTTGCCCAAATTCGACCACAACATTATTTTGGATCGTGATCTCAGCTGCCTTAGCTTCAGGCAAGTCATTTTGGAGCACTTGCACCGGCTTAGTCACTTCGATCGGCCAGCGTTTATATTTGATTTTTTCAAAGCGTGGTATCTCAAGTTCTTGAGCTTTTTCTAAAGCTTGGGTCCTTTTTTGGGTAAACCAGCTAGGCTCATTAGTTTGCTTACCAAACTCTACTAGTGCCTGGGCTTGTGTTGTTAATGCACTCATTTTTGCCACCACCTAAGCTTTATCTTCTGCTAGCTTGATATCAAGCCCTAATTCATCACGGAGACCCGCATAGCCTTCTGCTTCCAAGCGCTTAGCTAGATCAGGGCCACCAGTCGTTACGATCCGACCATCCATCATGACATGCACGACATCTGGTACGATATAGTTCAAGAGTCGTTGGTAGTGGGTGATGATCAACGAGCCAAAATCTGGACTGCGCATCTCATTTACCCCCTTAGAAACGACTTTTAAGGCATCGATATCCAAACCAGAATCGATCTCATCTAAGATCGCAAATTTAGGCTTGATCATCATCAGTTGCAAGATCTCATTGCGTTTCTTTTCCCCACCGGAGAAACCTTCATTGAGGTAGCGCTCTGCCATGGAAAATGGCATGTCTAAAAAGGCCATCGTTTCTTCGAGGTCTTTTAGATATTTTCGTATCGAGATCGGTTCATCTTTAGGCAAACGCGCATTGATCGCACTGCGGATAAATTCAGCATTCGTGACCCCTGGAATCTCAGCTGGATATTGCATCGCTAAAAAGAGCCCTGCGCGTGCACGTTCATCAACTGCCCAATCCAAAATATTTTCACCATCTAATAAGATCTCACCTTTAGTGATCGTGTAAGCTGGGTTACCCATGATCGCCTCTGATAAAGTCGACTTCCCAGTTCCGTTTGGGCCCATGATTGCATGGATCTCCCCCGTCTGCATCTTAAGATCAAGGCCTTTCAAGATCTCTTTTCCATCGATCGAAACGTGGAGATTTTTTACTTCAAGAGTTGACATTTTTCATTCCTCCGCTAAACTAAATAAGTATACTATCATCATTGTAGTCTAATTGAGAATTACTTTCAATTGGAAAACCTTGTTCAAAATATATTTACGAAAGAAGGCATCTACGTGCAACCAATCATTGGCATTATCGGAAATTTCAACGGCGCCTTGATTCCCGAACACGCGAACTTACCTATCTCCTATATCGGGCAAGGCTATTTAGATGCCGTTAAAAAAGCCGGTGGGATCCCAGTGATCATCCCACCTAAGAGCTCACTTGAGAGCATCAGTACTTTGATCGATCGGATCGACGGTCTCTTATTGCCCGGCGGTAAAGATATCGATCCTTATTTTTACGATGAAGAACCCAGCTTAAAATTAGGTGCGATCGACTCAGCGCTTGACGCTTTTGAGATCGAATTCTTACGTCAAGCCTATGAACGCGATCTTCCAACTTTAGGTATCTGTCGCGGACTCCAACTCGCGAATGTCTTTTTAGGTGGCAGTCTCTACCAAGATCTAAGCGACTACGATAAGCTAGCTGTCAAGCACAACCAATACCAGACAGCACCTTGGCAAGCACTGACACATTCGATCGAAGTCAAAGAAGACAACTTGATCCAAGACTTCTTTGGCACTTCGGCACGCGTAAATTCATTTCATCATCAAGCGCTAAAAGATATCTCTCCGGAGTTGATCCCGGTAGCTTACAGTTCAGACGGGATCGTAGAAGCGGCAGTCGGTAAGAACTTTAATTTCTTAGGTGTTCAGTGGCATCCCGAAACACTTTACCAAGACCACGAGAATTCCTTAAAGCTCTTCATCCATCTTGTCGGTGAAGCTAAAAAATTTGCCGAACAAAGATAAAGCGTGTAAGACAATGCGGTCAGCACCGTATGAATAACAGAGGCCTTATTATGATGCGGATCTTGTATCATAGTAAGGCCTCTATTGTTTACTAAACGCTGCATTTATCGAATACGTTTCAGCTACGCATCAATATCTCTTACGGCTGTCCTTTCTAATTTCAAGACTTCTGTATATGATCCCCCTATCTCTGTTTCTGGATCCTTACTCTTACCATAATTGCTTCTTATTATTTATATGTAAACTGTGGTGAACATTTCGCCTCGAGTTCTTCTTTATTTACTCAATAATACTGCTTTTATTTCTTACGGAAAATAAATATATACTCCAAATAAAAAATTTTCTCCCCCGCTCAATTCATCGGACGGAGCGCCTTTTTTAGTGCAAAAAAATTACCCTCTGACAAATATATGTCAGAAGGTAAAACTGGTTCGCAAGTGATCAGCTTGCATTATAGAGCTAGGATGAATCCACGCTCTCCACACCACTATCATATAAAATTTATTTCAACCTGTCAATATACTAAAGAAGTACGTGAAGTCTGATCAACTTCAATTAGTACAAGAGAGAGGTGAATGCTATGCTCTCCACAATCCTAAGCTTGATCTTGGCTATCCTAGTCAATCTGGTATCAAGCATTATCTATGACTGGTTGAAAGACCACCGATAGATAAGCGTGCCCCCAGTTGCTTGTCGGCTGGGGGATTTTTTATAAAAAAGTAGCACCCTGTAAAAATAAATACATCACTAGGCCGTCCTAAAGCGAAAAAAATAACCGTAATTCTACGCTTACCATGCTAGAATTACGGTTATTTGATCAAAGCCAAGTTTCTTGATAAACTTCAGGCTTAAAGCCACAAGTTACGGTCTTTTCATCGACCATCAGCGGACGTTTGATGAGTTTGCCATTTTCCGACATCATCGTTGCCGCTTCTTCTTTTGTCATTGTGGGAACTTTTTCTTTTAAGTTCAACTTGCGATAGTCTTGACCACTAGTATTGAAGAAATAACGCAATGGTCGGTCACTTTTGGCAAAGATCGCTAAGAGCTCCTCTTTAGTCGGAGGATCGGCAACTAGATCTTGCTTGTCAAATTGAACTTGATTTTCCAAGAGCCATTTTTCGGCTTTTTTACAGGTACTACAACGTGCATAACAATAAAATTTTTTCATTTACACTCACCCTATCTAAAATCTGTCCCATTACTAAACATATAACTCTTATTGTGATAACGCATCGACATCACAAATCCGACCCCAATCATGTTCCCGATCAGAGCTGATCCCCCTTGACTGACAAATGGCAATGGAATACCTGTCAAAGGCAAGAGCCCGATGTTCATCCCGATATTTTCAAAGACGTGGAACAAGATCATCATGATGACCCCAGTCGAAATATAAGCATAAAACTCATTTTTCGTATCAAAAGTCACCTGGATCATTTGAAAGATCAACAATAAGTAGATAAAGATCAATAAACAACAACCGATAAAGCCAAAGTTTTCTCCAATGACCGAAAAGATCATATCTGATTGGCGCACCGGCACATAAACATTGGAAACATTGAAGCCTTTACCTAATAGTTGTCCTGAGCCGATCGCTTTCATACTCTGCCAGAGCTGATAACTACTACCACTAGTACTTCCAGAAGGATCGAGCCAGGAATCGATCCGTTTGAACTGGTAAGCCTGAAAACCGATCTTTTCAAGTAAAGTCCTATCGTAAACAACTAAAAAGATCGCTAAACTACCTAAAACAGTCACGGCTCCCGCGACCGGCGCAATGATTTTCCAGGTGATACCTGAAACTAAGATCATCCCCCCTAAGATCGCAAAGAACACGAGCATCGTCCCAAAGTCATTTTGCAACTTCAAGAGGACTGCCACTGGGATCGTCCACGCAAAGAGTTTACCTAACAATAACCAATCCGAACGCGTCGTGTGTTCCGGATATTCACTGTTATGTTGCGAAATGACTCGCCCCATCATCAAAATAAAGGCAGGTTTCATCACTTCGGAAGGCTGAAATGATAACGAGCCGATCGCAAACCAACTCTTGGCCCCGTTTAGGATCGCCATTCGCCGACTATAGAAGAATAGCACTAAGATCAATAAGAAGATCCCTAGTCCATAAGCCAACGGGGCGATCTTCCACAACTGTTCAGCATCAAACTGCATGATAAAGATCACAGCCCCGATCCCTAAGATGTACCACATTGCCTGAGTGATCATCGTTCTAGTCACACTAGCAGTACTTGTATCATGGGTCAAGGCAACATAAAGCGAGATCATCCCGATCACGGCTAACACAAGGACCGAAAAGATAATGCCCCAGTCGATACGAGCATCATCGTCTTCATCACGGTGTAAGAACTGTTGTCGCGCCATTAAAAGTCACTCCTTTTATTTGATTCCTACTAATTATATACAATTTGCCGACTGAAGAAAGGCTCAGTCGGCAAACTTATTTTTTTATTAACTTATCCGCGGTGTAAGTGGTAATCACGCAAGAGATAGTCAACAGCTTCATTTCTTGAGTTGAGCTTTAATTTTTCGCCATTGGATAAAACGGCAATATAGCGCATTCCGTCTTGTTTGACACTACCGATCACTTCATCTTGGATCGTCAATTCTAAGACTAAATTACCATTCACCATCTTTTCATTTTCAATGATCTGAATATTACGTTCTTTTTTCGACAAGGTATATCCCCCTATGTTAATTCACTTTTTCGGATTTTTATTTCTACGTAACCTAAAGTGATCCGGAACTGGATCATAGCCACCTCTAACGAAAGGATTACACCGTAAAATACGAGCACATCCCATCAGCAAGCCCAATAAAGCGCCGTGTTTCTCGATCGCCTGGATCATATAAGTTGAGCAGGTCGGATAATAACGACAACTCGGTGGCAATAAGGGGGAGATCCCCTTTTGGTAAAACTTAACCGGTAAGATAAGTAACTTGCTAAAAATCTTCATTATTTACTCTTTTTTAGTTTTTCGATCTGTTCGAGCAATTGACCTGAACCGACTGCCACATCATCAAGTGGTGTGTCTGCGATCATCACTGGGATCGTCAATTCTTCTGCAAATAAAGTGTCGATCCCGTCAAGCAAGGCACCACCACCAGTGATCACGATCCCACGATCGATTACATCAGAAGCAAGTTCAGGTGGAATTTCACTCAACACTTCTTTAGCAGCTGCGATTATAGCATCCATCGTGTCACGCATTGCCTCAACCGTTTCATCGGACGTGATGCGGATCGATTTTGGTAACCCGCTAACGACATCGCGGCCACGCACAGTCATTTCCTTGTTGCGGTGACCCTTGATGACACTGCCAATCTCGATCTTGATCTTTTCAGCTGTATGTTCACCGATCATCAGACCGTATTCTTGGCGAACGTAATTAGCAATGTTTGCGTTCAACTTATCACCGGCACTGCGTAAAGAACGACTGATCACGATATCACCTAAGGAAAGGACTGCAATATCACTGGTCCCACCACCGATATCAATGATCATATTGCCATAAGGTTGGAAGATGTCGAGTCCTGCACCGACAGCCGCCACTTTAGGCTCTTCTTCCAAATAAACATCGCCCCCGCCAGACTTTTCAGCGGCTTGACGGATCGCTTTACGTTCAATGTCAGTCGTATTAGTTGGGCAGCAGATCAGAATGGCTGGCTTCGACATCACACCTTTAACATTTAACTTCTTGATGAAATACGATAACATCTGTTCTGTCATGTCAAAGTCTGCAATGACCCCATCTTTTAATGGGCGGATCGCACGAATATTACTTGGCGTTCTGCCGACCATCTTGTAGGCTTCCGAACCCACTGCTAGGACCCGGCCAGTTTGCGTATCGACAGCTACAACGGAAGGCTCATTTAGCACAATGCCCTTACCCTTGACATTGATCAATACATTTGCCGTACCTAGATCGATACCGATATCTTTAGCCATAAAATTTTCTCCTTTTGTTCTTAATTACACATGTAAGTAGGACTGAGAGTTGATCTCAGTTCAATTCATTTTAAAATACACACAGCCAATTATAGCATATTAATTGCACCTGAAAAACCGTGTTCCCCCAATCAAATTGGTTTAATTTTAAAATTTTTTATTAAAAAAGGCTGCTAAGATAACTTGCAGCCCTGAAAATTATTATTTGATCTTTTTCTTAGAAATAACGTATTCTTCGTTTGTGATATCGTCGATCCGTTTGATTTCTGCACCTAAAGCAGCTAATTTTTGGTGGAAGTGGTAATAACCACGATCCAAATATTGTAAATGTGTGACTCGAGTGATCCCACGTGACAAAAGTCCAGCTAAAACTAAGGCAGCAGCAGCCCGCAGATCAGTTGCGGCTACTTCAGCACCTGAAAAATCAGTTGGCCCGTAAATGATGACCGAATTACCTTCGATCTTAAAGTCAGCATTCATACGGCGCATCTCTTCTAGGTGCATGAAACGATTTTCAAAAACAGTTTCGGTCAAGATGCTCGTACCCTTAGCCGCTAACTGCAAGATCGAAAATTGTGGTTGCATATCCGTTGGGAAACCTGGATGTGGTAAAGTCTTGATCGTTGTTGGCTTCAATTGTTCTGGTCCAATGATACGCAAACCATTTTCTTCTTCTAAGACTTGAACGCCCATCTCTTCTAATTTAGAGATCAACGGCTTGTTATGTTCAGCTACGGCATCTTTGATCAAAACATTACCCTTAGTCAAAGCGGCTGCCACCATGAATGTCCCGGCTTCGATCCGGTCTTGGATGATCGCGTGTTCTGTGCCATGTAAAGTCTCGACCCCTGTGATCTTCAAGGCCTCAGTCCCAGCACCTTTGACTTTAGCCCCCATTTTATTCAAAATGTTAGCTAAGTCAACGATCTCTGGTTCACGCGCAACATTTTCGATGATCGTAGTCCCTTTGGCTAAAGTAGCTGCCATCATGATGTTTTGCGTTGCACCAACACTTGGGAAATCAAGGTAAATATTAGCACCCTTGAGTCCATTTGGTGCAAAAGCTTCAATGTAACCATCATGTCGGTTGATCTCAGCCCCTAAAGCTTCAAGCCCTTTCAAATGTAAGTCGATCGGACGTGAACCGATCGCACAGCCACCTGGCATCGCAACTTTAGCACGACCTAAACGCGCCAAAAGTGGTCCTAAAACAACGATCGATGCTCGCATCTTTGAGACATACTTAAATGGTGCTTCATAAGAAAGTTCATTAGTTGCGTCCAATGCAATCGTTTTATTTTCTTCGTCAAAACCAACCTTAACGTTTAAAAAGCGGATCACATTGTTCATCGTATAAACGTCAGATAAGATCGGAACATTTGTTAAAAAGGTGCGGCCTTCACTTGGTAAGATACCCGCAGCTAAAATCGGTAAGACCGCATTTTTTGCTCCTTCGATCTCTACTGTTCCATTCAATCTATGCCCGCCACGCACAATAATCTTTTCCAATTGTTACTCCTCCGAAAATTACTATATTTATTTAAATCAGATATGATAGATGTACCACATTGTCCACAAAGCTCGTAAAAAACGAACTGCAAGCAAAACCAAGAGCTACCGCGACCATGACTAAGACAAGCCGGAAGCTATTTTGCCGTGCCGGTTCAATGTAGCGATCGAGTCTCAAAGACTGGAGCCCCACAAATGCCAAGGCGATAAAGACAAAATGACTGATGATCGTCAAAAGCGCCATTATTCCTATATATTGCATCTTTTTTCCCTCTTCTCTTTTACTCAATCCGAAATAATCATAGCATAATTTTTCAGTTCAGTCACTCATTTACGGCGAATCTCTAAAAAAATATAGCTATATCTACACAAAAATCAGATAAAATGCTTACCCAGTTGTTAAAAAAAGATCCTTGCCAAAATGACAAGGATCTTTTTGATTATTTCTTCGAAACACTCAAACGGTTGATCGCCCGACGTAAAGAAACTTCAGCACGTTGTAATTCATTATCATCGTGGTTTTCTTTAGCTTTAGCGATCCGTGCCTCCGCACGCTTACGCGCCCGTTCAGCCCGTGAAGTGTCGATCTCTTCTTTTCTTTCAGCTGCTGATGCAACTACAGATAAAACATTGTTTGAAAATTCGATGAATCCACCGCTAACTGCGACTTCATCAAAGGTATCTTCACCTGTCTTGACTCTGATTTTATCAATTGCCAGTGATGCCAACAAAGGTAGGCGGTTCGGCATGATACCGACTTGCCCGACTGTTGTTGTACAGATCACTAAATCAGTTGTATTTTCATAAACTGATCCATCAGGCGTAACCACATTGACAGTTAATACAGGTTTTTCATCCATTGGACGCTACCCCCTTAATTGCCTTGTGTCATCTGTTCAGCTTTTTTCACAACATCTTCGATCGGACCACAGCTCCGGAAAGCATCTTCTGGAAGATCATCGTACTTACCTTCAAGGATCTCTTTAAAGCCTTTAACTGTTTCTTCAACTGGTACATAAGAACCTGGAACACCAGTAAATTGTTCCGCAACGTTAAAGTTTTGGGACAAGAAGAATTGGATCCGGCGGGCACGTGAAACGATAACTTTTTCTTCATCAGATAATTCGTCCATACCTAAGATCGAAATGATATCTTGTAATTCACGGTAACGTTGTAATACGTGTTGGACTTCAGTCGCTACACGGTAATGTTCTTCACCCACGATCTCAGGTGCTAAAGCACTTGAAGTAGATGCCAATGGGTCAACAGCTGGGTAGATACCTTGTTGAGTCAAGGAACGTTCCAAGTTAGTTGTAGCATCCAAGTGAGCAAAGGTCGTTGCTGGCGCAGGGTCAGTATAGTCATCGGCAGGCACGTAAACGGCTTGGATAGATGTAACAGAACCCTTCTTAGTTGAAGTGATACGTTCTTGCAATTGACCCATTTCAGTTGCCAATGTTGGTTGGTAACCAACGGCAGATGGAATACGGCCTAACAAGGCGGAAACTTCAGAACCAGCTTGAGTAAAGCGGAAAATGTTATCGATAAACAATAACACGTCTTGGCCTTCAACATCACGGAAGTATTCCGCGATCGTCAAACCAGTCAAGGCAACCCGCATCCGGGCTCCAGGTGGCTCGTTCATCTGACCAAAGACCATGGCTGTTTTTTCTAAAACGCCTGATTCCTTCATTTCAAAGTAAAGGTCATTACCTTCACGTGTACGTTCACCAACACCAGTAAAGACGGAGATACCGTTATGTTCTTGTGCAATATTGTGGATCAATTCTTGGATCAAAACGGTCTTACCAACACCGGCACCACCGAACAGACCGATCTTACCACCCTTGATATAAGGAGCTAATAAGTCGATAACTTTGATCCCTGTTTCAAGAATTTCTGTACTTGTGTTTAATTGGTCATAAGCTGGCGCATCGCGGTGGATAGGATCTCTGCGATGGTCGGCACTAATTTCTGGACCATTATCAATTGTTTCCCCTAAGACGTTGAAAACACGTCCCAAAGTATCATTACCAACGGGCACGCTGATAGCTGCGCCGTTATCAACAACTTTTGCCCCACGTTGAAGGCCATCAGTGGAATCCATCGCGATCGTACGCATTACGCCGTCACCCAATTCAAGAGCAACTTCGATCACCAATTTTGTTCCATCTTCACGTTCAACTGTTAAAGCATTGTTGATATCAGGTAAGGATTCACTAAGAGGGAATTGGACATCGACAACTGGGCCGATTACCTGAACTACTTTACCGTAACTCATCTAGTTAATTCCTCCTAATCGTTCTAATCTAAGGCAGCTTGCGCACCTGTGATTTCCGTAATTTCAGTTGTGATCGCACTTTGACGTGCACGGTTGTATTGAAGTTCTAACGCAGAAATAATATCTTTAGCGTTATCAGAAGCTGACTTCATCGCAGTCGAACTTGATGCATGTTCAGAAGTCTTAGCATCTAAAATAGCTCCATAAACCAAACTTTCCGCATATTGAGGCAAGATAACTTCTAAGATCGCATCACGTGAAGGCTCTGTTTCATATTCAATATGATACTTTTGATCTTCATCAAGTGCAGTCAAGTCATCATCACCCATATTTTCAGCTGTGATAGGTAACATCTTTTCAGCACGGAAAATAGAGGTCAAAGTGTTAACAAAGTGGTTGTAACAAACAAATAATTGATCGTACAGACCATTGCTATACATCGTCACGATAGCTTCAACGATCGGACGTACTTCTCTAAATGTCGGTACGTCTTTGACACCGCGAAATTCATACGTAACGTTGTAACCACGTTTACTGAAAAATTCAGCCCCGGTACCACCAACTGCGATGATCACAACATCATCTTTGGTGTGGCCGTTTTCTTTGATCAGATCAAGCGTTTGTTTGATAACGTTGCTGTTGTAGCTACCAACCAAGCCACGATCTGAAGTCACAACGACGATCCCGGTCTTTTTCACAGGACGTTGTTTTAGCATACCTAAGGTGTTGAGTTTGCCCACTTGGTCTTTTCCACTTTCAACTGCTGAAGCAAAATCAAGTAGATGAGATTGTGCCAAATGGGTAATCACGCTACGAATCTTCGAAGCATAAACTTGATAACTTACAGAGTGCTTTTGGATCTGACTCAACTTAGCAGTCGAGACCATTTGCATCGCACTTGTGATCTGTCCAGTTTTCTTAGTCGAAACGATTCGACGCTTAACTTCTTGTAAAGAAGCTGGCATTAGCTCTCACCACCCTTTCTTATTTTGAATTTGCTTGGAAAGAAGCAGCAAATTCTTTGATTGCTGTATCTAATTTATCTGTGTCTGGTAATTGACCAGTCTTAGCAATGTGATCTAAGAGATCTTTGTGGTTGTTATCAAAGAAATCAAACATTTCATCTTGATAACGCAAGATCTCATCAACAACAACAGAATCTAAGAAACCGTGTGTCAAAGCATATAAGATCAAGACTTGCTTTTCAACTGGAAGTGGCTTGTGAAGTGGTTGCTTCAAGACTTCAACTGTCCGACGACCACGATTCAACTTAGCTTGTGTTGCTTCATCAAGATCAGAACCAAATTGTGCAAATGATTCTAATTCACGATATGAAGCTAAGTCCAAACGTAATGTACCAGCAACTTTCTTCATCGCTTTGATCTGAGCCGAACCACCAACACGGGAAACAGAAGTACCCGCATCGATAGCTGGACGAATACCAGAATAGAAGTTATCGCTATCCAAGAAGATCTGACCATCAGTGATGGAGATAACATTAGTTGGAATATAAGCTGAAACGTCACCAGCCTTAGTTTCGATAAATGGTAAAGCAGTCATTGAACCGCCACCTAATTCATCACTAAGTTTAGCTGCACGTTCCAACAAACGTGAGTGAAGATAGAAAACATCCCCAGGATAAGCTTCACGACCAGGTGGACGTCTCAAGATCAAGGAAAGTTCACGGTAAGCATCAGCTTGTTTTGAAAGATCATCATACACGATCAAAACATGCTTACCGTTGAACATGAATTCTTCACCCATAGCAGCCCCAGCATATGGAGCTAACCAAAGCAATGGCGCTGGTGAAGATGGCCCAGCTGAAACAACGATCGTGTAGTCCATTGCACCATATTTACGCAATGTTTCTACTTGAGTACGAACCGTCGATTCCTTTTGACCAATAGCGACATAAATACAGATCATGTCTTGGTCTTTTTGATTTAAGATCGTATCGACCGCAACTGATGTCTTACCAGTCTTACGGTCACCGATAACTAATTCACGTTGGCCACGACCGATCGGCACAAGTGCATCGATCGCTTTGATACCTGTTTGAAGTGGTTCATTAACAGATTGACGTTCCATAACGCCAGGAGCCTTACGTTCTACCGGACGAGTCTTGTCCGTTTTTATCTCCCCTAAACCGTCGATCGGTTGGCCTAAGGGGTTTACTACACGGCCGATCAAAGCTTCCCCAACAGGGACTTCCATGATCTTACCGGTACGTTTTACCGTATCGCCTTCACGAATGCCTTTATAAGCACCTAAGATAACGATACCGACATCGTTTGATTCTAAGTTTTGTGCCATTCCGTATGTACCATCTTCGAATTGAAGAAGCTCACCAGAAAGGGCATTATCAAGACCATTAGCACGAGCGATCCCGTCACCAACGTAAGTAACTGTACCAACTTCATCAACGGTAAGTTCGTCTTTATAGTTAGCTAATTGTTGCTTGATAAGAGCACTGATTTCCTCAGCCTTAATGCTCATAAAAGTCTCACCTCTTTAAAAATCATTTTAATAACAGACGTTTAATGTTTGCGATTTTCGACTTGATGGAGCCATCAAACACATAGCTACTTGATTTCAAGACGACCCCGCCAATGATCTCGGGATCAACTACTGTTTCAAGTTCTACTTTTTTAGCTCCGACTACCTTAGCAAAGGAAGCTGCGATCTTATCTTTACGAGTTTGATCCAACTCGACCGCAGTTGTCACCGTTGCACGGACTGTCTTTTCGTCTTCATCAGTTAATCTGTTGAATTCATCAATAATATCTTCTAAATTGGCGATCCGTCTGTAATCGTATAACATCGCTAACAAGTTAGATGTCAATTCAGAAGTACCACTTTGTAGATTTTTTAACATTTCAAGCTTAGCATCATGTTTGATTGCTGCACTTGTCATGAAATCAACAAATTGTGGTTCTGCTTGCAAGACTTGTTTGATCTGAGCTAATTCACTAGAAGTTTCTGTCAAAACATCTTGTTCCTTAGCTGTTTCAAACAAAGCTTTTCCATAACGTTTAGCTATTGTTTGCTTATCTAATGCCATCTTGCTTCCCCAACCCTTCGATATAAGAGTCGACCAAGGCTTCTTGGTCCTTAGCACTCAATTCCTTTTGAATGATCTTTGAAGCAATTTCAACAGATAAAGCAGCTACATCGTTTTTAACATTGGAGAGCGCTTCTTGGCGTTCTTGTTCAATGTCTTTTTTAGCATTCTTTTTCAATGTGCTGACTTCTTCTTGTGCCGAATTTACGATGGTAGCTTTTTGCTGTTCACCGTTCTTCTTTGCACGATCAATGATTTTTGAAGCTTCAACATGAGAATCTTTAAGCGCTGATTCACGTTTAGCTGCGAGCTCTTCCGCTTTTTTACGGGCATTTTCTGCCGAATCAATGTCGTTTGCGATCTTATCGGCCCGTTTTTCCATCATTTCGGTCACAGGTCCCCAAGCAAAATGCTTAACGAGTGCGATCAAAATCAAGAAAGTACAGAGATAAAATAAGAAGTCGCCCCATTGTACACCACCTTCAGCAGTAGCCAATAGTAATGCTGAGTTCATTCATTGACACCTCCTAATCTTTCAATAATGTGACAAAGTTATACTGATAGATCAGAGATTATTTAGCCATCAACATGAATGAGATAACGATAGCGATGATCGGCACAGCTTCGATCAAACCGACCCCGATAAACATTGTTGTCCGTAATTGGCCTGAAAGTTCAGGTTGACGAGACATACCTTCTAAAGTTTTTGCGATAACCAAACCGTTACCAACACCTGTACCGATAGCAGCAAAACCTGCGGCAAGACCCGCACCAAGTAAAGCTAAAGCTGTTGTCATAATAAAAATCCTCCTTAAAATTAATCCTATAAGTTAATTATTCTTTTTCGACCTTTTGAGAAATATATACCATTGTCAATGTTACGAAAACGTAAGCTTGGATCGATCCAATAAAGATTGAAAATCCCTGCCAAATCATTTCGAGTGGAATCGCTGGTAAATACGTCCACGGTGTATGTGATTTAGCCAACTGTTCATAGATAACAGTCAACAACACTTCACCAGAATAGATGTTACCGTAAAGACGTAATGCCAGGGTCAAGAAATTCGTAAATTGTTCCAAAACATTAATTGGGAATAAGGCCGGCATTGGACTAAAGTACGAATTCTTGACATATCCCTTAAAGCCAAACTTCGCAACCCCCATGAGATGTGACAAGAGCAAGACTAGAAATGCTAATGTCAAAGTCGTCGCGGGCGAAGCAGTTGGACTTTTAATGTAGTTTACACCATTAATTGGAAGCTGAATAGCCAATCCTATTTGGTTAGAAACAAAGATAAACAAGAAGAGAGTAAAAATAAGGAGTCCATATTTTTTCCCCTGTTCATCAGGCATGGAGCTTTTGACGATCCCATTTGTAAAATCGATCATCCACTCGATCATATTCTGCTTACCCTTTGGCTTCATTTGCAATCTGCGTGAAAACCAAAAGACGAGCCCAAAGACGATCAATGCTGAAACCAGTCCTGAAAGGCAGTTACCTACATTAAAAGGAATACCAAAAAGCTTCAAAACTTGAGCTTCTTCATTCACCAAGTTTCACCTCTTTTCAATTGTGATCAATACGGTTGAACAAAATGGTCGAACCATAAGATTAAGATTCAAGCATAGATAAAAAACTATTTTTGAATACAAAAGCAATAATACCACCAAATCCCCCAAAATTCAAAACGAAAATGAATTTATTTCAAAAGTTGGAGAAATGGAGCAACAACCGTATTTAAAGCGTTTGACTAATTTAGACTACGCGACACATTGCGTGACTTGTCTACTTAGTACCAAACAAGCGGTCACCCGCGTCACCTAAACCAGGAACAATATAACCATTTTCATCAAGACGATCATCCAAAGCAGCAGCGAAAATATCGATATCTGGATGTGCTTTACGTAAAGCTTCCACACCTTCTGGCGCAGCAACTAAACACACAAACTTGATCGATTGCGCACCGCGCTTCTTCAAAGCATCTACAGCCATGATAGCTGAACCACCAGTTGCCAACATTGGATCGACCACAAAAACTTCACGACTAGCTAGATCGCTAGGCATCTTAACGAAATATTCGTGTGGTTGCATCGTTTCTTCATCACGATACATCCCAATGTGACCAACTTTAGCAGCAGGGATAAGATTCAAAATACCTTCTACCATCCCAAGTCCAGCCCGTAAGATCGGTACAACGACGACTTTCTTACCAGCCAAACGTTTTTTGTATGTCTTGCCCATCGGTGTTTCAATCTCAACATCTTCTAACGGCATCTCACGTGAAACTTCATATGCCATCAAAGTTGCGATCTCATCGACACATTGACGAAATTCCCGTGTCCCGCAATCCTTGTCGCGAATGATCGTTAGTTTATGTTGGATCAATGGATGATCTAAGACTTCAAATTTACCCATTGTTAAAATTCCTCCTTTGTCTAGCTCTGCTACTTATTTTAGCCGAAAACGCGCCTATTTGCTACTATTCGCGTTAAATTATTTATTCTTACTGAATTCCTTAAAGAAAACATTTCCAGCCGCTTTCTTTAAGCGGTTCATATAAGCTTCACCTAAACCTGTCTCGGCAACGCCTGCACATAAAATGTAGTCTTGGCTATCAAAAGTTCTGAGACCCGAAAAGAGCCTACTGCTAGCACTCTTGACGTCTGTGCCTAACGAGTAGCCTGCGATATTTTCTGGTAGCTCAGACACTTTAGCTACTTCTGGCTCAAAAGCCATCACGCCGATCTTAGCCGTTTGTGCCTTAGCCCAAGCCAAAGCTTCTTCCCACTCAGCAGCATTTACGATCAAGACCTGAGCATCAGGAGCATAGTGCTTGTATTTCATCCCGGGAGCTTTAGGTGTCTCGGCTTGACCAACATGATGCTTATCTGAACGCACTTCACAACCTAAAATTTCGCTGATCTGCTCGGGTGTGACTGCTCCTGGACGCAAAACAGTCGGCACAGCGGTACTTAAGTCAACGATCGTGGATTCGACCCCAACCGTAGTCGGACCATCATCAACGATCCCTTTGATCTTACCTTCCAAGTCATGAAAGACGTGTTCGGCTGTCGTAGGGCTCGGTTTGCCCGAAGAGTTAGCTGATGGTCCAACTAATGGGACTCCAGCTTCTTTGATCAATTCTAGCGTTGTTTGATTGTCAGGCATCCGAAAGGCCGCGGTCTTTAAGCCACCCGTGACTGCATTGGGCAGTGAATCGGGTTTGATCGGCAAAATGATCGTCAACGAGCCCGGCCAAAAGGCATCCATCAATTTTTGGGCTGCTGTAGGCAATTTTTCGACGTAGCGTTCGACCATTTCCCGTGAACAAACCGTCACGATCAAAGGATTATCTGACGGACGTCCTTTAGCAAGATAAACGCGTTTGACCGCTTGAGCGTTAGTTGCATCGGCCCCTAGCCCATAAACGGTCTCAGTCGGAAAAGCGACCAACTCGCCCAACTGTAGTTCTTTAGCGGCCAAAGCAACTTTATCTGGTGTATAGATCTCAGTTATCAGCACTATTATTTCCTCTTTTCTATTAAAAACTCACTTTTACCATCCGGTCATGTCCGGTGATATCCTGGCGTAATTCGACTTTAGCTGTCGGATAAGCTTGGCTAAAGATCTCGACTACACTTGGACCTTGTTGAAAGCCGATCTCTAAATAGAGCTTACCGTGTTCTGTCAGATGTTGGCTGAGCTTTTCAGCTAATTTCTTATAAAGATATAAGCCTTCATCTGGCGCAAATAAAGCCGTTTTAGGTTCATGCTCTAAAACACTTTTATCCATTAATTCTGCCTCTGATTCGGCAATATACGGGGGATTTGAGACGATCACATCAAATTTGCCCGTGATATTTTGGAAAAGATCACTTTCGATCAACGTGGCCTCTAGCTTCAAGGCTTGCTTGTTTTCTTTAGCAACTGCTAGGGCTTGGGAAGAAATATCACTTAAAGTCACTTCCCAAGCAGGACGTTCATGTTTCAAACTTAGCCCGATCGCTCCGGTACCAGTCCCGATATCTAAGACCCGCAGCGAAGTTTTAGGCTCGGCTTCCAAGATCCACTCGACCAATTCTTCTGTCTCTGGTCGTGGGATCAAGGTTGCTTCGCTGACTTTGAACTCCAAGCCAAAAAAGTTAGCTTTTCCTAGCAAATATTGGGCTGGGTAATCTTGGCAGTATAATTTGACATTGGTAAAAAAGCGCTCTAATTGTTCAGCTGACAATTGCGTCTGATAGTTCATCAACATCTCTGTTGTACTCCAATTCATCTGGCCTTGCAAGAGCAGATCAGCGGCACTTGGATCTTTCCCATGATCTTTGATAAAAGAAAAAGCCCATTGCTGAGCTTTAAAAACTGTCATTTTATCCATTTTGTAATTCTTCTAAGGCTTTAGTTTGATCGTAAAGAACTAAAGCATCGATCACATCTTCTAATTCACCGTTCATGATCCGGTCAAGCTTGTTCAAGCTCAAGCCGATCCGGTGATCAGTCACGCGGTTTTGTGGATAGTTGTAAGTTCTGATCCGTTCAGAACGATCCCCAGTACCGACAGCAGATTTACGGTTTTCGTCATAAGCACTTTGCTCTTGGGCAGCATAATAGTCATAGACACGTGCGCGCAAGATCTTCATTGCTTTTTCACGGTTTTGTTGTTGTGAACGTTGATCTTGCATAGCAACAACGATCCCCGTTGGCAAGTGAGTCATCCGCACAGCTGAAGATGTCTTGTTGATATGCTGACCACCGGCACCAGAAGCGCGGTAAACGTCAACTCTGATATCTTTTGGATCGATCTCGATCTCAACATCTTCTTCTTCGGGCATGACAACTACAGTAGCCGTTGAGGTATGCACTCGACCTTGAGATTCAGTTACAGGGATCCGTTGAACACGGTGAGCCCCAGATTCATATTTCAACTTAGAGTAAACGCTTCGACCATTGATGAGCAATGCGATTTCCTTGAAACCACCTACTTCTGTCATCGTCTTGTCGATAACTTCAATGTTCCACCCTTGATGTTCAGCATACTTGCTGTACATCGTGAATAGATCGCCCGCAAATAGACTCGCTTCATCCCCACCAGCAGCGCCACGGATCTCCATGATGATGTTTTTATCATCGTTAGGGTCCTTAGGTAGAAGTAAGATCTTGATCTCTTCTTCTAATTGTTCTTTTTCAGTCTTTGAACTTGCCAATTCTTCTTTGACCATCGTTGTCATTTCATCATCGTCAAGTCCAGCACTGAGCATCTCTTCGTCATCTTTGATCTGTTGGATGACTTGCTTATATTTGTTATACTTTTCGACTGTTTCACGCAGATCGGCCATCTCTTTTGAAAGTTCCATAAAGCGCTTAGTATCTGCGATCACATCCGGATCAGAGAGCAATTCGCCGAGTTCTTCATACCGATCTTCAAGCATTTGCAATCTGTCAAATAACTTATCCATAAAATTCTCCTTATTTAATAGTATTGTTTGTATCAGTTGGTGGCGCGACGTAATGTTTACGGCACACCGGATAGTAAGATTCATTGCCACCGATCTCGATCTGCTTGCCATCATAAACAGGCTTGCCATCATTGACCCGTAAGTTCATGATCGCTTTTTTGTTGCAGAACCAGCAGATCGTTTTCATCTCTTCGATCTTATCCGCATATAGTAGTAAATATTTTGAACCTTCAAAAAGTTCATTACGGAAATCATTTTTCAAGCCAAATGTCATCACGGGGATATTTAATTCATCGACCACCCGTGTTAATTCTAAAACATGATGCTTACTCAAAAATTGAGCTTCATCGACCAAAACACATGCAGCGTTTGGGTCTAGTTCTTTGACCTTAGCCAAAAGGTCATCTTCCCCAAAGATCGGAAATGCCTTACGCTTAAGGCCGATCCGGCTCGAAACATAACCGACTTCATCGCGGTCATCCAAGCCACTAGTCATAATAATTACGCTTTTATCTTGCTCTTCATAATTATGGGCGACTTTTAAGATCTCGATCGTCTTGCCGCTGTTCATTGCTCCATAGCGGAAAAAAAGCTGTGCCACTAACGCCACCATCCTTTTAATAGTTCCTAAACTAGTATATATGATTTATGCGTAAATTTCATTAATAAATTTGTTAGATGTTGCTATCAGCTAGGCTCGACCCGTTTTTCTGCGCACTGATCTAGATTTTATGGTAAGATACAAGTTGACATAAAAAAATCGGAGGAAATTTCATGTCATTTAAAAGTTCAATCGCAATTACTGCGGGTAAAACTTCTCACTGGTTCTTGCATAACTTTATGCACGGTGGGACCTCTCTGCCTGGTAAATTAACTTTAAAAATTGATCCTGATGTTTTAAAAGCTTTAGCTAAAGATTACGAGATCGTGATCATCACTGGGACCAATGGTAAAACACTGACGACCGCTTTGACTGTAAAAGCGCTCCAAGCTAAATACGGTAATGTTTTGACTAATAAGAGCGGTTCTAATATGAAACAAGGGATCGTGACCGCCTTTTTGACAGCTCAAAAAACGAGCTCTGGCAAAAAGCTCGCTGTCCTTGAAACCGATGAGGCCAATGTGCCGATCGTCTGTGAATATATCAAACCAAAAATGTTCGTGTTGACTAACCTTTTCCGTGATCAAATGGATCGCTATGGTGAGATCTACACGACTTATGACAAGATCTTAAAAGGTGTGTTGATGCATCCTGACGCACTTGTTCTTGCAAATGGAGATGCACCTATATTTAATAGTAAGGAACTACCTAATAAAGTTATTTATTACGGTTTTGCAGATAAAGCTGAAAAAGACCAACTCGCACCAGCTAACACCGATGGGCTGTTGTGTCCTAGTTGTCAACATATCTTGCATTTCAAATACCGTTCTTACAGCAACTTAGGTAAATACTTCTGCCCGCATTGTGGCTTCAAGCGCCCTGAATTGACTTACAAAGTCGATCAGATCAGTGCTCAAACTCCACAATCTTCTAAATTTACGATCAATGGACATGAAGTTGAGTTGCACATCGGTGGGACTTACAACATCTATAACGCCCTAGCCGCTTATGCAGTCGGCTCACAGCTAGATGTCGAACCCGAAACGATCTGCCAAGCGCTCAGTCAAAATGACGAAAAGGTCTTTGGACGTCAAGAAGTTATCGATCTTGATGGCAAAGAAGTGACTATGATCTTGGTCAAAAACCCAGTTGGCCTTGACCAAGTTTTAGAAATGATCAAGACCGATGATAAACCATTTTCACTGGCAGTCTTGTTGAATGCCAATTACGCTGACGGGATCGATACGAGCTGGATCTGGGATGGTGATTTTGAAAACTTACCATTTGACAAGATCCCTAGTGTCTTGACCGGGGGTGAACGTTACAAAGACATCACATTCCGGTTGCGCGTAGCTGGTGTTCCCGAAGAAAACTTTGCGCAACGTGAAAGTCTAAAAGACGTCTTAGCTTATCTCAAAACGATGCCAACAGAACACATCTACGTACTAGCAACCTACACTGCAGTCTTGCAATTACGGAAACTTTTAGCAGATGAAGGCTATATCAAGGGAGGCATGGATTAATATGAAATACCAACTTCACTTAGCACACCTTTATGGCGATCTACTGAACACTTATGGTGATATCGGTAATGTTTTAGTCTTAGAATACTATGCTAAACAGATGGATATCGAGTTGACTTCAGAAGTTATCTCACTTGACCAACCGTTTGATGCTACGAAATTCGACATTGCCTTTTTCGGTGGTGGTCAAGATTATGAGCAAGTCATCGTTTCTAAGGATATCCAAGCCAAAAAACAAGCTTTGACTGATTATATCGAAGACGGCGGTCCAATGCTTGCGATCTGTGGGGGCTACCAATTACTAGGTAAATATTATATCGGGGCAAATGGCGAGCGCATCGAGGGGATCTCCGCACTTGATCATTACACCGAAAGCCAAGACAATAACCGCTTCATCGGCGATATCGTGATCGAAAACGAAGAAACAGGGCAAAAATACCATGGTTTTGAAAACCACAATGGTGTCACCTATCTCGGTAAAGATGAACGTCCTTTAGGAAAAGTCATCAGTGGCCACGGTAACAACGGTAAAGACCAGGGTGAAGGTGCGATCTATAAGAATGTCTACTGTTCTTACTTCCACGGCCCGATCTTAGCCCGCAACGGTGAATTGGCTAAGCGGATCTTACTGACAGCTTTGAAGCGTAAGTATCCTGAAGCTGATCTAACTGCTCAAGAAGAACTAAAAATCAAACCAACATATTAACCAAAATGTTGGGTGTACACTTTCTGGTATGGATAAAAATTCCATACCAGTTTTTTGCGTAAAAAAAACACTTCCCACATTTCTGTAGGAAGTGCCGTACGGGTCTATCCATATCAGTTGACGGACACCCGACTTTTCAACTTTAACTATGCTTTTTTACCCGGTTCAGAAGCAATCAACATCATCTTTCCAGCCAACGTCCAAGATTTAACGGCATAAGGTAAGATAAAATGCATCCCCTTCTTGAGTTCATAGGTACGACCCTCTACTTCCAACTGGCCGTTTCCATCTAAGACTGAGGCCAGTGTATATGGTGCTTGCTGGCGTTCAAAGGTCGCACTACCATCGATCTCCCATTTATAAACGGCAAAGAAATCAGTATCGACAAAACGGGTAACTTTTTTATCCCCTGTTACAGTCGTTTGAATATCCAATTTAGGATCAACATGGGGAACGTTGGTCACATCGATCGATTGCTTCAAATGCAACTCCCGCTTTTTACCAGTCGTTTTATCGACCCGATCAAAATCATACAAGCGATAAGTCGTATCTGAACTTTGTTGCGTCTCTAGGACCATGATCCCTTTACCGATCGCATGGATCGTACCGGCTGGAACATATAGGAAATCACCGGCTTTGACTGGGATCTTGCGTAACAACTTATCCCATTGTTTATTTTCGATCATCTCAGCTAACTCTTCACGCGTCTTAGCATGATGACCGTAATACATCTGAGCTCCTTCATCGGCAGCCAATACATACCAGCATTCGGTCTTGCCCAATTCACCTTCATGTTCTTTAGCATAAGCATCATCGGGGTGGACTTGTACGGAAAGATCGGCTTTAGCATCCAAGATCTTCGTCAATAGTGGGAAAACATCGCCCTTAGCATCACCAAAAACTTCACGGTGCTTATCCCAGACCTCCGTCAAAGTCAAACCTTTATATGGTCCATTTTCAACGATCGCTGGTCCATGTTGGTGCGCTGAGATCGCCCAACATTCGCCTGTATGATCACTTGGGATCTGATAACCGTACTCGGTATATAACCGGTCGCCACCCCAAATTTTTTCTTGAAAATATGGTTCTAAAAATAATGGTTCACTACTCATATTCATCATCGCCTCATCTAAAAGTCTATACTTTTATTCTATCACACTCATATAAATTGTAAACCTTTTCCACTCAGTCCTTTTCTGCCAGATACGTTGCGATGATCTTATCACGCCATTCTAAAAATACTTCATTATCAGCACTTGGATGCACGCGATTTGATAAAACGATCAAGGCATTTTTCCCTTTTTGATCAAGTAACATAAAAGTCCCAGTAAATCCAGTATGATAGAGACAAGGCGTGTTATTGCGATCATAGCGCAGATCCCAGCCCAGTGAACGACCAAGATCGTGGGTCGGAGTATGATCAGCATAGAGCATCGCGACCGTTTCTGGCGCTAACACTCCCGGGATCGTTTGGGGAGCAAGCATCCATTTAGCAAATTTCACCAGATCGGCCAAATTAGAAAATAACCCTGCCGACCCACAATGCTCACCCAAAATAAAAGCTTTAGGATCATGGACTTCACCTTGGATCAAGCCTCTAGTCGCCGTTAACTCAGTGGGCACACACTGCTTTTTTTCCGGAGTAAAGGTCGAAGCTTTCATGCCTAATGGCCGTAAGACCTCAGTCGTGATCACCGCTTGTACCGGTCGGTGGTAAAAAGCTTCGATGATCTGTCCGAGTAAGATCAGCCCGATATCTGCATAAACGACCTTTTTCCCCAACCAAGCAGCTGGCTTCAAAGTATATAAAGCCGCCATTAATTCCACTGGTGGTAATTGATCACGATTTTTTATGTAACCACTAAGAGCAGACGTGTGGGTCAATAAGTGGCGTAGAGTCACCCTTTGATCGGTGAACCGCGGTAAATATTTAGCGACCCGATCGTCTAATCGTAGTTTTTTTGCCTCTAACAGCTGTAAGATCACCGTCGTCGTCCCAATGACCTTCGTCAACGAAGCCAGATCATATAAAGCTCCCTCTTCTAGTGGTTTTACCGTTGGAACTAGTTGCTTATTGCCAAAGACTTCAGTTTGGATATCGTCTTGGCAGATCATAGCATAGGAGACCCCAGGGACGATCTTTTGGTCTACCAGCTGGTGTAGTAAGGCAGCTGTCTTTTCGTTCATGCTCGATTTTCCTCTTGTTTCAATTGATTGATATAGATGATCTCGAATTTACCATCAGCATAGTCTACCCGACTAGCCCGCGAATTGTCGACTAAAAATAGTGGTACATCGCCGTTCAACGACTCTAAGAAATTCGACAAGATCAAACCATGCGTTACGATCAAAATGTTGCAATCTTTGCCTTCATATTCACAGGCGATCGTCTTTAAAGCTCGGGTAAAGCGCTGTTCGAGGTGAACTGAAGTCTCGATCTCTTCTTCACCATCCATCGTCCGAAAAAGCTCGGTCAACTCAGAGACGTGCTCTTCATTGGCAAAAGCCCGCAAGATCTTGCGCAACCCTAGCGTTCGCAAAGCTGTAGGGACCATCGTAAAATTATTGGCTTCTTCAAATTTACCAAAACTCAATTCACGCAGATCGGGATCACTATAGATCGGTGGATAACCCTGTTTATTTTCCGCGAGAATATAGCGCGCTGTTTCTTGGGTCCGCTGAAGATCACTCGTATAAACAGCCTCAAACCGGATATTTTCCAACTCTTTGCCTAGTCGCTTGGCCATGCGGATCCCTTTTTTGGTCAACGGAGAATTCGTTGTCCCCTGCAATCGGCGTGATCGATTCAAACGCGTCTGTCCGTGGCGGACTAAATAAAAATGTATCACTATTTTCACCAACTCTTTTTTTCTAAAAATACCTATCTCTATTATAGATTTACCACGCCAACATGCAAAACATTTTACCTAAAACTTCTCGCAACCATAATTCAAATGATTGTGCTAAAATGTTGATAGACAATGGGGGTAGTATTTTTGGCAAGTAATTCTGATTCGATTTTCAACGTTTTATCATATTTGAAGCGCCATCCTGAAAAGATCTTTGCTTTGAGATCACGTTATGACAATGTGATCCAGATCTTTTTCAAAGATGCGGTCAAAGTCGCTGATGCAAATATTTATTTTCCTGACAACAAATTAATGGTCAATTGTCTGACTGATGATTTTTTAGCTCAAAACGGTGATCTTTTAGACAGCTTTTGGCAACTAGCTGGTCACGACTACATCGATCATCATGAAATTTGGGCTACAACATCACATTTGACCGAGAAAAATATGTACTTATTGGAGCTCTCATTTGAATAGTATGAGACAAAGCACCAAGGATCTCACCAATATCGTGATGAGGTCCTTGGTGCTTTGCGCTTTGATTATTCTTCGTTTTCAAGTGGACGGTGAACTTTCCAGATCAAAAGCAAGTTCAATGCCATCAAGGCTGCTGTTACCAAGAAGACCGCTTGATAGTCGAACAGACCCGAGATGAGCGACCCCATCATTGAACCAAGCATCGCCCCAGCCGCTTGAAATGACTGATTATAACTAAAGATGCGCCCAAAGGCTTCCCGTGGAACACTGACCGTCAAGACCGTTTGAACTGCTGGTAATAACGCTGCATTAGCGATCCCCAATAAGAAGCGCCAAAAGCCTAAACTCCACGGTGACGTCACAAAATACATCGGCAAAAAGACTACCATAGCAGCCACTAAGCCAAAGACTAATACTTTTAGTGGTCCGATCTTATCCATCTTGACACCTAAGCGTGAAGCGACTAACAACGTCCCAAAACCAGGCATTGCCGCTACGACCCCACTGACAAAGGATACATTACCCGTACCGTGCATCAATGATTTGACCAACAAACTGACGATCGGCGCGATCGACATCAAGGCCGATTGGATAAACAGCGTCGTGATAAACATTGCAATGATCAACTGTTTGTTTTCTAACTGTGTAAAGATCTCTTTCATCGGTTTCATCTTTTTAGCTGGGATCGGCGTAAAATGCTCTTTTGTATTAAATAAGGTCAGCAAAAAGACGATCCCCATCATCGCCCCGCAAACAAAAAACGTTACTCGATAGCCAGCAAAACCAGCTAATAGACCACCAACTAAAGGGCCGAGCAAATTCCCCGTCACGTTGGCGGTCATCATATTTGCCATCACAGCCCCAGAACGATTATGCGGGGTCTCGCCTGCCATAAAAGCAGTCGCATTATTGATATAGCCAGAAAAAGCTCCTTGAGCGAAGCGCAATAATACGATCGTCCAAGCATGGTGGACTAAGCCAACAGCAAAGATCGTAAAAGTCATCACCCCAGAAGCTCGTAAACACATGAGTTTGCGTCCTTTTTGATCGGCAAGATTGCCCCACAGTGGTGAAACGATCGCCTGGGCTAGATATGTAACAGCAAAGGCTAGGCCCGCATATAAGTTCAATTCAAATTTTCCATAGGGATGCAAGGTTTCAATATAGAGCGCCATAAATGGCATCGTCATCGAAAAATTCAACCCCGTCATAAAACACCCTAACCAGAGGGTCATAAAGGTTTTGCGCCATGAAGCAGGCAGCTCAGGATCTGCTACCATATTCATCACTCCTGTCATCATAATATTTACACTCTAGCAAAAATAACTTCAAATTACAAACCCAAGCAAAAAAGTGAACTACCTTGAGCAGTTCACTTTTTAATTACATTTCAAAGTCTTTTTCAGGATCCAAGCCGTAAAGTTCACTGACTGGATCAGTCTTAGCAGTCGGTTTAACTACGAGGATCGCCGTAATTGCTTTAGTCGACTCATATCCGGCTAAAGATACCACGTCTTCAATCAGATAAGTCAGACCGTCACTATTATAAATATGCTCACCGATCACCGGTAACTTTTCAAAAGAAGTTTTGTTCATCCGGTAATAATCCCCGTTTTTTTCGTGCATGACTAGAATCGCTTGCGTCACTTCGATCCCCCCTAAAAATTTTTTGCTTTACCAAAGCTCTTTCATTATAGTATATATCAATATTTTTTTACATAGGTATCTGCCAAAAAATATAAAAAGTTCTGCCAATATTCCAGCAGAACTCTCTACATTAGATATTGATAACTTTTTCCAAGAACGCTTTAGTCCGTTCATTTTGGGGATCTTCAAAGATCGCTTCGGGACGTCCTTCTTCGACAACATGACCCTCAGCCATGAAGACAACACGATCAGCTACTTCTTTGGCAAAGCCCATTTCGTGGGTCACAACGACCATCGTCATCCCATCTTTAGCTAGATCTTTCATAACTTCCAAAACATCACCGACCATTTCGGGGTCAAGCGCTGAGGTCGGTTCGTCAAACAACATGATATCTGGATTCATCGCCAAAGCACGCGCGATCGCGACCCGTTGCTTTTGTCCCCCGGAAAGTGAGGCTGGCATCGCATCGAACTTATCAGCTAAACCGACCGTTTCCAGTAACTGTTTAGCAGTCGTCATCGCTTCATCCTTATTGGCCTTGCCCAACTCAACCGGTGCTAGCATGATATTTTCACCCACACTCAAATTGTTGAACAAGTTAAAATGTTGGAATACCATCCCGATATTTTCACGGGCTTTATCGATATTTGTCTTAGGATCACTGATATCATGCCCATCGATCACGATCGACCCGGAAGTTGGTTCTTCGAGCTTATTCAAGCAACGCAATAAAGTACTCTTCCCTGAACCAGAAGGCCCGATCAAAACGACCACTTCATTATTCGCAACTTTAAAATCAATGCCCTTTAACACTTGATTTGAGCCGTAGTTTTTCTTTAAATTCGTAACATCTACTTTTAAATCTGCCATTAATTATTGATCCTCCGTTCGATCCACTTCGAAAGAAGCGTTAAAACTGTAATGATGACTAGATAGATCACCGCAACGATCGCCCACACTCTAAAGCCTTCGAGGTT
Source organism: Ligilactobacillus animalis KCTC 3501 = DSM 20602 (assembly GCF_001434535.1). Classification (GTDB taxonomy): domain Bacteria; phylum Bacillota; class Bacilli; order Lactobacillales; family Lactobacillaceae; genus Ligilactobacillus; species Ligilactobacillus animalis. Next base: position 185,373 of record NZ_AYYW01000032.1, read on the forward strand.
TCGTGCGATAATGATCTTACCAGTCTGAGTAAGTTCAAGTAACCCGATAACAGATAAGATCGAGGTATCTTTTAAGGTAATGATGAATTGGTTGATAAACGATGGGACCATGATCTTGATCCCTTGAGGTAAGATGACCCGACGCATCGATTTACCAAACGGCATCCCTAAACTACGTGCGGCTTCCATCTGCCCTTTATCGACCGATTCGATCCCACCTTTAACAAAGGCAGCAGTATAGGCACCTTCATTTAACATCAACGTGATAACACCAGCTAAGAAGGCTGGCACTTTGCTACCGATCAAGCTTGGGACACCATTATAGATGAACAGTGCCAACACGATCAATGGTAACCCACGGAAGATGTAGATGATCGTTGTTGAAAGTCCACGGCAGAATTTGTTTGGTACGACACCTAACAGACCGACAAAGATACCAAAGATCGTGGCACAAAAGATACCCACAACGGTCAACTTCAGCGTCTCAATGATCCCTGAGATAAAGGCATCTTTGTTTTCTTTTAAGATACCTAAAACTGTTCGATCTTCAGCCGTTTCTGTTTGTGATTTGACTTTAGTTTTAGAAGTTGCTTTACCTTCTGTATATTTTTTGATGATCTTATCATACTCACCATTAGCTTTCAACTTAGCTAGACCTTCATTGAACATCTTGAGTAGCTCTTGGTTTTGGCCTTTTTTAACAGCAAAACCCGTTTCTGTCGTATTAGCTGGCTTAGTTACAACTTTTAGATCTAAGCCATTTTTGATTGCATAATACATCACAGCACTATCTTCAAAGCAAGCAGCAGAGTTACCATTGATGACATCATTGTACACACCATCAGAATCATCGAATGTTACGATCTCAAAACCGTATTTATCTTTGATTGAATTAGCATAATCAGCCCCTGCTGTTCCAGTCTTAACGGCAACTTTTTTACCCTTCAATTCAGATAGAGATTTGATTCCACTACCATCTTTGACCGCCATTACGATCCCAGCTGAATAGTATGGATCAGAAAAATCAAATTTTTGCTTCCGTTCTTCTGTGATCGACATCCCAGCGATCATCCCATCGGCTTGGCCAGCACTTACGGATTGAACAGCAGCGTTGAAGCCAACGGGGCGGATCTTAACTTTAAAACCCTCTTCTTTAGCAATTGCACGTAAAAGATCTAAATCGATCCCCACATACTTATTCTCTGTGTTGGCATACACAAACGGCGGGAAAGTCACATCCGTGTCGATCGTATATGTCTTTTCTGATGCAGCTTGGATCTGTGGCTGGGAGAAAACACCCAACATAAATAATCCAAACACTGCACTTAACATTGCAATAAACTTCTTCATGGGAACTCCCCTTTACTAGAATTTAATATAAAATTATTATAGCACAACTTTTGTCAGAAGATAGTACATGGAAATCAAAACCATAATATAGAACTTAGATTTCGTATCATAATACTATTAAAAAAGCCTATAAAAACGGGGTTTATCTCAAATCCCAAAAACAAAATTAATTTTTGATTAATTTTTGTAGCATGTTACTAATCGAAATTCCAATTCCCCCTTTAAAACCCTAAAACAAAAGCATTTATAATTAAATTAACACTAGTAAAATCACGCCCTGTAAATGTAATAAAACATAACATATCATTTGCGAAACATTTCAAACTCGCTCGTTTCCCCCTGTAAAATTTTTTCGATCGCTTGCGCCAGTATTTTTCGTTCGACCGGACGATACCTCTTTAGCCCAGGCAAAGCTGCAATTACGTGTAAGATCTTGCCTAAATAATAAGTACTCTTTTTAGTACGATCATAGATCAAGCCGGGATATACAACATAGGCACGCTTACCTAGAACTTGACGTGCGTATTTTTCAACGGCCCGCTTAGCTTTTAAATAAGCTGGCGGTCCCGCATTAGCGGAAATGAACAAAAATTTGGTCTCACTTGTTTTGATGGTCGTAATGATCTGTTTAACTGGTTGAATACTAGCATTTTGATAATTCAACTGTCTTTTGCGATCAGGCCACAAGATCCCCACACAATCGATGACCCAATCCGCTTCGTTGAGCAACACTTGCCAAGCTCCCATCTGCTTTAGATCTACTCTTTGATACGTAACACCAGCTACACTGTGCGAACGCTTGCCCCCACGTGATAAACTGTATAGTTACAGTGTCTTATCCTTGACCAGAACCTGTAAGATACCTTGTCCAACAAAACCAGTCCCACCAACAACGACAACTTTCATCAGCTCATCTGCTATATAAAATGTAGAACAATATAGAAGCTTAAGTACATTCTTCTACATTGTTAGAAAGAATTATATAGTTTTTCCTTTCCTAAT
>NZ_AYYW01000032.1:187808-188045 GCF_001434535.1 Ligilactobacillus animalis KCTC 3501 = DSM 20602
TCCCTGTATTTTTTATATCAGTGCTAATAAATTCAACACTGCATTTTCATCTCTACCCATAATATTTCCGCATTCATAACAGATATATTCGTTGTGCTTAGTTCTATATTTTAAGTTGCCATTAAGCCCAACTTTTTCTTCACCAGTTTTAACATAACCGCAGCTAGAACAGCGTTGTGTGCTTGGATAGTATTTATCAGCGATAAGCAAATCTTTACCATACCAATCGCACTTATA
>NZ_AYYW01000033.1 GCF_001434535.1 Ligilactobacillus animalis KCTC 3501 = DSM 20602
AAAAAGTAGCGTTGCGCCAGATCTTGTTGCACCTCCCGGATGGCACGGTAAAAGAAGTAACACAACAAGTGATGTTCAAGCGCGAAATAAAGACGAACTTGGCAACGGGTGAAAAAGAATACGGTGCTTGGGACATAGAAGAAGGCACATTGCCAGAATATCAAGTGGAGCAAGTGGAAAACTACGAACCAAGCCAATCAGTGGTCGAAGCAATGAAGGTAACGCCAGAAACAGCTGGCAACTGGACCGTAGATATTTACTACAACGCTAAAACTACAACTAGAACTGAGTATTATACAGCTAAGCGTGTTATCTCACTTGTTAAAGATGGTAAAAAAGTAGATGAGATCACGCAGAGCGTACTTTTCAAACGTGAGGTAACTAAGAACTTAGCGACCGGCGAGGAAACATTTAGTGACTGGAGCACTGATAATGATAGCTGGGAAGCTTTTGTTGCACCAAGTTTTGAAAATTATGTCGCAAACATCCCACAATTGGAGGCTGTGAAAGTTGACCCTAACACTAAAGATACTGAAGTAACGATCAACTATACTGCAGCTACAAAAGAAATTCAAGAAACACGGACTGTCAAACGAGTGATCAACATTTATCGTGATGGTAAAAAGGTCGACGAGATCACACAACGAGTAGTGTTTACACGCACAAATATCGTGAATTTAGCAACGGGTGAGATCACATATGGTGCTTGGAATGAGGACCAAAAACATTTCGCAGAATATGAAGTGCCTGAAGTATACGGCTATGAACCAGAAGAAAAAATCATTTCTGCAATGGCAGTAGATCCTGAAATGCAAGATACCACGGCTAATGTGAATTATAAATCGATCGTTACAACTGAAATCGAAGAAAAAGTTGTTGACCGTAAGATCATTTTAAATTTGCCAAATGGAATGACACGTGAGCATATCCAAAGTGTGACTTTCAAACGTGAGGTCTATAAAAACTTGGCGACGGGTGAAATGACGTATGGTGCTTGGGATATCCCACAAGCAATGTTTGAAGCTTATCAAGTTCCCGGATTTAGTGGTTATGTTGCTTCGGTCAAGCATATTGAAGCTTTAGAAGTGACAGCTGATTCTGAAAGTACCACAGTGGTCGTTGATTATTATCAACAAAGTAAGGAAGAAAAAGATGTTTTTCGCATCTTTAATATTCAAGTGATCGATGGTGTATTGCCCCGTGGAAAGCAACAATATACGCAAAAAGTAACATTTACTCGTGATGTTTACTTAGATGCTAATGGTAAAGTTGTGGGTCACGGTGATTGGGAACAGACAGAATTGATGTTTGAAGATTTTGAGATCCCACAACGTGAAGGTTATGCGACCTTTAGATCGGTGATCGCAGGTCAAAAAGTGACAGTCGATTCAGCAGATCTAGAAAGTGAGATCACTTATGTTGCGCATGCTAACGATACTGAAACAAAAGAAGTAAAGCGTAAAGTGACGATCATTTTGCCAAATGGCTCAAAGCATGAAGAGATCCAAACAGTAACTTTTGTTCGTGATAAGGTGACAAACCAAATATCAGGTAAAACATCATACGGTAACTGGTTACCGGCGACGGAGAATAGTGAGTTTCCTGAAATGGTATTACCAGATATTGCAGGGTATAAACCTTCGCAGACAGTAGATCGTCTTGATGTTACATCAGACATGGCTAATATTGAAGTGACTGTGACCTATGAACGTGACGGTGATGCAGGAGAGACAACGCCAGACGCCCCAGGCAATGGCGAAGTAACCCCAGATGTACCAGGTAACGGCGAAATAACACCAGACGCCCCAGATGCAGGAGAGACAACGCCAGATGCACCAGGCAATGGCGAAGTAACCCCAGATGTACCAGGTAACGGCGAAACAACACCAGACGCCCCAGATGCGGGTGAAACAACACCGGATGTGCCAGGCAATGGTGAAGTAACTCCAGATACTCCAGATGCAGGTGAAACAACACCGGACACACCAGAGAATGGTGAAACGCCATCAGGTACTCCTGAAGCAGGCGCTGACTCAGATTCTGATGATACGGATCAGAGTGATCTGGGGATGAAGCCAGAGATTGGGCCAGGTCAAAATTCTCCATCTAAGATGAAGAATAACGGCTCAGGTGCTAAGGTGCCTAATATGGCAAATAGCTCAGCAGATAAAGCAACAAAAAACAATGCAGCTGCAGGCACTGAATTACCGAACTTAGGTGATGAAACTGTAGGGCTCAAGGGTTTAGGTGCTTTACTAGCGGCAATGGCATGTGCATCATTGTTCATGTCGGCAACAGCTAAAAAACTAAAAAATTAAACTAACAAAAAGTAGTATGGATAAAAGTGCCATACTACTTTTTTTATGTTTTCAGTTTTCAAAAACACGCCGATAATTTCCCAGTTCAGCATCGGTTGCTTGTGTGCTGAGAAATGCGTTAGGATCGATCGCTTGAACGAGCTGTTTTAAATAGTTGAGCTGGCCTTTTTGGGCAACAATGATGATGATGTCAGTATTTTCGCCCGTGTAGATCCCAGTTCCCTTAACTAAAGTTGCACCGTGAACGAATTTCTTTAGTGCATCTGCGATCGGGGCGGAATTTTTGGTGAAGACCAAAATGTTGACATCTTTTTGCAAGACGAAAACGGAATCCATCAAATAGCTGGTGATCAACATACCTAAGAGGCTGTAAACAGTTCGCCCTAAGTCAAAGAAGAGGGCGGTAATGATCAATGTTCCACTATTTAAGAGATTGTTTAGGAAACCGACTTTCTTATGGTAGTGCAGTTGGATGTAATTGACGATAATATCCGTTCCACCAGTCGAAAAGCCGCTATTAAAGCAAAGTCCGATCCCCAAACCGACCAACGCTGAGCCAACCAAAGTATTAGTCAATTGGTCCTTAACGATCACGGCTTCCGGGATGAGACGTAAAAAGACGATATTTGACCCCACAGCCAGTAGTGAGTACACGATATATTTGATCCCAAATGCACGCCAAGCAAAGAGAAAGAGGGGCACATTAAAGAAGATCAGCAAGATACTCATTGAAAGGTCGATCCCAAACGTTGCCAGAACAGCTTGGAGTAACTGCGCGATCCCGGTCACTCCGACGGAATAGGATTGAGCGTTATTGAGAAACAGATTGATCGCGATCGCCGAAAGAAATCCATAAAGAAGTGCGAAAAAACTATTTCGGATCTGCTGTTTTTGACTGAAAAATGAAAAAAATTTGAACATGATCTAGCCCCCTTCGTTTAGCTGGTTGAATTATATTATATAGAAGTATACACCTATTACATATAGTGCTTAAACTGAAAAGTTACAAAATTATATTATATATAAATTACGTGTAGCTTTTTGTTATTTAATTTTATTAAATTTAAATAAATTTATGTTGCGAAAACTTACTGTATAAAAGCTCGAAATTGGTATAAAACGAGACTTAAACAAAAATTAATAGTTGTTTTATTATTAAGTAAAAATTAATATTATAGTGATAAGATAATTAATTTATCTTGTTTATTTAAGGAAAGTTCAAACAAAATGGAGGTTTTGGTGGAATGCTTTCAAAAAACAATAAAAAATTACAAGCCCAAAAGATGGAGCCAAAGCAACAACGCTTTGCGATCAAAAAATTCACAGTTGGTGTGGCTTCAGTCTTAGTTGGGACGACATTTGCGCTTTATTCAGGCGCAGGTAGTGTTTCAGCTGATGAAACAGCTACTCAAGAAGCAACAGCTGAAGTGGTGGAAGACAAAGCTGCTGACCAAACTGATGACAAAGAGGTAGCTTTAACTGCAACTGGTACAGCAGATACTGAAGCAGGTACCGCAAATACTGATGTTTCAGAAGCAACTCCTACCGTAGAAGAAGCAACTGATCAAAGTGCGCAAACCCAAGTACAAGCAACAAATGATCAAAACACACAAGCAGAAGAAGTAGCCAAGGAAGAAGCAACTCCTGTAAATGAGACTAACACAGCTACAGAAGAAGCTCCCGTAACTTCTGGCTTCAGACGTGTAGCTACAACAACAGCTGATGCAACACCGGCTGCTGATGAGACAGCTACGAATCCAGCTGATCAAGATGTATCAGATCAACTCCAAAATGAGTTGGAAAAAAATGCGATCTATAGTCCTGGGGATCCAACCGCTAAACAAACTTATTCTGGTAAGGCATGGGTCAAGGAAAAAGGTTCAGTTATTGATGGCTTTAACGCAAACAATGACAAACCGATCGCTGGAGTAAATGTTTATTTGCAATGGGTAAACGGTAAGGGATACGTATCTAAAGTTTACTATACGACGACTAATGCTGATGGGACTTTTGCAATTGATCTATCTAAACCAGAAGTGAGCAGTGATGGTACTGAGCACAAATTTGTGATTGCCGGTGATGGAGGTTTTGCGGTCAGAACATGGATCAAGAATCCAGACCCAGATAAATATAGTGTCATTAAACAAGGCGATCAAGTCTATGGGTTCCATACACGCTTGAACCGTAAGAACGAATCTTGGGACTTTACAGTGGGTGTTAATAAGATCGTTAACTCGCAAGTTATCTTACAAGAAAAGATGTTATTAGAAGATTGGTTGGTCAAACCAGAAGCTGAATGGGAAAAATCGCCTAATGTAGATGGTATCTGGCCAGATCGTGGTGCTTTTGGTAAAGCTAGTGGTTATGTGTGGTTCGATAACGGTGATGCGGCTGGAACATTGGCTAACCAATGGATCAATGACAGTAATGATGTCAAAGCTACGGGGACTAGAGTAGTTGGATCCTATTTGAATGGTGATGTAACGATCTTGTTGGATAACTGTAAAAAGGAACATAAGGGTTATTCAGTTGAAGATATGAAGGCTGCCCAAGCTGAAATCATTACTGCTTATGAAGCAGAACATGGTAAAGGTTCACATATTGCTGAAACAGTAGTTGCGACTGTGGATTCTAATGGTTACTACTACATGCCATTTAGAGGATTGTACGGTAAGACTGCAACAGACAAGGGGGGTAAAATCTCAGAAGATCAATGGCATACTTTAGTTAGTGATGAAGATGTTCGGAACAATAATTTGATGCAATGGAACGGTACTGCAGGCCAAATCGTACGTCATATCAATCAGGATTATATGTATATTGCACCATTGATCGATAATTACAACGTTTGGACGAATGCCTTTGCAACAAATATGTTCCAAGATCCAGCTAATTTCTTAACAAATGTTACGTCTTCTTACAACATTAATTCGGTCAACTTTGCTTTGTTGGCACCACAACCAATGATCGATGTAACTAACTACGATACAACAGATAAGATCGCATTCAAGGGTGATGTAGCAACGACAGTAGTTGGTGGGTTACTGCCTAATCGTGAATATCAGTTCCAATGGTTCCGTGATGGTAAGGCTATTGGCGATCCTACAACGATCACATCAACCGTAAATGGTGAAGCTACAGTGGCTGACTTTAATGTACCAGATGATATCACAGGTCAAACAAACTTTACTGTTGCGATTTTTGAGCAAGGTGAAAATACCAAGAGTTTAGATAATGCACAAGCTTTAGATTCCTTTATCGCTAACGTGCCAGTAGCTGACTCATATGAACCAGCTTACAAAGAAGTTGAAGGTACGATCGGTAAAGACACTGAACCTGTAACACCAACATTTACTGATGCAGCAGGTAAAGATACAACGGCGCCAGAAGGCACAACTTTTGCAACAGCTAAGGATGCTGATATTCCAGCTGATATCAAAGCTACTGTACTAGCCGATGCTAAAGTGCTCGATCCAGCTGATGTAACAGTTGATGAAAAGACAGGTGCAGTTACAGTTAAGCGTTCTGCTTTGACAGGTAAAGGCACATATGTCACACCAGTTCAAGTGACTTACCCAGATGGCTCAAAAGACTACACTTATGTAACGGTCAATGTAGCTAAATCAGCAACTGAACTCTTTGAGGCAAATGGTAGTCAGATCGATAAAGAACTTGGTCAACCTACAACAGAAGATGACATCAAGAATGCGGTAACTTTCAAAGACAGTGAAGGTAACGATGCAACAGCGCCAGAAGATACAACGGTTGTGCCTAAAGAAGGTAGAACTCTGCCAGATGGTAATACACCAGGCGTTTACGAAGTGCCAGTAACGGTAACATATTCAGATGGCACAACAGATGAAACGACTGTAACAGTTGTTGTTGGTAATGTGATCCCAGTTGATGATCCAAGCAAGCCAACACCAGCAGGTTATGTACGCGTAACCTTTGAAAAGGGCGATCACGGTGAATTTGCTGCCGATGCTAAGACAGTCTTTGACGTTAAGGAAGGCACGGCTGGCTCAGAATTAGCAAAAGTTGCTCCAGAAGTGACTCCAGCAGAAGACTATATCTTTACAGCATGGAGCCCAGAAGTTCCAGAAACGATCACAGCTGCTGGAACATTTACCGCTCAATACAAAGAAAAAGATACTGTAGCTTATACAGCAGAATTTGGTACGATCACCAAACCAGCTGGTGAAGCAACAACAGAAGATGACATTGCAGGCGCAGTTACCTTCAAGGATAAAGATGGTAATGATACAAAAGCTCCAGAAGGAACAACGATCAAACCAAAAGAAGGAACAACATTACCAAATGGCGATGAACCAGGTGATTATGAAGTACCAGTGACGGTAACATATCCAGACGGAACTACAGATGAAGGTGTAGTTAAGGTAACAGTTTTAGGTAAAGTTATCGATCGTACAGATGACCCAAGCCAACCAACGCCAGAAGGTTATGTGCGTGTAATCTTTGAAGCAGGTGAAAATGGTAAGTTTGGAGAAGGTGCTAAGACTGTCTTTGATGTACGTGAAGGCACACCAGTAAGTGAAGTAACAGTACCAGCAGTTACAGCAAATGAAGGTTTCGTACAAAAATCAGGTGCAGATGCCTGGAGCCCAGCCTTGCCAACAGATACATTCACAGCAGCTGGCACATATGTAGCACAATACGAAAAAGCTGCTACTGACGCAGATAAGTACGAACCACAAGTAGACCCAGTTGAAAAACCATATGGTGAACCAACGACAGCCGATGATGTAACTTCTAAGGTAACAGTACCAGGCTACCCAACAGATGGAGAACAACCAAAAGTAACGGTAGCTGATCCAAGCAAGTTGCCAGATGGTAAGACACCAGGTGATTACGAAGTACCAGTAACGGTAACATATCCAGATGGATCAACAGATGAAGTTACAGTGAAAGTAACTGTAAAAGAATCTGACGCAGATAAGAACACACCAGAAGGTCAAGACATCACAACACCAGTAGGTGGCAAGCCAGAAACTAAGTCTGGTATCGCTAATGTGGATAAATTACCAGAAGGTACGAAGTACGAATGGAAGACTCCAGTAGATACAACAACAGCTGGCGAAAAAAAAGGTACAGTTGTCGTAACGTATCCAGATGGTTCAAGTGAAGAAGTGACAGTTAAGGTGACAGTAACAGAAAACCCAACTGACGCAGAGAAGTATGAACCACAAGTAGAACCAGTTGAAAAACCATATGGTGAACCAACGACAGCAGACGATGTAACTTCTAAGGTAACAGTACCAGGTTATCCAACAGATGGAGAACAACCAAAAGTAACGGTAGCTGATCCAAGCAAATTGCCAGAAGGTACGAAGTACGAATGGAAGACCCCAGTGGATACAACAACAGCTGGCGAAAAAGAAGGTACAGTTGTCGTAACATATCCAGATGGTTCAAGTGAAGAAGTGACAGTTAAAGTTACTGTAACGGAAAATCCAACTGATGCTGATAAGTACACCCCAGAAGCTAAAGAACAAAAGGTTGAATTAAACGAAACACCAAATCCAAATGATTCGATCGGCAATTTGGGTGATCTACCAGCAGGGACAACAACGGCATTCAAAAATCCAGTCGATACAACGACAGAAGGTACAAAAGATGCGACGGTAGTAGTAACATACCCAGATGGCTCAACTGATGAAGTACCAGTTAAGATCGTGGTAACGGACAACCGTAGCGATGCTGAAAAGAATGATCCACAAGGTCAAGACGTCACAGTGGAAGTTGGTGGAACGCCAGAAGCTAAAGCAGGTATTGCCAATGTAAATGACTTGCCAGAAAACACAAAATTTGCATGGAAGACCCCAGTGGATACAACAACAGCTGGCGAAAAAGAAGGTACGATCGTAGTGACTTACCCAGATGGTACATCGGATGAAGTAACAGTCAAGGTCAATGTGACAGAAAATCCAACTGATGCTAATAAGTACACCCCAGAAGCTAAAGAACAAAATGTTGGGTTAAACGAAACACCAAACTCAGATGATTCGATCGCTAACTTGAAAGACTTGCAAGTAGGAACAACAACAGAGTTCAAGGATCCAGTAAATACAGCAACTGAAGGCACAAAAGATGCAACAGTAGTAGTGACCTACCCAGATGGATCTAAGGATGAAGTACCAGTTAAGATCGTGGTAACAGATGGTCGCACAGACGCAGAAAAGAATGAACCACAAGGCAAGCCAGTCGATGTAGAGTTGGGCAA
>NZ_AYYW01000004.1 GCF_001434535.1 Ligilactobacillus animalis KCTC 3501 = DSM 20602
ATAATATCATGATTTTCAAGATGATGTCAACATCTTTTTTATATTATATTTTTAAGCAACTGCTCTGCATCAGCAACTTTTATAGTATACCAACATCTATCAAGAAACGTCAATAACTTTTTTAGATTTTTTTGAATATATTCAAAAATTTTTTCCTAATACTAAAATATAACCTTATCTCTCTTTACTATTCCTATAGCACACTCTCAAAAAAGAGCCTGTGACATCGCTTTTTTATACCAAAACATTTACACCCAAGATCAACTTAGCAGACAACAAAAAAACGCTCCGATGCGTATTTTGCATCGGAGCGTTTTTCCTATTAGCTATACGGAACTACTTGTGTTGTTTTACACGCTTTTGCCTAAACTATTTCAGTTCAGGAGCGTCTGTTTCGTATAGGTTTTCAGTTGAATTGCCATTATTTTGCTGCAAGACACTCGTTGGTTTATCCTTTTGTGCCTGTTTGAGCTGTTTTAGGCCTTCTGAATACTTATAGTTGTATTTAGTCTTATCGGTCGCCTTAAAGCCTGCAGGTGTGTAGAAACGCAACAGATCGCCTGTGATGATCTTATCGGAAAGTGATAACTCTTCATCAACGTATTCTGTCTGTGCTTTAACTTGTGCCTTTTGCTCGGCCGTCAAACTATCTGTAACATCTTCACCCTTGTCATTATAGATCGTACTTCCGATCTTGGTAAATGTAGGTGAAACAAAGTCACCATTTCTAAAGGCAACTGTTTGATTACGATCCTTAGCCAATAAATCATTACCTAATTGGATCGTATCCGTATTCTTGATCCCCAAAAGGTCTAATAAGGTCGGCATAACGTCGATCTCACCGCCATAAGTATGATCGACTCCGCCCTTGATCCCATTAACATGGATCATGAATGGAACCTTTTGGAACTGTGCTAGATCATAACTATCCACGCTCTTCTTACCAAGTAATTGCGCGATCGCCTTTTTATGGTTATTTGAGATGCCATAATGGTCACCATAAACAACGATCATCGAATTATCATAGAGACCTGCTTTTTTCAAATAACTGATAAATTCGCCAAAAGCATCATCTAAGTACTTGGCTGTTTGAACATAACCGTCAACCGTGCTATCACCTGTTGTCGTCTTTTCAATCGTTTGATTTTGCTTATCAAGTTCGTATGGATAGTGGTTTGTGACCGTGATCAACTTTGCATAGAACGGTTGCGGTAACTGTTCGATGTACTTAACCGACTGTTGTAAGAACAGTTTATCCTTCAAACCATATCCGATACTATAGTTAGACTTATTCTTGTAGTAGTCTTCACTAAAGAAATATTGATATCCCCAAGACTTATAGGTATTATCGCGATTCCAAAAACTACCAACATCTCCGTGAAATGCCGCTGTTGTATAGCCTTGTTGGTCCATAATAGCTGGCATCGCTTGGAAGGTATTATTGGTACCATAAGAGGTCATAACTGACCCTGATGGTAAACCAAAGAGTGATGTTTCTAACATCGTTTCAGCATCAGAAGTCTTCCCTTGTCCTACTTGGTGGTAGAAATTATCAAAGGAGATCGTGCTTTGATCGCTATAAAATTGATTGATATTTGGCGTTACTTCCTTACCATTAACTTTATAGTTGATCATAAATTGTTGGAAACTTTCCAAATGGAAAACAAAAACATTCTTACCTTTTGCTTTACCATAGTATTCTGGATTGACTGTTGTTTTGTTTTTTTCCAAAAACTTCAAGACCTGATCCATATCACTACTACTTGCACTAGCTCTTGTAGCACTTTCCTTATGCGTTTGGTAAGCGTTATAAGCAGCATAGAAGTTAATACCTAAATATTTAACAATATAGTTATTGTCAAATGTACGTGTCAGCAGTTGTGGGCGGTTCTTTTCGGCTAAACCTAGATTAGCTGCAAACAAAACACATGATAACAGTGTGACTCCGATCGGATAGCGGAACTTGACTGGTCGTGTATCGATTTTGATGACCTTAAATACCAATAGTAATGTCAAAATGATCACATCTACAAAGACCCATAAGTCACTAAGATGTAAGATCTCGCCAATACTTAACGATAAATTATTTGAAACTGATCCTGAAGACTTAATGATCCCCATCGATAGGAAATCAGAAAACTCCCGATAGTACAAAATATTGGCAAAAAGCCATAATGAGGCGATCAAATCGACGATCATCATGATCCAATAGGACTTCTTACCTCTAAAATAAAGGGCGATGCCTAAAAGTAATAAACCTGCTGGGAGCGGATTTAACAAGAGTAAGAAGCGTTGCATGCTGTCATTGATCCCTAAGCTGAACTTATTAACATAAACAGCATACGTTTTAATCCAAAGTAATACCAGAGTTAAAATAAAAAACCCTGTGCGCGTATTCAGCCCATCACGGACTTTCTTTAGCACTGAACGCATCTAATTGCCTCCAATAATTAAGTAGTATTTAATTGTCTATGCGTCAAATTATAGTTTAATATCCTATGAAAAAGATAGTCATTCCACAAGATTTAAAGATATTTTAAAATTAGTCGTTTAATAAGTCGTAGATCTCCATCGCTGCTAGATCGATATCATCAAAATCGAACTTTTGATGTGTTGCTAATTCTTCTAATTCAAAAGTTTGTGTTGCAGGATCGTATGTTACGAATCCTCTTTCTTGTCCTTCACGTTCAAAACGACGTGATTGAACTTCATTTGTGTCTGCTTTCATCATCGCATCTAGTCTTTCGATAATTGCCACAAGTTGTGAATTTTCCATAGATATAAATCTCCTCTTCATTTAAGTAGATCATGGACCTACTTTTGATATACCTTAGCAAATTATATACTAACACACCAAATATAATGAAACAATTCAAAAAAGTTGAAGATTTTAGGATATTCTTCTCTTTAATCTTGTTTTGAATATTTATCTGGCTTGATCACTAAGGCTACCATGCCACCAAACATCCCTAAGTAGTAGGTGATGATCCGCCAAATTATCATTGCCAAGACCAGCTTGCTCCCGCTGTTGACAAAGGCCGAAAAAATCAGTGAAAAACTGTATTCGGCCCCTCCAGCTCCTCCAGGGATCGGGAATAGTGAGATCACCATCACGATCAAAACGTGAAGCGTCATTACCGTCAACAATTCAGCATGTTCGACCCGTAAAGCCAACAGGATAAAAAACGGGATGATGTAATAGAAAAATAGTTGGACCAAAGTGATCAAACTAATTTTGAACAACAAGCGGTAGTTAGCTTTCAATTGTAAGCTCTCCCGATAAAAGTTATCGATCTTTTCATTGATCAACTTATCATATTTTTCATAACGTTCTGGAGCTAAAAAACGTTTAAAAGGGTGCAAGCATAGATTTGTTATCTTCTTAGTAAAGTCATACCAATACATTATCAACAACAAACCTAAGATCACTGCCAAATGGATCAAAAAGCCAAAGATCAACAGTAATCCCATAACATGCAATTTATCAGCGATCAAATGAAATCCTAAAAATAAACAAACAATGAAATTTAAAACGATCATCGATTGATACACCACAAATTTCATCAATAAGATCGAGGTCGCACGTCCAGCATCTACCCCAGATTGCAACAAGGCAAATAACTGCGCTGGCTGTCCGCCTGAAGCAAACGGGGTGATTCCGTTAAACAAAGCTTCGATCAACGGGATCCGCAACGAATCCTTAAAAGAATAAGTCGGGAACTGTCTTTTCAGCAATTCTTTGACTACAAAGCCCTCGCAACAAATCGACAGCGCCATACATAACACGGCTACTGCGATCCACCACCAATTAAGATGTGTGATATCACCAACTAAGTCATGATAGGAGATCCCTTGAACAGAATAAAAAAAGATCCCGCCCCCGATCAATATCATTACCAAGAGGGCTAATTTATTTTTCTTTGACATCACACTTTCCCCGCTTGCTTTTTATAGTAATCTAACCAGATCAAAGCCAGGCGATCTTCTGAATAAAATTTAGCTGCTGCTTTAGCCCGCTCACGCAATTTAGCCAATACATCTGGATCTTTGGCTAACTCTTTGAGCTTTTTTTCCATCTCATCGATATCAGCACAACCAGCATAATAACCCGCGATCACACCTTCATAAAGCTCGAGTTCACGTAAGACAACGGGTGTCTCACAGCTAAATGCTTCCAGCACACTCATTGGGAACAGTTCATTGTATGATGGTAACAAGAAAACATCAGCCAAGTTGTAATACTCACACATTTCAGTTCGTTCGACGATCCCCGGAAAATGTAAATTCTTAGGTGGATCGTCGACGACCTTTTTCAACTCTGCATAGCCATCAGTGATCATTCCAAACGAAAAGCCTCCGACCCAAACGAATTCGAATTCAGGATTACGCTTAGCCAGCTCGATAAAATCAAAGACGCCTTTTCTTTCCTGGATCTGCCCAACGCCGACGATCAAAAATTTATCGGTAGGCAACTTTTTTTCCACACGTAACTGCTTTTTGGCCTCACTAGCGATCGGATGAAATTCCTTTTTAGATACAAAATTAGGAATATAAGTTATCTTCTCACGAGCGATCCCATAAGCTTCCAGTTTAGGAATAAAAGTCGGATTAACAACGACTAGGGCATCCATCCGCTTATAAAAAGCGATCACATAGCGATACAATACTTTACGTGCGATCCACGGTAACTTGAGACTTCCCTCCAGTGTTTCTGGCAAAAAGTGAACGTAACCCACTTTTTTGCCCCGACGTTTGGAAAAAGTCGAAAAGAAAAACTTTAAGTCGATCGTGTGATAGTGACTGATATCAGCTGGACCAAACTCATTGATCGTGATCGCCAACTGCTCAGGATAGTATTTTTCTAGCAACTTTATCAGTTCGGTATATGCACTGCCCACCCCTTGGCCTTTGACCTTGGTTGCCGACGAATACATGTGAACATTTAACATTAGAAAACTCCTTTTAGCTGTGTTCTTTTGAGTAGGTGGTTTGACTCAACTCCAGATAGTGTTCCTTACTGCGTTCATAAAATTGTAAGATCTTTTCACCAAACTCATCAGCTGAGATCTCTTTTAACTTCTGTTGTAACGGTTTAGGATCTTGATATTTGGCTGGCTTCGTCAAATATTCAACTACTAACTCAACAAATTCTTGTAAAGTCTCAAAATTTGCACCGATCGTCCGATCACTTAGAAGTTCAGCCGTGTATGGGCTTTTCGAGGAGACCACTTTAGTCCCAGCTGCCAACGCCTCGATATACGTTAGTCCTTGCGACTCTGAGACCGAAGTTGAAACAAGTAGATCAGCGGCATGATAAAACTCACTCACTTGAGTATTGTCCACTTCACCTGTAAAGATGATATCTTCGGTCAATTCGAGTTCTTTTACTTGATCTTGCAATGATTCTTTAGCTGGGCCATCACCTACGACCAACAATTTGACCCCTGGGACTTGAGCTTTGATCGCAGGAAAACTAGCTACCATACGATCGATATCTTTTTCAAAGGCCAAACGACTCAACGTTAATAACAAAGGCGCATCTTCAGCTATCCCATAGTGTTTTCGAACATTATTTTCACTAGCAACTTTAAAACGCGTCAGATCGACCCCTGTAGGAATAACAGTGATCGGTTCTTTGACACCATAACGAGTCAACGTCTCTAAGACCCGTTCACTTGGTGCCACGACCCCACTCATTTTTTCGCAAAATGAACAAGTCATCAAGCGTACATGGGATGGTTTCAATAATTTCCCTTTAGCCACGTAATGCAAATAATCTTCATACATCGTATGGTAAGTATGAACACACGGGATCTTTAGCGCTTTAGCTACAAATTTCCCGATCAAGCCCATTGAAAATTCAGTTTGCGTATGAACAATATCTAGATTTAATTCCTTAGCTACTTGATAAGACTGAAACAGCCCTCTAACAGCGATGCGTCTATCGGTAAAAGAAATAAACGGAATGCTAGCAAAGCGAAATACATTGCGCTCATAGACATTTTTCTCGACATCAGGATCAGTAGTCGTAAAGATATAGACCGTATGTCCTTTTTGTTCTAATTGGGAACGCAAAGTATCGATCGATGTCGCAACTCCGCTGACTTGCGGAAAATACGTATCTGTAAATATGCCGATATTCACAAGCACCTTTCCTCCTCAACTTTTTATCAGTTTTAATTATATGGTTTTAACTATTCCTTTGCAATGCTCTCACTGATGCGAAGAGCAAAAAAATACCATTCTTAATATTTTAACATTTCTCGACTGATTTTAGACAAAAAGAGACCAGAAATCTCTTTCCAGTCTCTTCTCTTTAAGATAAGTTGATCAAATTTTACTTCGTGTATTCAGCTACTAAAGCTTCAACTTCTTCAGTTGTTTCGCAATCTTCAACTGCTTTTTGAGCTAATTCTTGCATCTTAACTGAATCAAGTTTCTTCAACAAGCTACGTGTCTTCAAGATCGAAGTTGCACTCATTGAGAATTCATCTAAGCCTAAACCAAGCAACAATGGCACAGCAACTTGATCGCCAGCCATTTCACCACACATACCAGTCCACTTGCCTTCTTTATGAGAAGCATCAATGATGTTCTTGATCAAACGCAAGATAGATGGGTTATATGGTTGGTAAAGGTAAGATACACGTTCGTTACCACGGTCAGCTGCCATCGAGTATTGGATCAAGTCATTGGTTCCGATACTAAAGAAATCAGCGTACTTAGCTAACTTGTCTGCGATCATTGCAGCAGCAGGAATCTCCATCATCATTCCGACTTCGATATCGTCAGAAACTGGGATACCTTCTTTAACTAACTTAGCTTTTTCTTCTTCAAAGATCGCCTTAGCATCTTTGAATTCCTTGACAGTAGCGATCATTGGGAACATGATAGCCAAACGTCCATAGTGAGAAGCACGTAACAACGCACGCAATTGAGTACGGAAGATATCTTGGCGATCTAACGAGATACGGATCGCACGGTAACCCAAGAATGGGTTTTCTTCTTCTGGTAGTGGTAGGTAAGGAAGATCTTTATCCCCACCGATATCCATTGTACGTACAACAACTTGTTTGCCGTCCATGCCTTCAACTGCTTCTTTATAAGCTTCGAATTGTTCTTCTTCTGTTGGAAGCTCACTTGCATCCATGTATAAGAATTCAGAACGGAACAAGCCAACTGCTTCTGCCCCATTGTCAACAGCACCTGTAACATCCTTAGGTGTACCAATATTAGCCCCTAAGATAACTTCTTTGCCGTCTTTGGAAACAGATTTAGCATCTTTTAATTGTTGCCATTCAGCCTTTTGAGCTTTGAAATCAGCAGCTTTTTGTTCATATTCAGCCAATTGTTCGGCAGTTGGATCAACAACTGCATCCCCAGCAATACCATCAATAATGACCATATCGCCTTCTTTGATCTCAGTCGTTGCTGAGCCAGAACCTACAACTGCAGGGATCTCAAGCGTTCTTGACATGATAGCCGAGTGCGATGTCCGCCCACCGATATCAGTGATAAAGCCCTTAACAAAATTGCGGTCTAACTGTGCTGTATCAGATGGTGTCAAGTCATGCGCTACGATCACGACTTCTTCGTTGATCAAAGCTGGGTTAGGTAAAGTTACACCCAACAAATGACTCATAACACGCTTAGTTACGTCACGAATATCACCTGCACGTTCTTGCATGTAAGCATTGTCTGTCATACCTTCAAACATGGAAATAAACATGTCGGTCACGCTCTTCAACGCAGCTTCAGCATTAACTTTTTCATTCTTGATTTGATTTTCGATTTGACCAATCATTTCAGGGTCAGCCAAGATCGTCAAGTGCGCTTCAAAAACTTCAGCTTCTTCAGCACCTAAGTTTTGGGCAGCTTTTTGCTTGATAGCTTCAAGCTCACTCTTGGAGGCTGCAACAGCATCATCTAAACGCTTAATCTCAGCTTCTGGATCAGAGATGCTGGTTTCAGAAAATGAAAGGTCAGGTTGCACGAGCATGTAGGCTTTTGCGGCTGCAATTCCGTCACTAGCTGCGATACCCTTCAACATTTTCGTCATTATTCAGCAAGTCCTTCCTTTGTCATTGTTTCTGTGATAGCAGCGATTGCTTCTGCTTCATCAGCACCATCAGCAGAGATCACAACGTCAGCGTTTTGACCTACACCTAATGACATAACACCCATGATAGATTTCAAGTTTACTGATTTACCTTGATATTCTAAAGTAATATCTGAGTTAAATTTACTTGCAGCTTGCACCAAAAGTGTAGCTGGGCGTGCGTGAATACCTGTTTCTGCGATTACGTGAAATTCTTTCTTTTCCATTGTGGATCATGCTCCTTTAAATATAAATAAGATTTGTGCAACAATTAGTAAACAAATTGATTACAGCTGCAAAAGAATTCGTTTACATTAGCGATTACACTAAGTATTGCACCTGCTATAAAAAGATAATACCATGAATTATTTATCAAGACAAGGCATCACTCTTAAACATTTTGATAATATGTCAAAAAAAATTTATTTATCATTTTTATGATAATGATAGATAACTCCGCCGCCACGTTTAGCTGTGCCGACTACATTTTTCCGATAATTATAATTTAGTAAAATTTTTTGAAAATCCATAAATTCAGCGGTTTCGATCTCAAATTCTGTGATCTCACCTGCATGCAAGCGATCTAATAGAGCTTGATAATCTTTTTCCATCCTGCTACCCCCTCTCGCACATTTTTAAATTATACCATCTACCGATTTTTTTGCTTGCACTTAAGATAAAAATTTGTATAATAAAGCTACAAAGGTCAAAGTTGGTCAAACTAATTTTGACATTAAATTTTACCGGAAAGGTCGTGAATAGCTATGTTATGCCAAAATTGTCAGCAAAACCAAGCTACGCTACATTTAACAACAAACATCAACGGTCGCCAAACTTCGATCGATCTTTGTCCTAACTGCTATCGCGCTTTGAAAAATCAAAGTCAACTACCTCCATCTTTAGATGGTATCTTCCAAGATTCCTTTGGTAGTGACCCATTCGCTGATTTCTTCAAAGAGATCAACCAACAAAATCAACAGCGCCATACACCCGCACAAGAACCGCCAACAAAAGCCGGTGATAATGGGGATAACGGTAGCATTTTAGATAAATATGGGCTCGATCTCACTGCCCAAGCTAAAGCGGGCCAGATTGACCCCGTCATTGGGCGTGACCGCGAGATAAAACGTGTAACTGAGATCTTGAATCGTCGCACTAAAAACAATCCTGTTCTTACTGGTGAAGCCGGCGTTGGTAAAACTGCAGTGGTCGAAGGGCTTGCCCAAAAGATCGTTGACGGCGATGTTCCACAAAAACTATTGAATAAAAAAGTCATCCGCCTAGACGTTGTTTCCTTAGTCCAAGGGACCGGGATCCGCGGTCAATTTGAACAACGCATGCAAGAATTAATGGATGAATTGAAACAAAAACAAGATATCATCCTCTTTATCGACGAAATCCATGAGATCGTTGGCGCTGGGAACGCTGAGGGTGGCATGGATGCTGGTAACGTCTTAAAACCAGCTCTAGCTCGAGGTGAATTTCAACTCGTCGGGGCTACTACTTTAAACGAATTTCGGACGATCGAAAAAGATGCTGCCTTAGCGCGGCGTCTACAACCCGTTCAAGTCGAAGAACCATCTAAAGAAGAAGCTTTAGCGATCTTACACGGCCTGCGCGCTAAATATGAAAGCTATCATCAAGTTGCTTATACTGATGAAGCTCTTGAAAGTGCGATCCAGCTTTCGACACGTTACATTCAGGACCGCTATTTGCCGGATAAAGCGATCGACCTCTTAGATGAAGCCGGCTCGCGTAAAAATCTAGCCTTGCAAGCCTTTGATCCAAGCGAAGTCAAAGCTAAGATAACCCAAGCTCAGGCAAACAAAAAAGCTGCTTTAGACCAAGAAGATTACGAAAAAGCAGCATTTTACCGCGATCAAGTCGCTAAACTAGAAGAACACTTAACGGCTAAACCCCAAGCTAAAAGCGAAGTTACCGCCCAAGACATGGAAAAGATCGTCGAAGAAATGACCTCCATCCCTGTCGGCGAACTCAAACAAAAAGAGCAAGCGCAATTACAAACCTTAGCGCAAACACTTAAGCAAAATGTTATCGGCCAAGACCGCGCCGTTGATAAAGTTGCCCGCTCGATCAGACGTAATCGGATCGGCTTTAATAAATCAGGCCGGCCGATCGGTTCATTTCTGTTTGTCGGTCCTACAGGGGTCGGTAAAACGGAAGCAGCTAAACAACTGGCTTTAGAATTATTCGGGACGACCGAAGCAATGATCCGCTTTGACATGAGCGAATATATGGAAAAATTCTCCGTCTCCAAATTGATCGGTTCGCCTCCAGGTTACGTTGGTTATGAAGAAGCTGGTCAATTGACCGAACAAGTTCGGCGCCATCCATATAGCTTGATCTTATTAGATGAGATCGAAAAAGCTCATCCCGATGTCATGCATATGTTCTTACAGATCTTAGATGATGGTCGCTTGACTGATTCACAAGGTAAGACTGTCAGCTTTAAAGATACGATCATCATCATGACAAGTAACGCTGGTTCAGGTGATCCGATCGTCAACGTTGGCTTTGGCACGACGGAAAGCACACCTAACTCTGTGGTCGATAAATTGACTAAATACTTTAAACCAGAATTCTTGAACCGTTTTGATGATATTATCGAGTTCAATGCTTTGACTAAAGAAAATCTTGACCAGATCGTTGAGTTGATGCTCGAAAAAGTCGACCAAACGCTCCAAGAAAATGGAATGTCACTTAAAGTTTCGACCAAAGCTCGCCAGAAATTAGTCGAATTGGGCTATGATCCTAAGATGGGTGCGCGTCCATTACGCCGTACGATCCAAGACCAGATCGAAGACAAAGTGACCGACTTTTACCTTGACCATCCCCAAGTTAAAGACTTTTACGCCGACCTGACCGACGATACGATCGTGATCAGCGAAGCAAACGTCACTGAATAATTCAACAAACTGGGAGTTTTTTTACCAACTTCCCAGTTTTTTATTTTCAACATTTTTGTCAGATAGTTTATAATAGATATATAGAATTGGTAATTTGAAGCATACATTTTACTTCAAAAATTTTACTATATTTAGCAAAGGGGGAAATCAACATGCAACTGATCGATGTTACCAACAGCTACTCACGCATGATCCAACATGAATTAGTTAAATCACCAGTTCATTTCATCAAAGTATATACCTTAGGGAATTCAAAAGTCGTCTATAAGAAAAAACATGCTTTTTCTGAGATCGTGATCTCAAATAAAATTCGCCGGATCACCCCTAAAGAAATTGAATTTGTCAAAACTAAGCTTTTAAAAGACCGTGCCGACGCTGCGACTGTTACTACTCAAGGAAACTTAGTGGAAATAAATTTGGAGAACTAAGACCTAGAAACCTCGTAAGCTACCTTACGGGGTTTTTTATTATTAAGTACTAAAAAAATTTAGATTACCTAGTAATAATTTTGTGCAATCATTTTAGAGATACGTTATAATTGACGTGATACTGATACGAGGGAGGCGAGTTCAAGTTGGCACCGAAAAGACAAAAAAAGACAAAACATCCAAATAATGAAAAACACCGGTCACGCTTTGCTAAGCGTTCTAAGATCGAAATAGCTCCGGTCAAAGAAGCATTGCTCGAGGAACGACCAGAGATCGAGATCGAAAAAACTGCGCCAGCTCAGCAACCTATCGCCCCGGCGCCACCACTAAAAAAAGAAGCAGAGATCGTATTAGACCAAAAACAAGCGGTCACAACTAAAAATGAGATCAAGAAAAAAGCCACTACACAGGATTCAACTGTTATCTTGATCTTCCAAGATGAAGATAAGACATTCTTAGCTTCACCGCAGATCATCTCGGGTAAGCGCCACGAACCGATCAAATTTAGATTCAAAGATTTTGAAGGCTACAATTTGATCCGTGTTGATGGTTTTACGAGTGATTTTGTCTTGCCTTACGCTGCGATCACCTTTACCTATCGTAAAAAAGATGCTGGTAACATTTGGATCTTTTGCCAAGATATCGATGATCGCCGGTTCTTGCAAAAGCCAACTTTTGTTAAGGGAAAAGTCGGTGATGAGTTTTCCCTTTCATCACCTGCGATCCGCAACTACACTCTCTTACGGGCTCGCGGTTTGACACATGGGGCCTTTACTTATGATCAACAGGCTGTTACCTATTTCTATCGCCGGGACAGTTGGAAAGATGTTGATTATACCCCGCATTATCTAAAATTCAAGCAGTCCCTACCTTGCTTAGATGCTCCTGATGGGCAAGTGACCGATGTGATCTTAGCTAAAGATACCATTTGGCAAACTTTTGAAACGATCATTACCGATAACGATCAACGTTGGTATTGCTTAGGCGGCAGTATTTGGATCAAATATGATGCCGAATTGATGACAATGTTGGATAAAAAGCCAGCTGTGATCAGCGACCGTGATACCCTTGATATTGATCTCCCACGCTCGATCGATCTGCGCCATAATGCGATGATCGACTTTATCCCAGATGGTGAACTCGTCCTATACGATAAACCATTCGGCCAAAAAGTCGGGTTGATCAGAAATGGCCAGATCGTAACCTTGACAGGCCGGATCAGAGTGGATGGAATGCTTTGGTTTGAAGTCAATGGTCTTGGGTGGACGATCCGTGAATATCTAAACTTGGATCCGTAAAATAACTATACTAAAAAGCTCAGAACTGACAGTTGAGATGTAGATCTCAACTATCAGTTCTGAGCTTTTATTATTTAATTAGCGCTTATCTATGTGAGATCATAGTTTTGCCGTTAATTTTACATCAGGATACTTATCTTTGAACCATCTTTCGGAAAATTCATTTTCAAAAAGAAATAGGGGCGCACCTTGACGATCTTTAACGAGCAAGTTTCTTGAACTCGACATCTTTTCATCTAATTGTTCTGGGTCGATCCAACGGGCGATCTTATTACCCATTGGTGTCATAACGACTTCAGAATTGTATTCATTTGCCATTCTAAATTGGAAAACTTCAAACTGCAATTGACCGACCGCACCTAAAATATAATCACCGGTGCTATAACTTTGATAGAGCTGAACTGCCCCTTCTTGCACCAATTGTTGGATCCCTTTATGGAATGACTTTTGCTTCATCACGTTCTTGGCTGTCACACGTGCGAATAATTCTGGCGTAAATTGTGGTAATTTTTCAAATTCGATCGTCTTTTTACCCGTATAGATCGTATCCCCTATCTGGAAATTCCCCGTGTCATACAACCCAATGATATCTCCGGCTACAGCAGTTTCAACTGTTTCACGTGTATCAGCCATGAATTGAGTCGAATTAGAGAGACGGATCTTTTTGCCTGTTCGGTTCAAGAAAACATCCATTCCGCGGTCAAATTCACCCGAACAGATCCGGACAAAGGCGATCCGGTCACGGTGGTTAGGGTTCATATTAGCTTGGATCTTAAAAATAAAGCCCGAGAAGGTCGGATCAGCTGGTTCGATCTCACCGCCAGCTTGGGTCTTATGCGCAGCTGGTGCAGGCGCGAATTGAAGATATGCATCTAAAAATGTTTTGACCCCAAAATTCGTCAAAGCCGAACCAAAGAAGACTGGTGTCAATTGACCATTTGCGATCTTTTCTTCGTCGAATTCATTGCCGGCATCCTTGACCAATTCAACTTCTTCTAAAACTTGTTGGTAGATACTATCTTCTTTTAACGGATCATCACCTTTGATCTCGCCATTTTCATCGAGTTCAAGGAATTTTTGTCCATCGGTTTCTGAGCGGTAAAGTTCGATCCGATCGTTATAGATATCATAGATCCCCTTAAGACCTTTACCCATCCCGATCGGCCAATTCATCGCATAGGCATCGATCCCTAAAACTTCTTCAAGTTCGGCAGTCAATTCTAAAGGTTCCCGGCCATCACGGTCTAATTTGTTGATAAATGTAAAGATCGGGATCCCCCGCATTTTACAAATTTGGAAAAGTTTCTTAGTTTGGGGCTCGATCCCTTTAGCCGAGTCGATCACCATCACGGCTGAATCGACCGCCATCAATGTTCGATACGTGTCTTCGGAAAAGTCCTCGTGCCCAGGGGTATCAAGGATATTAACGCGTTTGCCTGCATAATCGAATTGCATGACCGAACTCGTAACTGAGATCCCACGTTTCTTTTCGATCTCCATCCAGTCAGACTTAGCAAAATTACCACTCTTTTTAGCTTTAACTGTCCCAGCTTGGCGAACGACGCCCCCAAATAAAAGTAATTGTTCTGTGATCGTTGTCTTACCCGCGTCAGGGTGAGAAATGATCGCAAATGTCCGTCTTTTTTCAACGGCTTGTTTTAGTTCATCTGTTTTCATATTTACCTCACAATTAAATTCTATATCAGCTTTTGGCTAACTTCTCTAAATGTCACATATTATCTTACTTTAAAAAAAGGTCGGTTTCAACACTTAGTTAAAACCGACCTTTACTATATAATCAATTTTTTTGATCTTCTTTTGGATTCAACGCTCTAAACTTACGCCAACCTGAAAGCTCAGGTGGGATCACTGCTAAAACTTGCGTGATCCGAGCATCATCAACGATCTCAACTGTTTTCAACACTAAACCATCATCTTCGGTGACCGTCAAGACTTCATCGTCATCCGGGATCTTCCCTGTTTTAGCGATAATATAACCCGCAACGGTATCGATATCATCCATTTCAAGCTTCGTCCCAAATTCATCATTGAATTCTGTCAAAGTCGTTTTCCCTTGGACGATAAATTCATTTTCAGCCACTTGCTCGATCAATTTATCGGGTTCATCGGATTCATCTTCGATCTCACCGACTATCTCTTCTAAAATATCTTCTAAAGTCGTCAAACCTACGACCCCACCATATTCATCTAATAGGATGGCCATTTGGTTTTGTGTTTTTTGCATCTGCAAGAGCAACTCATCGACTGGCATTGTTTCTGGTACAAAGAACGCTGGATGCATCACCTGTCGGATCGTCAGCCGCTCAAAGCCATAACGCCGCGCCCGCTTTAACACGTTTTTGATATGCACGATCCCAACGATATTGTCTTTATCTTCATGATAGACTGGGATCCGCGAATAGTCCATTTCTAAAATACTGTCGATATTCCGATCATTATCATTTGTGATATCGATCATGAACGCATCGATCCGTGGTACCATAACTTCCCGTGCCGTTTTGTCGTGTAAAGATAAGACACCATTTATCATCTCAAAATCAGTCGTATCCAATTCACTTTCTTCACGCTGCCGTTGAATATTTTCTACGATCGTTTCAAAAGACATCTCTGTTGGCTCGTTGATCTGACCTCTTTGCTGAACTAATGCAACTATCTTAGTAAGTGGCCATAAGATCACATTTTCAAGTTTGAGTAACCACCCTAACTTTTGGCACAATAAGCCACTATTTTCGACTGTCACTTTGCTAGCCAGGCCAAATTCTAGCCCGATCAAGCCCAAAACTAAGACAATCAAGGCTACGAGCCCCCAAGTACCTCTGACGATCTGCGTTATACTAGCCATAGCTAAGAAGCCAAATGCGATCTTGCTTAAATAGGCTGCGATCCAGCTGTTAGCCCGATAATTTAGGCTATCTTTTTGGGCATCGGTGCTCTGACGCAATGCCTGCTCCCCAATTATATTTAAGCTAAATACAACGACCGCGATCAATGCGATCATTCCCCATAACAGGGGCTGTCCAGGATCTGATCCCATACATAAATCACCTTTTCTTAATTAATTTTATTTCGGTACATAAAGTGTTTCACCAGCTGTTAGATCAACACTTGAACCTAAATTATTCAATTCTTGAATTTTTTCGACTGTAGTTGCATATTTTGCAGCTAAAGACTCGAGCGTATCACCATCAGCCACATTGATCGTTTGCGCATCGGCTTGGGCTGAAGATAAGCTAGCGGCACTTTCGCTGCTTGCTTTAGCTGCGCTCTCACTACTTGCCTTAGCTGCACTTTCTGAGCTGGCTGCAGCTTGTTTACGTTGACTCTCTTCTGCCGCTTTTTGAGCACTCTCACTCGCTGCTTTTTGGCTAGCTTCTTTAGCACTTAACGCTTTAGTTTTGCTTTCACTTAAAGAAGCAGCCTTTTTTTGTGAACTTACTTTAGCGATACTTGCTGAATTTCCCTTAGCTTTCGTTGCATTAGAAGCTTGGGTCTTTTGGTACCAAAAAACGCCACCAAAGACGAGCACTACTAACGCTAATAAAGCAAGGATCACTTTAGAATTGACACGTTTAGCTGGTTTATCTGTCTGCGTGGCTTTTTCGCGTTGTACAGGGTCGTTACCGCGTTCAACAAAAAATTCCTTACGCATCCGAGGCTCATCTTTGCGCGTATAACCATGCTTGAATTGTTCACTCTTGAACACTTCATAAACCTTATTGATGTCAAAGTTGACCTGTTCTGCCTGTTTTTCTGCTAAGTAGTCATTTTTTTCAGGTAAGGTCAAATTAGCGATCCATTCACAAGCATATTCATACTGTCTGACCACTTCTGTTGTTGCCCCAAAATCTTGTAAGACACCAAATTGTAAAAGTGCCGCACGTTCACAAAGCGTCTCGATGATAACTGGACGCACTTCAGAAACGATAAATGTAACACCGGTATCCTTTAATTGTTGGATCTTTTGCACGGCTTTAAAGTAGAAGTTCCGGTCGACTGGGGATAAAACTTCATCTAAAATTACTAATTCTGGATCAATGAATAATACGATACTCAAAGCTAACCGAGCATACATCCCCGTCGAATATTCTTTGACTGGACGATACAATAATTCACCGATCTCAGAAAAGTTGATGATCCCGTTAGTATAATGGTTACCCTTAAATTCATCAATGTCAGCCTGAGCGATCGCTTGACGAATATTTTCAAGCCCCGTCTTTTCGGGGTCTAAACTCGTACAAGAAGCATAGGATCTTTTGGCCTTAGTCGTGATAAAACCCGTTGTTTGTTTATCTTTTTGGCCCAAGATCTTCATCAAAGCCACCTTGCCCGAGCCGTTATCACCGATCACACCGACCGCTTCACCATCATTTACAGCTAGGTCGATCCCACGTAATTCCCAAAAGTTTTTTACATCGTGTTTTTCTTTTTTATCTAAGAGCAACGGCACGCTCTTAGTAATATATTTGATTTCTATTTTTGCCATACTCTCTCACCAATTACCTTATCAAATTAAGCTAGTTTCAATAGTACAAAATTGCTTTCCTAGCGTCAACTAGAAAGCTGAGCGAATACAAAATTTGCACTAAAATATGTGTTTCCACTATAATATTAAGGTTAGTTGCTATTTTACGCAACTCTGACCCTAGACTAATGGAGACGGTAGTAAACAAAATTAGGAAAGGAAAAGCTATATTTGACCAGATCCTATATAGCAGCTTTGCCAACTTGAAAAAACTCTATCGTAAATATCAAAACTTCTTTTCTTATACCTTCTTTGGGACTTTAGCTAGTGCTATCAATGTTATCTTATTCCATATCTTGGAAAAAGATCTTGGTTTCAACTACTTACTCGCTAATTGTCTTGCTTATATCGTTGCGATCATTTTTACCTTCGTAACTAATAAACATTGGGTCTTTGCTTCTAAAAATACGACCTTGAAACAGACGCTCCAAGAATTTGTTTCATTTTGTAATGTTCGGCTCTTCTCGTTTATCTTGGATCTTGGGCTGATGTTTACCGGTGTGCAACTCTTAGCGCTCTATAAAGATCTGGCCAAAATACTCGATCAACTCATCTGTGGTATTTTGAATTACTTCTTTAGTAAATGGTTCATCTTCAAAACGACCGCCAAGATCTTACCCAAAGAAGTCGATGAAGAATAACTAAGCTATACTAAAAGATCCGCCCCAAACATCGGGGCGGATCTTTTCCTGTTTATTTTCGTTTTCCGATAACTTCAGATTTACTATCGCGAGTCATCAAACTCCCGATCTCTTCTTTGATATCAGCTTTATTATACAAAACGTTGTAGATGGCTTCTGTGATCGGCATTTCAATATGCTCTTCACGTGAAAGATCATAGGCTGCCTTCGCAGTATTGATCCCTTCAATGACCATGCCCATGTCTTCAATAACTTCATCAAGCGGCTTGCCTTGACCAAGTTGATCACCACAGCGCCAGTTTCTAGAGTGCACTGAGGTACATGTCACGATCAAGTCACCAACACCAGAAAGACCCATAAATGTCAATGGACTTGCTCCATAAGCCATGCCTAAACGGGCAACTTCGGCTAACCCGCGTGTCATCAAGGCCGCTTTAGCATCATCCCCATAGCCTAGGCCATGTAAGATACCAGCCCCGATCGCGATGACGTTCTTGAAGGCGGCCCCAGTTTCAACACCGACTACATCGTTATTGGTATAGATCCGTAAGTAGTTATTAGTAAACATGTCTTGGACTTGCTCAGCTGCTTTTTCTTCTTCACTAGCAGCTGTGATCAAGGTGATATCATGTCGCGCAACTTCTTCGGCATGACTTGGACCAGACAAGACAACGATGCTTGAGCAATAACGATCCGTCAATTCTTCGTGGATGATCTCAGAGATCCGTTTATGCGTACCGATCTCTAACCCCTTGCTGGCATGGATCACCATTGGACGTTGTTTTAACTTAGCTAAAACTTCTTTGACTTGTTTAGCCACCAAGCGTGTTACTTTAGTTGGTACAACAAATAAAATTGCATCGGTATCAGTTAAAGCTTCTTCCAAGTCTGTCGTTGCCCGTAGTTTTTCTGAATACTTAAAGCCAGGCATATATTGTTCATTTGTATGCTTTTCATTAAGCTCTGTCGCCTGTTCGACAACGTTTGTGTAAAGTGTGACATCATGTCCATTTTCAATTAAAACGCTCGCAAGAGTACTACCCCACGAACCGGCACCTAATACTGCTATTTTTTTTGTCATAAAATATACATCCCTACTTATAAGATATTTTCAATACAATTTCAAAATACCACAAATCGTGGTCCCTGGCAACTTAGACACTTAGGCATCTGTGTCGCTGTTTTGGAGTTTGATAATGTCATAAACATACGTCACAACGACCTTTGAGACCGCATAAAGTGGGATCGCCAAGATCATACCTAATAGACCAGCAATATTTCCAGCTGCTAATAAGATCATGATGATCGTCAACGGATGGATATCTAACGACTTACCGATCACGTTTGGATAAACGAGATTACCGTCGATCTGTTGGACGACCACACAGACAACGATCACTAAGATAACTTCTTTAAATGACATTGAAAGTGCGATAAAGATCGCTGGCACCAGTCCGATATACGGTCCAAGATACGGAATGATATTCGTGATCCCCGCAAACATGCCGATCAAAAGTGCATATGGGATCCCGACCAAGCCATAGCCGATCGCTGAAAATGTTCCGACAAACAAACACTCGATCACTTGACCCGAAATATATTTAGCGATCGTATCACTCATTTTTACCAAGAGATCCCCGATAACATCAGCTTGTTTAGCTGGTAACATGCGTTTGATATTTGGCAAAAGTTTCGGTCCGTCTTTCAACATGTAAAAGAGCACAAACGGAACCGTTACGATCGTCATTGTGATACTTGTCACCGCGCCGATCATTGAACCCAAACTCGAGGTCAATGAACCCATAAAGTTCTTCAAGATACCATTGAGTGAATCTTTGATATTATTGATATATTCGGTCAGATCGATATTGTCGGCCCAATCTGGGCGTTTAGAATTACGCGCTAATTCAGTTAAGTATGCTTGAAGCTCACTTAAATACTTAGGTGTCCGTGCGACTAATTGTTCGACCTGTGTCGTTAATTTAGGAACTAAATACGCAACTGTCAAGCCGATCAAGGCAAAGAACAAGAGAAAGACGATCGTCACTGCCCAAGTGCGCCCGATCTTAAACTTTTTATACTGGACTTTAGTAAGTAAATTGACCAAAGGGTTCAGCGCATAAAATAAGAACCCGGCGATCAATACCGGCGCAAAGATCGTTGAAATGAAGATCCCGATCGGTTGAAAGATAAAACCTATCTGGGTACAAACAAAGATCAACAATGCGACCAATAACAACTCAAGTGACCAATACATCAAACGATAACGTCTTTTTTTATTAAACATAATTTTTCCTTTCTGTTTCTTTTGGTCTCCCCACCTTTGGATATAAAAAAAGGGACTGCGACTTCTATCACAGCCCCAAATGGTTATAAACAGGCAATTACTGCCGGCGCGACAATTCTAAATAGCGATTATACCAAATCTCGACATATTCTTTTGAGAACGGTCCCTTGCCGTGTTCGATCCAATCGACTAGAGTTTTAACATTGTGCTTTAATATCAGATCTGTTTTAGCCGGATATTTCCATCTAGCACTGTGTTCAGCATACTCGTCTACATCGAGTAACCGTTTTTCACCATTAGGAAATACTTTTACATCCAGATCGTAATCTATATATTTGAGAGCTTCCTTATCTAAAACCATCGGTGAGGCTAGATTGCAGTAGTAGGAAACCCCGTTATCACGAATCATCGCCACAATGTTAAACCAGTAGTGCTTATGGAAATAAACCAGAGCTGGTTCACGGGTGACCCAACGCCTTCCATCAGCTTCTGTAACTAAAGTGTGATCATTACATCCGATCAAAGCATTTTCACTTGTCTTGAGTACCATCGTATCGCGCCATGTCCGATGTAGGCTGCCATCGTGTTTATAACTCTTGATCGTAATAAACTCGCCTTCCTTTGGCCCATTTGAATGACGCATATAACTTCCTGCTTTCTATAAACAAGGGTGTAGTTACACCAATATCATTTCAATTATACCAAAGATTGCAGAAAATGCCTATGACAATATAACTGGGACCAAAATTCTTCGAGCACTATTTTTTACTAGGCGCGTTTAACTAATTTAACGACTGCTTCAGCCCGCGCTGTTTGTGGAAACATATCGACCGAGCGAATATATTCAACACGATAAGCTTGGGTCAACGCCACTAGATCACGCGCTAAAGTCGAAGGATTACATGAAACATAGACAAACTTAGCTGGACGATATTTTAAGATCGCCTTGATCAAAGCGTCATCTAGACCGGTTCGTGGGGGATCGACGACTAAAGCATCAAAGCTAAATCCTTCTTTGATCCATTTTGGAATGACGTTCTCGGCTTTACCGGTCGTATAAACAGCTTGACGCCCAGCTTTTTTGGCATTTAGTTGCGCATCGGCCACGGCTTCGGGCACAATGTCCATTCCTCGGACCTCTTTAGCATCCTTACCCACATATAATCCGATCGTACCTACACCACAATAAGCATCGACCAAAGTCTCATTTGGTGATAATTCTAAAGCTTCTTTGACTTCATCGTATAAGACCTTAGTTTGGAGGGGATTCATTTGGAAAAAGGCACGCGCTGACAATTCAAAACTAACATCGCCCAATCTTTCAGTGATACTTTCTTTTCCCATCAATAATTGTGTTTCTTCGCCCCAGATCAAAGAGGTCTTTTGCGGATTGATATTTTGCATCACCGATACTACTTCTGGTAATAACTGCTTGATCTCAGCCAACAGTTCATTTTTGCGGGGCAATTGCGCTGTTCGGGTTATGAAAACCAGTTGCGCTTCTCCCGTCGCAAAGGATTCCCGGACGACTAAAGTTTTAACTGTCCCTTGATCCTTGCGTTCATCGTAGATCGGGACTTGCCATTTCTCTAGTAGCTTTCGAACAGTATTTATCACTTTCATCGTCAATTCACGTTGCGTCGCAAAAGTCGGTAGGTCAACTAAAATATGGCTATTTTCTTTATATAAGCCAGCAATGACTTGCCCCGCTTTATTTTTACGCACCTGAAATTGAGCTTTATTGCGGTAGTGATAAGGATCAGCCATTCCTAAAGTCGGCCGAAGCTCATATTCTTTATAACCAGCTGGCCGATACTTAGCTAAAGCCTGAGCGATCACATCTCGTTTAAATTCCAATTGAGATGGATAAGCTAAATTTTCAAGTTCGATCCCCCCAACATCATATTTATCCACTGGTTGGACGCGATCTGGACTTTTTTGTTTGATCTTTAACAAGCGCGCCTTGGCATATTTTTCTTTAGCTTCTGTCACACTCGCTAAGACGACTTCTCCTGGTAAAGCTTTAGGAATAAAGACGATCTTTCGCTTATAATATCCGATCCCCTCACCATTTATGCCTAAACGCTTGATCGTCACAACAATTTTTTGGTCTTTTTTCAATCTGACCCCAGAGGCCATTTTGGGCTTTACTCGTTTCACACTAAAATTCCTTCCATTTTTTATCTTTGAAATTATAACACATTAAGCTAAGATAGTAGTAACATCATTAGAAAAGAGGAAAATTGATGGCTAAAAAAATCACTGCGATTGTAACACAAAAGAAAGCCGGACGTTTCAACATCTATTTAGACGGTAAATACGCTTTTCCCGTCAGCGAAGATGTTTTGATCAAATATCGTCTCGCTAAGGGCCTCGAACTTGATGAAGAAATGATCGAGCGCTTACAACAAGCCGACTTGCTCTCTAAGGCCTACAATAAAGCTTTAGATCATCTCAGCTATCAATTGCGTACCAAAAAAGAGATCCAGACCTATTTAACTAAACTTGAGGTCCCTGAAAATGACCAAGATCAGATCATTTCCAAGTTAGTCGAACTAAATCTCTTAGATGACTTGACCTATTCTAAAAGTTACGTCCGCACAGCGGCTAAGACAACGGATAAAGGACCGTTTGTGATCTCACAAAAGCTTAAACAAAAAGGGGTAGCTGAAGAATTTATCAATGAGGCTCTCACCGAATTTAGTCTCGAGCAGCAAGTCCAGACTGCATTTAAGCTAGCTGAAAAATTTGTCGCTAAAAATAAAAAACTGGCCTTTCAAACTTTAAAAAATAAACTCTATCAACACCTTGCAACTAAAGGGTTTAGCAGTGAGACCATTAGTTTGGTGCTCGAAGAATTAGCCCTTGAAAAAGATGATACGCTTCAACTTGAGGCTCTACGTGAACAAGGCGCTAAACTTTTACGGCGTTATCAACGTTATCCCGAACTAGAACGTTCATTTAAATTAAAACAAGCCCTTTATCGTAAAGGCTTTTCCTTGAGTGAGATCGAAGGCTATCTAGCTGAACTGACCGCAGAATAAATTAAATGCCAGCTGCTAAAACGGCTGGCATTTAATTTATTTAGAGCCACGTTTCCAATTAAAGAAACGCTTGACTGAACTATCATTGAAGTGATCTAAGGTCCGTTTAGACCGGATCGTACCGTATTTGCGCTCTTCCAAAGTAGCATTGATAACTGCTCCGACCATGATCACTAAAGCACTGTAATTCATCCAAAACAGCAATACGATAAAGGTCCCGATCGTTCCATAACTCAAGACCGACCGCGCAAAATAACGTACATAGATACTAAAGCCTTGGGTCAAGAGCATCCATCCTAGCGTCGAAAATAAAGCTCCGACCCAAAGATAGCGTAAATGGACTTTCGCATTTGGGACTAACAGGTACAATAAACACATGATCAAAAAGATCCCTAAAAGTGTCGTTGGCCATTTCAATTGAGTAAAAGTCGTCAACCAATCCAAGGGCAACCCAAAGATCGGGATGAGATATTCTAAAACTAATTGCCCAAAACTGTATACGATAAAGGCGATCACCAACAGCGCTCCGATAAAGATCGTGATCAAAAATGATAAGATCCGCTGGGTAAAGATCCCCTGATCATTTCCGACTCCAAATGCTTCATTGAAAGCTTTCTTTAAGGCATTTATCCCTCGACTAGCCGCCCAAACGGAGATGACCCCACTGACTGAAGCGACCCCACCTGAAGAACCATTGCTCAAAAAAGTTTCTAATAAGGGTTCCAGCGTAGTATAGACCGCCTTCGGAACTGCCATTTCTAAATAGGGTAAGATCTCACTTGCTTTGATATGCAATAATGGCAAAATATTTCCGATAAAAATGACCATCGGAAAGATCGCAACTAAGGTATAATACGCGATCACGATCGCAGTATTACTGATATTAGCGCGTTTAAAATTTTTACTCGCAATTTTGTAGAAAGCATCCAACTCTTGTTTGACTGTCTTAAATTCCATTATATCCTCATTTACTCTGTTGCAGCACTACGCGTTGACGTCTGTTGTTCTTGCATTGGAACTTTAAGCGTCACGCCCGCAGCTACCCGTGAACTTTCAAGATCGTTCAACTCTATTAGTTCTTGGACCGTTGTATTGTACTTAGCTGCGATCGTTGAGAGATAGTCCCCTGACTGGACAGTATACGTACCATAATTAGAATTAGAACTTGAACGCTCACTTTCACTAGCTTTTTTCACAGTTGAGCTTTGGCTTGGATCTGCTTTAACAGACTCTTTATCCACTACTTTTGCTTCTTCTTTTGTCGAAGAACCATATTTTTTAGCCGCCAGTGCTCGTTGCTTGTCATATTCTGCTTTTTGCAACTTTTCATTATCACCAAAAGCACTAACTAATCTACTATGGACCGTCTCATTTTTCCATGCAATAACACATACTAATAATACAACTAGCGCAGCCGCCCTATTTTCAATACTAACGCTAAACCACGTCGACTGCGTTTGTCGTGATGATGTTTACGTGTCATCTAAAATTCCTCCCCCTAGCTGAAATTAAAAAAGCTGGGATCAGCCCCAGCTTTTTTCGACTATTTAAGTGTCTTGCCTAATTCTTTGATATATTCTTTCAATTCAGCTTGTACTTCTGGGTGGCGCAAACCAAATTGGATCGAAGTCTTAAGATAGCCAAACTTGTAACCAACATCGTAACGTTGACCCTTGAACTCGTGTGCAAATACGCGTTGGATCTTGTTCAAGCGATCGATCGCATCTGTCAATTGGATCTCGTTACCAGCGCCTGGTTCTTGAGTTTCAAGCATCGTAAAGATCTCTGGGGTCAATAAGTAACGCCCAATGATCGCCAAATCAGATGGAGCCTTATCAACATCTGGTTTTTCAACGAATTGTTTAACATCGTATAAGCCAGGTTTGGTTTCCGAAGTTGGATCGATGACACCATACTTGTTGACTTCTTCGTGTGGCACTTTCATGACAGCTAAAGTTGAAGCATGTGTTTCATCGTAGCGATTCATCAATTGTTTTGTCAATGGCACTTTGTCTTCCATGATATCATCACCGAGCATGACCACAAATGGCTCATTGCCCACAAAGTCTTTGGCCATTAAAACTGCATCACCCAAGCCACGTGGATGTGATTGGCGGATAAAGTACAAGCTGATATCAGTCGTTTGTTCGACTAGACGTAACAACTCAGTCTTACCCTTTTCCTTTAAGTTTTGTTCCAATTCAGGAACTGAATCGAAGTGGTCTTCGATCGGACGTTTACCTTTACCGGTCACGACCAAGATATCTTCGATCCCAGATTTTTTAGCTTCTTCAACGATATATTGGATCGTTGGTTTATCGATGATTGGCAGCATTTCTTTAGCCAAAGCCTTAGTTGCAGGCAAAAATCGTGTCCCTAAACCAGCGGCAGGAATAACTGCTTTTCTTACTTTCATTTAATAATACCTCTTTAAAATTTTCTACGTCCCACTATAGTCACAATGGTAACGCTTGAGCATTCCAAATTTAATTATACCAGTGTTACCCAGATTTACAAGCTATAACACAATTCGAAAAATTACGCCTCACTCTACTATCTCTTTTAACAGCCCACTATGGACGGTAGAGATATTTTGCATCAATATCTGGATCTTGTGAGGTCAAGATCTTAGGACCATCCTTAGTGATCACGATCGTATGCTCATATTGGCAAGACAAACTACCATCAGCAGTCCGAGCGACCCAACCATCTGGATCACTCATATCAGCCCGCCAGTCACCGATATTGACCATCGGTTCGATCGTGATCGTCATCCCTTCACGCAATCTAACGCCCTTACCTGCTTCACCATAATGCGGTACATTTGGGCTTTCATGCATTGTTGGCCCGATCCCGTGACCGATGAATTCACGAACGTCGCCATAACCATTTTCTTCCTCAACGTATTTTTGGATCGCAGCCCCGATATCGCCGATCCGGTTACCGACTTTTGCTTGGTCGATCCCAAGATACATCGCTTTTTTTGTCACTTCCATCAAGCGTTCAACTTCTGGTGTTGCTTTGCCCACTACATAACTCCAGCAAGAATCACTAAACGCTCCATGATAGTCCACTACTGTATCGACTTTGACCAGATCGCCTTCTTTTAAGATCAAGTTCTTACGTGGGAAGCCATGACAGATCTCATCATTGACACTGACACAAGTTGCATATTCATACCCTTCAAATCCGATCTGAGCAGCAACTGCATCATGTTCTTTAAAATACTTTCTAGCAAATTCTTCAATATCCCAACTCGAGATCCCCGGTTTGATGATGTCGCGCAAGCCTACATGCATCCCCGCTAAGATCGCACCAGACTTTGCCATTGCTTCGATCTCGCGTGGTGATTTTAATGTGATCATATATATCTAAATTCCCTTCATAAAATTCTTTGACCCTTTCATTATACCTTTATCATTTGAGTTTTTAAATATCTTATCCTTTCTGGGAAAATATTTGTTATCAATTTTGGTATAATAGTCCTTGTAGAAATGGCGTGCGATTTTTAGCGTGGTTAAGGTATTTTTAGAAGTGTTTGGGTCTCCATTTTATGAAAAAGAGACCTAAAACGATCTCAAAGAGACCCAAAGGGAGACCCAAAAGAGACCCAAAAAAACGATCGGGCTAAGTGGTTTAAAATAATACATGATACATATAATTTTATTCGTCCTGCGGGTTCATCCCTAGGGGCGTTTTTGTTTGCTGTTTGACCTATCCTAGTGCATTGTTATACCCCGTCACAATGGACTGTGTGCCCTATCTTAATGTATTGGGGTAGGTATGATATAATTCTAGCTGGGTACTCTTTAATTTTAGTCATGTAGCGTCTTGGTGATCGTGCCAGGGCGCTTTTTTGTGCAGTAAAAAAGGGATGTTACAGCATGCATCCCTTTTTTGTTTTACATTACGCCAATGTATAAAGCAATCCTTACGCCCTGCAATAATTCTAGTAACGCCAATGCGATTAGTCGCTCTAACAGTGTTTTATCTTTCATTGTCTGATGTCTCCTTGTATGCTGCTAGGTTCGTGCCTGCTGTCATGTCCATAGTCTGCGCAAACTGTGCGCATGCTTTGCAGTCTTGGACGTATAATTGCGGTCTGCTAAGATTAACTATCTCTTCAACTTGCCAACTAAGTAGCTTTTGAATGTGCCGGGATCGTATGATCTTTTGTGATCGCTCGTCTAATGTATCAAGGACCGCATTTACAAACTCTAACACTTGCTTAGCATTTGCCCGCTTGACTGTGGTATCTTCTACGCTGTTTGCGCTGGTGGTGGATCGTGGTGCAAGTGATAAACGTACGCTTGAAATAACTGGGATGCTGGCTAATCTCTGATACTTGCTATACTCTGTATCGAACCACTTAGTAACGTTTTTACGTGTTTGACTGTAATTGATCTCCCGTGTTTCTGGCGGGTCTAATTTCATCATTGC
>NZ_AYYW01000034.1 GCF_001434535.1 Ligilactobacillus animalis KCTC 3501 = DSM 20602
AAAAAGTAGCGTTGCGCCAGATCTTGTTGCACCTCCCGGATGGCACGGTAAAAGAAATAACACAACAAGTGACATTCAAGCGCGAAGTGAAGACGAACTTGGCCACAGGTGAAAAAGAATACGGTGCTTGGGATATAGAAGAAGGCACATTGCCAGAATATCAAGTAGATCAAGTAGAAAACTATGAACCAAGTCAATCAGTAGTCGAAGCAATGGTGGTAACGCCAGAAACAGCTGGCAACTGGACTGTAGATATTCACTACAACGCTAAGACAGCAACCGAAGTAGAAGAAAAAGTAGCGTTGCGCCAGATC
>NZ_AYYW01000035.1 GCF_001434535.1 Ligilactobacillus animalis KCTC 3501 = DSM 20602
AGTACATTACAAATGAGCATGTAGTTTTTTCTAACTTGATTTGACAATTCAGGTAATAAAAAATGTCTAGGAGGCAATATAAAATTATGGAAATGTCAAAAGAACGCCTGACTGCCTTCACTGATGCAGTATTAGCGATCATTATGACGATCTTAGTTTTAGAGTTGAATAAACCTGAAGCGATAACTTGGGCTGCCGTTTGGGATCTACGTGAGAGTTTCTTTGCCTACACTGTTTCATTTTTCTGGTTAGGAACGATGTGGGTCAATATGCACCGAGCTTGGCATAATGTTGAAAAGATCAATAATGAACTAGTATGGAACTCTTTGATCTTGTTATTCTTTTCTTCATTTTCCCCTGTACAACAAGTATCGTAGCTGATAATTTTGACAGTCCCGTTGCTCAAACGATGTATGGAATCATTGTTTTAGCTGTTACAGCTTGCAATATTTGGATGTATGTGGAACTAAAACGCATAAATAAGGGAAAATCAGTCGAGGCAGATTTTAGTATCCTAGATGGTCGTGGCATGTTTGATGTTGCAGGAAAAGTGATCGGTCTGATCTTGACTTTAACGATCTTTCCGCCTGCAATGATGTGGGAAGTCTTGATCACGGCGATCTTTATCGTTTTACCACGCTCGATCTGATCAGTAAATAAGTTGGTGGTAACACCAGCTTATTTTTTAGTTTGAGTGTAAAAACGTACATTTGAGTAAGAAGAGTGGTAATATAGGTTAAAACTTAGCAAAGGGAAGTGAGTGAATGAACGAAAAATTTACTGAAAATATCCACGTTTTAGATGGATCAATGGCGGCTGCCTTGAAAGAACAAGGAATAGATAGTACGGGTGAGCTGTGGACAGCCCAAGCGTTAAGCGACAATATCGAAGCTGTTTATGATGCGCATTACAGTTATTTAGCAGCTGGAGCCCAGATGATCTTGACCGATACGTATCAAGCTAATCTGCAAGCTTTTGAAAAAGCTGGTCATTCCAAACAGCAGGCTGAAAACTTGGTAGGGATGGCGGTATTAGTGGCTCAAAAAGCTCGAGATGACTATGAAGAACAGACCGGAAAACATGCTTTAGTGGCTGCCTCGATCGGACCATATGGAGCCTATCTTGCCGATGGCAGTGAGTATCGGGGGGATTATTTGTTGAATGATGCGCAATATCTTAATTTTCATTTGCCACGTTTGACGGCCGTACTTGCGCAAGCACCGGATTGTTTAGCTTTAGAGACCCAGCCAAAACTCTCAGAACCACTAGCTTTATTGAGATGGCTGGAAAAAAATGTGCCTCAGATGCCAGTCTACGTTTCATTTACACTCCGAGATGAAATGACACTTAGCGATGGGACCGAACTTAAGCGGGCGGTTGCAGCGATCAGTAAATTTGAGCAAGTATTTGCGATCGGTGTCAATTGTATCGTACCTGAGCTTGTGAGTGGAGCGCTTAAAGTTATGCGGCAAGCAACGACTAAAAAGCTCATCGTCTACCCTAATCTCGGAGCTCAATATGATCCTGAGACTAAGACATGGGCCAAAAGTGAGCAACAGTTAGATTTTACGCAGCTGACTGAAAAATGGTATCAAGCTGGTGCGAGCATCATTGGTGGCTGTTGCATGACGACGAGTCCCCAGATCAGTCAGATCGCAACGTACTTTGAGCAGTATCAAAAAGAGAATGTATAAAAAAACACGCGCTGAGGCGTGTTTTTTTATTAGACTAAATTTTTTTGTTTTGAGCGTAAAGGATGAAAACGAGGAAAGTGGCTAGGATCCCATAGATGGAACCGATATAGCCGATATTTCCCAGTGAAGTAACACTGACGGCTTGGGCTGCAGTCAATGAACCCAGTGAGATCCCTAGGTTAGCAAAGATCGAATTGAGCGATGATGCTAGATCAAGGGATTGGGGATATTTTTTCTCAGCGATATCTAAAAACATCAGCTGAGTTGAGGCACCATAGCTAGCAAAGCAAACGCAAAGTAGAGCGATCGTTGCTGCACCTAGCCACGGAAGCTGAATTGCTGGTCCTAAGAGCAACATCAATAGTGTCATCGTGATATAGACGTAGCGGAGTGGCTTTAAGCCACCATTATCGGCTAAATAGCCACCAAACTTATTGCCAATGATAAAGAAGATCCCCATCCCAAACAATAACCAGTTGAGCCAAGTGTTATTAAAGCCCATTTCATTAGTGAAAAGTGGACGGATATAGGTATAGATCGTATAGTCAGCGGCGCACACAGCTACGACAAAGGCGACACCTAAGAGAACTTGCTTTTCTTTGAGTAGCGCAAATTGATGTTTGAGTGTCCCTTTAAACTGAGGGGTATCTTTAGGCACGAGCCAAAGCAGTAGGCATAAGACGATAAAGGTGATCGCACTGATCATCCAAAAGCTATCGTGCCAGGAAAAAGTCGTACTGATCAAAGTTCCAAGGGGGATCCCGATGATCGAAGCTAAACTAAAACCGGCAAAGACCCAAGAAACTAGGCTAGCTCGTTTATGCCGCGGTGCAATGTAGTTGGCCATGACCAAAACGATCGAAATGATCGCCCCAGCTACACTGGCGGTCAAGATCCGCGACAATAGAAGCGAAGTAAAGTTAGTGGCTAAAGCGGTCCAAGTATTGCCGATAAAAAAGATCAAGATTAGTGCTAGTAAGACACGATGCCGTAAAAAACGATTGCCAAATGAGGTTATAAGCGGAGTGCTCAGCGCATAGACAAGTGCAAAAATGGTGACTAACAGCCCAAGTTGTGATAACCCAGTCCCAAATTCACTCGAAATGTCTGGTAAGACCCCGACGATAATATACTCATTACATCCGAGCATAAAAGCGATAAAAATAAACAAACATGCCTGTAAGCGATATTTCATGATAATTGCGGTCCTTTCGATTTAAATTGCATATATCATTTTAAACCACAAAACCGCTTTTTGGCTATTAATTTTTACCACCCTAATTCAGCCGCATTTTTAGGCAGTTGGAGTTTTCCTGCTGCTTCTTCGCTAAAGACTTGCTCTAAGATCGCAAAGGCTTGTTCTAACTGAGCTGTGGTGATCACAAGTGGTGGTTGGAAGCGTAAGATATTGCCCCGTAGACTGATCATGATCACACCTAGTTCAAAGGCACGGTGGATGATCTTGGTCGCAATCTCGGTGGAAGGCTGTTTAGTCTTAGGGTCAACGATATCGATCCCACCATTGAGGCCATACATTCTGACATCACCGATAAAATCGTATTTTGCTTGAGCTTGTTGGAAAAAGGTCGCCGCTGATCTGCCTAGTTCTGTCGAGCGACGTAAAAGCTCTTCTTTTTCGATGATTTCAATAGTAGCTAGAGCAGCTGCTGCAGTGAGGGGATTTCCTGCAGTAGTAAAAATATGAGCCGGAGCGTCCAACGCTCCCATGATCTCAGCTCGTCCGATCACTGCACTTAGTGGAAGCCCAGATGCTAGTGATTTGCCGACGCTCATGAGATCGGGTTCAAGCTCGAAATGTTGGATCGACCACCATTTACCGGTTCGTCCC
Organism: Ligilactobacillus animalis KCTC 3501 = DSM 20602; assembly: GCF_001434535.1. Lineage (GTDB taxonomy): Bacteria > Bacillota > Bacilli > Lactobacillales > Lactobacillaceae > Ligilactobacillus > Ligilactobacillus animalis. Next base: position 3,544 of record NZ_AYYW01000035.1, read on the forward strand.
ATGCCCTGATTGACTTCATCGACTGCAAATAAGATCCCGTGTTCATGAGCAAATTCATAGACTTTTTGGAGATACTTTGTCGGTGCTTTGATGATCCCACCATCACCTTGGATCGGCTCGATCAAGATGCAGGCGACTTCATCAGGAGGAAGATAGGTCTCAAATGGTAACTTAAAGGCTGCAAACATTCGCTCTACAAATTGCTCTTCAGTCTCTTGCGACGCTTTTTGCCAGGGGTCGGGATAAGGTACTTTGATGATCCCGGGAAGTAAGGGACCGAGCTTGCGGGTCATGTTCAAACTGACACCCGAAGCAGTCAGAGAGCCATAGGTCGAACCGTGATAAGCTCCGGTAAAAGTCACGATGTATTGCCGCCCAGTATAGGCGCGCGCAAATTTGATGATCGCATCATTGGCATCTGAGCCAGAATTTCCCCAGGCTAACTTGACAGGCCCTGACATTGGTGCAAGTTTTGTTAATCTGGTGCTCAATTGGGCTGCGATCTGATTAGCAAAATAGGCTGGTGTGTATTGGATCAACTTTTGAGCTTGCTGGGTGATCGCTTGGACCACCGATGGATGACAGTGCCCAGTGTTGGTCGATGAGGCGGAGGCTAAGAGGTCGATATATTCTTTGCCGTCAGCATCAGTCAATAGGGCGCCGTTTCCTTGTGCGATCACGAGATCAAAGTACTTGATCCGTGATTGCGAAGCTAAACTGCGGGCTTCTTGGTGAAGTAATTCATCATTTTTTGCCATAGTAGCACCTCATTTCTTTTTCTTAAAAAAAGATTACGTGTATTATAAACCTATTAATGAAAGATTTAAAGTATATTTTTTAAGTAATTTAGGGAAATTAAGGTTGCTATAACTTAAAATTGAAAATAACTTGTGTGATATATAAGTGCCGTTTTGTTAAAGATTTTGTTATAATAAAGCAGAAAGGCTCGAATAGTAAAATTAAGAATTAGCCGTGATTTTTACAGAAAAAATTTAGAATATTAATCAAAAGGAGTGATCGGAGTGTCAAAGCCGGCAATCGATATCTTTGCCCATGTCTTGCCTCCTAAATTTTATCAGTAATTATTACAGTTAGCGCCAGAGTTGATTGTTGGGGCTGTTATGACGGTCCTCGAGGCAATTTTGACACCTAAAGAGCGCGAGCAGATCATGTATTTAAACTTTGAAAAATTAATGGCAGGTGATATGAAGTGACCAATTTGGAATATCCGCCTTTGTTTAGATTGTATGAACTTGAGATCAAACCAGAAAAGAAAGCGGAATTTTTAGCTTTAGGACAGAGAAATTTGAATTTATCGATCAAAACTGAACCGCAGACATTAGCGATGCATGCAACTCATATTGATGAAAAGGGGCTGGAGAATCTAGTTTTTGAGCTCTATCAAGATACTGCGGCACAAAAACGACATCAAGCCTCACCGCAATTTCAAAAGTACGCGACTTTTGCTAAAAATGCGATCGTCAATCGCAAGGTGATCGATCTGATCCCAGAATTATTATTGGAAAAGTTTGATTTTTTAGGTAAAGGGACGCCAGATAATGTGACGGTAAAATTAGCTAAATTACAATTAGAAAAATCCAGTGCTGCTGCCTTTAAAGCTGCCGTCTTTAGTGAAATGCACCAAGCGATCGTACTTGAACCCGGTGTTTTAGCGATGTATGCAGCAACGGTCCAGAATAAGCCGGATGAATGGATCTTTTTAGAATTCTATCAAGATAAACAAGCTTATGCCAAGCACCGGGAGACTCCACATTTTAAAGAATATATCAAAAAGACTACTGATCTAGTGGCAAAAAAAGAGCTATTAGATCTAACAGCTGATACTTTAGTCAGTCAGGGGAATTTGAGTTATGAACGTGGGGAAAATTAATATTAGAGAGACGTTATTTGCGTCTCTCTTTTGTTTTTGGCTCAAATACGCTAAAATTTAGGTGTATTTCAGTAAAGTGAGTGTGAAAAATGGAAATTGATTTAAGGCTGATGCGGGCAAGTGACTATGATGAGATCTTAAAGATGGTGATCACAACTTGGGATTATCGCTCTTGGGTCCCCAAAGACCTGGTTGAACCGATGGCAGAATACTTTTTGAGTGATCTTTTGCAAAAATCAGATTATATCGTTGTGGTAACGGTCGACGGTAAGCCTGCCGGGATCTGTGCCGGCGACGTTTTAGACTATACGAAGATCCAGCGCTTTTGTTTGCGGAAAAAGACTGCTGCTTTAGGTGCAATCTTAAAGCAGACCGAACCTGATTCGATCTTTGAAAAATATATTCAAACGATGGCATTAGATCAGGAGCTGTTACTTCAAAGTAAACGTGAATTTGAAGGGAGTCTCAATTTATTGTTGGTCAATGGAAAATATCGTGGTCTAGGTTTAGGGAAAAAATTATACAACAACTTCTGTGAATATTTACAAAAAAATGGTGTCAGATCATTCTATTTATATACAGATGATTCATCGGATTATGGCTTCTATGAACATAATGGCTTAGAAAAATTGGTGGAAAAGCGTTTTTATTGGGATGAAGGCAACGAAGAGACCGCCGAGACTTATTACCTTTATGGGCGAGACTTTAACTAAGCAAAATCTTTACAAATTTAGCTTTTATCGTTAAACTTAGGTGGATAATAATTCACAAAAGAGGGTGTAAAGCTTATGTCGATGCTGTTTTCAACAGCTAAAGTAGCGTCATTAAATCTAAAGAATCGAGTAGTGATGTCGCCCATGCGGACGTATAGTGTCCAAAAAGGTGATGGTGTCTTAAATCCGTTGCATTTTGCTCATTATGGAGCACGTGCGGTCGAGCAAGTTGGGTTAGTTATCCTTGAGATGACCGCTGTTGAACCTGAAGGGCGCACGACTGAGCACGATTTAGGCTTGTGGAACGACGAACAGGCAGAAGAGTTAAAGCGTTTGGTCGATTTTTTGCATAGTTTGGGCACAAAAGTTGGGATCGAACTCGGACATGCAGGCCGTAAAGCTAAAGCTGAGTCGGTACCAGTTGCACCGAGTCTTGTTGAAGCCTACAGTGATGATTACAATGAACCAAGAGCCTTGAATATCGCTGAGATCAAACGCATCCAAAGTGCTTTTGTAACTGCAGCTAAACGAGCTATACAGGCTGGAGTTGATCTGATCGAGCTCCAGGGAGCTGAGGGCTTTTTGATCGATGAGTTCTTTTCGCCAGTCATCAATCGGCGAGATGATGAGTATGGTGGTGAACTTGCAGGGCGTTATCGCTTCGTGCAAGAGATCATTACTCAGATCAGAGACTTTTATACGGGGCCATTGTGGGTCCGCTTGTCGTTAGATGATTATGCTAAAGAAGATGAGCAAAATAAGCTAACTGAGTGGCAAACTATCAGTCAATGGCTCGAGCGTGATGGGATCGATTGCTTGAGTATCACGACTGGTGGGCTATTTGATAAAAAGCCAGACCATATTTATGAAGGCTGGCAAGTTCCATATGCAACAGCAATGAAAAAGGCAGTCAACTTACCAATCGCAGTTCCAGGGATGCTACTTGATTCAAAGTTGTGTGAGTACATTTTAGAAACAAAACAAGCTGATCTGATCTTGGAAGCTCATGTATTTGATACAAATGCACGCTGGGTCGTTGAAGCTAAAAAAGAATTATACGAAAAATAAATATAACGGGCTAGAGATCAGTAGTAAATCTCTAGCCCGTTATGTTTATTTTTGTTTACGTTTGATCTCTAGTTTACGTAAGAATGGTAAAATAACACCCATTCCAAAGATCAAGAAGACAAAGAAGAAATTCATCATCAATTCATGCGTGAATTGCTTTGTTCCAAAGTGTGCATTTTGCGGAATGAATCCCATTGTCGCACAGACAAATGTGAATAAGAAACACCAGAAACCAACGAGCAAAGCCCCGGTACGGTTTTTGATGAAGATATAGTCTGAGCTAAATTTATCCTGTTGCCATCTAACGGCGATGAACGCAACAAAGACTAAACAGGTCTTATAAGGGGAAACGATCCCATTTAAGTTAAGCAACCAGTTATAAATGGAGTTGATATCAGGTAAAGTCCCACTCAAAAGTAAGAGGACCAAGGCGATCCCAGCGGTCAAAGTATAACTGTGGACAGGACGCCCGTTTTTGTTGGTCTTCGTGAGCCAAGTTGGCATGTATTTTTGATTGACATCGCCGGCAAAGACGCGACTGGCAGCATCGATCAAGACTGCAAGCTGAGCTAACATGAAAAATGATTGGACAACAGCAAAGACATACATCAAACTATTGTCCCAGCCTAATTGTTGGCTTAAAAGTTTGAAAGCGTAATAAGGACCGTTCATCTTGAAGTCGTTAGGGATATTATTGGCATCAAAGAAGACTGCCAAAGCTAGCGTTCCAAAGATCGTCAACGCCCCAGTCATCAAGGCGAGCATCCACATAGAGCGTGGGAAATCACGTTTAGGATTTTTCATGCGACTGATGTAAGGTGCTGCAAGTTCAGCCCCAGACATCGCAAAGATCAACAAACCGGTCGTTGAAAAATAGTGCAAACTGAAATTAGGTTTGAATGCCGACCAATCAAATGGTTGTGTTGCGATATGTGCTCCATGTGTCAAGGCATAACCTGTCATTAAAACAAAGAGCATTGACATGATAAACATTGCGCCCCCACCGATCAAGGATAAGATCTCTAAGGCGTTTTTGAAAATATTTTCCAAAAGAATGAAAGCTAAAATGATAACAAATGTCAGTAAGCCAAAAGTAAAGGTGGACATGTGACTGCTCAATGTAGCATCACCCAAGATGATCCAACTAAAGGATACGATGATTGAGTTAGAGACATCGACTAAGTATGGGATAGTTTGGACCCAATACATCCAGGAAGTAGCGTAACCAAAGAGATCACTGCCAGTCCCACGTCTGATCCACGAAGCAAGTCCACCTGCTTGTTGGTCGAAGGTCAAACCTAATTGGCTGACGATCAATTCGTAGGGAATGACATAGACAAACAACATGAAGATCCAAGAAATAACTACCGATAGCCCTTGATTTTGAAAAGGATAAAAGATATTTTCAAAACTGATGATCGTAACAAAATCAAGTAAAGTTAAGACGAGCCAGGGGGTATATTTCTTTTGGTTGAGTGAGTTTTGGTTTAAAGTATTCAATTTTATCTCCTTTAATTAATGCAAAATTTGAGTTTATTTTGCATTAACACCGGGATGCTTATTCGAATGCACGCGAATTTCTCCTTTATGAAAATAATTACTTTTTCCATTTTAAAGAATCCTTTATGAAATTACTACCATAAATTTGTTTTTTCTTATGAAAAAATATAAAATTGTTTTGAAAAAGTGAGTAGGTGAAAAAATGAAGAAATATCTAAAGATAGCTACTCCCGCCAAGTTGCAGGCAGACGTAGCTAAGAAGTGGCCAACTGTAGAATTGACACCTGAAGTATCTGGCGCTAAATTAGCCGCACTAGTGATCGAAGCAGGTGATCTCAAACAACGTGCGCTCGCTGAATTGATCTGTCAGCGTTCTGGGCTAAAAATACCGCTGATCGAAGTCACGGCGGAAAATATCGATGCCGATATGAAAAGAGTGTTGGAATCAGCCACGGCTTATGAAAAAGAAAATGTGCCCACCTTTTTATTAGATCTGATCAATTTTGCCGATGAAAAAGCAGTCAGCTTTACCACACCGGGACACCATAATGGAAATTTTTACACGCGGCATCCAGCTGGTGAAGTCTTTAAAAACTTTTTCGGCGATAATTTTTTATATGCTGACGTCAGTGACACGATCCCTGAATTGGGCGATACCTTGACCCATGGTGGAACGCCGTTGACAGCTGAAAAACAGGCGGCTAAAGCTTTTAACGCCGATAAAGTATATTTTTGTACAAATGGGACTACTAGTTCAAATACGATCTGTGCGACCGCTGCATTGACCGAGGGCGATCTCGTGCTCTTTGATCGAAATAACCATAAATCGCTCTACAACAGTGCCCTAGTGATGACAGGGGCTAAACCGGTCTATTTAAAGACTGATCGTGATCCTTTAGGGTTGATCGGTCCTTTGGTAGGTGAAGAGTTAGATGAAAAAAAGATCCGCCAACAGATCGCATTGGTCGATCCTAAAAAAGCCAAAGCTAAACGGCCTTTTAGACTAGCGGTCTTACAACTGGAAACATATGATGGCGTCTTTTATGATGCACGGTATCTCATTAAAAAGCTCGGACCACTGTGTGACTATATTCTATTTGATTGTGCTTGGGGCGGTTATGAACAATTTGTCGATCTGATGAAAGAATTATCTCCGCTGAGTTTGGAATACGGTCCAGCTGATCCAGGGATCTTAGTGACCCAATCTGTGCATAAACAGCAAGCTGGGGTAGCCCAAACTTCTCAGATCTTGAAAAAAGATGCACACTTAAAAGGGCAAAAACGTTATATCGATCATAAACACTTCAATAATGCCTACCTTAAATACGTTACAACGAGTTACTCTTATCCGATCTATGCGTCTTTAGCAGTCAATGCAGCGATGGCAGCTAGTTCGGCTAATCATGCGTGGTGGGAAGAAACACTGGTCAAAGGGATCGAATTTAGAAAGACATTGTTGCGTCAAAGCAAGCTGTTTAAACCACTCGTTCCCACAAAGATAAACGGTATTTCCTGGGAAAATATCCCGACTGAAAAGCTAGCGGCTGACCTAAGCTTATGGCAACTTGATCCTAAAGATACCTGGCATGGCTTTAGTAAAGTTGCTTTAGGAGAAGCGATCATCAGTCCTTTGAAGTTGACGATCACCTCTCCGGGAGTCGAGCTAAAGACAGGTAAATATACTGAAACGGGGATCCCGAGCCCATTAGTCGGCGAATTTTTATTGGAAAAACGGATCATTCCGGGTAAAGCCGATCTTTATTCAACACTTTTCTTTTTGACTCCCGGTGAAGATGAGCTCAGTTTACAGACATTGCTGACGGCACTATTAGAATTTGAACGACTCTATTTGACAGATGCCCCGTTAGAAAAAGCTCTCCCCCGTTTTTATCGGCAAAATAAAGAACGTTATGCTGGCTATACTTTAAGACAGTTATGTCAAGAAATGCATGAGTATTTTAAAGAACAAGAGATATACCATTTACAACAAGCCTTATTTATCAAACCAGAGCTGCAAGCCTATAGTTGTTTACCACGCACGGCAGATCTTGCGTTTATGCGGGGACAAGGCAAGTTGGTCCCACTCGATGAGATCGAAGGTAAAGTCGCACTTGAAGGGGCCTTGCCCTATCCGCCTGGAGTCTTTATCGTCGCACCGGGTGAAAGATGGCAAGCACTAGATGCTGAATATTTCAAGGTACTGCTTGGGGCAATGGAAAATTTCCCGGGTTTTGAACCGGAGATCCAAGGTATCTATCTTGAATGGGATGACAGTGGACATCTAAGTGCAGCGGGCTATGTTTTAGATGATATTTAGATAGCAAAAAAGCGCCTTTTACGGGCGCTTTTTTTGATAGGCAAGGCGTGGAGTGTTGTCATCAGTCAGGATGATCCCACAATAAGTAAAGCCATTTTTTTCGATCAGGTGTTGCATGCGTTTATTGTTTTGATGAGTGTCGATCCGGATATTTGGTTCGAGCTGTTCACAAAAAGCTAATGCCTTATTAAAGACACCTTTGACTTTCCCGTTGCCGGCAATACGATGGATCGTACCATAGGGCTGGTCGTTTAGCCAAGACCCTTCTATTTGCTGATAAGTTGGGTCTTCACCTAGAATAAAGGCAAAAACGCCACCGATGTTTCCTGCTTCTTCAATGACATAGAGGTGTTTAGCAGCAATATCAGCTTCTAAGAGCTCCAATGCTGGATGACTTTTGCCCCATTGATCTGGATTGTTGTCTTTTGCCATCTGAGTACGAGCAAATGCATAGATCGCACTGATCGCGGGTAAATCTGCGGTAGTGGCTAAGCGGATCGTCAAATTTATTCCTCCTCGTTAAAATATTTAGCTTAATTCTAGCAAAGAAAAATTTTTTTGCAAGAGAGATTGCATTTACGAAAAGTGAGTGTTATTGTATTGATAACGATTTGAAAAGAGGAATTACGATGAAGACTTTAGTTATCAACAATATGGCTCATACATGTTGTCCTTCTTCGCGCCAGCTAGCGAAGAAGGTTCATTTGCGTTGAGTTTTTTAACGTAACTAGGAGGCTTCTTCAACGTAAGAGGGCGCAGACTTTTTAAAGTTTGCGCCCTTTTTTTCTACTCAGATCGCAGAAAGAAGGGAAGAACATGATATATCAAGACGTATCACAGCTGATCGGTCAGACACCGTTGATAAAACTTGCAGTCAAAACGCCAAATAATGTATCGATCTATGCCAAGTTAGAGATGTTTAATCCAGGTGGCAGTATTAAAGATCGTTTAGGCGAGTATCTCATGGATGATGCGCAGGCAAAAGGCTTGTTGACAGCAGAAACGACGATCATTGAACCTACAGCGGGCAATACTGGGATCGGTCTAGCTTTAGCAGCACAAAAACGTGGCTTAAAAACGATCTTAGTCGTGCCCGAGAAATTTAGCCAGGAAAAACAGATCTTGATGCGTGCCTTAGGTGCAAAAATAGTACATACGCCAAGTGAATTAGGGATCAAAGGTGCGATCGCCCAAGCTAAGAAATTAGCTGCCCAGATCACGGATAGCTACTTGCCGCTACAATTTGAAAATTCGGCCAATCCAGCTGCATATGCGACTAGTCTGGCGCCAGAGATCATTGCTGAATTTGAAAAAAATAAGTTGAGTTTAGCTGCTTTTGTAGCTGGGGCTGGCAGTGGCGGGACTTTTGCTGGGACCACGCAAGCTTTAAAGCAAAAATTTCCTGGGTTAACAGCTGCCGTGGTTGAACCAGAGGGCTCGATCCTAAATGGTGGTGCGCCCCATAGTCATTTGACGGAAGGGATCGGGGTTGAATTTATACCGCCCTTTTTCGCTCAAACTAAGCCCGATGCGATCTATACGATAGGTGATCGTGAGGCGTCTGCGCAAGTCAAGCAACTGGCACTGACAAATGGTTTGTTTGTCGGAAGTTCGAGCGGAGCGGCGTCGGCAGCTAGCTTGAAATTAGCACAAAAGCTGCCCCAAAACAGTAATATCGTCACGATTTTTCCCGATAGTTCAGAACGTTATTTAAGTAAACATATTTATCGATTTGAGGAGGAGATTTAAATGAAATTTGATTCAAAGTTGATCCACGGTGGTATCAGTAATGATAAGACAACAGGTGCAGTAAGTGTACCGATCTATCAGGTCTCGACCTATAAGCAAGCCGAGTTGGGGGGGACACTAGCGTATGAATATTCCCGAACTGGTAATCCAACGCGCCATGCACTTGAACAATTGATCGCAGAGCTAGAAAATGGGAAGCGCGGGCTAGCCTTTGCTTCGGGTTCGGCAGCGATCCATACCGTGTTTAATTTATTTTCTAAGGGTGATCATGTTGTCGTAGGAAATGATGTATATGGCGGAACTTTTCGGCTGTTGAATACAGTTTTAAATCGTCTTGGTCTGGAATTTACCGCAGTCGATACCCGTGATTTAAAAGCGGTCAAACAAGCGATCCAGCCGAATACAAAGGCGCTGTATTTAGAGACCCCAACTAATCCCTTGTTACATGTCTCTGATCTGAGTTCATTATCTGACTTAGCCCATGTTAACGATCTCTTGGTGATCGTGGATAATACTTTTGCGACTCCGTATTTGCAACAGCCGTTAGATCTAGGCGCTGATATCGTGGTCCACAGTGCTTCAAAATATCTCGGGGGACATAGCGACCTTGTGGCAGGCTTAGCGGTCACTAAGAGCCAAGCACTCGGGGATCAATTAGCTTACTTACAAAATGCGATCGGGGCTATTTTAGGTCCACAAGATAGTTGGTTACTACAACGGGGGATCAAGACATTAGCGGTCCGGATGCGTGCGCATAATGAAAATACGCGAGCTATCTTTGAATTTTTGCAAAAGCATGAAAAAGTTGCTAAGATCTACTACCCTGGTGATCCAAGTGCGCCAGAGCATGAACTTGCTAAAAAGCAAATGCGTGATTTTGGGGGGATGATCTCATTTGAGTTGATAGCTGGGGCCGATGTAAAAGCCTTTATCGAATACCTGCGCTTGATCACGTTAGCCGAAAGTTTAGGCTCAGTGGAAAGTTTGATCGAAGTACCTGCGATCATGACACATGGAGCTATCCCACGTGAGATCCGGCTAAAAGATGGGATCAGCGATGAATTGATCCGACTATCAGTGGGGATCGAAGCTAAAGAAGATCTGCTACAAGATCTAGAGCAAGCTTTGGAACAAGCATAGGTAAACTTAAAGAATTCTTTAAAAGTTTTAAGCCGAAAGTTGTGTACAATTAGTAAGTACAGGGAGCAAAAAATAATTGCGAGGTGACGCAAAATCAGATTTTTACGTTTCATTTGGAATCTATTTTTGACCCTTTTTATCACTGCTAGCTTAAGTTTAGGCTTGTTGTGGTTTATGACTAGTCCTTACGCTCTCCCAGTTGTGCGTGAGATACAGACTTTGGTAACTAAGATCGTTCCCGATCAAGGAAAGCTGCTGAATGTCAAAACTGAAAGCATATCCCCAAGTGATCCAACGGCGCAAAGTTATTCTGAGGATACCAATGCGCAGGCGGCAAATGGCGCACGTTGGAGCAAAAACACAGCGACTGTTTATCTTGAAGCAAGTGATGAACGCTTCCGCACCGCCTATTTAAGGGCAATCGAAAATTGGAACCAAACTGGGGCTTTTAACTTTGATTTGACTGATGATAAAAAACGAGCCCAGATCATTTTAAAACAACAAAATGATGCCAATACCAGTGCAGCTGGGGTGACGCATACCATGATAAATCAATTGACGAATCGTCTGACCAGTGCAGATGTCTATCTCAATTCCTATTATTTATTAAATGCGCAGTATGGTTATTCCCAATTACGGATAACTAATACCGCAGAACATGAATTAGGGCATGCGATCGGTTTGGCGCATGATGATGAAAATGTCTCAGTGATGCAGTCGGCTGGATCGTATTATTCGATCCAACCTAAAGATATCGAAGCTGTAAAAGCTCTCTATCAAGGCTAGAGTTATTAGGAGAGGTCTGCTATAGTTGAGAAGTAGCAATGAGGAGGATATTTATGACTTTGAAATTAGTTACAGCAACTCCAGCTGATCTACCTAAGATAAAGGAATTGTATTTGAGTGCTTTTCCAGCCGTAGAACGGATCCCATTTTGGCTGTTAAAAAAGCGCACTAAGACTGAGATAGCCGAATTTTGTAGTCTCTATGACGATGATAACTGGGTCGGTTTTATCTATACGGTCAAAAATGCCGAACTAGTCTATGTGTTCTTTTTGGCGATCAAAGCGACTGAACGCTCTAAGGGGTATGGCAGTGGTTTGATGAAGCTGATAAAAGAGCGTTATCAAGGGCAAGTGATCGGCTTAAGTGCTGAAAGGCCTGATGAAGCTGAGGCTAACAACCACGAGCGTTTACGCCGTTTAAAATTTTATGCTAAAAATGAGTTTTTACCGACTGATTTTTATACAGCTGAAAAAGGTGGCGTGGAGTTTGAATTCTTGACCCAAAATGGACAAAAGATCAGACCCCAAGCTTATCCAGAGTTAATGGCACAATGCCTAGGACTGTGGCAAAAATTCTTATTACCGATCAAAGTAGTTAAAGATTAGTCAGAAAAGTGGTTCATTTGAGCCACTTTTTTCATTGGCCTGAAAAATTTGCAAAAAAGTAGATTAAATTAGATAATAAAAATTATCAAACTTAAAGGAAGAAAAATATGAAACGATTAGTGTTGGCAGAAAAACCAAGTGTTGCCCGTGATCTGAGCAAGATCTTGGGCGCAGACCAAAAGCACAAGAATTATTATGAAGGTAAAAATTATGTTGTTACTTGGGCGCTTGGTCACTTGTTGACTTTGAAGATGCCGGAAGATTTAAAAAATGAATGGCAAACTTGGCAAATGGAAACTTTGCCAATGATCCCTAAGTATATCGGGACCAAGCCATTACCTAAAACGCGAGCCCAATTAAAAGCGATCGCTAACTTAGCTAAACGAAAAGATATCTCAGAAGCGATCATCGCTACCGATGCTGGGCGTGAGGGTGAGTTAGTGGCGCGCTGGATCTTGGAATATATTCGTTTCAATAAGCCAGTCAAGCGTTTATGGATATCTTCACAAACTAATAAAGCGATCAAAGAAGGCTTTGCTTCACTAAAGCCAGCTAAAGCTTACGATGATCTTTATTATTCGGCCTTGGCCCGGGCTAAAGCTGATTGGCTGATCGGGTTGAATGTGACGCGTGCTTTAACGGTCAAGTACCAGGATAATTTATCGGCGGGGCGGGTCCAAACGCCAACTTTAGCTTTAGTGGCTAAGCAAGAAGAGAAGATCAGCAAATTTATCCCACAAAAATATTTTACGATCAGTCTTGAAGTTGCCGGTCAAAGAGCAACACGGGTCCAAAAAGATCCGCATGCATTAAAGGAGCGCAAAGAAGCAGATGAACTCGTCAAAAAGATGAGTTCTCAAAATGGTAAAGTCGAACAGATCACGGCTAAAGATAAGACGATCCCTGCACCTTTACCATACGATCTAACAGAATTACAGCGCGTTGCCAACGAAAAGTACGGCTATTCCGCTAAAAAGACCTTGTCATTAGTCCAAAGTTTATATGAAGTGCATAAGATCGTATCTTATCCTCGGACTGATAGTAAATATCTATCTAATGACTTAAAGGCGACATTAAAAGATCGATTACATGCGATCGCAGGGCTATTTCCGGAAGCTAAACAATATGCGGTCAAGGGCGCAAAAGTCGTTCAAAATAAAGCTTTTAACGACGCTAAGGTGACAGACCACCATGCCTTGATCCCAACGGAACAGTTACCACAGTATAATAAGCTCAGCAGTGATGAACATCGGATCTATACTTTGATCGCCGAAAGATTTATAGGTTTATTTGCAGCACCTCACAAAGAACGCCAAGAAAAGATCGTATTTGCTTTTGGTAAGGAACGCTTTAAACTGACCCAAACAAAAGTCATTGAAGCTGGCTGGAAAAAGAACACGACACCAGAAAAGGCAGCTGCTAAGTTTAGCGAAGGTATGCAAGTTGCGCCACATTTCACGGTCAAAGAAGCCTTAACGACCCCACCTAAGCCTTTGAGTGAAGGTTCACTGCTAACTCAAATGGAGCGCTATAGTTTAGGGACACCGGCAACACGAGCTGAGATCATCGAAAAATTAGTCAAATCGGAACTGATGGAGCGGACTAACAACAGTTTACGAGTGACTAAAAAAGGCCAACAATTGCTGGAATTAGTCAATGAAGAGCTCGTTAGCCCACAATTGACTGAAAAGTGGGAACAACAACTCGAACAGATCGCTAAGGGAAATTATGATGGCAAAAAATTCTTACGCGAGATCGAAGCTGATACTAAACGTTTGGTTCGTGAAGTGAAGAACAGTCAACAAAAATATCAGGACTTTTCATTGACCAAGAAAAAATGTCCTAAATGTGGTGCCTTTTTGAAGGAAAAGAAGGTCTGGGACGGTAAATTGCTGGTCTGCACCAGTGAAAATTGTGATTACAAGCGCCGAGCTGAGGCAAAAGTCTCCAATCATCGCTGCCCAGTCTGTCATAAGAAAATGTTGATCATCAGTGGCAAGAACGGTGATTATTTCAGATGTAAATATGATGGGACGACTGAAAAATTAACTGGGGGCAAAAAGAAGAACAAGAAGATGACCAAACACGAAGAAAGACGGCTGCTAAAGAAGATCAATCAAGATGATGAACCACAAGAAAGTGCACTAGCTCAAGCTCTAAAAGCTGCGTTAGGTGACAATAACGCTTAAAATAAATAACGCCCATAAGTAACGCAAACTGCAAGAGTCGACGTTGCTTGTGGGCGTTAATCATTAATTTTTCGCGAGTAATAAGAATTTTAGCCAAAGGACTTGATACCAAGTTTGCTTGATATGTTCTGATCTAGCCTCGGCTTCAGCTATTTTTTCGTCCAGAAATTTTTGGAGTTTACGGTAGATCTTAGTATTCACCATCCAGTTGTGGAAGCGCGGTGAAAACTTAGAGAGGCTGAAAAAGCCTAAAATAAAGAAGGGCACTTGGGGGACAACTGGAAGTAAGATTCCGATCACTCCAAAGATAAAACTGATGATCGCAAGAAGCAACCATAAAAAGCGTTTAATGTGTTTGAACATCGAATCCATCCTTTCTTAGCTGTGTGCAATGTATTCCCTTTCTTGACTGTTTAGAAAAGCATAACACAGAATTTTTTATTTGTCTGTAAAAGTAATATAAATTTTTATTAAGACTTTGAAGGTGGTGATAAGATGCTTAAGAAAACAATAAAAAAAACATACCAAGTAGCATGTGAAGCAATGCGCCAAAAGCAATACCAAAAGGCGCGCTTTTATTTTGATGAGGTCCGGCAAAGTGAACCGACATATCGTTCGGTCAACTACTTTTTAGCTAAATGTGCATTTGTGCTCAATGAAGCTGAGGAAAATATTTATCCCTTAGTCAAAGCCCATTTAGCCACAGAGACAACTAAAAATCGTGAGGCAGCTTATCAGTTAGCGTTAAAAACAGCAGTCAAGTTCAAAAATGAGACCCAGTTAGCTGAATTTTTAGAGCAAGCAAAAATCGATGCGGTCACCAAACTGGAGCCTTTTGCTGAAATCTTGACTAAGTGGACCGGCAAAGCCCCCACGCATATGCGCTTTAAATTTATTCAGTTTGCTAAAAATAAGACCCCGATCGCTAAAACTTCTCATCCCAAATATCGGGCGTATAAATTTTTTATCAACGGGATGAGTGAGCTCCAAAAACAACGCTTTGCGGCTGGGAAATGGCAAGAATTAGCGGTCACGAAGCCTAAATTCCTAGAGTTCAAAGGCTACATGTCGTGTTCGATCAGGGATGAACGGACGTATTATCGTAAATATCTACCGAAGTTTCCCGATCTTTTTTTGCGTTCGGTTTTCAATGATCATCTGGAAGAAGACGAGTTCTTCAAGTCAAAATGGGAACGATCCCGCGTATTTTCACTCTTACAGATCCCAGCTTTTGACCGGCCTAAGATCACTGAATTACTGGAGTTAAATGATCTTTTGGATGAAACAGCTGACCGGCATTTAAAAGGGTGCGATGATCTCGTCTATTTAAAGCAGGTAGGTGAAGTCTTGCCCGAAAGTCAAGCGGCTGACCTTTCAGAATTAAATTTGCTCAAGGAATTTGGCTATTTATGCAAGCAGAATTGTGGTCATACGCTACATTTAGTGGATAAATGCCAATATGAACGTAACTTTAGTCAGTTATTGGGCCAGCACTCGCGGCGTAAATTACCCTTAGTTCATCCGCCTAAAACTTATCGTCCGACTAAAGAGCAATTTGCTTTCTTAAAGTGGCTCGCGCAAAATAAGCACGTCATCATCAATTTACTAGGTGTTGGGGGTTCGGGAAAAACTTACACTTTGGGCCAGATCCTTGATCCTAAAAAGACTTTAGCCTTAGCCCCGACACATAAGGCACGGCTGAATTTAGCGCAACACGGTTTCTTTAACAATGATACTTTGCAGCATGTGATCTATGAGATCGAAAATGGTAATGAAGAACTGGTGAATGATTATGAAGTGATCATTATCGATGAGGTATCAATGGCGCCTCTGGAATTACTAGCTAAATTGACCCAGACTTTTAGTACGAAAGTCCGTTATCTGTTGGTCGGAGATGAAAAACAGTTACCGCCAGTCTCACAAGACGAAGACGCATTGAGTGTTTGTGGTGATCCCATGGACTTGATAAAAGCTAGGGGAGCATGCTTTTATTTTAGAGCTAATCTGCGCTGTAAAGATAAAGCCACGGGTGAGTTGATCGCTGCTTGTCGGGCTGGCGACATCAGGTATTTAGCCCGCAGTCAGGCATTTAAGACGGCAACTGGTAAAGAAATGGTCTTAGCCAAATATCAACACGAAGCTTTGGAAGAGTGTATGATCTTGGCTTATCGCAATAAGACGGTTGGTTTGATCAATCAGCAATTTTACCGCATTTTATCAAAGGGTAAGCAAAAAGTTGTGCCATTTTACTTTCAAAATGGGCTTGGTCGGGGTGGCTTTTTTATCGGGGCAAAAGTCGTTTTCTATCATAACGATGACAGTTTTCAAAATTACGGCTACACGAATAGTGAATTTGGTGAGGTCATAGGACTTGAGCTCAAAAATGATGATGAAGATAGTACGGTAACAGTCCAAACTGAAGTCGGAAAGTATAAGTTGCCCCTGTATCGGGCTAAAAAAGATCTTCTCTTAGCGTACGCCTTAACGATCCACAAAGCTCAAGGTAGTGGATCTAAGCGAGTCTACGTCCTAGAACCAGAAGATCAGGGTCTGGCGTATACAGCGGTCTCACGGGCTAAGCAGGAATTGTTTTTTGTTGGGGTCACACGAACGCAACTCTTGGAAGGAGTGCAGACAGAGACTCCGAAAAAGAAAAACTTGCTAAATTTTATGGATGATAAAAATAAATAGATCTATTTGCTTACAATTTAGTAAAGACTAGTGCTAGAATGTACTTGTTACTATATTTATTTTTAGAAGGGCGGCGGAATTTAGATGTTTAATAATTTCTTGTTAAAAAAAGTGCTCGAACATTCATTCAATATTCCAGTACAAGTGACTTATGCCAATGGTAAGACAGAACGGTACGGAGATGGTGAACCGCAAGTAAAAATAACCTTCCACCGAGATTTTTCGATGCGAGAGTTAGTTCATAATGCTTCATTGACTTTAGGTGAAGCATATATGGATAAAGAGATTGAAATCGAAGGCTCGATCCAAGACTTGATAACCTCAGCCTATGAATCAGCTGATAGCTTTTTGAACAATAATAAGCTCAAACACTTTTTACCCAAACAATCACATACTGAGCGAAAAAGTAAGTCAGATGTGCAAAGCCATTACGATATCGGTAATGATTTTTATCGTTTGTGGCTCGATAAGACACTGACCTATTCGTGTGCCTATTTCAAGCGACCACAAGATACGCTGGAAGAAGCGCAACTAAATAAAGTGCATCATATCATCAATAAGTTAGACCCTAAACCCGGGAAAACTTTGCTTGATATCGGTTGCGGGTGGGGCACTTTGATGCTGACTGCTTGCAAAGAATACGATCTAAATGTTGTTGGGATCACGTTGAGTAAGGAACAATACGATCTAGTTAACGAACGGATCAAAGCTGAAGGCCTCGAAGATCGGGCTAAAGTCATTTTGGAAGACTACCGTGAGCTCAAACATGAACCATTTGACTATATCACTAGTGTAGGGATGTTTGAACATGTCGGTAAGGAAAATCTAGGTGAATATTTCCAAAAGATCTCCGAATATTTAAAGCCAAACGGCGCAGCTTTGATCCACGGGATCACACGGCAACAGGGTGGTGCAGTCAATGCGTGGATCGATAAATATATCTTCCCAGGTGGTTATGTCCCTGGTTTGACTGAAAATATCGAACATATCATTGATGCAGGGATGCAAGTGGCTGATATTGAAACTTTGCGGCGTCATTACCAAAAGACTTTGGAATTATGGGATCAAAATTTCCGCCGGGCACTACCTGAGATCAAAAAAATCGAAGATGAACGTTTTATTCGCATGTGGGATCTGTATCTGCAAGCTTGTGCAGCTTCATTTGAATCGGGCAACATCGATGTGATCCAGTACTTGATCTCGAAAGGACCAAGTGGTAGCAATTTACCAATGACACGTGAATATATGTATCAAGCATAAAAAATAGGAGATCACGTAGCAATGATCTCCATTTTTTTATGCTTTTTTACGATTAAAGAAGTAAAAGCCACCGCCTACAAATGCGAGGGCTAAGACGATCACGGTCGCTAACGAATAGGTCTCGATCATGGCAACGATCTGAGGCCAAGCTGAACCAGCCATACGACCAACGATGATCAAGACGGTATTCCAGATCAAAGTACCAAGCGTCGTCAAAATGATAAAACTTGTAAATTTGTAATGGGTCATACCTGCAGGAACGGAGATCAAAGAGCGAACTACGGGGACGAATCTGCCAAAGAATAAGGCTAAGACGCCATTTTTTTGGAAGAAATTAGTCGCTTTATTTAGATCCTCTGCTTTGAAACGCAATGTTTGGCCAATTTTACCGTTTAAGATCTTTTCAAGGCGTTCGACAGATAAGAAATGGCCCACCGCATATAAGATCACTGCCCCTAAAACGGCGCCGATCGTAGCTGCGGTGATCGCACCTAAAACATTTAGGCCGGCAGTCAGAGTCAAAAATCCGGTAAATGTCAAAACGACTTCTGAAGGGATCGGGGGAAAAATATTTTCAAGGGCGATCAGCAGTGCGATCCCGAGATACCCATACTGTCCGATAAGTTCGGTCAAAACTGTTGTGTCCATTAAAATTCTCCTCTTAAGTTAGTAAATATGATTCTACTGGAGACGCTCCAAAAAGACAACTGAATTAAGCAAATTCATATCAAATTTTGAAATTCCTTAAAAAATAATGGCTACTACTTTTAAAGTAAGACATACAAATAAGGCCCCACCACACTGTATCGTGGTAGAGCCTTGTTTTGTATCGGTAAATATTCAATAAAGTTATTTTACAAACCAGAAATAGGCAATGACCAAAAGTCCTAAGATGATGCGATACCACCCGAAAGCTTTGAAAGTATGCTTTTTGATATATTGCATCAAGAACTTGATCGCAATGATCGAAGTGATGAAGGCTGTGACTAGACCAACAACTAAGATCCAAATTTCTAAAGGTGTAAAGCTAAACCCAAATTTTACTAATTTGAATAGCGCAGCCCCAAACATGACCGGAATTGCCAAGAAGAAAGTAAATTCAGTCGCAACTGTCCGCGAAACACCCAAGATCAAAGCCCCTACGATCGTGGCCCCTGAACGAGATGTCCCGGGAAATACGGCTGCAATCAATTGGAAAAAGCCGATCAAAACTACGGTATAATACGAAAGTTCAGCGATCGAGGTGATCTTAGGTTGCTTATTTTTATGTATATCTTCGATCAAAATAAAAGCAATACCAAAAACGATCAAGGCGATAGCTACGCAGGTCGGGTTATAAAAGAGACGTTCAAAAGTATCATTGAAAGCTACACCGATGATCCCAGCAGGTAAACAAGCAATGAAGATCTTGAGCCACATGACCATGATATCTTTGTCGACATAACGCCAGATACCTTGAGCATGTGCGCTTTTATCGGCTTGGTGGAACGGCCAGATCTTGTGCCAGTAGATCACAACTACGGCTAAGATCGCCCCAAGTTGGATCACCACTTCAAACATGCTGTAAAAATCTTCTGAGACACCAAGTTGGACAAATTGATCAAGTAAGATCATATGTCCAGTACTGCTGATCGGCAACCATTCGGTGATCCCTTCAACGACCCCGAATAAGAAAGCCTTTAAGAGTTCAAGTAACATTTAGTGAAAATTCCTTTCTCAGTATTAAGAATCTTATTCATTATAAGATAAGTTTTTTTAAGTGACAAGTAGAGTAATTTTTAGAGGCAGCTAAGAGTTAAAACAAGGAGATATTACGCGTACGTGGTATAATTATAGTTAATAAAGTGACAGGGTGATCAAATGACAGAACAAATCGAAATCAGTAACGCTGAGTGGGAAGTAATGCGTGTGATCTGGACCTTGGGGCAAGCAACTAGTCGCCAGCTGATCGAGATCATGGAAGTAAAGCAAAACTGGAAACCAGCAACGACTAAAACTCTTTTAGGCCGGTTAGTCGCTAAAGATGTACTTGAAACTAAAAAAGAAGGGCGTGGCTTTATCTATTCGCCTTTAGTCCAAGAACAAGCAACGATCGATGCCCAGTTGATGCAAAATT
This sequence comes from Ligilactobacillus animalis KCTC 3501 = DSM 20602, assembly GCF_001434535.1. Taxonomy (GTDB): domain Bacteria; phylum Bacillota; class Bacilli; order Lactobacillales; family Lactobacillaceae; genus Ligilactobacillus; species Ligilactobacillus animalis. The sequence continues at coordinate 23,569 of NZ_AYYW01000035.1, forward strand.
TTAGCAATATTTGTCAGATGCATGTGGGCAAGACTTTAGCTTATTTAGTGGAAAATCTCAATTTAACGCAGGGTGATATCGCTAAAATAACTGCCAAACTTGAAGATAAAAAAAGTAGTGCACCCGAGAAATTGGAGTGTGACTGTATTCCGGCAGAATTTCATCGAGTAGGTTGCCAACAATGTAAATGAATTTATCTTATTTAGGAGCGCCTAATTTATTCTTTCGGATATTAAAAAATGTGTTATACTAAGAACGTTAAAAAATATTTATAGTTAGGATGGTTGATATGGACAAAGAACCGATCAAAAACATCAAAAAGATCCTCGTTGGGGTCGATGATTCTGAAGATGCGCAGCTTGCTTTTCGGGTGGCGATGCGTCGGGCCTTGGATCTAGATGCTACTTTATGCATCACTTCGATCCTTGAATCAGATGAGATGAACGTTTTCCAAGCCTTGAGTGCCGATTACATTCATGGTGAACGTAAGGAATTGGAAAAGCACGTTGAAAATTACCGCAAGATCGCACTTCAAGCTGGGATCAAACGGGTCGAAGTCGTAATTGCTGAAGGTGACGCTGGTGAAACTATCATCAAGCGTGTCATTCCGAAAGTTGAACCTGATCTATTGATCATTGGGGCGCTTTCCAAGAAGGGTGTCAAGAAGTTCTTTGGCTCCCAAGCAGCTTATATGGCAAAAAATGCACCGATCTCTGTATTAGTGGTGCGTTAAGAAAAGCGGCAAAAGAGGCTACAGTAAAGATCTAAAAGCAGTCTGGGTTTTTGCTGTTGCCTTTTTTACTTGGATGTGTACTTGAATTACTGCAGGCTCCATTATATTATTTAATAAGGCAAAAAAGGAAAGCTACCTTTTTGATATGCTAATGATAAGATAAGGATAAAGGTTAGATCTATGAGTAAGAGTCAAGTGAGAAAAAAAGACGCCCTTGCGCAAGCTTTATTAGCTCTTTTGCATCATGAGGCAGTCGAAAAGATAACAGTCGATCAACTTTGCCGGGAAGCAAATGTGCACCGGAGTACATTTTATCGCTATTTTCAAGATAAGTACGATCTATTGCATTATGTTTTTCAAACGATCTGGTTGGAACAGATCGATGAGAATAATGTTGTTGATTCGATGATCGAAATGATCGTTCACGATAAGGATATTTTCCGGAATATTTCGATCAACAATAGCAACAATTCCTTATATGCGCTCATGATCGATATGGTTGCTGAACAGATCTTAGAAGCAAGTTTAAATAATCGTTTGCATAATATTCTTTGGATAGAAGAAACGGTGCTCAATGCAACTGACCAAAAATTAGCCGCAGATATGATAGCTGGTGCCTTTTTAACATTGCTGTTCAAATGGGTCGACAGTAACTATCAAATGAGTTCAACCGAGCTGAGTGACTTTATCAAACACTTGCATTGATTTTTTTGAAGAAATAAATTTATCATAATCTTTTACTTTAATTTTAGAATAGTGTACAATGTAATTGCTATTAGTATGGTGGAGACTATACTATCTACGAGGGGTGTGTCATGCCTTCCTTTACAGCAAGCGAGCGCATGGCAGTAGATTAGCGTGTCAGATTTTATTGCTAAGCTTACGAGTTTCAGCGCTCATTGATTTAGAGGGGGTTAACGTAATGAGTTCATTACAAAAAATGACGACTAACTTATGCCAAGTTTTGCGCTTGCACGAGTATCGTAATAGCAACATGCCAGGTTTGGAAAAACTCGGTGCGATCGATATTTACTATTTGGAAGCGATCTATCAGTTGAAAGATCCAACCATCGGGACGATCTCAAAACTGTTGGGACAATCGACTCCAAATACGAACTATCACATCAAAAAGTTGCTTGAGCTTGGTTTGATTCAAAAAAGGCTAGATGATGTAGACCATCGTGTAACACATCTTTCTGTGACCGATAAATATCACGAAGCATTGGAATCCAATTCCGAATTTTGGAAACTTTTACAAAACCGTTTAGAAGAAACAGTTTCAGTTCGTGATCTGGCTGTTTTTCAACGTATCTTACGTCAATTAGTCGAGGTTTTGTCTGAAGAAACAACACTAAATGATTTTTAAAGGGAAAAGCTCGGATCAAAAATAAAATAAGATGAAGTGTAGTTTGCGATTTGAACTACACTTTTTTTGTGTTTTACAATAAAATAGAATTAGCGCAAAGAAACCAGTAGTGGCTGACTGATATTCACTAGGAAGAGAAATGTGGGGTGGATATTTAGTGGGGAGTATTGTGTGTTACTGGTAAGCGAGATTTAGAAAGGAAAAACTATATTCTTTCTAGTTATGAACTACATAATTCCGCATTTTGTATAGTTATGATAAAGCGTGGCTGAAAAATTTAAATTTACTCCAAGTGCACCAAGTGACTTAAAGGAACAGTATGATGTTGTGATCATCGGTTCAGGTGGAGCTGGACTGGTCAGTGCTCTTCAAGCACGAGAATTAGGTCTAAGACCGGTTATTTTAGAGAAGATGCCTACAGTTGGGGGCAACACTATGCGAGCATCTTCAGGCATGAATGCAGCTGAAACGAACATTCAGTTGCGTGAAGGGATCGTGGATAGCTTTGCTGAATTTTATCAAGAGACCTACCAAGGTGGGGGGCGCTTAAATGATCCAGAATTATTGAACTATTTCACGACGCATAGTGGGCAAGCAATCGATTGGTTACGTTCACATGGGATCATCTTAAATGACTTGACGATCACTGGAGGAATGAAGAAAAAACGCGCCCATCGGCCTAAGAGTACTGCCCCGATCGGAGCTTTTTTAGTCAATAATCTCTTGTGGTTGTTAGACCAAGTCGGAGTTCCTATCTTTACCCAAGCAACAGTCACAGAGCTGTTAAAAGACGATGCTGGTAAGATCAAAGGGGTAAATGTCCAAGTTGCGGGTGAGCCCAAAACGATCTTTGCCTCAGCAGTCATCTTGGCAACGGGCGGTTTTGGTGCTTCCAAGCAATTGCTCAAACGCTATCGTCCCGATCTCTTGGCTTACAAGACGACTAATCATGTCGGCGCGACTGGGGATGGGATCATTTTAGCAGAGCATATTGGAGCGCAAGTATTACAGATGGAAATGATCCAGATCCATCCGACCGTGCAACAAGATACACCACATACCTACTTGATCGGTGAAGCTGTGCGGGGGGAAGGTGCGATCTTAGTTGATCAACAAGGCGTTCGTTTCACTAATGAGCTAGGGACGCGGAAAGTTGTTTCCGAACAGATCACAGCGTTACCTGAGCAAGCTGCCTATTTGATCTTTGATCAGGGTGTCAAAGAACGGGTCAAAGCGATCGATTTTTACGCTAGCAAGGGTTTGGTCGTCAGTGCGGCTACCCCAATTGAGCTAGCACAAAAGCTTCAGCTAGACCCAACTGTTTTGGCAGATACCTTGATCCAATGGAATACAGCAGTCGAAACCAAGCGGGATGTTAAATTTGGTCGAACAACAGGGATGCAACGCAAGCTAGAAAAAGCTCCTTATTATGCGATCCACGTTGCTCCTGCGATCCATTACACGATGGGGGGCTTACACATCAACGAAAAAGCTCAAGTTTTAGATCAATCGGGTAATATCATGGCAGGACTCTTTGCTGCCGGCGAGGTCACAGGCGGATTGCATGGTAATAATCGGATCGGTGGCAACTCGATCGCTGAAACAGTGGTGTTTGGGCGCCAAGCAGGTCAACAAGCAGCGGTCTATTTGGCCTAAATTCAAATAAAAGTTTAAATTTAAGCAACAGTTTAGTTAAACTGTTGTTTTTTTACGTTTAATTTCAAAAAGAGTGTATAATAAATTATGAAAATAAATTAGTTAAAAAATAGAGATATTTTTATCATTTTATTGAAAGAGGTTCTTCAAGTGAAGATGTCTAAATTAATGCGTTCAAGGTTATTTATCGCGTTAGTTATTGTGATCGGTGCGCTCGTCTTAGTTTTACCACAAGTGTTGGCTCATAAAATGCTTTTGGGATCAGATTCGATCTTCCACTATAATCGTTTTTATGAAGCAGCAATGCAGTTAAAAGAAGGGAATTTCCACCACTTTATTACAATGTATGGCTTTCAGCAGTCGGGGCGGATCATCAATGCGCTTTATGGGCCGGTGGTCGCTTATTTCAATGGAGCTTTGTTGTTGGTGGGCAAGACTTGGTTCAACTACCAAATTCTCTCTGATATTGCTGTTTATTTATTAGCTGGTGGGTCGATGTATGCCCTTTTGCGGAAATGCAAACTTAGGGTGAGTTATAGTTTAGGCTTAGCGCTTTTTTACTTAACAACATATGCGGTCCAGTACTGGACGCTATCCCAGGCATTTTCCGGTTGGGCTGCTGCCTTATTGCCACTATGTTTGTTGCCACTAGTGACCTTTATCGTCGAAAAGCGGGTCAATGTTTTAGAATTGGCTTTATGCACGGCTTTGATGTTTCAGATCCACTTTTTGACAAGTTTATTTGTCGTCATGGCTTACCTTCCCGCCTTTATCTATGCTTTCATCAAAACGCCTGAACGTATTAAATTATTACAACATATGGCTCTAGCAATTGGGTTATTTTTCTTGTTGACAACTAATATTTGGGCTGGTTTAGTCGAGGTCTACTTTGGAAATACTGTTTTACAACCATTTATCAATAAAAATATTTATGGAACAGCTGTCTCCTTGAGTGTTTATCGATTATCAAATTGGCTCGCACCGTTTGGGATCGTTATCTTGGGTGGGCTGCAAATTATCCTGTTGCTCGTATTTTGGAAAAAGATCTCCACTTTAAATAAGATCGTGTCGCTAGAAGCCTTGCTCTTTTTGATCCTGTCATCGCGGTTATTACCTTGGAAATGGTTGAGTCAGACCTTTGAATTTGTCAATATCTTACAGTTCCCATTTCGCTTCTTTGTCCCTTACACGGTGCTCTTGCTCATGTCGCTAGGTTTATTTGCGACTGAACTAAAGATAAATGGATGGGTGGTGATCGGTGCGTTAGCCGTATTAGTTACCTGTTCTTTTGTTCAAACTATCCAAGCGCTTGAGCAGAGTTTAGCGATGTGGGATGAGCCTGAAGAATTTATGTATCAAAAAAATACAACCTATTTCACCGATGATACCCAGCAGATCAAGCAAGCGTTCTTTAGTAAGGATCTTGCTTTAGGCCTGTACTATGTTCAAAAATCGACGCCTGATTATTTACCGCTTTACACCAAGTTGACCGATCAAGATGAGATCCATGGTTACCGGCATTATCGCAAACAAGTGATCATGCAAGAACAAAAATTTACCAAAACGGCTACTAAGGATGCTTTGGTCTATCAATGGGATGCTGCCGAAGCTAAAGAGATCATTGTGCCTGCAATCGGATATAAAAACACCAAAGTTGTGCTAAATGGAAAAACTTTGACAGATGCTCAATTTGGACATACACGGATCGGCGCGCTAAAATTAAGACAAGAGCGGGGACATAATCGGTTAGAGATCTCCTATGTTCCAGCTAAAACAACGGTCGTATTTTTAGTGTTACCAACCTTTGTTTGGTTGGGGTGTTTAGGGATCGTAATTAAACGTAAAGGATATAGCAGAGAAGACGACGCGAAATTTAATTATCTCAGTGCTCGTTAGTCTGGATGGCTACATTGCAGATGAGCAAGGAAGTGTTTTAGCTTTAGAACGATTTTATCGAGATCATTTACCTGCGGGGGTGGTAGATTGGCGAGTTCCCCCGGATTTTGATACAGTTTTGGTGGGAAAGAATACCTATAAGTGTTACTACCATAGTTTATTGAATATGACGCAAAAAGAAGTGATCGTTTTTTCACATACCCCATTAGCAGGACTGGGAGCTAATATGCGGTGTTTTTCAGGTGATGTGATCTCTTTGATCACACAATTGCGGGCCAATGAAGGGAAAAATATTTGGCTCTTTGGCGGCGGAGATCTGATCGACCAGGTTGTCTGTGGCGACCTAGTAGATCAGATTAGTCACCTTGCCCCTCAATTTGACTAAGGGGATCGCCTTGTTCAATACGACTCATCAAGCTCCTAAAGTCAATTTACAAAGCCTAGAGACAAAATACGAAATGTCATATTCGATTTGGACCAAATAACGGTAAAAAAGAGGTGGATGAGATGGATAAATCAACAAGTGACGCGCTTGAGCATAAAGCGATGAATCTCTATCAGATCCAGATGCCGAGTTTAAAGCAAAAATCACAGTTGATCACACGACTTTTGCCGGAAACGAGGACGCAAAATAGCTTTATTACGCAGATCTTGATTGAAAATAAGCATTTGTTGTCACGTTTACAACAGATAAATACAACTAAAAAAGTTGGTGTAATGGACTTTGCTGATCCGGTTTTGATCGGAAGTCGGTTATTGCAAACTGATAGCCAAGAGCGCTTATTGTGTCGAAATAGTTTTTTATATCCGGAATTATATAAGTATTGGCGTAACTTTTATTATAGAAATAAACTCGATCCAAAGAAGGGGTTTTATTCAGAAGCACTGATCTATGTTGAACATGTCAAATTTTTGCGGGATGCTAAGCAAGACAAGATCTTGGCACAGGCCCGCTATGCTGATGTGGCGGCGATCAGTCCGCCAAATATTCACCAGATAACTGAATTATTAGGCCAAAAGCCAGATCAAAAGCAGCTTCAACTGAGCGTGCAAAATAAGATCTTACAAACACTTCGCGCTTTTAAACAAGCGCAAGCAACTGTTCTTATTTTAGGTGCTTTTGGGTGTGGTGCTGCAGGAAATGATCCTAAGATGGTCGCGCAAAGTTTCCGTTCGTGTTTAAAGCGAGCGGAATTTGATGGAGCCTTTGAACAGATATATTTTGATATTTGGCAAGATCCGGCTACATTAGCGGAATTTCAACGAGCTTTTGCAGCTTAGAAGGGTAGGTGATGATGTAAGTCATTGCTTACCCTTTTTAGCTATTTTTCTTAATAATTGTTATAAAATCGATTATATCTGTAAAGTAAGTTGACATTAAGGGGCGAGGGCGGTAAGATAACTATACAAATTTAATCTTGAGGAAGTGAAAATCGTATGTTTAAGTTAGTCAAAAAGCGCCTGTCAAAAGGTGCAGTTTTGGCAGCGGTATTCTTTTTATTTATTCAGGTCATCTGCGATCTGAATTTACCAGCTTTGACCTCAGATATGATCAATAATGGGGTTGCTAAGGGAGATACAGCTTATATTTGGAAGATCGGGCTTCAAATGTTATTGATTGCCGCAATTGGCTTAGTGGCAGCTGTGGGTAATGTCTACTTTGCCTCGACACAGGCACAAAAAACTGGGGCTAAGTTACGTGAAGCCGTTTTTCGCAAGGTATTGCAATTTAGTGGGCGCGAGATCGATCAATTTGGGACCTCCTCTTTGATCACACGGACGACCAATGATATTTTGCAGACCCAAAATGTGTTGATCATGTTGCTTAGAATGATGTTGATGGCACCTTTGATGCTGATCGGGGCTAGTTTTATGGCGTATCAAAGTGAAAAACGTTTGACGGGCGTCTTTTTAGTTTCGATCCCATTATTATTAGTGGCGATCGCGGTCATTATGTATTTTGCGGTTCCTTTATTCAAAGGCCTGCAAAAAAAGATCGACCGGATCAACTTAACTTTCAGAGAAGGTTTGACTGGGGTGCGGGTCATTCGGGCTTTCCGCCGGGATGATTTTGAACAAAAACGTTTTGATGATGCTAATAAAGATTATACGAACACGGGGATCAAAGTTTTTAGTATCGTATCCTTGATGTTTCCAATCATGACTTTGATCTTAAGCGGAACGAACATGGGTATCGTTTGGTTTGGGGCTAAATTGATCGGCAACCAAGAAATGGGTATCGGTAATTTAGTTTCATTTATGACTTACGCCAGCATGATCTTATTTAGCTTTATGATGTTGTCGATGGTCTTTGTTTTTATCCCCCGTGGTCAAGCGGCGGCTGCGCGGATCAATGAAGTTTTGGAGATGCCACTCTCGATCGTCGAAACAACTGGTGATCAAGTGATCGATCAAAATAAACCGAGTCATTTGGTCTTTGATAATGTCAGTTTTCGCTATGAAAATGCCGAAAATCTCGCTTTAGAAAATGTGTCATTTTCGGCTAAAGCAGGGCAGATGTTAGCTGTGATCGGGGGGACTGGTTCGGGTAAATCGACCTTAGTCAACTTGATCCCACGGTTATATGATCCGACAGCAGGGCAGATCACCTTAAATGAAACGCCGATCACAGAAGTGGCCCAAAGTGATCTGCATGAGCATGTGTCATTTGTACAGCAAAAAGCCGTGCTCTTTAAGGGAACGATCCGAAGCAATTTGCAGTTTGGCAATGAAACAGCGACGGATGAAGAGATGTGGCATGCTTTAGAATTAGCGCAAGCCAAGGGATTCGTCTCTGAACTACCAGATGGTTTAGATGCTCAGGTAGAACAGGGTGGCGACAACTTCTCTGGGGGGCAAAAGCAACGGTTAGCGATCGCTCGTGCTTTGATGAAAAAAGCTGCGGTCTACGTATTTGACGATTCTTTTTCAGCGCTTGATTTTAAGACAGATGCTAAATTACGTGAAGGTTTGAAAAACGATCCTGAGATCCAAAAGAGTGTACTAGTGATCGTGGCCCAACGTGTGTCAACAGTTACCGCTGCTGATGAGATCATCGTTTTGGATGAAGGTAAAGTAGTTGGTCAAGGGACACATGATGAGCTAGTCGAAAACAACCAGACTTATCAAGAGATCGTTGAGTCACAATTAAAGAAGGGAGATGAGCACTAGTGCACGGACATGGTACAAAAGATCCGATGAATCGGAAAGCTAAGAATTTTTGGAAGACGACTTTTAGATTGATCAAGTATATGGATCCATGGAAGTGGGGCCTGCTTTTGGTGATCATCTTTGCGATCAGTTCTGTCATTTTCCAAACGGTCACGCCAAAGATCTTAGGTCAAGCCACGACAGAGATCTTCAATGGAGTTTTATTGGGCTATAGGCAGATGAAAGCTGGACAACATTTGACCAGTTTGCCGATCGATTTCGATGCGATCAAACACATATTATTGATCGTCGGAAGCTTTTATGCGATCGCAGCTGTTTTGAGTTTTGCCCAACAGCTGATCATGGCCAATATTTCCCAAAAGATCGTTTACCGTTTGCGTAAAGATCTTAAAGAAAAAATGCAGCGTTTGCCGATCTCATACTATGATACTCACTCGAATGGGGATATCATGTCACGTGCGGTCAACGATATGGATAATATCGGGGGAACGCTTCAACAGAGTTTGACACAGCTAGTGACTAGTTCGGTGACTTTTATCGCTGTTTTGATCATGATGCTTTCGATCAGTTGGAAATTGACCCTGATCGCTTGTATCACGATCCCACTGGGGTTAGTCACAGTTGCAGTCGTTGCTCCACGTTCACAAAAGCATTTTGCAGCGCAACAAAAGAGCTTGGGCCAGTTGAATAACTTTGTCGAAGAAGATTATGCGGGCCATACAGTCGTTAAGACTTTCAACAAGGCCGATGATATGATCGCTGAATTTGAAGCTGAAAATGAGCGCTACTACAAGGCTTCATGGAAGGCACAATTTATTTCCGGGCTGATCATGCCACTGATGAACCTTGTTAAAAATATCGGTTATGTGCTAGTTGCCGTTGTTGGTGGGATCCAAGTCTCAAATGGTACGATCACATTAGGTAACGTGCAAGCTTTCTTGCAATACGTCAACCAATTCACCCAGCCGATCACGCAATTAGCTAACTTAGCCAATACGATCCAAGCAACGATCGTCTCGGCTGAACGGATCTTTGAAGTTTTAGATGAACCTGAGATGCATCCCGCTACCGAAACAAAGCCAGATATTCAAACCAATGCCAAACTTGAATTTGATCACGTTAAATTTGGCTACACCGATGATAAGATCTTGATGGATGATTTTAGTTTCAAGGCAATGCCGGGACAAAAAATCGCGATCGTTGGTCCAACTGGGGCCGGTAAGACGACTCTGATCAATTTGCTTGAGCGTTTTTATGATATCAATGATGGTGCGATCCGTTTGGATGGAAAAGATACACGTAAATTCACGCGTGAAGATCTACGGGAACATTTTTCAATGGTGTTACAAGATACTTGGCTCTTTACGGGAACGATCTATGACAATATCAAGTATGGTCGTGAGAATGCTACTAAAGAAGATGTCATTCGAGCAGCCAAGGCAGCCCACGTTGATGCCTTTGTCCGCCAACTTCCTGAAGGCTATGATACGGTCTTAAATGAAGAAGCATCCAATATTTCCCAAGGACAACGGCAATTGATCACGATCGCCCGCGCCTTTTTGGCTGATCCTGAGATCTTGATCTTAGATGAAGCTACGAGTTCAGTCGATACCCGGACTGAAGTGTTGATCCAACAAGCGATGGAACGTCTACTACAGGCCCGTACGAGCTTTGTGGTCGCCCACCGCTTATCCACGATCAAAGATGCCGATAATATCATCGTGATGGATCACGGCTCGATCGTTGAAACTGGTGATCATCAAGCCTTGATGGCTAAAGGTGGCTTCTACGCTGATCTGTACAACAGCCAATTTGCTGATGAGATCGCAGCTCAAAGTTAAAAATAAGTAATCGATAACGTCTAGTGAGAGTCATATCCACTGGGCGTTATTTTTGTTGATAACAAAGAGGGCCCAGCCACGATGCAAAACATCATGGCGGGCCCCCTTGTTATTCAAACGGTGTTGCACACACTACTATTTATTTTTTAGATCAGAGATAGAATTGATATTTGTCATGTAAGTGGGAACGGCTAAACCAGTTTTAGCACCTTTCAAGTTAGTTCTAACATCAATGTATTTTCCCTTAAAATGCTCAGCATAGGCATCATGGGTCACAGGTAGCCAAGCACTTAAAGAAGCATCAGCAGCACCTGTGGCTACAGCAGTCCACATCGGTTGCGCGTCCATCGAGCGAATGTTGACTTTATAGCCACGGCTTTCTAAGGCAGCTTTAGCGACATTAGCACTTGCGATCTCGGAGTCCCAGGCAACATAGGCTAAGGTCACCGTTTTGCCATTGCCTTCAGGAACGTTTTTGAGCCAAGCCTTTAATTGATCGGGATGCTTTTTGAGATAGTTTTTAGCAGCTTGAGCAGGATCGACCCCATCATTTATTTGCAACATGACTTGGGCTAATTGATCTGAAGTCCAGTTGAAGTTTTCTAAAAATTGATAAAGACCTGGTTGCTCTTTTTTGAGACCCAAGCGGGCGATCGTGTGGATCCCTTCGCTTTCACCATAAACTTTTTTAGGGTCATCTAGGAATTTTAGGTCATACTTGGTAAACATCCAGTGAGGGACCCAACCAGTGATCACGATCGGTTGCTTATTTTTGATCGCTTTATCTAAAACACTCGTCATGGCAGCGGTCGAACTGGTTTGTAACTGCCAGTTTTTTTGCGTTAGTCCGTATTTTTCTAATGCAGTTTGGGTGTTACCCATCACACCAGCCCCAGCATCGATCCCGGTGACTGTATAGTTTACCTGGGGGCCGAGTGCTTTAGTAGCGTCGTACTTAGCTTGCGTCGAGCTGCTACAACCACTCAGGATAAAGGCCCCAAGTAAGATCACAGGTAATAGTATTTTTTTTAAATATTTCATACATTAGCCCTCCTTACTTATTTTGGAGAGATTGGCTCAAACGATCTAAGATGATCGCTAAGATAACGATCGCTAACCCAGCAGTAAAACCAGCCCCGGCATTATTACGACCAACAGCAAAGTATACTTTAGTTCCTAAACCTAAAGCCCCGATCATTGAGGCGATCACGACCATCGATAGCGATAACATCAAGGATTGAGTTACCCCAGACATGATCGTATTTTTAGCTAAAGGTAATTGCAGTTTAAATAATTTTTGCCAAGCAGTCGAGCCGTAAGAATCAGCGGCCTCGATCAGATCGGCTGGAACTTGACGGATACCTAGATCAGTCATACGAACTGTCGGTGGCATCGCAAAGATAACCGAGGCGATGACTCCAGGCACTGTCCCGATCCCAAAGAAAGCAACTGCAGGGATCAGGTAGACAAAGGCGGGCATCGTCTGCATAAAGTCTAAGATCGGTTGGACGATCGCTTTGACGGTTTTATTTTTAGCCATCCAAATTCCAAGGGGGATCCCAAAGAAATAGACGATCACACATGAAGTTAAAACTAAAGTCAAAGTTTGTGTCATATCACGCCAGTAACCCATGTTCCAAATAAACAGTAGGCCGACTAACTCGAGACTCAGTAAGCCCCATTTCTTTTGATCACGGCGTAAGTAATAAGTTACTAATAACAGTAATAGGATAAAGAGCCAAACTGGGAAAAGGTCAAAGAACCATTGAAAAGCATTTGCGATCATCGAAATAAAGTTTGAGATCGCATCAAAAAATCCGGTAAATTTGGCTAAGTAGTCAACCCCTGAGTTGACCCAATCTTCAAGTGGTAATTTTGGAATATTAAACATTAAGCATCAACCTCGTTTCCTGAAAGTGCAGCCAAGACAGCACCACGAATGATGATCCCGCGGAGGCGCTGGTGGTCATCTAAGACAGCAAATGGGATCGTAGTTGTTGAAATATCGGCCAAAAGATCAGTTAAGACTGTATCAAGTGTAGTAGTTGGAACATCTGTCTGAATAACATCGTAAAGGTCTGTTTTGCCCGCTTTAAGGCATTGAGACACATCTTGGGCAGAAGCGATGCCTTTAAAGCGATATTTGCTATCGACGAGATAAATTGAAGAAGTGTGATTTTCGCGCATTTCGCGAAGAGCGGTCCGAGGACCAGCTTTTTCGATGTTGACCATTGCGGGACTGATCATCACATTTTCAGCCGTCAAGATCCGACTGCGATCAACATCTTCAATAAATTTTTCAACATAGTCATCGGCAGGTGAAGTTAAGATCTCTTCGGGGGTGCCGACTTGAACGAGTTTAGCGTTGCGCATGATCATGATATGATTCCCTAATTTTAAAGCTTCATTCAGATCATGACTGATAAAGACGATGGTTTTGTTTAACTCGGCTTGGATCCGTAAAAGTTCGTCTTGCATTTCCTTACGGTTCAAAGGATCAAGGGCGGAGAAAGCTTCGTCCATCAATAAGACTTGTGCATCACTGGCAAGCGCCCGAGCAAGGCCAACACGTTGTTGCATCCCACCGGATAATTGGTCAGGATATTGTTCACCATAGCCCTTAAGGCCGACTAATTCAAGTGCGTGCTGGGCTTTTTTTAGTCGCTCTTCTTTAGATACATTTTTGATTTCAAGTCCATAAGCAACATTTTCAAGCACTGTATAGTGTGGAAAAAGAGCAAAGTCTTGGAAGACCATACTCATTTTATTACGTCTAAAATCAAGTAGTTCTTTTTTGGTCAATTTAGTGAGATCTTGACCGTCAACGATGATCTGGCCTGAGGTAGTTGGGATCAACTGGTTTAACATCCGTAAAACAGTTGATTTACCACTCCCAGAGAGTCCCATGATCACAAAGATCTCACCTTTTTCGATTTGGAAAGAGACACGGTCGACCCCGACCGTAGCTCCGGTTTTCTTTAAAATTTCTTCTTTACTTAAACCTTGGGCAGCTAATTTTTCAGCTTTTTCAACTTGGCGCCCAAATATTTTGCTGACATTTCTTACGTCGATTTCGACTGTCATGTAATCTTCCTTTCTGTTTTTTAAGTATTTGCGCAGAAAAACGATATAAAAACCTTAGCATATACGCAAAAAACATGCAAATTGTGAAAATCTTTGACAACCGCTTTCTTAAGCTTAACAATGGGGGCTAGAAAAATCTGAAATTCTTCCGAAAAAAATGAATAATGATTTAATTTTATGACAGATCGAGCGACAAAAAAGTGGGTTTTGCGGGAAGATAAAACTCAAAAAAATTTCATAAAAAAAGCACCTGCCAAAAACAGGTGCTAGCGCTGTGAATATCTAACGGTAATTAGCCGCGTAGGTGTTCAGCATCAGAATCAAGTTTTGCAAAGCCTGAGCCAGCTGCTGGCTTAGGTTGTTTAGCACGGGCTTCCATTGCTTTACGTGCCATAGCCTTGCGTTCTTCTTTACTTAGTTTCTTAGCCATAATCCTTCGCCTCTTTCCGTAAAATGCTCCACAAAGCGGTGAAATCATTTCACAACTACATTATAGTTCTATTTCAAATTAGTTCAAGCAAAAGCTACTACTTGAATAATGGAATAAGTTTAGCTAAAATAAAGCAAAATTATTGATGGAGTGGACAATATGGAGATCAAAAGTAGTAATTCACTTGAAAGTTCAGTCTATAAAGATGCATTAGCTCTTAGAAAAGAAGTATTTATCATGGAGCAAGGTGTGAGTTTAGAACTTGAAGTCGCAGGCGAAAAAGGACCATTATATTTTACAGGTTATTTAGATGAGCTCCCTGTCGCTACGGCACGAGCCTTTGAAGAAGAGCCAGGTGTTTGGCATATTCAGCGTGTTGCTGTAAAAAAAGAACATCGTGGTCAAGGCCTAGCTAGTGAGTTGTTGAATGGTATCGAAGTGAGCGCACGTGACCATAAGATAAACACTTTGACTTTAGGGGCACAGGACCAGGCGCAAGCTTTCTATAAAAAATTAGGCTATCAAGTGGTCGGAGAAGGCTTTATGGAGGCTGGTATCGCCCATCATAGGATGGATAAGTCTCTATTATCTTAACAAACTCTTAACTTGAATCGCTATTTGATATAGGGTAAAATTAAAATATGCGATGAGTCGAGATAGACCAGGCAACATTTTGTTGTTTCGCTGCGGCGACTAGTGGTCAGTGTCGATAGCAGGGCACATTTAGCTACCGGATGTAGCGTGCTTGAATGGTCTACATTGTGGAGTGTGGCCTTCTATTCAGCAATGAATACTGCGCTAGCCGAGAGTGATTGGGTTCACCCTTGGCTTTTTTTGTAAAGAGATTTAAGGAGGAAATTTTATGGCTTTGATCGTTTTAGTCGTGATCGTCTTATTGTTAGCCGTTGTTTATATCACACTTTATAACGGCTTGCAAAAGGCAAAAGTTTACACAGAAGAATCTTGGAGTCAGATCGATGTTCAATTGAAACGCCGTAATGACTTGATCCCTAACTTGGTTGAAACAACTAAGGGCTATGCTAAGCATGAAAAGGAGACCTTTGCTGAGGTCGTTAAATTGCGGAATCAATTAGTTGCGATCCCAGATGGTGACCATCAAGCTAAGATGGAAGTCTCTAATCAATTATCAGATACATTGCGTTCTATTTTTGCATTATCTGAAAGCTATCCAGATCTAAAAGCAAATCAAGAATTTACTAAGTTGATGGAAGAATTGACAAATACTGAAAATAAGATCGCTTATTCACGTCAATTGTTCAACTCTTCGGCAGCTGCTTTTAACCAAAAGTTATTGACTTTCCCATCTAACTTGATCGCTAAGATCCATCATTTTACGAAAGTCGACTATCTTTCTGTTCCAGAAGAACAAAAGGAAGCGCCAAAAGTTTCATTTGATTAGAGGGATGCAAGATGTTATATCAACAGATCGCCTCAAATAAACGAAAAACCGTTTTGGTAGTACTTGGTTTCTTATTATTATTAGGCGTGATCGGAGCAGCGATCGGCTACGCCTTTGCTGGTAGTGCGACGATGGGTGTGATCTTTGCGATCGTTTTAGGGTTTGTCTACATGTTCATCATGTTAGGTCAGTCGACTGATGTAGTCATGAATATGAACAATGCACATGAGATCACCGATCCCAGCCAGGCACCGGAATTGTGGCATATCGTAGAAGACATGGCATTAGTTGGTAAGGTCCCGATGCCACGGGTCTTTATCATTGATGATCCAAGTCCCAATGCTTTTGCTACAGGTAGTGATCCCGAACACGCTGCTGTAGCAGCTACAACGGGGTTATTGGCGCGTTTGAATCGTGAAGAGATCGAAGGTGTGATGGCACATGAAGTTTCACATATTCGTAATTACGATATCAAGTTGCAGACCACAGCATTAGCCTTAGCTGCAGTTGTCTCATTGTTGGCTAACTTTGGTTCACATTCACTCTTTTGGGGTGGCACTAGACGGCGTGATGATCGTGAAGGTGGCAATGGGATCTTTGAGATCATCATGTTGGTCTTGGCTTTGTTAGCCATCGTTTTAGGCCCGTTGGCAGCTTCAATGGCTCAAATGGCGCTTTCGCGTAATCGAGAATATTTGGCTGATGCTTCAGCAGTTGAATTGACCCGAAATCCATTGGGGTTGATCAATGCACTAGCTAAGATCTCAAATAGTGAACCGATGCAAGCTGCTGATGCAAGTAGCGCTTCGATGTATATTGCCGATCCATTCAAGGGTAAAACGTGGGCACATTTATTTGATACCCACCCGCCGATCGAAGAACGGATCGCACGTTTGCAAAAAATGTAATCGGAAGGTACTGTGCAAGCAGTGCCTTTTTTGTAGCTCATTATTGTTTGTGATACAATGGATAGGAACTGACAAAAAAAGTTATGTTGATCATTATTTGATCGGCAGAAAGGAAGAACATCCGCATGAAGATGCAATTATCCGAAATTGCTCGTGCTTTAGAGATAGAAGCAAAAGAAACTTGGGAAGATATTACCATTACCAGCGTCAGCTTTGATAGCCGCCAGCTAGAACCGGGGGCTTTATTTGTGCCACTTATTGGCGAACAAGACGGTCACCGTTATGTTCAAGCTGCGCTAGATAATGGAGCGAGTGCAGTTTTATGGCAAGCTGATCATCCTGAGACACCAACTGATATTCCAGCTTTGGTGGTCGAGGATACGTTGGTCGCTTTACAAGCATTAGGTCGTTATTATTTGCAAAAGATAAATCCAAAGGTCGTAGCTGTGACTGGAAGTAACGGTAAAACGACCACTAAGGACATGATCGCTGCGATCTTGAGCACTCAATTCAACGTCCAAAAGACTTTTGCTAACTTCAATAACGAGATCGGGGTCCCAATGACGATCTTATCAATGGAACCTAATACTGAGATCTTGGTCGTCGAGATGGGGATGGACCGCTTTGGACAGATAGATGAGTTAAGTCGTTTAGCGCAACCAGATGTAGCTGTGATCACGATGATCGGTGAAGCACATATCGAATTTTTCGGTACGCGCGCCAAGATCGCTGATGCTAAGATGGAGATCGTTAACGGTTTGAAAGAAGATGGTCTCTTGATCTACAACGGAGATGAACCACTTTTAGTCGAACGGGCGGCTAAGATCGAACAAGCGACCTTCACGTTTGGTAATGAACCTAAAGATGATCTTCAAGGGGTAAACGTCGTAAGTGATGCTACTAAATCCAGCTTTAGAGTGACTTTATGGCCAGATGAAAACTTTACGATCCCAATGATCGGGGCATATAATGTCAAAAATGCTTTGGCAGCTTTAAGTGTCGGAAAGGAATTTATGATCGATGTAGCACAAATGGCTAAAGCGTTAGAAAATTTCGATCTTACCAAAAATCGTACGGAATGGCGTACAGGGACAAACGGTTTTATGGTCTTAAGCGATGTCTACAATTCAAATCCAACAGCAGCTAAAGAGGTTTTACAAGCCTTTGCTGAGGTCAAAGTTGCGGGAAAACGGATCGCTGTTTTGGGAGATATGTTGGAATTAGGGGAAAATGAACGTCAAATGCATGCTAGTTTAGCTGAGGCGATCGATCCAAATAAGATCAGTGAGGTCTACCTTTGTGGTCCATTGATGGAAAGTTTGGCTACAGCTTTACAAGCTAAATTTGATGTGGACCAGATCCACTGCTATTCACCAGAGCAAAAAGAACAGTTAGCTACAGATCTATTGGCAAAATTGACACCTGATGATGCAGTTTTATTAAAGGCTAGTCATGGGATCCATTTAGAAGAAGTTCTAACTAAGATTGCTAAGAGTGAATAATAGTGATATGCTATTATGATACGTACAAAATGAATAAGTATGAGATGAACTTTGCGGGCTGGCGGGCTTTGGCGAAGTTTAGTGGTCTGTTATTTTGTGCAGACAGGTGGCCTGACCACCGAAACTAGGAGGAAATAATTTTTGAAATTTGATGAACTCGGTCTTTCAGAAGACCTGTTGAAAGCTGTTAAGCGTAGTGGCTTTGAGGAAGCTACGCCAATTCAAGAGGCAACGATCCCGCTGGTTCTTGCAGGTAAAGATGTGATCGGTCAAGCTCAAACAGGGACTGGTAAAACAGCAGCTTTTGGTTTGCCTATCTTAGAGCATGTTGATCCTAAGGAACATGCTATTCAAGCGATCATCATTTCACCAACGCGTGAATTGGCGATCCAAACACAAGAAGAACTTTATCGCTTAGGAAAAGATAAGCGCGCACGCGTCCAAGTTGTCTATGGCGGTGCTGATATTCGTCGTCAGATCAAACTCTTGAAGAATCCACCACAAATTTTAGTGGGTACACCAGGTCGTTTATTGGACCATATCAACCGTAAAACTGTTGATTTGAGCAAGGTTAAGATGTTGGTCCTCGATGAAGCTGATGAAATGTTAGATATGGGCTTTTTAGATGATATCGAAAAGATCATTTCTAATGTGCCCGGTCAACGCCAAACATTGTTATTCTCAGCAACCATGCCAAAAGCGATCTTGCGGATCGGCGAAAAATTCATGACTGAACCAGAAGTTGTTAAGATCAAGGCTAAAGAATTGACGACCGATCTAGTTGATCAATATTTTGTTAAAGTACGTGATTATGAAAAATTTGATATCATGACACGGATCTTGGATGTTCAAGCCCCAGAATTAACGATCGTCTTTGGGCGGACAAAACGTCGGGTCGATGAATTATCCAAGGGCTTGGAAGCACGAGGATATAACGCGGCTGGGATCCATGGTGATCTTTCGCAACAACGTCGAATGAGTATCCTTAAGCGCTTTAAGGAAGGTAAGTTAGATATCTTAGTTGCAACTGATGTGGCAGCTCGTGGGCTAGATATCTCAGGTGTGACCCATGTTTACAACTACGATATCCCACAAGATCCAGAAAGTTATGTTCATCGGATCGGACGTACAGGACGCGCTGGACGCCACGGTGTTTCGGTGACTTTTGTAACACCTAATGAGATGGATTATTTACGTGTGATCGAACGTTTGACTAAGAAACGCATGGATCCATTGCGTCCACCAACAGAAGAAGAAGCTTTTGTTGGTCAAGTTTCATCAGCTTTAGACGATGTCAAAGAATTAGTTGCTAAAACAGAAACGTCTAAATATGAAACACAAGCTAAGGAATTATTGGCGGAATATGACGATGTTGATCTAGTAGCCGCTTTACTCAATAACATGACTAAAGATGATGCTAGCTCAGTTCCGGTCAAGATCACGCCTGAACGTCCATTACCAAGACGTAAGAGCAGTAGTACAGGTAAGTATAAGCGTTACGGTAGTCGTCGTAACAATAAATTTAATAATAAACGCGACTATGGTAAATCAAAATCTTATCGTGATAATAAAAAGAAGCGGAGAAACGATTCGCGCGAACGTTTTTCCAAAAAAAATAGCGAACGTAGCTTTACGATCAGAACTAAAGATTAATTAAGTGTCTTAAAACACTCCAGTTTAAGTGAAGACTGGAGTGTTTTTTTGTAATACAAAATCTATTTAAATTTATATAATATTTTTAATGAATAAATAAGTTTTTATTGAATATAATTAATAAAAAGTGATTGAATCTATTGATTATTTCTTATTTTAGGGATAAAGTATGTTCAAGTTGTTGAGTATCTCTGAAATAGATACTTGATTTCAAATAATCAATGGAGGGTGAGCGTATGCTTTCGAAAAACAATTATCAACTTCAAGCGCAAAAACTCGAAGCCAAGCAACAGCATTTTGCAATCAAAAAACTAACGATCGGTGTGGCCTCAGTTTTGATCAGCTCGACCTTTGCTATGTATGCAGGATCACACACTGCAATGGCTGCTGAAACGGCTCCACAGTCCGATACAGCAAGTGAAAAAACTGATAGTAACAAGCAAAATATGAAAAAAGAAGTCGTTTTAAATAGCGCTAAGCCAGAGACGACTAGGGAAACGCCGGCCAAATCTACAGCTGAGGTATCAAGTACAGAACCGGTTGCTGCTGCGTCCACTGCTAAGGCGACTGAAACTGAGCACTCTCAGGTAGAAAGTCAACCACAGGCTAAACCTGCAACTACGGCGAGTTCTAGTGCAGTTGTAAGCAAACCACAGGAAAATGCCAATGTTCAGCCACAAAGTAAACCAACGGTAACAACGACACCTGTTGGCAGTGCACCTAAAGCAACTGAAAATGCCGTGGCTCAACCGACCCAAACTGCACCAACTCAAGTAACACCAGCCGTCCAGACGCAAAAATCACCGCAGTGGCAAGCTGATGCAACTAAAGCGGTCGATAATAAGACGGGGCTATATACGCCACAATTGAGTTATAACGCTAAGTGGTATTCAATGTCGGTCGATCCAGGAAGATTGACACCTGATGTGATGAAAGGCAATTCGATCCCATTTACAGCGGTCAATCACCGGAGCAATGCCACTGCTATTCTATCAGCAGATTATAAGTTTAGGATCCAATTAGACGATCGTTTAGTCGATAAAGTAGCCGATATCTCGATCAGTCCAGCTGATACTGTAAATGAAGTCGTCCATTTTAAGCGGGTATACAATGATGCCCAAAAACCAACTAATATTTGGGAAGCTAATGTTGTTTATAAGCAAGGTGGGATCTTTGGCGGTTTATTTACCAGCGCAGGTAAGGCTACGATGGCGCGCAATGGGAAGATCATGTTAAATGATACTCTTGATAACATCTATCCTAAAACTGCCAAATATCGCTAAGAGCCCGCTCGTATATAATGCATATGTCTACGATAATTCAAGTCGTACGGCGTTGTTATCGACTAACAATGAAGGTTATATCGTTGGACCTAATGATCCATTAGCTAAGGTCCCAGTTACGAGTGATTTTGGTGGCAAGTTCATGGGGGCCAATTCGACGGTCAGTTATGATCCTAGTGTTGGAAAAAATGGTGCTTTGGTTGTCTATTATCAAGCCGAAAAAAGCAGTATGTGGTCGTATAATAGTGACTGGAAATTCAAATTACATTATGCGATCGACCGTGCACTACTTCCTTATATTGAAAAAAATAACGGGGCATATACGGTAGAGCTTGATAAAGCTGCAGATGGTTGGGGTGCAGATGGTTCTTATGGTTTTGAACAAGTTACAGATCCTAAAACCGGAAAGTCTTTGTGGAAGCGGATAGCTTATCTGTCTAGACTTGAGCACAAAGTGGCAGATCTTCCGCTGAATTTGGACGGAACGGGTGTGTTTGATCCTACCAATATGGCTGACTATGTTCAATTTAACAGTTCAGTGTCGATCGCTGGTCGTCCAGTGATGGTTCGGTTAGTCTATCATTTGAACAAAAAGCCTGAAGATATCTACACGGATATGCTAAAAAAAGGAACTGCAGGTGGAAACTTGCTGTTTAGCCAGTATTACGGGGATTCCAGTGATACAATGCAAAATTATTCTTTAGCGACAAGTATGCTTACTTTCAATGATTCTGATGGTGACACTTTACCGGATTTAAAGGAAGAATCAGTTTTCACTAATCCGCATGTGTCGATGCCTAATGTTTCCAATGCATATGGAACGGAAAATAGGGTACACGGCCAATTAGTCTTTAGTAATGTTGAAAAAAATACACAACATGTAACAGTTGAGGATAAGACAGGTAAAGTTTTAGGTGAGACAGATGTCCAACCTGTTCGTTTCAATGGCTTAGCTAAAGATTTGCCGTTTGAGGTGGAATTAACAGGAAATGCTTTAGCAGCTAATAGTAATTTAGTGGTGCGTGTTGCAAGTAAACTTGATGGGAATGGTGAATCAACTGAAAATGAAGTCCCGCAAGAAACCGTTTTGAAGGTCAAGGTCGGACCGGTTGCTGCGAGTGGATTTACGTATCCATTAAATGCTGTTTTTCTACAAGATCCTAAAGAATTGATCGCTAATGTTAAGGAACTACCTGCCAATGCGACCTATACTTTTGTCAAAAAACCAGATCTAAGTACAAGTGGGATGAAAAACGCAGTCGTTAAAGTAAGTTTCCCTGACGAATATGATCCTAATTATCATCACGAAATGGAAGTCAATGTTCCTGTCAATGTGGAAGATGTTGATCTAAAAGCAGGTAAATTTACACTTAAACCATTAGTGATGCACGTCAATGAAGTAAATGATGATATGCGACCTTTGCCAGTAGAAGAGCTACAAAGTTGGCAGGAAACAGGTGGTAAAAAGACACTTAGTGGGGAACCGCTATGGTCCTTAGTCAAGAGTGTAACTTGGAGTCAAAGTCCATCTACTAAGCTAGCTGGAACGGCACAAGGAGTCGTAATAGTTACTACCAAAGATGATAAGACTACCTTAGCGAATGTACCGGTAAATATTATTGGAGCAACTGCCAAACAAGGGATGAAGACACCTTGGGGAACTAGTGTAAAAGCTCAGGATATGATCGCTAATACAACTGAGTTAGCACAATTTGGTAAAGTGACGCCACTTACCTATACTTGGAAGACACCATTAAACGTAACTCCGACTGAAAATGAAGCTCACATTGTGCACAATACGGTCGTGGTGGATTATGGCGATAAAACGATGCAAGAAGTTCCAGTCACAGTAACGGTCGGTGCTTCATTGGCAAGTAAGTTCAAAGCGCCTTTGGATCAAGTTACTGTTCATTATGGACAAAACTTAGATCCGGCTACTGTATTGACCTCGGAGCAAAAGGCTCAAGCAAAAGTAAGAAAAGTTACTTTTAATGCCCCGGTCGTAACAACAGGTCTTGGCAATAAACAAGTGGCAACAACTTTGACCTTTGAAGATGGTTCGACCGCTTCTATGTTACTTCCAGTTCAAGTTCTGGGTGCAACCGCTAAAACAGGTGTCAAGACGGCGTGGAACGTTTTGCCAGCAGCTCAGGCGTTAGTGGATAATGTGTCAGCTTTAGCTCAATATACTCCGACTTATACTTGGCAATCACAGCCAAATGTGACACCTGGTAAAAATCAACCCCATGTAGTTTCAGGGGTCGTTAACGTAACCTATCCAGATAAAGTTGTTCAAGCAGTTCCAGTGACATTGGAGGTCGGTAGATCACAAGCAACAGTATTCGATGAAGCAACTACTGGAAAAATAGTCCCAGTAGTTGTCAACCATGGAGCTACTGTGGCAACAACAGATGCTTTACAAGCACTGACGCCTGAAAGTCGTAAGCAGTTTGCAGTGACTTAAGCAACATTCACCACACCCGTTGAAACGACAACAGATGGAACTAAAAATGTACCTGCTACTTTAACTTTTGCAGATACTTCAACGACAACCGCTGCTGTTCCAGTTAAAGTAGTCGGGGCTACGGTGAAGTCACCAGTCGAAACAGAATGGGGTAAGGTCCCGGAGGCTGCAAGTGTAGTTGCTGATACTGCTGAACTACAGCCATTTGGTGCAACTTATAGTTGGGGGCTTGCTCCAGTTACAACTCCATCAGCTAAAGAAGATCATAAAGTGATGGGGCAACTTTTGGTAACTTACCGCGATGGTGCCAAACAAATATTGCCAGTAACGGTAACGGTCAAAAAATCAGCCGGTGAGGAATTTGTGGCGGCTAGGGATCATTTAGTATTACAGCCATTAACGGTCAACTATGGTGCGACAGTTATGGCTGATGCCGCCAATAAAGCTTTGACTCCGACGGAAAAAGTTAATTTGAAAGTAGCTGATGTTAACTTTAAGAATGCAGTCGATACGTTAACTGTTGGGGAGAGTTTACAGCCTGTTCAGGTATCATTTACTGATGGTTCTACGCTAGAGACAAATGTTCCAGTCGAAGTAGTTGGAGCTGTAGCCAAACAAGGCATAAGTACACCGTGGGGGACTAAAGTTGCTGCCAAACAGCTAGTCGCTAATGCAGATAATTTAGCTCAATTTGGGTCAAAAGATCATCCAGTTATGTATCAGTGGTTATCCGAACCGGTTGTAACGCCTACTAAAGAACAAAATCATACTGTCTCAGTGGTCGTTACCGTAACTTATGGTGACGGAGCAAAACAACAATTGCCAGTAAGCTTTGCAGTGGAACCTTCAGCTGCTGAAAAATTGATGGAAAATACTCGGCAAGTATATGTTCCGCTAACGGTCAATTATGGTGCTAAGGTAGATCCAACCCAGGCACTCTCTGAAGTTTCTGCTGAGATGCAACAACAACTCAAGCTGGCTACAGCTAAGTTTACAGTACCTGTTCAAACGACGGAATTGGGGACTAAGAATTATCCTGCTACATTGAGCTTTACAGACGGCTCGAATATGACGGCTCAGCTTCCAGTTAAGGTGGTCGGAGCTCAAGTGAAACCAGTAGTTAAAACTACTTGGGGTGTTTTGCCTGATGCCAGCACAGTTGTCTCTGATCCAGCAGAATTAACTAAATTTAGTCCGACATATACTTGGAAGGCTTCGCCGGTAACTACACCGACTCCAGAACAAAGTCATCAAACAACGGGAACTTTACAAGTGACCTTTGCTGATGGGGCTAAGCAAGAGGTGCCTGTAAGTCTAACAGTAGCTCTATCAATGGCAGAAGTAGCTGCTAAAGTGCTTCAAACCCAATTGGTGGAAGAAGACCTGAACACAAATATTCCAGCTACGGATGCAGCCAAAGGATTAACGGCAGGAACCAAGCAGAAATATTCAGTCACCGCTGCAAGCTTTGATCAAGTTGTTGACACAAGTAAAGTTGGTGAAAAGGATTATACTGCAACAGTAAGTTTTGCCGATGGTTCGACAACTAAGCTTCCATTGACGGTTAGAGTCGTTTCGCAAGCTGAAAAATATGCTCCAGTAGCTAAGCAAGATCTAACTGCCAAAGTGTCGGAAGTATTGGAACCAGCCAAGTTATTAGATCCAAGCGTATCATTGCCGACCGGAACTAAAGCAAGCTGGAAGACACCAGTGGATACGGCTAGAGCAGGGCATCAAACTGGCGAACTAGTAGTGACGTATCCTGATGGATCAAAAGATCTAGTTCCAGTTGCAGTAAAAGTCGGGACAGATGCACAAGCATTAACACCAAAAGCAAAAGCGGACTTGAAGGTAGCTTTAGGTGGTAAGTTGTTACCAGAAGAAGTGTTAGATCCAAGTGTAGCGTTACCGACCGGAACTAAGCTGAGCTGGAAGACACCAGTAGATACGACCAAAGCGGGTCATCAAACGGGAGAATTAGAAGTGACCTACCCAGATGGTTCAAAAGACGAAGTGAAAGTTCCAGTTAAAGTTGGTACAGACACACAAGCAACAATGCCAAAAGCAAAATCGGACTTAAAAGTAGCTTTAGGTGGTAAGTTGTTACCAGAAGAAGTGTTAGATCCAAGTGTAGCGTTGCCGACAGGGACCAAGTTGAGCTGGAAGATGCCAGTAGATACGACCAAAGCGGGTCATCAAATTGGTGAACTAGAAGTGACCTATCCAGATGGCTCGCAAGACGAGGTATCTGTACCAGTTAAAGTGGGTACGGATGCCCAAGGTTTAACACCAAAAGCAAAGGCAAACGTGGAAGTGGCATTAGGTTCTAAGTTAACTCCAGAAGAAGTGTTAGATCCGAGTGTAACATTGCCAACTGGGACCAAGTTAAACTGGAAGACACCAGTAGATACAACAAAGGCGGGGTCACCCAAACGACGAGCTAGAAGTGCTCTACCCAGATGGCTCTAAGGATTTAGTCGAAGTTTCAGTGAAAGTCGGCACAGATGCGCAAGCAACAACACCGAAAGCAAAAACAAACTTAGAAGTCTCCTTAGGTTCTAAATTGACGCCAGAAGAAGTGTTAGATCCAAGTGTAACATTGCCAACTGGAACTAAGTTGAACTGGAAGACGCCAGTAAACACGACCAAAGCGGGTCATCAAACGGGTGAATTAGAAGTGACCTATCCAGATGGCTCGAAAGATTTAGTTAAGGTTCCAGTGAAGGTAGGTACAGATGGACAAGCAGTGACACCAAAAGCTAAAGCAAACTTAGAAGTATCCCTAGGCTCTAAATTGACCCCAGAAGAAGTTTTAGATCCAAGTGTAACATTGCCAACTGGAACTAAGTTGAACTGGAAGACGCCAGTAAACACGACCAAAGCAGGTCATCAAACAGGCAAATTGGAAGTAACATATCCAGATGGTTCGCAAGACTTAGTCAAGGTTTCAGTGAAAGTGGGTACAGATGCGCAAGCAACAGCGCCGAAAGCAAAAACAAACTTGGAAGTATCTCTAGGCTCTAAATTGACCCCAGAAGAAGTGCTAGATCCAAATGTAACGTTGCCAACCGGGGCTAAAGTAAGCTGGAAGACATCAGTGGATACAACCAAAGCGGGTCATCAAACAGGCGAATTGGAAGTGGCCTACCCAGATGGCTCGAAAGATGTAGTGAAAGTTCCAGTAAAAGTAGGCACAGATGACGAAGCGTTAACACCGGTAGCAAAGAACAATCTAGAAGTGAAGCTAGGTTCTAAGTTGACCCCAGAAGAAGTGCTAGATCCAAGTGCATTGCCAACCGGAACTAAGTTGAACTGGAAGACATCAGTGAATACAACCAAAGCGGGTCATCAAACAGGCGAATTGGAAGTGGCCTACCCAGATGGTTCGAAAGATGTAGTGAAAGTTCCAGTGAAGGTAGGTACAGACACACAGGTAACAATGCCAAAAGTAAAATCGGACTTAAAAGTAGCTTTAGGTGGTAAGTTGTTACCAGAAGAAGTGTTAGATCCAAGTGTAGCGTTGCCAACAGGGACCAAGTTAAACTGGAAGACGCCAGTAGATACGACCAAAGCAGGTCATCAAACGGGTGAATTAGAAGTGACCTATCCAGATGGCTCGAAAGATTTAGTTAAGGTTCCAGTGAAGGTAGGTACAGATGGACAAGCAGTGACACCAAAAGCTAAAGTAAACTTAGAAGTGTCCTTAGGTTCTAAGTTGACCCCAGAAGAAGTTTTAGATCCGAGCGTAACGTTGCCAACCGGGACTAAAGTAAGCTGGAAGAGACCAGTGGATACAACCAAAGCGGGTCACCAAACAGGCGAGTTAGAAGTAACATATCCAGACGGTTCGAAAGACCTAGTTAAGGTTCCAGTAAAAGTAGGAACAGATGGACAAGCAGTGACACCAAAAGCTAAAGCAAACTTAGAAGTATCCCTAGGCTCTAAATTGACCCCAGAAGAAGTTTTAGATCCGAGCGTAACGTTGCCAACCGGAACTAAATTGAACTGGAAGACACCAGTAGATACAACCAAAGCAGGTCATCAAACAGGTGAATTGGAAGTAACCTACCCAGATGGCTCGCAGGACTTAGTCAAAGTTTCAGTGAAAGTCGGCACAGATGCAGATTTGAACGATTTATTGGCTAAAGTAGGTGTAGTCATTAAACTTCATGAAAAAGTAGCACCACAACAACTACTGGTTGCAACTGACAAACTACCTAAAGGAACTCAATTTGTTTGGGCAAAAGCGGTCGATGCGGATGTAACTGGAAACCAGACTGGTGAAGTTAAGGTCGTATATCCAGATAAGTCTAGTGATGTAGTGGATGTGACAGTCAAAGTTCAGTCTGTTGCCGATCAGTTCACGCCAACGGCTGTTAAAAATCTAGTCGTTACTAAAGGGACTAAATTAGTTTTGGCTGACTTAGTGACGGGAACACTTCCAGCTGGTTCTCAATTGAACTGGGCAGTACCAGTTGATACTGAAAAGCTTGGTACACAACTTGGTAAGTTAGAAGTTATGTATGCGGACGGTTCTAAAGATAAAGTAAATGTATCTGCGAAAGTAGTTGATGTAACCAAGGCTGTTAAGATGACGCATGAAGTGGATCATCCGCAAGCTAAGGTGGTTAAGAAGGTAGTTTCGACACGTCAAGTAGGTCATAAGCAACATGCTGTTGCTACTGTTGGAAACAACAAGCAAGTTTTACCACAAACCGGGGAAACTACTTCAAAGAACACTTCTCTATTAGGCTTAGTACTGCTAATGTTGTTAGGATTGTTTAATTTTGGAGTAAGTTACGATAAGAAGAAGCATTGATAAGAGTTAGTTTTTACTGATTCAAAAATAGAATATAAATAATTGATCCTAGTAATTGAATGAAATGGTCTTTTAAAAGAGCGTTTTATAAATTACTAGGATTTTTTTAGATTAGAAAAAGGCTTTGGGAAAATTAAATAACATAACGCTTTTACGTAGTAGATGAGGATATGCTTTCAAAAAAATAATAAGAATCTCCAAGCACAAAAAATGGAACCGCTCCAGTAACGGTTTACTATTAAAAGGTTCACGGTCGGGGTAATTTCTGTTTTGATCGGAACAACATGTGCCATCTATCCTGGAAATACAGTTGTTTCAGCTGATAGTGGTGCTTCTGAAGCCACTTTCTTAGCACAAGAAGCGCTACCAGCAAAAAAGGCTACGTAGCAGCCTAAGAAACAGAAGTAAGCCTCCGCGCTACCACCAGCAACAACGGAAACGGACTCTAGTACCGCAAATACAGATTTGCAGGTGTGATAGGACCAGATCGTCCGGCAGTAGCTCAGATCGTATATGAGATCTATGCTGACCGTTCTCGCGGGAATTCTTGGTTTTGGAGCTACTAAGCGTAAGAAAAAAGATGACGAAGCAAAATAGTTAGTTAACGAAAAGATCCTAGTAGGAATTTCCTATTAGGATCTTTTTAAATTTATAAACGTAAAAATACAAAAAAAAACCAAATTATTCTGTATTTAAAGAGTTAAATAATTGAAAACGCTTAGTCGCAAGAGTAAACTTAAGGTGTATAGGCTTTACTATGGAACAATTTTTAGAATGGAGGGATAGAAATGGATATTGTAGATCTAGCGCGTTTCCAATTTGCGATGACGACGGTCTTTCACTTCTTCTTCGTACCATTTTCGATCGGGACGGCCTTTGTAGTTGCAATTTTAGAAACATTCTACGTCCGTACCAAGAATGAGGCTTATAAAAAATTAGCCAAGTTCTGGGGTAATATCTTCCTGTTGAGCTTTGCAGTCGGTGTTGTTACCGGTTTGATCCAAGAGTTCCAATTTGGGATGAACTGGTCTGACTACTCACGTTTCATGGGGGATATTTTTGGGGCACCTTTAGCCTTAGAAGCTTTATTGTCATTTTTCATTGAGTCTACATTTATCGGTCTTTGGATGTTTACTTGGGATCGAGTGAAGAAGGGCACGCACTTATTCTTTATGTGGATGGTCTGCTTTGGGACTTTAACGTCTGCGTTATGGATCCTGGCAGCTAACTCATTTATGCAACATCCAGTTGGGTATGCGATCAAAGGCGGTCGTGCCGAAATGATCGACTTCTTTGCCTTATTGAAGAACCCACAACTTTGGTTCGAATATGGGCATGTTATCCTAGCTGCTTTAACTATGGGTGGGGTAGTACTCGCTGGTTTAACAGCGTTCCAAATGTTGAAGAAAGATACTACCAAAGAAGCTAAGGTCCTCTATAAGAAATCAATGCGTTTAGGCTTGTGGATGGCAATGATCTTTTCAGTTGGGACGATCTTAGTCGGTGACTTCCAAATGAAATATCTTGTTACTGAACAACCTATGAAATTTGCTGCAACAGAAGCAATTTATGAAACTACAGAAGACCCTGCACCATGGACAGCTGTGGGGATCGCTGATACTAAGAATCATACGGTCAAGTACAAGGTCGATATTCCAGTTCTTTTGAGTTTATTGTCATACAATAAGCCATCTGGTTCAGTTAAAGGGATGGATGAGATCAACGCTGAAATGAAGGAAAAATATGGTACCACGATCGATGGGACCAAGATGGATTATATTCCACCAGTAAATACACTTTTCTGGAGTTTTAGAGTGATGGCTGGCTTTGGTGCTTGGATCATCTTAGTTTCCTTTGTCGGCTTACTGATGACACGCAAGAAAAAAGAAACATTGTACCAACGGCGCTGGATGTTGTGGGCTTTAGCACTAACGACATTTGTACCGTTTATCGCTAATACAGCGGGCTGGTTTATCACTGAATTTGGTCGTTACCCATGGACCGTTTATGGTCTGTTCACGATCCAACA
Organism: Ligilactobacillus animalis KCTC 3501 = DSM 20602; assembly: GCF_001434535.1. Classification (GTDB taxonomy): domain Bacteria; phylum Bacillota; class Bacilli; order Lactobacillales; family Lactobacillaceae; genus Ligilactobacillus; species Ligilactobacillus animalis. The sequence goes on from NZ_AYYW01000035.1 coordinate 53,824, forward strand.
AAGTGTTTCACCAAATGTTTCTGTAACTTCCTTGTTGATCTCGAATATTGTTTACTTCACGCTCTTTACGACACTTGCTATCGTAATGATCGGTTTGGTAAAACGTCAATTGCAAAACGATCCATCGCAAATGCAAGGCCACGGCTATGCGGACAAGATCTTGGATCCATTCGATAAGGGGGCGTTTTAAATGAGTTTCTTACAAATTTTATGGTTTATTTTGATCGGCGTCCTATTTGCAGGCTTCTTCTTCCTTGATGGTTTTGACTTTGGAGTCGGTATGGCGACGCGGTCATTAGCTCACAATGAAGATGAACGCTCACAAATTATTGAAACGATCGGACCAGTTTGGGATGGTAATGAAGTTTGGTTGATCACTGCTGGTGGTGCCATGTTTGCCTCGTTCCCATATTGGTATGCAACATTGTTTAGTGGCTACTACTTGATCTTGTTGATGATCTTGTTTGGCTTGATCATTCGTGGTGTCTCTTTTGAATTTAGAACAGCTAGTGATCCAAAGAAACAACATATTTGGAGCTCAGCTTTGGCATTAGGTAGTTTGATCGTACCATTTTTCTTGGGCGTGATGTTTGTTTCGATGATCCAAGGTATGCCGATCGATGCTAATGGTAACATGAGCGCTGGTTTCTTTGATTACTTCAATGTGATGTCAGTTGTTGGTGGTGTGGCATTAGTCTTATTGACTTACTTACACGGCCTTAACTACATTGCATTAAAGACACTTGGCGATATTCGTGAACGTGCACGCAATTACGCTGCTTTTCTCTACTGGGTCTTATATGCTGGACTAGTAGTCTTTGCGATCTTGTTATTCTTCCAGACAGACTTCTTCCAAGTTCGTCCGGTCGGAACTTTGATCATAGTAGCCTTGATCGTTTGCTTTGCTGTTTTAGGTCATATCGCAACTTTCAAGGGCAACGAAATGTTAGCTTTCATTTCTAGTGGTTTGACAATGGTCTCATTGGTCGCAATGATCTTTGTTGGCATGTTCCCACGGGTAATGATCTCTAGCATCAGTGATAAGTATGACCTCTTGATCCAAAATGCTTCGTCGACCTCATATACATTGACGGTAATGACGATCGCAACGATCTGCTTGTTGCCATTTGTTTTGGCATACACGATCTGGTCATACTGGATCTTTAGAAAACGGATTGCACTCCCAGTTGTACAAACAGCGGAGGTAGTTAAATAATGGTCGATAAACTGCTATTTAAACTAGCAGGAATAAGACAGATCATGGTAAAGCTTGCAGGACTCTCGTTTCTGCAAGCTTTACTTATCATAGGGCAAGCTTTATTTTTAAGTGCTACTTTGACCGATCTGTGGTTGGGAAAGCCACTGAGGAGTCAGGTATTCAATATTTGTGCTTTTTCGGTCTGTTTTATCCTGCGTCAGGGAATAGATCTGATCGATGCCAAATTATTAGATAACTATGCGCGGCAAAGTGCCAAAGAAATGCGTAAACGATTGTTAGAGAAGATCTTCATTCTAGGGCCTGGAGTGGTCCAAACGCAAGGAACAGGTAATTTAGTGACTTTAACTTTGGATGGTATCTTTCAGGTAGAAAATTACATCAAATTATTATTGAGTAAAATGATGAGCATGGCGATCGTGCCAGTCTTGATCTTGTTAGTGACATTTTGGATGGATATCACTTCTGGGGTCATCATGTTATTGGTATATCCCTTGATCGTTTTATTCATGGTCATTTTAGGCTTTGCGGCTAAAGCTAAAGCTGATCGTCAATTTTCGACGTTTCAACGTCTGTCCAATCATTTTATCGATTCGTTGCGAGGCATTGATACCTTAAAGTATTTTGGCTTAAGTAAGCGATATTCTAAGAGTGTTTATCGCTCAAGTGAAAACTTTCGTAAGACTACGATGCAGACCTTGCGCGTAGCTATGTTATCGACTTTTGCGCTCGATTTCTTCACGACTTTATCGATCGCTGTTTTGGCTGTCTTTTTAGGCTTGAGATTGATCGATCAGCAAATGTCGCTTTTCTATGGCCTCTCGATCTTGATCTTAGCCCCTGAATATTTCTTGCCGATCAGAAATTTTGCCAATGACTATCATGCCACACTGAATGGTAAGAATTCATTTCATGCGATCGCTAAGATCATCCATGCGCCATTACCTCAAGCACCTGAGGTCGAGTTGACTTCATGGCAAGCCACAGATGGTTTTAAAGCTGAACAGATCGGGTTTAGCTACGATGAACAAAATGGGATCGCACCTGTGAGCTTTGCAGTCAAAGGCTATCAAAAAGTTGGGATCATTGGTATGAGTGGTTCAGGTAAGACGACCTTGATCAATTTGTTAAGTGGGTTCTATACACCTGATTCGGGTGAGTTTACTGTTCAAGGACATAAGTTACCTAACTTGGATCTAGCTGACTGGCGTAAACAGGTACTTTATATCCCACAGTCGCCTTATGTTTTCTCAGATACTTTACGAAACAACATCGCATTTTATACGCCTGATGTTTCGGATGAGGAGATCTACGAAGCAATCAAAGTGGTCGGCCTTGAGCGTTTAGTCGCTGAGTTACCTGAAGGCTTGGATACTAAGATTGGGAGCGGGAAACGCGCACTTTCAGGTGGTCAAGCGCAACGGATCGCTTTAGCGCGTGCCTTCTTGGATAAAAAACGCAAGGTCATGATCTTTGATGAACCGACGGCGCACTTAGATATCGAGACTGAATTGGAATTGAAAGAAAAAATGATGCCACTGATGCAAGATCGGTTGGTTTTCTTTGCTACACACCGTCTGCATTGGATGCACCAAATGGACTATATCTTAGTCATGGATGAAGGTAAATTGGTTGAAAGTGGAACCTATAGTGAGCTCTTAGCTAAGAATGGTTACTTCTGTAAGTTATTAAGTGAAATGAGGGGGGATACAGATGCTAAATAAGTTATCATTTTTTAAAGCTTCGCAACATGATAGCTGGGTCAAACCGTTTTTGAAGCACTACAAAAAAACGCTTTGGTTAGCGATCTTCCTCGGCGTTTTAACTTTTATCTGTGCAGGGGGATTGATGTTTACTAGTGGCTATCTGATCACAAAATCAGCAACACCACCGGAAAATATCTTATTAGTTTATGTTCCGATCGTTTTGACGAGAGCATTTGGGATCTTTCGCCCATTATTGCACTATTTAGAACGGTTGACCAGCCATAACTGGGTCTTTAAGATGACCTCAGAGTTTCGGCGCAAGATGTATGATGCTTTGGAACGGGATGCGGTCTTTTTCAATAACAAATATCGCTTAGGAGATATCTTAGGCTTGTTATCAGAAGACGTTGCCCACATCCAAAATCTATATTTGCGAACACTTTTCCCATATTTTACGGTCTGTGGGCTTTACGTTTTTATCATTGTTGGGTTAGGTGTGATCTCACCTCTGTTTGCCTTATGGATGCTTGTGTTATATGGCCTTTTGATCTTTGCGCTCCCGCTTTGGTCAGTTATTGTTAACGGGGCCCGGCAAGAGTACGAAAAGCAGATCAAAAATGCATTGTATCTTGATCTTACCGATAATGTCTTGGGGGTCTCGGATTGGATCTTTTCGGAACGTGCCAATGATTATCTTAAACGACACGAGGAAAATGAAGCAAAATTGCTCACGACGCAAGAAAAGATGCGAAAATTTGAACGTCGCCGTGATCTAGTGGGACAATTTATCTTTTTAGCGATCGTTGTTAGTTTGATCATTTGGGCTTCAGGCCGTTTTGGTGGTACCGAGACTGATTCGATCAACTGGATCGCAGCGTTTGTGCTCTGTGTCTTTCCTTTGGCGGATGCCTTTATGCCACTGCCAACGGCTGCACAAGAGACAAATGTATATTTAGATTCGATCAAGCGCTTAAATGCTTTACCACACCCAGAAGAAGAACGTAAAAAAGCACCAGCAGTGACAGCACCATACGAACTGCAAGTTAAAGACTTGGTGTACGCTTATGCCGATGGACATCATAATGTGTTGAATAGGATCAACTTAAAGATAAAACCAGGCGAAAAGTTGGCGATTTTAGGTCGGAGTGGCTCGGGGAAAAGTACCCTAGCTAGTTTATTGCGGGGCGATTTGGCTCCAACAGCCGGCTCAGTGACCTTAAACGAGATCAAGACGACCGAATTTGGCGATGATATTGCTAAATATATCGGTGTCATCCACCAAACGCCATATCTTTTCAATACGACTGTGGTCAATAATGTCCGGATCGGTAATGAAGCTGCTAGTGATGAAGAAGTTTGGGATGTTTTAGAGCGCGTAGGCTTGAAAAAATTGATAAAAAAACTGCCTCAAGGACTGGAAACAATGGTCGATGAGGCAGGATTGAGATTTTCAGGTGGTGAAAGACACCGGCTAGCTTTAGCGCGGATCTTATTAAAAGATGCGCCGATCATCATTTTGGATGAACCGACAGTCGGACTTGATCCGATCACTGAACGGGCCTTAGTTAAGACATTCATGGATGTCTTACAGGATAAGACTTTGATCTGGATCACACACCATCTCCAAGGCGTCGAGCATGTAGATCAGATCGTCTTTATCGAAGATGGCCAGATCGAACTGCAAGGGACACCTAAGCAATTGGCCGACAATAAGCGCTATCAAAAACTTAAACAAGTCGATGGCGGCTATTGATCAGTTAGTTCTCTTCAAAAGGCGTTTGATCAACTTTTCGAGCAAGTCACGTTTTTGCGAGACTGGAAGCTGTGAAGTTTGATCGAGCGCTTTTTGTATGAATTTTTCTGCTAGGGCTTTAGCTTTAGTGACACCGCCGTATTTTAAGACAAGTTGTTTAACGGCCTCCATATCGGCAGTGGTCATCTGTTCTTTTTTAGCTAGATAAGGCATCAGTTCAGCCTTGTGTTCTTGTAAGACCATTAATAGTGGTAAAGAATAAACGCCAGTTGCGAGATCTTCCATGACCGGCTTGTTTAAATTTTTGCCATCAGAGTAGTCAAGGATATCGTCTAACATTTGAAAACTCAAGCCGATATTTTGCCCGATCCGTTTAGCTAAAGCAACTTGACGACGGTCAGCCCCGCTGAAATAAGCCCCTTCTTGACAGGCGAGGCTAAAGATCGCAGCGGTCTTACCGTTGATATTGCGAAGATAAGTCAAAAAGCTCTTTTCTGTATCAAAACGAGCGTTCATTTGGCTGATCTCGCCGTTTAATATCTGACGCATCATTTGTGCGTTGACTTTGAGATAAGGTGAAGCGTACAAAGCGTCAGCGATCAGATCGAAAAAGACAGTAAATAATAGGTCTCCAGCATATACGGCGATGTCTTTACCAAAAGCAGATTGAATGCTGACCTGCCCCCGTCGTTTAGGGGAATCGTCAATGATATCATCGTGGATCAAAGTTGCAGTGTGCAAAACTTCGATCGAAGCTGCGAGTTTAAGGAGACGTTCCTCGGCAGTCGTAGGCGCATTTTCTTTGGAAAAGAGCAATAACAAGGCTGGCCGGAGATATTTTCCCCCGTTATTTGCCATCTGTAAGAGAGCGCTTTTAAGTTTAGGATCGTTGACTTCGATCTTTTTTGCGATCAATTGGTTGACGATCTGGAGATCATCTTTGACCAACGGATACTGTTGCCAAAAATTTAATTTCATTATTTAGGTTTCCTTCCGACATATTTATCTAGTTTTATTGTACACTATACTGTGAAGACTAAACCAGTACAAAGCGAGGTAATTTGAATGTCACTTAAGGTTTTCCTTGAACTTGTTGAGATCAAGGCCAAAACAGCCAGTGTTTTACCTTTCTTGCTTGGAGTATGTTTTAGTTATTATTATTATCATTCACTAAATTGGGCGAATCTGTTGCTCTTTTTTATCGCGATGTTTTTATTTAACATGTCAGTCGATGCGTGGGATAATTACAATGACTATCATAATGCTCTTGATAAAGAGGAGTATAAACAAAAGACCAATATTATCGGTCGAGAAAACTTATCACCCAGAGAAGTTTTATGGATGTTGCTTGGAATGGCTGGAGTCGCAACTGTTTTAGGACTAGTGTTGGTCGTACGCACTGGGTGGCCGTTATTGTTGATGGGGATATTTTGTTTTGCTGTCGGGATCTTGTATTCCGCTGGTCCGCGTCCGCTATCGAGTTTACCGATCGGCGAGTTCTTTTCTGGTTTTACCATGGGCGGAATGATCATGTTGATAAGTATTTATATCAATACTTATCAAGAATTTACGTTTGATCTCTCTGATCTTTGGCGGATCGCATTATTAGCGTTACCGAATATGCTTTGGATCTCAAATCTGATGTTAGCTAATAATATTTGTGATCTAGCTGAAGATGAGCGCAATCATCGATATACGATCGTACACTATTTAGGGAAAAAACGAGCCTTGCAGGTCTATACTGCAAAAAATATTTTGGCGTTAGTCAGTTTGTGTTCAACACCATTTATCGGCTTGGCACCCTACACGGTCTTATTGATCGTTTTAACACTCCCATTTTTCTACCGGCAAAATAAATTGCTCTGGGAAAAACAAGTAAAAAATGAGACTTTTATCACAGCCGTCAAGATTTTAGCTGTAGGTTCGTTTTTACAAGTTATTTTATATCTGTTAGGTATTTTATTTGATTTTATTTTTTAACGAGGAGATTTTTTTATGAAAAAAGTAGTTGTTTTAGGCGCTGGATACGCAGGGTTACAAACTGTGCATAAGTTACAAAAGAATGTCAAGGGTAAGGCTAAGATCATCTTAGTCGATAAAGATGACTATCATTATGAAACAACGGAATTACACGAAGTTGCTTCTGGGACCCAATCGGCTTTGAAGATCACTTATCCGATCGCTGATATCGTTGATCCGGCAGTGACTGAATTTATCCAAGATGAAGTGGTGAAACTAGATGCTACTAAAAAACAAGTACAATTAAAACAACATGGTATGCTCGACTATGATTACTGTGTCTTAGCATTAGGTTTTGTTTCCGAGACTTTTGGGATCAAGGGCGCTAAAGAAAATGCACTTGAAATGACAAATATCAAGCAATCATTGGCGATCTATGACCATATTTTAGCTTCGATGGAAAAATACAAAGAAACAAAAGATAAGCGGTACTTACAACTTGTTGTCTGTGGTGCTGGCTTTACCGGGATCGAATTAGCCGGTGCTTTAGCTGAAGGACGTCCAGAATATGCTAAAGTTGCTGGAGTAGCACCATCTGAAGTCAAGATCACAGTTGTTGAAGCAGCAACACGTCTTTTGCCAATGTTTAGCGAAAAACTAGCGGATTATGGTGTCAAACTAGTTGAGAGCTTGGGGATTGAACTACTTTGCGGTGCTAAGATCAGTGAAGTGGCACCTGGCGAAGTTATCTATGAAAAAGATGGTCAAACCAACTCCTTGAAAGCTGAAACGATCATTTGGACAACAGGTGTTTCAGGCAGTCCAGTCGTAGGTGAATCCAACTTACAAGAACGTCGCGGGCGGGTCGTAGTCACAGATAATTTGACTGATCCAAACTTTGATGATCTTTATATCTTAGGTGATGTCGCGGCTGTGATGGATAAAGAAAGCGGCCGGCCATATCCAACAACGGCGCAGATCGCTACTGAGATGGCAGTCTATGCGGCTAAAGATCTCGAATCACAGATCAACGGCAATGGTCATTTAAGTACACCATTTGTATATAAGAGCAAAGGGACGGTCGCTTCAGTCGGTAATACCCATGGCTTTGGGGTGATCGGCAAGTTGGAGATCAAGGGTTATCCGGCTTCGATGATGAAGAAGATGATCATGAACAAGTCACTCTTTGAGATCGGCGGGTTCAAAGAATTTATTGCTAAAGGTCGTTTCGACTTATATCACTAATATTTTAGGTAAAAGAACGTAGGATCAACTGTCTACGTTCTTTTTTTGTGCAAATATACAATAATTAAAAACAAAACATGCAAGCGTTTTACGTGCTTTGGAGTATAATTATGGTATAGCAATGATTATTGGTATTTTTTGATTTATATGTTGCCCAAGCCTTATCAAAGGAGGTGGAGGTGCATTTTAAATGCACTTATCAATGAAAGTATGTATTTTTTCAACCTGTATCGTTGATCTGCTTTTTCCAAATGTAGGTCAAGCGATGGTCGAAGTATTAGAGCGCTTTGGCTGTGAGACGGTCTTTCCTAAGGGGCAGGTCTGTTGCGGTCAGCCAACGTATAATAGCGGTTACAGTAAGGGGACGATCAAGACATTTTACAATGAGATCGATGCATTATTAAGTGTAGATGCGGATTACATTGTTGGACCTTCGGGTTCATGTGTCGGGATGTTAAAGGAATATAAAGATATCTTAAAAGATGATCCTAACTATGCCAAAAAGGCTCAGATTTTACATGATAAGACCTATGAGTTCTCACAATTTATCTATCGTGTGCTAGGTATCTTAGACTGTGGAGCTCAATTAGATGCAACTGCCACCTTCCACCGCTCTTGTCACATGACACGGCTGTTAGGTGAACGGACTGCGCCATTTGTCTTGCTCGATCATGTTAAAGATCTTGAGATGATCCCATTGCATAATGTGCAATTATGTTGTGGCTTTGGTGGTACTTTCTCGGCTAAAGAACCCGAGATATCCGAAGCGATGGTCGACGATAAGGTCAATAATATCGTAGCTACGAATGCCCAGATCTTGATCGGGGCAGATCAAGCATGTTTGATGAATATTGGTGGACGGATGAATCGTCGAGGGGAAAAGATCAAAGTGATGCATATTGCAGAAGTTTTGAATCATAATGTCGATCTTTCCCGGGTCAAATACGTCAAGGATACGGATCACCAGATGGTACCAGCTAATGGAAGCGGGGTGTTTTAGATGGGCTTAAAGACAAGTGAACTTTCATTTGACGAACGCGTAAAAAATGCTAAAAAAGACAAGTTTATGCGTGCATCAGTGGCTAAAGCCCAAGATGCGCAATTTGAGAAGCGGACACGTGCCCGGGAACAATTGGGCCATTGGAACGAGTGGCGTGAGTTAGGTGAGCAGATCCGCCAACATGCCGTTAAACATTTACCAGATTATCTTGAAGAATTTAGCGAAAATGTCCAAAAAAATGGCGGACATGTTTATTTTGCTAAGACAGATGCCGATGCAACGGCTTACATCAAGCAAGTCGCACGTGAGAAGAATGTCAAAAAGGTCGTTAAATCTAAATCAATGGTCACGACGGAGATCGATCTAGACAAGGAATTGTTGAAGATCCCCGGATTATCATTGATGGAAACTGACTTAGCGGAATTTATCCTACAAGAAGATGATTGGGATGAACCGACCCATATCGTTTTTCCGACCTTGCACAAAAATCGCGATCAAGTACGGGAAGTCTTCCAAAAGATCGGCTATGAGGGCGATAATGATCCTGAAAGAATGGGGCGTTTTGCTCGTAGCTATTTACGTAAGTATTTTATGGAAGCCGACTTGGGGATCACCGGGTGTAACTTTGCGATCGCCGACAATGGAATGATCAATTTGGTCACTAACGAAGGTAATGCTGACTTGACGATGGCGTTACCAAAGACGCAGATCGTTGTCATGGGGATGGAGCGGATCGTTCCTGGGCTAAAGGAAGCCGAAGTGTTGGATAATCTGCTTTGCCGCAGTGCGGTCGGTCAAAAATTGACAAGTTATTGTACTTTTAGTGCAGGAAAACTAGACGACGAACTTGATGGTCCAGAGGATTTCCACGTAGTCATCATTGATAATGGTCGTTCTAATGCGTTGAATACAGTCTTTGAACAGATCTTGCAATGTATTCGTTGTGGAGCTTGTTTGAATGTTTGTCCGGTTTACCGCCAGATCGGAGGCCAAGGCTATGGTTCGATCTATCCTGGACCAATGGGTGAAGTTTTATCTCCAATTTTAGATGGTTATGAAAACTTTGGTGAGCTGCCATATGCCTGCAGTTTATGTGGAGCCTGTACAGAAACATGTCCGGTCAAGATCCCACTGCATGATCTGATCTTGGAACACCGTAAAGTCGAGATGAATAAACTTCATTTAGATCATAGTCTAAATAATGTTATCTTTAAGACGATCAGTGTCGGGACTAAGACTCCGATCCTCTTTAAAGGCGCTTTGATGGGTGAACATTTGGCAATGAAGCCATTCTCCAATAAGAAAGAAAATAGTGTTGAGAACCTTTATCCAGAAGGTAAGATCGATAAAGTTCCAAAGATCGCACCGAAGTTGATCCATGGTTGGGTCGATGTCAGAGATCTGGCTGAGCCACCGAAGTTGAGAGAAAACTTCCGCCATTGGTACGATCGACATGAAAAAGAACGGAAGCGAGGCGAACAAAATGACTGAAACGATCAAAGCAAATGATCCTAAAAACCGTGAAGAATTTCTAGATTTTATCGCCAAAAAAGCTGATCGTCCCCGCCATGAGCTAGCAAATGATCCGCTAGTATTTATCAATGATCTACCGAAGACGACGCTATCAGGTCTGGATCAAGATGAATTATTAGCCTTGGCTAAGACCAATAGTGAGGCGATCCATATTGATTTTAAGACAGTACCAGTAGCTAAATTGAGTGAGACACTGGAAAATTTCTTACATGAAAAAGATATCCACAGTTTGATGTTGCCGACTTTTGCGGATGAAAAGTGGCAAGAATATGGTATTTTAGATTGGCGGAATGCATTAGACTTAGATAAATTGTATTTTTGGGATGCCAAGCGCGGTCGAGATAACTTAGTCGATGCTGACCAAAGTGATGCAGCGATCGGTTTTGCCGATTATCTCTTAGCTGAGTCGGGGACGATCACAGCTGCCACCGTTAAGGAACAAGGCCGAGGTTTTCATTTCTTACCGACGCACTATTTGGCGATCATTCCAAAAAGTAAGATCTTACCTCGGATGCGCCAAGCGATCGACCGCTACGATGAAGCAATGAAAACTGGCAAACTCAAGACTTCAAATATCAATTTCATTTCAGGTCCGTCTAATTCGGGGGATATTGAAATGGTACTGATCGTGGGTGTTCATGGTCCACTTGATATGACTTATGTCGTGGTGGAAGATCTATAATTACGCAAAAGAGGCTATTTAGGCCCCTTTTCTCTTTAGTTCAAGCTCTTTGAAGTTGCTATAGGCGACTAGCGGATTTTTGGCTTGATTAAGCTGGAGAGAAAAAGTATGATTGATATGTAAAAAAATTGTGATGATGTTAGGGTGAAATCGAGTGATCTTGGGGATCGGAAATGATTTAGAATGTATCGAACGGGTCAAGCAGATGTTAGTTAAATTGCCCAAAACGGCGACTAAGATCTTGACTCCAGCGGAATTAGCGTTTTTTGCTGAGCTGTCCCCAAAACGTCAGGGGGAGTTTTTGGCTGGCCGTTTTTCCGCTAAAGAAGCATATAGTAAGGCGGTGGGAACTGGGATCGGTCAAACTGTCAGTTTTTTAGATATTGAGATCCTAAATGATCCCTTGGGCCGTCCGTATTTTTCGTACCATCCCCTCGAAAATGAATGTAACGCATTTATTTCGATATCACATACCAAAGAACATGTTGCCACGATGGTTGTTTTAGAAAAAATCAAGTAAGAGAGAAGATGATCAAAATGGTTATAGGTTTGCACCGCAACGCCCATGTAAATGTTGATCTAGCTGCGATCAAGCATAATATTGCAGTTGAATTAGCTCGCATGGATGAACAACAAGAACTCTTTGCTGTCGTAAAGGCTAATGCTTATGGGCATGGGATCGTCCCCGTCGCTAAAGCTGCAAAACAAGCGGGAGCGACTGGCTTTTGTGTTGCGCTGATCGATGAAGGGCTGGCTTTACGTGAAGCCGGTATCACTGAAACGATCTTGATCTTAGGTGTTACGCCTGCTAATGAGGCTACTTTGATGGCTAAATATGATCTTTCAACTGCTGTTGGAGATCTAGAATTTCTGATCCAGGCACAAAGCAAATTAGCTCAAACTGGTGCTAAACTCAAAGTTCATTTGGCTTTAGATACTGGTATGGGGCGGATCGGTTTTAGAGATCAAGCCACATTGAGTCAAGCGCTCGCTTTTTTGCACGAACATGCAGCACAATTTGAATTCGAAGGGATCTTTACGCACTTTGCGACTGCCGATGCTAAAGACCAAGAGCACTACAATTACCAGCTAAAAAAATTCAATGAGTTGATGGAAGTCGTGACGACTAGACCGCGTTATATTCACGTGGCTAATTCAGCGGCTGCAATGTGGCATACGGATTGTGGGGGTAATGTCGTTCGTTACGGTATCACGATGTATGGCCTAAATCCGTCGGGAACAGAATTAGAATTACCGGAGACTTTCAAGCCAGCATTGAGTTTAGAAAGTGAATTGGTCGCAGTCAAGCAGTTGCGTCCAGGTGATGGAGTGGGATATGGTAAAACGTATACCGCTTCTAAGCCAGAATGGTTAGGAACTGTGCCAGTCGGTTATGCCGACGGGTGGTTGCGACGGATGCAAGGTTATCACGTATTGATCGCTGGTCAACCATGTGAGATCGTGGGACGAGTGTGCATGGATCAGTTTATGGTGCGACTACCCGATAAATTACCTTTGGGAACAAAGGTAACCTTGATCGGACAAAATGGTGAGCACAAGATCACAGCGCAAGATGCAGCTGAGTATGCGCAAACGATCAATTATGAGATAGTCTGTGCACTATCTGAGCGGTTGCCACGCTATTACAATTAAAGTATACTTTTAAACGCATTTATGTTAAGATTGCGATAACTAATGGTCACGGAGGGCTAGTCATGGTGGAAGATGATTTGAGGAAGAAAATGACCGTGTTGCAATATCAAAATATTAAAGAGTTCTGTGAATTCTATACTATTGAGGTGGAAGAGATAAAGGACCATCCCGAATACGCTGAGCGGATCGAAAAGTATCATACAGCCTTGGAAGAGCTGATCGATGGTTACGGTCAAATGGGTGGTTTGAATCAAGAAATTTGTGGTATTTTCGGCAGTTGTGATTGCGATGCCGATTATGGATCGGTGAGCTAATAAATAAATTAGAGAGAGTGATCCTATGGTAAAGGAACTGGTTAAAAGAGGAGATATCTTCTATGCCGACTTGTCGCCTGTAGTGGGTTCTGAACAAGGTGGGATGCGACCTGTTCTGGTCATCCAAAACAACATTGGAAATAAGTTTAGTCCAACAGTGATCGTAGCTGCGATCACGTCGAAGATCTCGAAGCCTAAGATGTTGACCCATGTGGCTTTAAAAGCTGCGCCAAAGGGTAAAAAAGGCCTTGAGAAAGATTCGGTCGTACTATTAGAGCAATTACGCACTTTGGACAAACAACGTTTACGGGATAAGATATCCCATTTAGATGATTCGACTATGAGATCGGTCGACTATGCACTTAAAGTAAGTGTGGGGTTGATCGATATACATACACGAAATAATAGCGATAAAAAGCAAGAAAAAACATATAATCGCTAATAATGAGCACCGGTCTAGCAGGAGATCGGTGCTTTTTGTTTAAGAGAAGTATTTAAAAATTTGATACAATATAGTTAGATAAATTTGTGAGGTGAGCATTGATGGAAAAAGACTTTGAATACCAACAAATGCTAGCAGGTGAGCTTTATCTGGCTGGAGGTATTTTACCTGAGCATAAGTCAGTCCACGGCAAAAAGATCGCCCAACAGATCAATTAAACTCCGATCGAGGATAAAGCTAAATTAAAGGCATTGGTCAAACAGCTTTTTGGAAAAACGGGTAAAAATTACTACGTTACACCACCGGTCTACGTCGATTATGGTAGACATGTGAGCATTGGTGAGAATTTTTATGCTAATATGGATTGTATTTTTTTAGATGTCAATCGGATCACGATCGGTAATAATGTCATGCTTGGACCACGAGTCGGCCTTTATACTGCTGGTCATCCCTTAGATAGTCAGATCAGAAATGAAGATCAGCTCGAATTTGGACTTCCGATCGTGATCGAAGACAATGTATGGCTGGGAGCAAATGCCATTGTTTTACCGGGAGTTACGATCGGTAAAAATGCAGTCATCGGCAGTGGAGCTGTAGTAACTAAAGATATTCCAGCAGATAGCGTAGCCGTTGGCAATCCAGCTAAGGTCATTAAAACGCTAGGCGAAGCCGATCGCAAATATTGGCAGGCCCAAAAAGATAAATATCTAGCTGCTAAAGAAAAATTTAATAGCTTAGATTAGCTTGATAGCAACTGAGTTTTCGAAGTTGAAGACTACAGTTGCTATTTTTGTAATAATGGCTTGGGAATTTCGTGGTATAATATTTTTAATAACGAACAAAAGTTTGATTTAGGGGGTAGACGATGAAATTTTTACATACGGCAGATTGGCATATCGGAAAACGACTTCACGAATATCCATTAGTCAAAGAGCAACAAGATGCTTTAGACCAGATCGCTCAGATCGCTCAAAAAGAGCAAGTCGATGCAGTAGTCGTCGCGGGTGATCTCTATGATCGCTCTTTACCTAGTGAAGAAGCAGTGACGTTAGTGAATCAAGCTTTAAAAAACTTGAATCTAAAAGCAGATCTTCCTTTACTAGCGATCAGTGGCAATCATGATTCCGCAGTCCGTTTGGCAACAGGACAAGAGTGGTTCAAGCAAACTAAACTATACTTGCATACTAAGCTAGCCGAAGCTTTTACCCCGATCGAATTTGCGGATACGCAATTTTTCTTATTACCGTATTTTGAACTTCAAGAAGCGCGTAACTATTTTGCCGATGAAAGTTTGAGTGATCTGACTTCAGCAATGAAATTGATCGTTGCAAAGTTGAAAACCAAATTTGATCCGACTAAAAAACAGGTCTTAGTGGCCCATTTTTTTGCGGCTGGCAGTTTACGGTCGGATTCCGAGACTAAGATCGAAGTGGGCGGACTTGATTCAGTACCGCCTGAACTATTCAGCGATTTCGATCATGTGGCGCTAGGTCATCTGCATGACAAGCGAGCATTGGATCTACCAACGGTCAAATACAGTGGGAGTTTGTTGAAATATTCGGTGGCTGAGGCTAATAGTCAAAAAGGTGTTTGGATCGTAGAGACGGAGCCTTTTTCGTGCAAATGGATCCCATTAGATCCGCTCAATGACATTCGGCGGTTGGAGGCCTCATACGCAGAATTGACGACAAAACTTTATCAGACTGTTGCAGAAGATGACTACGTGGCTATCGAATTGACCGATGAACATGAGATCATTGATGTGATGAATAAATTGCGCAAGTATTATCCGCGGATAGTTGAATTGAAGCGCAAGAAGCGTTTGGTCCACACTAAGCAAGCTGAAAAGATCGAAAGCAAGACCCCGTTGGAGTTATTTACTGATTTCTTTGTTCAAGCTACTGGTCAAGAGCCAACACAACTCCAACAAAAGTGGGCTAAAGAAAGTCTATTAGCCTTAAAAAAGGAAGGTGAGTAGGGATGCGACCATTAGAATTAAAACTCAAAAATTTTGGTCCTTATGTGGATGAGACTGTTGATTTTACCCGCTTCGAGCAGGCACCGTTGTTTTTGATCACGGGTAAGACAGGGAGTGGCAAAACAACGATCTTTGATGCGATGTGTTACGCCCTTTTCAATGAAACTTCGGGTAAAAAACGGCAAGCCTTCCAAATGCGCTCTGATTTTGCTAGCGATAAAGCCGAGACTAGTGTTGAATTTACCTTTGAGCATCAAGGCAAGATCTATTATATCAAGCGTCAGCCAAAACAAGTTTTAGCTGGGCGTGGTGGCAAGCCCGTTGAAAAAAAGGCCAAAGTCGAATTGATCTATCCAGGTCCGGATGAAGAAAAGTTGGCCATCCAAAAGATCCCTGAAGCCCGGCGCTTTATCGATGAGTTGTTACATTTGACGGCGGAACAATTTACCAAGGTCATTTTGTTGCCTCAAGGGGAATTTCGTAATTTTTTAGCAGCTGATAGTAAGGAAAAAGAAGAAGTCTTGCGCAATTTATTTGGCAGTGAATTATTTGAACGCTGGGCCGAACAGCTCAAGGCAAAATTTAAAGAGCAAAATGCAAGTTACCAACAAAAAGAACAGCAACTAACACTGAGGATGCAACAAGCTGACTTTACCAGTGAGACACAGATCCCTGAATTATGGCTCGAACAGATCAAAAGCTGGCTCGAACAAGTCAAGGCAGAATTATCGGAACAAGACAAAGCCTGGCAACAAGCTAAAAAAGAAACCGAGAGCTTGCAGCATGTTTTGAGTAAACAAGAAGAGCTTCAAAAAGACTTCGATCTACTGGCAAAGTTACAAGCTAAGCAGGCTGACCTGCTAGCTAAAGCCCCTAAACGTGAAGCTTTACGCCAGCAAATAGTTGCGTTGAAATGGGCATTGGAACACCGAACAAACTTTGAGCTATTGGAAAATAATAAGGCCACACTTGTTAAGACTGAAGCTGACATCCAAAAGACCGCACAAAAACAGGCAAAACTAAAAAAAGAACAGTTAAGTTCAGCTGCACAATTGGCAGAGTATGAAGCTAAGCGTAAAGAGATCGCAAATTATCAGTACCAGCATAAACAACTGGAGAATAATTTGCCCCTATACAAAGTTGTCAGTGAGCTTTTGGCCACGCAAGAAGAGGTCGAAGTTAGCCAGAATGCTTTGGCAGCTGAGATCCAAAAAATAACGACGATTTTAGAGAAAAAGCAAGCAAAAATAGCTGCTATCGAAGCAAAACAGCACGCGCTCACAGAATCGATCCAAGCCAAAGAAACGTTAAAGGCAAAATTAGAAAGGGTAAAGTATCGACAAGCAGAATTAGCCGAGCTTTTGGAAAAGCAAGCAGACTTAGATAAGCGCCAAACTAATATTGCAAACTTGCAAAATAAATTAGTTACTGAAACAACTATCAGCCAAGAAGCTCGGGCTAAGGCTCGAACTTTAGCTAATCAATTAGCGGATCACTATATTGCTGCAGCGGTCAAAAAACTGCAAGCAGGCAAGCCCTGTCCAGTCTGTGGGAGTTTAGACCATCCGGCTCCAGCTAAAGTCAGTGAAGTGGCTGGGATCGATGAAGAACAAGTCGAACAAGCTAAACAACAAGCACGTGAGCTGGAAGATAAAGTTACTGCTTTGCAGGCACGAATAGATGAGATCAACGCTGAAAATGTTGAACGGAAACGTGAATTTGAGACGAAAATGCAGGATTTTTTTGAAAAATATCCTGCTTTAGAGCAAAGCGAGTTAACTCATTTAGAAGTTGAACTGACCCAAACTAAACACGAATTGACCCAAGAGATAAGGGGACTCACAGATAAGGAAAAAGAAGCAGCGAGCTTGCAGGAACAAAAGACGACCCTAGAACAAAAGGTCGCTCAAGCCCAGACAAAGTTGACTGAGTTAAATGAACAAGCTCAAACTGCCCAACTTGAGAAGCAAAAATTGGTGACGCAATTGGCTGAAAAACAAGCTCAGTTGCCAGTAGAGTATCAGACTGAACAACAAGCTAAGGCACAGTTGAGAATTTGGCAACAGAAGATAGCTGAGTTTGAAACGCATTGGGCTGACTTGAATGCACATATAAAACAAACTGAGCAGTCATTAGTAGCAACTGAGGCCAAGCTAAATGAAGCCAAGCAACAAGCTCAAGGATTGCAACAAGTGATCGCTCAAAGACAAGCCGACTTAGAAGCGGCCTGTGCTGCCAAAGGGATGACGTTAGCAGAATTAAAAGAATTGTTATCCCAAAGTGCTCAGCTTGGACATTTAGAACAAACTTTAGCTGAGCAACAAAAAGAGCTAGATTCTATCGCTGGTCAGGTCGAGATCCTTTCAAAACAAGTAGCTGGTCAAAAACAGCCTGACTTGGAGCAAACTAACGAAGAATTATCGCAGGCAAAACAGGCGGAAGCTAAGTTACAGCAAACAGTCGCTGAGCTAGAGCATAAATATAGTTCCAATACTAAATGCTATCAACAGGTAAAGAAGCTCTTTGAACAACAGCAAGCTGAATTTACACAGTTAGGGCAGTTAAAGGAGCTCGTCGATGTTGTGACAGGTAAAGGTGAACAAAAATTGGGCTTTGAGCGCTACATTTTACAAACCTATCTCAAGGAAGTTTTAATAACGGCCAATGCGCGCCTAGCCCATTTGACTAATGGCCGCTATGAATTATACTTAAATGAGGATACTGGGCGTGGAGCATCAAGTACGGGGTTAGAACTAGATATTTACGATGATAATGCGGGCAAAAGACGTAGCGTCCACACTCTTTCAGGCGGAGAAAGTTTCCTAGCAGCTTTAGCCTTAGCTTTGGCACTCGGAGAAGTTATCCAAAAGAAGAGCGGAGGGATCGAGATCGAAGCGTTATTTGTCGATGAAGGTTTTGGTTCGCTCGATCAAGAAGCTTTGCGAGTTGCTTTAGAAACTTTGCAAACGATCGAGGGGAAAAATCGCATGGTCGGGATAATCAGTCACGTTACCGAATTACAGGCGCAATTGCCATATCAATTACAAGTTGTTACTAAGGGTGAGCGAAGTACTTTGCGGTATGTGACGACAATTTAGTTAGATTTGAGGAAAAAAGATGCAATATCGTACACATATAACAGTCTCACTGGCTGTAGGCTTGCCAATGCTAGCCGCAGTCGATCAAGTGACATTTATCAATACTGCGGCGTTAGTCTGTGGTAGTGTTTTACCAGATATCGACCATCCAAAGTCATTTATCGGTAAGCGGAGTCAAGTTGTTAGTAAAGTAGCCAATAAAACATTGGGCCATCGTGGAGCGACCCATTCATTAGTTGTTGCGGCAGGGGGCTATTTGTTGGCTTTATTTATTGCTAAAGCATATTTGGCGACCGCAGCGATGCACTTACCATTTTGGCTACTGATCGGCTATCTTTTGCATTTGATCGAAGATAGTTTCTCCAAAAATAGTATCCATTGGTTTTGGCCTTTTTCTAAATTCAAGAAAAGTGCGCGTAAACGCCTGTTTTATTATCGAACAGGGCATGTGAGTGAGTATTTGATCTTAGGCTTTGCGCTATGTCTTTTACTGATCGAATTGAACTTACTATGGTCCGGGCATTTAACAAGTTTATTTGATCATGGCTGGGCCGCGTCACTCAAACTATTGATAGCTAAGTTACAGATCCTTCTTTTACCACATTGAAATACTAAATGTTTGACATGAAAAAGTATTTGATGATTTTTTTGAAAAAATAGCGTATCATCTAAGTGAGAAGTCAACAAGAAAGGACAGGCTATATATAATAGCGTGGGTGGAGCCAATGAAAGATCAAAAATTATTAGTATCTTCAGCACAAAAGTTAAAGCAACACGGGATAAAATCAACACCACAACGCCAAGCGATCTTAGCATATCTGATGTGTTCAGATGAGCATCCATCGATCACGATGATCCATCAATATCTGCAAAAGCAAGATATCAAGGTGAGTTTGGCGACTGTATATAATACCCTCGAATTGTTGGCGAAGTCTGACCTAGTATCTGAAGTGGCTTTGGATAGTGCGGGACATGTGAGGTATGATTATTTCGCTAAGCCCCACTATCATTTGATCTGCTTAGAGTGTGGCAAGATCGAGGATATTTTTGATGACACTTACTTAGAATTGGAAAAACTGGCTCAGGCGCAAAGTGACTACGAGATCGTTAATAGTCGCTATGATGTGTATGGTATTTGCCCAGAATGTCAGCAAAAGAAGACTAACGCATAAATTTTCTGGAGTAAGTAGCCAGTTTTGTGCTATAATCAACCAAGATATTTTATTATTTGCGATGAAATAGATAGTAGCAGATCTCATCCCTATCACAGAGAGCCACTGATGCTGGAAGGTGGCATATATGATTTTTGCGAAGTACACTATGGAGCAACAACGGGTCATTCCGATATCGATGACAGAGTTGGTTACATTTATGTAGCAATCTGGGTGGTAACGCGGAAATTAATTCGTCCCTGATGATTTTTCATCGGGGACTTTTTTATTAAAAGGAGGATCTTAAATGGAAAATATTTTAGAAGAATTAAAATGGCGGGGCGCTGTCAACCAAGTTTCAGATGAAGCGGGTCTGGAAGAATTATTAGCTAAAAAATCGATCGGTGTTTACTGTGGGGTCGATCCGACTGGTGATAGTTTGCATATTGGGCACTTGATCCCATTTATGATGTTGAAACGATTCCAAATGGCTGGTCATCGTGCGCATATCTTGATCGGTGGGGGGACTGGTTCGATCGGTGATCCATCGGGTAAGAAGTCAGAACGGACTTTACAAACAATGGAACAAGTTCACCACAATGAAGAAGCCTTGACCGGACAAATGAAGGCTCTTTTCGGTAAAGATAATATCACGATCGTTAATAACTATGATTGGTTAAAGGAGATCAGCTTATTAGATTTCTTGCGCGATTATGGTAAATTGTTCAATGTTAACACGATGTTGAACAAAGAAGTCGTTGCTAGCCGTTTAGAAGTAGGTATCTCTTATACTGAATTTACGTACCAGATCTTGCAAGCAATCGATTTCCATCATTTATTGAAGACAAAAGATGTGCAACTTCAGATCGGTGGGGCTGATCAATGGGGCAATATCACAGCTGGGATCGATCTGATCCACAAAATGGAAGGCTCAGATACTCAAGCATTTGCCTTGACGATCCCATTGATGTTGAAAGCTGACGGGACAAAATTTGGTAAAACAGCTGGTGGTGCAGTGTGGCTCGATGCAGAAAAAACAACACCATATGAATTCTATCAATTCTGGTTGAATCAAGACGATCGTGATGTTGTGAAATATTTGAAGTACTTTACTTTCTTGGATGAAGTTCAGATCGCAGAATTAGCGAAGAAACTTGAAGAACATCCAGAATTGCGTGAAGCTCAACGTCGCTTAGCCGAAGAAGTGACCGAATTTGTTCACGGAAAAGAAGCTGTTGTGCAGGCTGAACATATCTCTAAGGCCCTCTTCTCAGGTGAAGTGAAAGCTTTGACTGCAGCTGAGATCGAGCAAGGTTTTAAGAATATGCCAACAGTTGAGATCAGTTCTGAACCGGAAAATATCGTTGAATGGCTTGTTGACACAGGGATCGAAAAATCTAAGCGTCAAGCCCGTGAAGATGTAACCAATGGTGCGATCTATATCAACGGTGATCGTGTTCAAGATCTAGATGCGGTGATCGATCCAGCAGAAAACTTTGATGGAAAATTTGTGATCGCACGTCGGGGCAAGAAGCGTTATTTCTTGGCACGTGTAACTAAATAATTGTTAAAGGATCTGTAGACGGTTTGTCTGCAGATTTTTTTGAAAAAATTTTTTCACGGAAAATGTAAGTGTTTCACTGGGTAAAAAACTATTTTTTAGTTAAAGAGATACTGATTAATTGAGTAAAAAACGAACAATAATATTTAGTGATAATTTATGTTCGTTTTTTAAACGGTAGAAAGTGAAAGTTTATGCAAAAAAATTTAAAAGTAGGGTTGACGTTTAAGCCAAAAGTGAGTATAGTAGTTCTTGTCGTTGAGATGTGATCAAACATTTCAAATCGCTTAAAAATTAATTTAAAAAACTTGTTGACATTGAGATGCAAGTTTGGATATAATAATTAAGTCGATAAGACATATCAATGAACTTTTATTCAAGCGAATGAATAAAAGTTGAGTAGATCTTTGAAAACTGAACAAAGTTTCGATAAGCAAATGTGCAGGGTCTCT
>NZ_AYYW01000036.1 GCF_001434535.1 Ligilactobacillus animalis KCTC 3501 = DSM 20602
AGACCCCTGAGAGATGATCAGGTAGATAGGATGGAAGTGGAAGTACGGTGACGTATGGAGCGGACCATTACTAATCGGTCGAGGACTTAACCAAGTCAAAAACGCAGCGTTTTCGGAAATAAAGATATTGTCTAGTTTTGAGAGAACAAGGTTCTCACAAAAAAGTGTGGTGGCGATAGCACAAAGGCTACACCTGTTCCCATTCCGAACACAGAAGTTAAGCTTTGTAACGCCGATAGTAGTTAGGGGATCGCCCCTTGCGAGGGTAGGAAGTTGCCACGC
>NZ_AYYW01000037.1:0-29465 GCF_001434535.1 Ligilactobacillus animalis KCTC 3501 = DSM 20602
AAGTCTATCACAAATGGCTTTTTATTTTTCTAACTTAATTTTACAAACTGCGTTATATAAATTTAACATTAGTATGTAGGTTGGAATTTCAATTTTTGTTGTTATAATTCGTAAATATAATTTAGCTTTGAGGGGACCAATCTGATGAAAAATCTACTTGTAACAGGCGGTGCAGGCTTTATTGGTAGTAACTTTGTCCGCTATATACTTAAAAAATATCCTGACTATAAGATCGTGAACTTGGATCTGTTGACTTATGCGGGTAATATCCATGATCTAGATGACTTAAAAGATGAGCCTAATTATGTCTTTGTTCGTGGTAATATTACAGATCGTGAATTAGTCGAACGTTTAGTCAAAGAACATAATATCGATACGATCGTAAACTTTGCTGCTGAAAGCCATGTCGATCGTTCGATCTTACATCCAGAAATTTTTGTAGAGACGAATGTGCAAGGGACATTAGCGCTTTTGCATGTGGCAAAAACAATGGGTCTAGAGAAGTACTTACAGATCTCGACAGATGAAGTTTATGGAACGTTAGGTAAAGAAGGATACTTTAGTGAGACAACACCATTAGCCCCTAATTCACCATATTCAGCAAGTAAGGCGTCGGCAGACCTACTAGTCCGTGCTTACTATGAGACTTATGGTTTAAATGTGAATATCACGCGTTGTTCAAACAACTATGGGCCTTATCAATTTCCTGAAAAGTTGATCCCATTGATGATATCAAATATGATAGATGGTAAGAAATTACCGATCTATGGTGACGGTAAGAACATCCGTGATTGGCTCCATGTCTATGATCACTGTCAAGCCCTGGATCTTGTTTTACATAAAGGGCGCAAGGGTGAAGTTTATAATATTGGTAGCCATAATGAGCGGACAAACAATGAGATCGTTCATCTGATCATTGAACAACTAGGAGCAGATGAAAGTGCGATCGAATATGTGGCTGATCGTCTTGGACATGATCGGCGCTATGCGATCGACTCAACAAAGATCGAAACAGAACTGGGTTGGAGACCAAAGTATACCTTTGATGCAGGACTCGTTGAGACTGTTGATTGGTATTTGAATAATGAAGACTGGTGGCGCCCATTAAAAAAACGTGCAGCCTTGAACTAAAGAATATGTGTAAGGGGTTGGTGTTATCGTAAGGACATCAGCTTTTTTAGTGGGTAGGATAAAAAAGGTGATTTATATCATAATTGTTATTTAGCATAAAAAGTGGGCAACAACTAGTAAAAAAGAGTATTAAAGATCAGTAGGTATAGTAAGGTTGTGAGATTTTAATGAAAAAACTGTTGTTTATCGTCGAGGCTTTTGGAGGGGGCATATTTACATATATATCTGATCTAGCTAACACGTTGAGCGACGAATATGAGGTCTATATCGCATATTCATTGAGAAAAGAAACACCAAAAGATTTTAAAAACTACTTTAATAGTAAGATAACATTGATCCCAGTGAACAATTTCACACGTGAGATAAGTGTGAAAAAAGATATTAAAGCAATGCTTGAACTAAAAAAGATCGTTAATGAGATAGCCCCCGACATGATCCATCTGCATTCTTCAAAAGCAGGTGTGTTAGGAAGAATGGCCTTTTTAGGCCGGAAAAGGCCGATGTTTTATACACCACATGGATATAGTTTCTTTATGCCTAATATCAGCAAGAAAAAGCGTTTGATGTATAAAGAAATCGAAAAGCTCTGTTCTTTGAGTCGATGCGTTACGATAGCATGTAGCAAGAGTGAATATGAAGCATCGTTAGGTATAACTTCTAATTCTGAATATGTAAACAATGGAATAAATATGAAAAATTTGGATAAAATGATCACCGCTCCAGAGGCGACTAAGGGAAAAAAACTGAAGATCGCTACTTTGGGAAGGATAGCGTATCAAAAAAATCCAGAATTGTTTGACCAAATTGCGAAAGCTTTTCCAAATGATGAGTTCGTTTGGATCGGAGATGGCGATCTAAAAGATAAGTTGAGTGCTAGAAATATCTCTATAACTGGATGGCTAGATAGGAGATCGGCTATCAAGAAAATGGAGGATAGTGATGTATTTTTACTCACCTCTCGTTATGAGGGCTTACCGATGTCCCTATTAGAAGCAATGTACATGAAAAAAGTGTGTGTCGTCAGTGCCGTTGTCGGTAACAGGGACGTCATAAATGCTAAAAATGGATTTTTGTGTAGTGATCTAAACGAGTATATCGGTGCGATAAATAAAATAAAGAGTGAAGATACAAAAAAACTGGTACAGCAGGCTAGAGCCGACATCTTAAGCGAATATAATACAGAGGTCATGGCTGAAAAGTACAAGGAAATATATCGTAAATATTCGCTTGATCAACATTTAGTACACGAATAGTACTTACGGTCAAGAACGTAGAGAAATATTTAATAAGCAATATGAGGATGAGAAGTGTGAAACAAAAGGTAGCAATAATAACAGCTGGTTATTTTCCGGTTCCAGCAACTAGAGGTGGGGCAGTCGAGAATTTAGTTGAAAACTTGACCAATGAAAATGAAAAAGAAGATAAAGTAGAATTGACGGTTTTTTCTTCATATGACGAGAAAGCCGAAAAATTGGGGCAAAATTACGAAAATACTATATTTGAATTTATTAAAACACCTAAAGTCGTTCAAAAATTAGATCTACTCATTTATAATTTTTTTGCCAAAGTCGTAAAAAAAGAGAAACATATGTCTTATAGATATATTTTACAACGATTATATTTTATAAATAGAGTGGCCATGTTTTTAAAGAAAAATGATTACGATAGAGTCGTGATCGAAAATCATCCAACGTTATTTATGGCGTTGAAAAAACATAAAAACTATCTTAAATATCGTGGTAAATATTACTATCATTTGCATAATAAGGCAGACAACCTGTATGGCTGTGACGAGATCATCAAGCAGACATATAAAGTTTTAGGCGTTAGCAATTATATCAATGAAACTTTGGCTGAGCGACTTGGAAAAACAGATATAAAATACGAAGTTTTGCCAAACAGGATCGACAGTACTAAGTTTAGAGCCGATTTTTCGGCAGAAGAACTTGAAAATGTGAAGAAACGTTTTGGAATCAGCCAAAAAGAACAAGTAGTCGTTTTTTCAGGGCGGTTGAATAAAGAAAAAGGTATCAAAGAGTTATTGTTAGCTTGGAAGAAATTAAAGCGCCCCAATACTAAGTTGCTCATTGTAGGAAGTTATTACTTTGCAAGCGGGATGGAAAGTGACTATGAAAAAGAACTTAAAGCTTTAACAGATAGCATGAAAGATCAAATAATTTTCAGTGGTTATATTGAATATGAAAAAATCCCTAAATTATTAGCTATTGCAGATGTTGTGGTTGCTCCGTCTATTTGGGATGAACCAGCTTGTTTATCAGTGATCGAAGCTATAAGTATGTATAAACCATTGATAACCACATTTTCTGGTGGAATTCCTGAATATGCTGATAACAAATCAAGTGTGATCTTACCTAATGATGAAAGTTTGGTTGATAATATTGCCGAGTCATTAGCAGACTTACTCGATGATGATAAAAAAAGGCAGGAAATGACAGAATTATTGGAATCAAAGACAAAAGATTGGGGCGTAGACCAATTTTACAATAATTTTGTGAGTGAAATGGAGAGATAGATTTTTATGACAATGTATGTTATAACACATAAGCGCAACGATTATAAACTACCATCGGGTTATAAGAACCTACTAGTGGGGGCAAATAAAAATCAAGTCAATGGGGTAGAGTATTTAGCCGATAACCAAGGCGAAAATATTTCCGATAAAAATAGCAGTTATTGTGAATTGACCGGTATGTATTGGTTATGGAAGCATTTAGATCAAATTCCAAATAATATAGGGATCTCACACTATAGAAGATATTTTTCCGATAAGGGCAAGTTGACTGAATACGTTGAAACGATGGTGACAGGAAAAGTTACACCATTAAGTTTAAAAAAAGCAGATCTTTATTTGAAAGATCATGATTGGATCGTTCCTAAAAAGATCGGGCTAGAAAATGGTGAAAAAGACCTGTATGAAAACTATGTCAATGCGCACTATGAAAAAGATCTAAAGGCTACCAGAGATATAATCAGCAAATTATATCCAGAATATGTTACAACATTTGATAAAGTTTTTGCTAGCAATGAATTTAGCCAATTCAATATGTGCTATACGAGTAAAGAAGAATATGCCAAGTATTGTCAATGGTTGTTTGATATCTTATTTGAGGTCGAAAAACAGATCGACATCGAAGGGTATGATGCCTATCAAGGGCGAGTTTTTGGTTTTTTAGCAGAGCGTTTGTTCAATGTTTGGTTACAACATGATGAAGCTAAAAAGATCAAGTATTTAGGAGTATTTGATCTAAGAACTAGGGATAGAGCGTATATCAAGCAAAAATTGATTGGGGGTAAGAAGTAGTGACTGTGAAGGATCTAGTATCGATCGTCGTACCAGCATACAATGTTGAAAAATACGTACACAGATGTGTGTCAAGTATCGATGCCCAAGAATATGAAAATTATGAGGTCATCTTTGTTAATGATGGCTCGACTGATGGCACCCAGAAATTGTTAGAAGAGATCGTAAGTCAAAAACCACGCTATAAGTTAGTAAATCAAGAAAATATGGGGCTATCTGGTGCAAGAAATACCGGGATACGTCATGCTAAGGGCGAATACATCTATTTTCTTGATCCCGATGATTGGATCGAAAAAGATCTGCTTTCAAAATGTATAGCTTGCTTATCAGAGCAAAAAGCAGATATGGTCTTTTTTGATTTCTATTTCACTCAAAGTGAAGTAGATCATCAAGCTCAATTTTGGTTCAAGAATAGACCAAAAAGTGGATGTTATCCAAGCGATGAAGCTTTAGAGTTTTTGTTGGATTGTAGGATCGGTAATTATGCTTGGTCTAGTGTGGCTAGGACAAAGATCTTTACCGATAATGAGATCGAATTTCCTGTTGGAAGAACGTATGAAGATCTAGCAACGACCTATAAATTGATCGGTAAGAGCCAAAAGGTATATTTCCTAGATGATCATCTCTACTATTACTATCAAAATAATAACAGTTCGATAACTAAAACTTGGAAATACAAAGATTACTTAGATACAAAGGAAAGTTTTGGTGAGATCGAGAGCTATATGAAAACTAACTATCCGGAATTATTACAAAAATTAGTGAATCTAAAGCTCAATATGCTGTTTGCATTTCTCGATAATAGTTATGGGAGCCAATATTGTACTAAAATGCAAGAACAGATAAGTGATATAATAGCTAAGGATCGCAGAGATGTAAGTTTGAAAAATAAAGTTAAATATTCGCTTTTAAAGACTAAGTTGTATTTTGTTATCAAGAAAATGAGGGGACAAGTTTGATTTGAGGGATGATCAAGTGAAAAAAAGTTCGGTTTCTAATGGAAATTTTTTTAGTTCATCGTTAGAATATATGATCGCTCTATTTTTGATCATTGGTAGCTCTAGTATATATAGTCTAATTTATCCAACTAATTATATATATATTGCATTGATCTGTATGCTATCGTTCTCTGTCATAATTAGCATACTAACTATCGGAGTGACGGCTAAAGAACTAACAGATCTGATCATAAAGGTGATCACAGTCACAATACTTATAGGGATATATTGTTTGCACACACTGAGCGCATATCCTGAATTTAATATGCGTACATATTTGTTACTGCTACTTGTGTTTGACCTGCTCGTATTAGAGCTAGGGATCAAAAATTATCGCGAGCGCAGTTTAACAGGTGGGATCATCGAGCGTTTCTATCGCTTGACGGTGATCTTAGCTACTATCAGTGTGTGTTGTTGGATCTTAGTCTCGATCGTAAAGGTCTTGCCGGTGACTGGATATACGGGATATTTTTGGGGGGGAGATCGTTTAGTCGGTAACTTCTTGAAGATCTATTTTGAAAGCCAAGATTATAATTTTATGGGGATAGTCATCAGTAGAAATTCAGGTATCTTCCCAGAAGCTCCAATGTATGCTTTCGTACTCATAATCGCGAGCGCATATGGTTACTTTATCCGTGGTGATAGAGATCGAAATATCGTGTGCTTAGTTATCACGATGTTTTCGACTCTATCGATGACGGCGATAATCATGGCGATCTTTATCGGCCTATGCTACTTTATGAAGAAATTCAAGGGTGGTTACCAAGCCGTTTTAGGAACGGTGGTCGTTCCGATAATGTTTGTTGGTTTTGGATACTTATTAGCCCAACTTTTAAGTTTTAAGTCATCAAATGACACATTATCGACGTCACTTCGTTTAGATGATATCAAAGCAGGGTATCTGCTTTGGAAAGTTCATCCTTATCTAGGGGCTGGCATGGACAATTTAGCCGCTTTACAGCAATATATGTCTGCCGAGAGATTATATACGTATATGGGAGTAAATCAGGCATGGTATAGTTTAGGTTGGTCGGCGATCTTAGCCTATGGGGGGCTTTATTTGACATTGATCTATAGTTACCCCTTACTAAGAAGCATAGTGTTAGGTATAAAATATAGAAATTCAATATGGATATTTTCATTTGTAATAATACTTTCTTTATTTATTTTAATTGTGTATGGATCTCCGCTATTTATCTTTACATTGGCATATTTGTGGATCAATTCGAATAAAGAAACATTACAAAGGACTTAATTATTGAGGAAGAGAGGAAAAAATGAAGAAACCGGATAATTTTATTAGCTTACTACAATATATGGGAATTTTAAAGAAGCATCTTGCTATGATCATTACATGTACCTTTTTAGGTGGGATCATTGCTACGATCGTAACATTTGTTTTTATGACGCCTAAATATAGCTCAACGGTCGATTTATTGGTCAATCAAAAGACTAATGATGCTGCAGCTCAATTCAACGTTCAACAAGCAGACCTACAAGCGATCAGAACTTATAAAGATGTTTTGACCAAGGGGGTGATCTTGAATGATGTTTTGAAAGAAGCTAAGAAAAAAGATAACTACAAAGGAAATATAGAACAATTAAAAAATGATATCTCTATTTCAAATGAAAATAACTCACAAGTTATCAGTGTTACGGTAGAAAATACCAATCCATATGTTGCTGCCGATATTGCTAATATGGTAGGGGATGTCTTTACCGAGAAGATCAAAAAGATCATGCAAGTCAATAATGTTACTATCGTAAATAAGGCAACTCCAGTGCTCAAGCCAGTATCACCCAGAAAGAAGTTGAATCTAGCCTTGGGTGCTTTGATAGGGCTTATGGTAGGCGTGATGATTGCACTACTCAAAGAGCTTGGAAATACAAAAATCGATAGTGAAGAATTCTTGACGGATGAATTAGGGTTAACTGTTTTAGGTAAGGTGTATCATTTGGATAGTAGATCCAAAAAATACAGGATCGCTAATGTGGCCTTGATAGGAGAGAATCTAGATACAAATTTAAAACGTAAACGTGTGTAGTATTAGGAGGTAGGGTATGAAATTTTTTGGTAAAAAGCAAAAAGGACTAGATACTAATAGTATGGGAAATGGGGTGTATTTGGTCACAGTAGATAAACCTACTTCGGTCAATACCGAACAGTTCAATACGATCAGAACCAATATAACTTTTTCAAGTGTGGATAAAGCATATAAGTCATTGATGGTGACCTCCACTGTTGCTTCTGAAGGTAAATCAACTATTGCAACAAATATTGCAGCGACTTACGCTAAACAGGGGCTAAAAACACTGTTGATCGATGCTGATCTGAGAAGACCGACAGTGCGTTCAACTTTTAATATTTCGGATAGCAAAGGATTGACTAATTTATTAACAGAGCCCGGTTTTGATGTTAATGATATTATTTATGAAACGACAGTAAAAAATCTGTATGTTATGCCTAGTGGTCCGATCCCACCTAATCCATCTGAATTGATCGGCTCTAAGCGGATGAAATCTTTGGGAAAACCTCTAAATGAAGCTTTTGATCTCGTGATATATGATGCTCCACCGGTCACCACTGTAACCGATGCTCAGCTATTATCGACCCAAGTTAATGGTACGATCTTAGTGGTCCGACAAGACAAGACAGAAAAATCGGTTTGTCGTGAAGCAGTTAAATTGATCGAACATGTTGGCGGTCATATTATTGGCGTGATCTTAAATGACGTACCTAGCTCAGCTAGTGGATATTATGGCTATTATTCAAAAGATTAATAGTGATTCTTAGGGGGAAGGGAAAGTATGCAATTTGATAAAATAGTAGACTTACACTGTCACATATTACCAGGGATAGATGATGGTTCTCCTGATATGGAGACCTCACTTAAGTTAGCTGAAAAAGCAGTTGCAGATGGTGTTACGCATGTTTTAGCAACACCACACCATCTAGATAATAAATACGTGAACCATCGAGAAGATGTCATAAAAGCAACTGAAATTTTTCAACAAGAGCTTGATAGCTCTGCGATCCCATTGATGGTTTTTCCAGGACAAGAGGTCCATATCAATGGTGATCTGCCACAACAATATGCAGATCTGTTAGGGGCAGATGCAGATAAGCATTATATCATGTTAGAACTACCGCATTCTAATGTTCCTGTATACTCGAAAAGAATGATCTTTGAACTACAAAAATTAGGAGTTACGCCGATCATTGTACATCCCGAGCGAAATAAAGAGATCCAGTCAAATCTCGATATATTGTATGAGTTTGCTCAAAAAGGAGTATTGACCCAGATAACTGCTACAAGTTATGTGGGGGGATTTGGAGATAAGGTAGCCGATATTTCCAAAAAAATGGTCGAAAATAAATTAGTTCAGCTAGTAGCCTCTGATGCACATGCGCTCAAGGGAAGAGATTTTGTGTTGCATGAAGCGCTGGATGGAATAGAAAATGATTTTGGGCCTGATGTAGCCAGCGAATTTGAAAAGAATGCGGAAAATATTCTTAATGGTAATAGTGTTGTAGCTAAAGGATATCAGCAGATTAAAAAGAAAAAAAAGTGGTTTTTCTTTTAGTATGAGAGGAGTTTATTGTGAGAAAACATGCCTATTTGATCATGGCACATAGTAATTTTCAACAGTTGAAATTTTTACTGTCATTATTAGACGATAAAAGAAATGATATTTTTTTGTTGATAGACAAAAAAGTTGAGGTCTCAGATAAATTATTGGGAGCATTAAAAAGTGCCTGTGATAAGTCAAACTTGATCTTTGTGGAGAGAACAAAGGTCAACTGGGGAGGATATAGCTTAATAAAAGCGGAATTGCTTTTATTAAAGGCTGCGGTAAAAACTGATCATAGTTACAGTTACTATCATTTGATCTCTGGAAGTGACTTGCCGTTATTTTCGCAAGACTATATCCACGAGTTTTTTGAACAAAATCCCAATAAGATATTTTTATCCCTTGTTGACAACGAAATAAAAAATAATAACAATATCGCAGAACGTGTGAGATATAAACATTACTTCAATGAACTATATGGAAAGACTCGCGGTAGTTTTACCGGAAAAGTCGTAAATAAGCTCGATAGAGGTTTTGTTCGTGTGCAAAAACTACTTAATAAAGATGTGCTTAAAAAGTTTAAGATCAAAGATGTAGGCTATGCATCTGAGTAGTTTTCGATCGATAATGAGACTGCACAAATGCTTGTAGAAAAAGAAGACTATATCGAAAAAGTCTTTAAAAGATCGTCTCTTTGTGATGAAGTATTTCTTCCAACTATGGTATTTAAAGAAAATATGGAGCATAAACTGTATACGACAAATACATTGCACGATGTTCCAGATGAATTACAAGGGAATCTAAGATATATAAACTGGTGGGAGGAATCATTGACCGGGGCATCACCGTATGTTTGGAAGGACGGTGATGAAGAGCGGTTAGAGTATGCCGCTAGTTTAGGGCATTTATTTGCTAGAAAATTTGATCTAAGCGACTCACCAAAACTAAAAGAACTTATTTGTAAAAGATGTCAAAAAGCGTAATCGGTAAATGATAACTGCACTAGAAACTATATTGCAGTTTTGATCATGGCATTAACACAAATGAATAATAGGGGAGACTATCAGAGTTAGTTAATGTCAGCGCCTGCTAGGATATGGGAAAACTAATGTCGATGATAGTAAATAAAATTATGAAAGGAGAAGCTATATTCTTTCGCAAATGTAGTCAAATACATTTGTTCACGTTTTATATAGCAGAGCGATGAAAAATAATAATAGGATCAAGGATACAAGGATCAATAAAGAGTTTATAGATAATCAGCATACATATATGTTTTTTAAACGCATCTTTGACATCCTACTCAGTCTTATCGGATTGATCATATTGGCTATCCCATGTTTGATCATTTCGTTATTTATCTTTGCATGTGATCGTGGACCAGTCTTTTACACGCAAGAACGTGTCGGTAAAGATGGCAAACGTTTTAAGATATATAAATTTAGATCAATGTATGTCGATGCGGATAAGTTACTTGAAAAGTTAAAAGAAAAAAATGAAGTTACGGGCCCAATGTTTAAAATGAAAAATGATCCTAGAGTTACTTCAGTTGGGCGTTTTTTACGGAAAACAAGTTTAGATGAATTACCACAGTTATTGAATGTTTTACGTGGTGATATGAGTTTGGTTGGTCCTCGTCCACCGTTGCCAAGTGAGGTCGAAGAGTATAGTGAATACGACAAACAACGACTATGGGTAGTTCCAGGATGCACAGGATTGTGGCAAGCAACTGAGCGTAATAATGTTGGATTTGCAGAAATGGTCGAATTGGATCTAAAGTATATTCAAAAGAGAAGTTTATTTTTAGATGCTAAGATAATTTTTCTAACCTTTTTAGTGATCATCCATCCTAATGGTGCATATTAACGATCAGCTCCCAGTTTTGGGGGCTTTTTTGTATTCTTCTAAAAAAATTGCTATATTCAACAAAAAAATTTAGATAAGAGGTTAAAAATATTTTAAGGGTAATTTTTGATATTGCGTTTTCATTATTAGCATAGTATCATTTAAATATAAATAAATTAACTTAACAGGCTGCATAGTTAGTTTATACAATATATATCCTCTATTTCCCCGTGTTTGTCGCTGGTTCCGATGGCTGGGGATTTTTTTGTTTGCGCTATGACAGCGGTACCGCAGAGCGCCTTTTTTCTAATTATTGTAAACTACCTTTTGAAAAATATGAGCGGTCCAATTTATTTAGTGAGCCGTTTCTAATATAAGAAAAGCCCCTGTCCATATCGCGGACAGGGGCTTTTACTAAATTAATTATTTCGTAATGTCGCCACCGACATATTTTTCAGAAATTTCTTTTAATTTACCATCTTTGCGGAGCTTATCGAGTGCCTTATCAACGCTCTTTTGTAATGATTTATCTTTCTTAGACATCAAAGCACCGATCTTAGCTGGATCTTCTTCTTTGGAAACATCAGTTGCTTTAAGACCTTTAGTTGAGTGGTCCTTTTTGTAAGCATACCAAGCAGACATCGAGTTGATCGCACCTTTAGCGCGGTCTTGTTTGATCAAGTCAAGTGAAGTCGTAAAGTCAGAGGAGGGAACGACTGTCGCTTTATATTTTTTAGCGATGATCGCATTGTCAGTCCCAGTCCCAGCTGCGATCTTTTGGCCCTTGATCTGGCTTAGCTTAGTCAGATCAGAATCCTTTTTAGTGATCAAAGCAAAGTGTGAGTAGATATAAGGCTTGGAGAAGAGATATTTTTCTTTACGCTCTTTAGTGATCGTTACGTTGTTTAAAACAACATCATATTTTCCTGTATCAAGCCCAGCGATCAAGCCGTCCCACTTAGTAGGAACAAACTTAGCTTTGAGTCCCATTTCCTTGGCGAGTTGTTTACCTAGCTCCACTTCAAAGCCAGTCAATTTACCGTCCTTACGGTAAGAATATGGGGCAAATGTTCCTTCTAATCCAATGGTCAAAGTTCCCTTTTCCTTTAATTCTTTAGTTGTTTGTGCTGGAAGTTTTTCCGCAGCCGAAATATTTTGGGGTTTTACGGCGTTCAAGGCCAAAGTCAAGCCTAGGACACCTGCGACAGCTAAGATGCTTTTAAATGTTTTTTTCATGATAAATTCCTTTCGTTAATTCAAGTTATCTAAAGTCATAGCACTGATGAATTCTTTGATCCGCAGATCATTTGAGTTGAAGAAATCATCTTTTGACCCTGAGAAATTGATCTGTCCGTCTTCGATAAAGAGAATTTTATCGGCAACGTGACGCGCAAATTCCAAGTTATGAGTCACGATGATCAGTGATTGTTTTTCGTTCGCTAATTCTAAGAGCACTTTTAAAACTTCGAGTTCCAACTCAGGATCAAGCGCGCTAGTTGGCTCGTCTAAGAGAATATAACGCGGGCGCATCGCCAGTGAACGGGCGATCGCAACGCGTTGAGCTTGACCACCTGAGAGTTGGTTAGGATAGGCATCGGCTTTTTGTTTGAGTCCGACTTTATCCAATAGTTCCAAGGCGCGTTTTTTAGCAGTTTGTTTATCTTCTTTTAAGACATGAACTGGTCCTTCCATGACGTTTTTTAAGACCGTCAAATGGGGAAAGAGGTTGTAGTCTTGAAAGACCATTTCTGTTTTTTGGCGGACTGCTAAGGTTTCTTTTTTTGTGATCTTTTTGGCAAAATCAAGCTCGATCCCATCACAATCATAGGTTCCACTCTCAGGGCGTTCAAGTAAGTTCAACGAACGTAAGAGTGTCGATTTGCCCGAGCCAGAGGGACCCACTAAGACCGTTGTTTCGTGGTCGTTAAATGCAGTTGTGATATCTTTGAGCGCAGTTTGTGTGCCAAAAGTTTTAGTTACATTTTTAAGTCTCAACATAATTATGCCTCCCTATACTTGGGGCTTGAGGTAACGGGTCGTCACCTTTTCAAGCCAACTTTGAACAAACGATAATATCGTACATAAAATCGCGTATAGAGCGGCCACCGTACAGTACATTACTAAAGGTTGGTAGTTTTCGGCTGCGATCTGTTGACTGACTTCAAACATTTCAACGATCGTGATCGTCGAAGCTAGTGAAGTGTCTTTGACTAAGCCGATAAAACTATTTGACAGCGGCGGTAACGAGACGCGCGCTGCTTGCGGAATGATGATCCTAAAGAGCGTCTGGAAGCGTGTCATCCCGATCGCTTGGGCTGCCTCCCATTGCCCCTTAGGAATCGATTCGATGGCTGCTCGGATCGTTTCGGAGGCATAAGCGCCAGTATTTAACGTAAAGACGATAATACCTGCCGTAAATGGTTCGAGCTTGATCCCGTCAGGAAAGACGCCTTTGATCGTCAAATATGGAAGTCCGAAGTAGACGATAAATAATTGAACGATCAAAGGTGTGCTACGGAAAAGCCACACATAGAATCTAAAAATTGCTTTGATAATCAAAAATGGACCTTTAGTCTGTGAAATACGGATCAAAGCCGTGATCAAAGCCAACACGAGCCCTAGGGCAAACGAGATGACTGCGAGCGGGATCGTATATTTGATCCCTGCGCTGATCAGTTCCGGCAATGATGACCAAACTGTGTGCCACATTTTATCCACCACCTTTAAAATTAATGTACTTTTAGTAAGTTAAGACCACTTAATTGTACGTGGTTTAAACTAAATAAGCAATAGTAAAAGCTTAATTACTCAAAATAAGTTATTTTTGGTAAAAAAGATAACGATTGATCTGTTCCCTCTTCCCCGATAAGCTCAAATTAATGTTAAAATTAAGGTAACTAAACAAAAGTGGGTGATCAGATGTTTCCAGAAAGACTACGGGCCTTAAGACTAGGGGCGGGGCTATCGTTAAGTGAATTAGCACAAGCACTGAACCAAATGGAGGTCTCATATAGCAAACGCAACAAAACGATTTCACAGATCGGAAAATGGGAGCGAGGCACGACCACACCATCTTATCTGGAAGTTTTGCAGTTAGCAGAATATTTCCAGGTGTCACTAGATTATTTAAGTGGGCGTTCTTACGACAATTATGATCTCAATGAGTTATTTGCTTCCAATGCGCAATTATCATTTCAACAACAGAAGCTGACAGCGAAGACACGTGGTGAGATCTATGCCTTGATCAAAGGTTATTTGAATCAGCCAACTGCTACAAAGCAAACGACTGAAGAGATCAGCTTAGATTTAGGGTGGGACCACAGTGAACATAAATAGAACTATTATAAAAAATATTGCTTTAAATTTTATTGGCGCGCTCATCTATGCGTTAGCGATCAATTCCTTTTTGATCCCAAGCAAATTAGGTGAAGGTGGCGTGACGGGGTTGATGACGATCTTTTATTACTGGATCGGATTTCCGCCAGCACTGACGAACTTGATCTTAAATGGGATTTTATTATTTGTGGGCTGGAAGATGTTGAGTAAACAGACAGTGTTATATACGATCGTGGCGATCGCTAGTATCTCGTTTTGGCTCAAACTCACCAGTCAGATCCAGTTCAAACTCCATGATCCCCTTGTGGCAGCGATCATTGGTGGTGTTTTGATGGGGATCGCAATGGGCATCATCATGAAAGGTGAAGGCACCACGGCGGGCAGTACGATCTTAGCTAAGATCATGAATAAATACTTTGGGATCAAGACCGGTTCAGCGATGCTCGGTTTTGATCTGATGGTGGCGATCCCGTCATTTGTCTTGATCGGTTTTGAAAATATGCTCCTGACGATCATCGAATTGTATATTTCAGCAGTAGTTCTAAATAAAATGTTAGAAGCATTTATTGCGAAACGGGCTTTTACGATCATTTCAGATAAGAGTGAAACGATCGCCCAGGCGTTATCAAACCTCAACCAAACAGGGATCACATTACTGGATGGGCATGGTTATGTCAGTGGGCAGCCTAAAAAGATCATCTATTGTGTTTGTGAAGCTAAGTTGCAAGTCAAAGTCATGGATAAGATCGCACAGATCGATCCGACCGCTTTTGTGGTCTTAGACGAGGTCAGAAGCGCTTATGGCAACAACTTAATTAAATTATTATAAAAATTAGTTGACATTGCTCTAATATGTTTGTATTATGAATAGCAACAGAAGTCGTAGAAGTAGTCCTATCATCTGGGAGTCAGAAAGCTGGCGGTCGATGCGAGCCAGTCAGGGTGGTAGGTACCAAATATAGACGACGTGATTCTGAACGGCAGACCGGACCGTTATCGCACCGGTGAAAGTGAAGTGAGTTTTATTACTCACTTAAGCTGGGTGGTACCACGGTTTATTTAAGTCGTCCCTTTTTTAGTTAAAAGGGGCGACTTTTTTTGTGGTCAGTCAAGAATTTAGGAGGGAAATTTATGCACAAATGCGGTGGACTTTTGCGCTATTTACATAACGAGAGGAACTTAAGGTAACGGAGATAATTTTAGATTCGGGGGAATAATTAGGATGAAAAAGATAAATTTTGGAGAAGCAATTATTATTTTAGTTTTGATGTTAGCCATTTTAGGGACAGGGGTCATCGGATTTGGTCTCTCGCCCCAATTGCCAGTTTTATTTGTGGTCGCTTTGCTTATCGCATGGGCTAAGGTCAAAAAAGCAACTTGGGATGAAGTACATGATGGGATCACGGAAGGTATCACGACGGCGATCATTCCGATCTTTATCTTCTTGTTGATCGGGACTTTGATCGCAGTTTGGATCAAGGCGGGTATCATTCCAGCCTTGATGGTCTTTGGTTTTAATAGCTTGAGTGTTAAATTTTTTGTACCATCAGCCTTTATCGTTTGTTCGTTGGTCGGGTTATCGATCGGAAGTGGTTTTACCACGATCTCAACGGTCGGGATCGCGATCTTAGGTATGGGAATGACGATGGGCTTGAATCCAGCTTTAGTAGCGGGTGCGATCTTATCAGGTGCGATCTTTGGCGATAAGATGTCACCGTTGTCTGATTCGACCAACTTAGCTTCAGCGGTGGCTGGATCTGAACTTTTTGCCCATATTAAAAATATGATGTGGACAACGATCCCAGCATTTTTGATCTCTTTAGTTGGCTTTTTAGCACTCGGACATGCCAGCAAAGCACCAGATATGACCCGGGTCAATGAAACGATCAATATTTTAAATCAACATTTTACGATCAATTGGTGGGCTAGTTTACCGATCATCTTGATGTTTGTCTGTGCTTGGTGCAAGATCCCAGCGATCCCGACCTTGTTTATCAATATTTTTGTTTCAACGGTGATGATCTTTATCAATGATCCGCATTTTACGATCAAACAATTAGCTAGTTTGGTAGAGACCGGTTTTGTGGCCCAAACCAAAAATGCCGACGTGAACGCCCTGTTGACTCGGGGTGGGATCTCCAACATGATGGGAACAGTTTCTTTGATCATCATGACATTGGCTTTAGGTGGACTTTTGATGAAATTTGGGATCGTCGCCGCTGCGATGGATCCATTAGCTAAGAAATTAAATACACCGGGTAAATTGGTTACCGTGACGATCTGTTCTGGGATCGCGATCAACTTATTTGTCGGGGAACAATACCTCTCTGTGATCTTGCCAGGTCGTGCGTTTAAGGGCGCGTTTGAACGTTTGAAACTCGATCCGTTGAGCTTGAGTCGGGTCTTAGAAGATGGCGGGAGCGTCATCAACTACTTGATCCCATGGGGCGTAGCTGGTTCATTTGCAGCTTCGACATTAGGCGTCTCAGTTTTAGCTTTCTTACCATTTACCTTCTTTAGTTTATTGTGTCCAGTATTTTCGATCTTAAGTGGGATCTCTGGTATTGGGTTGAAATGGCAAAAAAAGTCGGCATAGAAGTTAATTGATTTTACAAAATTTTTCGCGATGTGCTAGGATAAAAGACGGAGAACAAATTAATAGAGAAAGCGAAGAGAAAAAGTGGATATCTTAACTAAATTATATGGTCCTTTTTTTGATGTAAACAACTGGAAGACAGTGATCGAATCCGGTGAAGACTGGATGATCATTTTCTCCTTAGTTTTGATCGAATGTCTATTGTCCGTCGATAATGCGATCGTGTTAGCTGCCCAGACCCAAAAGTTGCCCGATAAAAAGCAACAAGAAAAATCACTTTTCTATGGTCTTTGGGGCGCCTACATCTTCCGCTTTGCTCTGATCGGGGTCGGCTCTTATCTGATCCACTTCTGGGAGATCAAAGTATTGGGTGCAGGTTACCTGATGTATCTGTCGCTCAACCACTTTTATCGGATGAAGTATCCTGAGCGTGCTAAGCGGAAAAAGGGTAAAAAACGCAAACCGATCTTGCCGTTGTTTTGGTCCGTCGTGATCTCGATCGAATTGATGGATATCGTTTTTTCGATCGACTCGATCTTAGCTTCGTTGGCGATCTCGCCTAATCCAGTCATCGTCTTGATCGGTGGCTTGATCGGGATCTTATGTATGCGGGGGATCGCAGAAGTTATCATGCGTCTGATCGATATCGTGCCTGAACTTGAAGTGATGGCATACTTTTTGATCGGTCTGATCGCGATCAAGTTATTCTTAACGATCCCAATGATCGATATCGAGATCCCGGCTGCGGCCTTTGGGATCGTAGTCTTGGCCTCGGTCGTGGTGACTTTGGTCGTTCATAAAGTTAGAAATTAAGAGGAAGTTTCATGTTATTACAGCGGTTAGATTTTTTATTGCCGTACACAGTCAAACGATTGACCCCAGCTGATGTAGATGAGATCTTAGCTTTACAGGCTAAACATTCAGAATATCATCAGCATTATCAAACAAATCCAGTGACTAAAGAAGATATTTTAGCTGAATTAGAAACATTGCCGCCAAAAGCTTTACCAGAGCAAAAGTTTTATCTAGGTTTTTATGCTCAAGACGAGTTAGTGGTGCTGGTAGATCTGGTCTTAGATCATCCGCAAGCTAATTGCGCCTGGTTAGGGCTAGTGATGACCGAAAAGACAAAGTTGCGTCAGCACTATGCCACTAAAGTTTTGACGGCACTCAGATCCGCGTTGAAGCGTGAAGGCTACAAAGAGTTAATGACTTCATCAGCCTTGTCAGATGTAAATGCGCAAGCCTTTTTGAATGCGCAG
Organism: Ligilactobacillus animalis KCTC 3501 = DSM 20602; assembly: GCF_001434535.1. Lineage (GTDB taxonomy): Bacteria > Bacillota > Bacilli > Lactobacillales > Lactobacillaceae > Ligilactobacillus > Ligilactobacillus animalis. The sequence continues at coordinate 18,064 of NZ_AYYW01000037.1, forward strand.
GGGTTTGAACAAGGAATGGTGACGGCAGTGTATGATCCTAAATTAGGCCATGATATCCAAGTCGTTCTTCGAGGGATCGAGTTATAATTAGATATTTGGGGTGATGATTTGAACGCAGAGACATTTGCACAAAAAACAGCCAAGGGTCTGGTCTTAGTTGATTTTTATGCCGACTGGTGTGGGCCTTGTAAGTTACTTGAGCCGGTATTAAAGACTTTGGAGCAAGAATTTGGTGAGCAGATCAAATTTGTCAAAGTCGACGTCCAACAAGACCAGGAGCTGGCGGTGGCTAATAATGTGATGAGTATTCCAACGATGCTATTATTCGTCGATGGAGTTGCAAAAGAAAAATTGACTGGTTACAAACATTTGGCGGATATGCGTCAATATTTGACCAGTAAGCTTGAACAATATAGTTAGATCAAAGAGGCTACAAAAACTTGTAGCCTCTTTTGTGATAGAATAATAGTAATTACTTTTTACAATAGGTGTCTTAATAAAATGAAAATAGCGATTTTAACGGATAGCTCAGCTGTGATCGATGCTGATGCTGCCGCGAATTTAGATGTAAAAATATTAGCTTTACCGTTACTTTTGGGACAAAAAGTATACTATGAAGGTCAAGATCTCCGTGATGGCGAGCTTTTTGACCTCGTAAATGACTCTAAAGAAACACTAAATATTGCTTCAGTCTCGCGGGAAACGCTCGCCCAACAGATGCAAACCTTAGCTGATGCTGGCTATACAGATGTGATCTGCATCTATTTAGCTAACGGGATCAATGCTTTAGATGAAAATTTACGAGCATACGCTAAAGCGGAAGTGCGCGCTTTGAATGTGCACCTGTTTGATTCACATACAACAGGCTTAGCGCAGGCAAAACTAGTGCGTCAAGCGGCCGAACTAGTCAAAGCCGGTGAAAATGTCACCCAGATCTTAGCTGAGTTAAGTGTAATGCGTGATAAGACGCAGACCATCGTGATCGATGATATTCGTAATTTACGTAAAACTGGTTATGTCTCAAATGGAACTCCGGTCGTTGGCAATGCTTTATTACACTTAAAGACGCTACTGGAATTTACAGATGATGGTAAATTAGCAGTCTTGGATACGAGTGTTCGGATGAAAAGGGCATATCATAAGGTGCTCGAACAGATCAATAGTAGTGGACAAGTAGTGACCGATCTCATGTTGATGTGTGATGAAGCTTCAGCTGAAACGGCCAATAAATGGCTACAAAAATTTCAAGTTGATCTTCCAGAAACAAAACTCGAGATCACACGGCTCAAACCCTCGATCAGGGCGCATGTGGGTGAAAAGAGCCTTTTAGTCAGTTGGATCTATGCTTAAGAATAATGAGGGCCCACCACGATCAAGCTATCGTGGTGGGCCCTTGTTTGTATTATGAGCTAGTTTTTTGCAAGAAAAAAGTCCCTGACACTAAGGGACTTAAAAGTTATTTACCAACGCTCCAGCCACCATCGATCTGCATGACTGAACCGTGGATATAATCAGCGGCTGGACTGGCTAAAAAGAGGCTCAGTTCAGCCACTTCACTGGGGTCAGCCCACCGTTTAGCGGGTGTGTTTTGGGCGACTTCTTTGGCCATGGTGGCGTCGCCTGCAAAATCGGCTTGATTCATCGGGGTCTTGATCGCACCTGGAGCAAGACAGTTGACCCGAATACCCTTGGCGGCGTAGTCAAAAGATAATTGCTTGGTATAACCGATGATCGCGTGTTTGCTGGCGGTGTAAGCTGCTCCGCCTCCACCTGCGATCAAACCGGCGATCGAAGCCATATTGACGATCACGCCATGTTTTTGAGCTAACATGGTCGGTAAGAGCGCGTTGGTCAATAAAAAGATACTCTTTAGATTCGTATCAAAGATGTTATCCCAAAGCTCTTCGGTCGTTTCTAAACTAGGTGTATAAGCATCTAAGATCCCAGCTGTATTGAGTAAGATATCTACTTGCGTGGTATGCTCTAAGACAAATGCCACTAGCTGTTTGATATCAGAACTTTTACGCACATCACAGGGATGAAAGTAAAAGTTAGATGGATAAGCTTGCTTAAGGGCCATAAGTTCAGCGTTTTCAACTAGATCGGTCCCAAAAAAGGTCACACCTTGTGCTAGAAAGGCGCGGGCTTGTGCTAAGCCGATCCCAGAAGCCACGCCAGTTCCAACGACGACTTGCCCAGCTAATTGAGGATAATTTGTCATTAGTCCACCAATTCCCAGTCAGTTGCTAAAACATCGCATGAAGTTGGCATGAATTGTGAAAGTGCTGGTTCTTCTTTAGTTTTGATCATGAGATAAGGGTTGATCTTTTCGCCGTTTAAAGTGTCATCCTTAACGACGAAGATATATTCTTCACTTCCGCCCCAACCAACAGTTCGGACGGCTTTTCGGCCAGCTTTTAAAGCCGGTAAAACTTCTTCAAATGTCATCTTAAAATACCTCGTTATTCTGTTAGATCAATTGCTTTGCTTAAGAAATAGACTAAAATTGCACCGAGAGTCATCGAAATAAATTCGCCGATCCCGACAGAAAGATAAGTTGCCCAAAATGGTAAGCCACTTACATAGTGTAACTCTAAGGCTACGCTCCAAGACATCAGTGTGCATATAATGACACAGATCGTCAACTTAAGTGGTACTGATCTGACGTTGCGTGTCGCCCAGTAGCTGAGCGAAGTCATCACCAAAGTCCCTAAAGTACCAAAGATCACATCGATGATCCCTAGGGGCGATTGAAGGTTGGCGATCGCACAGCCCAAAGTTACCGCCCAGATATAACGCTTATTAAAAATGCTCAAATTATTGAACAATTCTGAAAAGCGCAGTTGGACAGCACCAAAGCTCAATGGGTTGATCAAAGTAAAGGCAACATATAAAGCTGCGACCATCCCAGCCTTAGCCAGCTGGACGGTCCGAGTATGTGTTTTTGTCATAAAATGTCTCTCCTAGTTTTTTATTACGGTGGGATGGTTGCGAACCACCAATGTATTAGTATAGGTAGAAATTATGAAAAATGCAAACTTTGATATGTAAAATTCAATGTCTTACTGCTATAATAAAGAATTGTTTAAAAGTGTTTATTTTTATTAAAGGATTTTGATTTTCTGAAAGGGTGACAGAAATGGATTACAGGCGCAAAAAGAAGGCTTTAGCCAGCTATCGTAAGATGAATAAGCGTAAAATTTGGCTAGCCTCTGGTATGACAATGATGGCGATCTCAACAGGGATGTATGCAACACAGAACGTTAAAGCTGATCAGGTAAGCGTTGAAGCACAAAATACACAACAAGTAGTCACTGATAAGGATAGTAGTAACGTATCAAATGAACAAAATGATCAGACAACTGTTCAACTAGACCAACAAGTCTCTGAACAAAAAGATGTGCAAAATGAAAGTTCCAGCACAAGTGATCAAGCAAAAGTTGATTTGAATGATACAGCTCAAGAAGATAATACCAATGCTACTGATCAGGCACAGAATAAAGATGAGTTGTCGACAGAAGATGTAGTCGATGATACCAATGCTACTCAAGAATTGCAATTGACAACTGATGAGAAACAAGCCAATGAAAATGTGGCTGAAAATGCACAAGCACAACAACTTCAAGTTAATAAAGTTGCAACTAAAATGCAAACACCAGATGCTATATACATAGGAGATAGTCAATATACTCGTGGGGATGCCATTGATGTGGCCTCATACCAATCTTGGCTAAATCAAGATGATTTCAATAAATTAAAGCAATTAGGTATCAAAGCTGTTGTTGTTAAACTAACTGAAGGCCAAAGCTATGTAAATCCTGCAGCTACTAAGCAAATAAATTATGCTAAGAATGCAGGCTTAACAGTGTCTATCTACCATTATGCGAGATTTAATGATGCTGCTACAGGTTATGCTGAAGGACGACATGTAGTAAATACGATGGAAAATCTAGGTTTAGGTCAAGATACATTGGTCTTTGCTGATATGGAAGACCATAGTACTTATAGTAATGACGTGCGTGGTAATTTGAATAGCTTTTGGAATGCTTTAACAGCAGCTGGATTCAATAACCGTGGTGTTTATACCGGTGGAGGCTATCCATATTATGAAGCTGCGATCGCAACTGTTGGTCGAGCAAAGACTTGGTGGTCACAATATCCATTTGTACCAACTAATAATGGTTATTATGAACAGGAATGGCGGAACTTAGGATATGGTGCTTGGCAATTTTCATCAACTGCTTACTTACCAGGACGAGAGAATATGGGGGCTTTAGACCTTTCGATCGACTTCAATGGTTTGTTCTCAAAATCAGATACAGCTGAAAAACCTGTCACCCAACAAGTTTTTAAAGACGGACATTGGTATTTATTTGATCAAGTTACAGGTGCTATGCAATATGGCTTCCAAAGCTTAAGTCCATATGGTCAAGATAAGACAGTTTATTACGCCAATAACGGTCAGATGCAATATGGTCAACAAAAGATCGATGGGTACTGGTATAATTTTGATGTTGTTGATGGTGCGATGAAGACGGGACTTGTACAGATCCCAGAGCAAAATAAAACAGTTTATTATGCAAATAATGGTCGAATGCAGTATGGCTGGCAATGGGTAAATAATGCCACACGTTATTTTGATACATTCAATGGTGCAATGGTCACTGGTCAGCAAAAGATCAATGGTCACTGGTACTTATTTGACAATAGTGGCGCAATGCAACGTGGCTTCCAAAATCTCAAAGCTTACGGCGATGATAAGACAGTCTACTACAACCAAGATGGCTGGATGTTGTATGGCTGGCAAGGGATCGATAATGTTCCATATTATTTTGATACGTTCAATGGTGCAATGATGACTGGTGAGCGCTACATTAACGGTCACTGGTATTTGTTCAATGATAAAGGTCAAATGCAACGTGGTTTCCAAAAGGTAATGGAAAATGGCAAAGAAAAGACCGTTTACTATAACTATGATGGTTGGCGCCTTTATGGTTGGCAAGGGATCGATAATGTTCCATATTATTTTGATAAATCAACTGGTGCAATGATGACTGGCGAACGTTATCTCAATGGACATTGGTATTTGTTCAATGATAAAGGTCAAATGCAACGTGGCTTCCAAAAAGTAATGGAAAATGGCAAAGAGAAGACTGTTTACTACAACTATGATGGCTGGATGCTCTACGGTTGGCAGGGTATCAATGATGTTCCATACTATTTTGATACATTCAATGGCGCAATGATGACTGGCGAACGTTACATCAATGGACATTGGTATTTGTTCAACGACAAAGGTCAAATGCAACGTGGTTTCCAAAAAGTAATGGAAAATGGGAAAGAAAAAACAGTTTACTATAACTATGATGGTTGGATGCTCTATGGTTGGCAAACGATCAATGGTAAACGTTATTACTTTGATACCTTTAATGGCGCGTTATTAAAAGAAGAATAGGAGTATATGAATAAAAATGTTTGAGAAAAAATTACACTACAAGATGTATAAAGCTGGTAAACATTGGGTATTTGCAGCAATTGCAGTGGGAATTTTTGGATTTGCTAGTACGACTAGTGCTTTAGCAGATGAGACGAGTAGTAGCAATGAGACCCAAACAGAACAAACGTTAAATACTGACGAATCAACTGATACTACAACAGATGTTTCTAATGAAGCGAAAGCAACTGAAGCGCAACTTACTACACAAGATGCAGATATGGCTTCTAGTGAAGAAAAAACAACTAATGTTGAAAAAGAAGTAACAACAGCTGAGACAAATAAGGATACAACTGTTAAAAATGTGGAATCTTCCGAACAGAATACAACAACAGTTGCGGATAAAAATGCTGTAGACAGCACAGCACAAGTTAACACCGCTGAAAAGGAAAATAAATATACACAAGAAAATGTAAATGGAAATTGGTACCTAAAAGATGAACAAGGAAATTATTTAACTGGTTTCCAAGAGATAAAAGACCAAAATAAGACGGTTTATTATAATCCAGATAGCAAGCAAATGGTCTACGGCCAACAAAATATCAATGGAAATTGGTATTTATTTGATACCTTCAATGGTGCAATGCAAACTGGTCTGCAATATATTCGTGATCAAAAGAAACTAGCCTACTACAATGAGCAAGGTCAAATGCAGTATGGTACAGTTGAGATCGATGGGCAAAAATACCAAGCTGATACTTTTAACGGTGCTATTAAGGGTAAAGGCCAAACGAAGATCGCTGATAATTGGTACTTATTCAATAATGCTGGACAAGTAGTAGATGGATGGCAATGGATCAATGACCAAGGAAAGACAGTCTATTACAGTACCAAAACTGCACAAATGGTCCATGGCCAACAAAATATCAATGGACATTGGTATCTATTTGATAAAACTACTGGTGCAATGCAACGTGGTTTCCAAAACTTAAAAGCTTACGGTGACGATAAGACAGTTTACTATAACCAAGATGGCTGGATGCTTTATGGTCAACAAAAGATCGATAATAAATGGTATAATTTTGACACCTTTAATGGTGCAATGAAGACCGGCTTCGTTAAGATCCCGGAACAAAATAAGACAGTCTATTATGCTCCAAATGGTCAAATGCAATATGGCTGGCAATGGGTAGACAATGCAACTCGTTACTTTGATACCTTCAATGGCGCAATGGCTACCGGACAAAAACTTATTACTGGACATTGGTATTTATTTGACAATAACGGTGCAATGCAACGTGGCTTCCAAAATCTCAAAAACTACGGGGATAATAAGACGGTTTATTATAACCAAGATGGTTGGATGCTCTATGGCTGGCAATGGGTAAATAATGCAACTCGTTACTTTGATACGTTCAATGGTGCAATGACTACGGGGCAAAAGAAGATCAATGATCATTGGTATCTATTTGATAAAGATGGTGCAATGCAACGTGGCATTCAATATATTCCAGAAGAGAATAAATTAGTTTACTATAATCAAGATGGTTGGATGCTTTACGGTAAACAAAATATCAATGGAGTAGATCATAATTTCAACACTTTCAATGGTGCTTTAGAAGCTAAGGGACAAGTGAAGGTTGGAAATAACTGGTATCTATTTAATAATTCTGGAACTATCCAAACTGGTTTCCAAGACCTTAAAGCATATGGTCAAGATAAAGTTGTCTACTATGATCCTAAAACAGCAGCTATGGTTTATGGCTATCAAAATATTGATGGTAACTGGTACCTATTTAGTCGTGCTAATGGTAGTATGCAACGAGGCCTCCAAAACGTTAATGGTGTTGACTTGTTATTTGACGAAAAAACAGGTGCTTTATTGACAGGGGTCCAAAATATCAAGGGCAATAACTACTTTGTTGATAAGAGATCAGGGAATATCAAAAAGAATTTGGTAGTTCTTGGTGCTGATAATAAATGGATGTACTTCGATGCCAAGACTGGTAAGGGGACAAATACCCTAGAAGACCAATATAAAAAAGGTGTCGTTAGCGGTAATGTAGAGTTTATCACTAATAATGCAGCGTATTCATTTGATGGTAATAGCTTTGAAAATATCAATGGCTTTTTAACAGCTGATAGCTGGTATCGTCCAAAATCTATCTTGAAAGATGGTAGTACTTGGACAGCTACGACAGAAACTGATCTACGCCCTCTCTTGATGACGTGGTGGCCAAATGAGCAGATCAAGGCTAATTATCTAAACTATATGAAAGATAAGGGCTTTATCAATAACTCAGGCACATATAATGCTGAAAGTGATCCTAACTATATGGATTTTGCGGCTCAAGAAGCTCAAAGAAATATCGAACGTAAAATTACTAAAGAAAACGATACAACATGGCTAAGAGATCTGATCACTGATTTTATCAAGACACAAGATATCTGGAATGAGCAAAGTGAAGGGGTAAGTACTGAAGGTTTGCAAAAATTCCAGGGTGGATTCTTGAAATATGTTAATAGTGAACTAACACCATATGCTAACTCTGAATGGCGTAAGTTAGGATATCAACCAACAATGTTGACACAAAATAATGTTGGGGCAGAGTTCTTGTTAGCTAATGATATCGATAACTCTAATCCAGTCGTTCAAGCAGAACAATTGAACTGGTTACACTTCTTGATGAATTTTGGTACGATCACGGCCAATGACCCTAGCGCTAACTTTGATGGGATCCGTATTGATGCGGTAGATAATGTTGATGCAAGTTTATTGAGTATCGCTGGTGATTACTTCAAGGCTGCCTATAAAGTGGGGCAAAATGATGCAACAGCTAATAAACATATCTCCATTTTAGAAGACTGGAATGATAAGGATCCTGAGTATGTAAATTCTATTGGTAATCCACAGTTAACAATGGATGATTACATCGTGCAACAACTTAAGTTTTCTCTAGGTCAAGCACCAGATAAAGTTGATAGAATGCAACGTTTCAAAGAATGGTATTTAGTGGATCGTTCAAAAGATAATACTGAGAACACGGCTATCCCTAACTATTCATTTGTTCGTGCACATGATGCATCGGTCCAAGAAGATATCTTGCAGTTGATCCAAGATACAACTGGGAAACCATGGGGCGTATATACAAATGAAGAGTTACAACAAGGTCTAAAAGATTATATGGCTGATCAAAAGTTGACCAATAAGAAGTATAATCGCTACAATATTCCAAGTTCTTACGCTATTCTTTTGACAAATAAAGATACTATTCCACGTGTGTACTATGGTGATCTTTATTCTGATGCTGGTAAATATATGGCAGAAAAATCGATCTACTTTGATGCGATCGATAACCTATTGAAGACGCGTACTAAGTATGTTGCTGGTGGTCAAACATTAGATGTAGACGGCCATGATATTTTAACTAGTGTTCGTTTTGGTAAAGGTGCCTTAAATGTAACTGATAAGGGAACAAGTGAAACTCGGACTCAAGGTATGGGGTTGATCATTAGTAACAATAACAGCCTTAAACTAAATGATGGTGAAAAAGTTGTTCTACACATGGGAGCTGCACACAAAAATCAAGCATATCGTGCGGTAATGTTATCTTCTGCAAATGGTTTGATCAACTATACATCTGATGCAAATGCGCCAGTTGTTTATACTAATAATGATGGTGATTTGATCTTTACAAATAAAGATGTTGTTACAAATGGTAAAGTTCAGGCTAATACTGCAATTAAAGGTGTCATGAATCCGTATGTGTCTGGCTATTTGGCTATGTGGGTCCCTGTCGGTGCCAGTGCAACTCAAGATGCACGGACAGCAGCATCAACTAAGACGACAACGGATGGTTCAGTATTCCATTCTAATGCAGCGCTTGACTCAAATCTGATTTATGAAGGTTTCTCAAACTTCCAAGCCTTCCCAGAAAATGCAAGTGAGAATGCGAATGCTATTATTGCTCAAAATGTTGACCTGTTCAATAGTTGGGGAGTTACTAGCTTCCAGTTAGCACCGCAATATGTATCTAGTCATGACGGCTCATTCTTGGATTCGATCATTGATAATGGTTATGCCTTCACTGATCGTTATGATCTTGCAATGAGTAAGAATAATAAGTACGGTTCTTATCAAGATCTAGTCAATGTATTAAAAGCTCTACACGCTGGTGGGATCCAAGTGATCGCTGACTGGGTCCCAGATCAGATCTATAGCTTACCTGGTAAGGAAGTTGTATCGGTCGTACGATCTGATGAATTTGGGAATAAAGTTGACGGTACTCAAATCGATAATACTTTATATGTTGTTAATACTATTGGTGGTGGACAATACCAAAAAGAATATGGCGGTCGCTATCTTGAAGAATTAAAACAAAAGTATCCAGAACTATTTAAGACAAAGCAACCTTCAACCGGGGTAACTATCGATCCTAGTGAAAAGATCACTGAATGGTCAGCTAAGTATCTAAATGGGACTAATATCTTGCATCGCGGTGCAGAATTTGTATTACGTGATGGTGCTACTTACTTTAGGGTAGCTGAAACAAGTGAAGTATTCTTGCCTAGTCAATTACGTGGTAAGATCACTAAGAATGGTTTCTGGAAAAATGATGCTGGAAAAGTTAACTATTATAACAGTGAAGGCGAAATTATGAAGAATGCCTTTGTTAAAGATGGTAAAAATAACTGGTATTACTTCGACAACGATGGAAATATGGTAACCAATACTGCTTTGACGATCGATAGTGATGCTCAAGTAGCAGATTACTATTTCTTGAATAATGGTATTTCTTTACGTGATGGCTTTGTTCAATTAGCTAATGGTGATATTTATTACTATGATGTTAATGGGCGTAAGTTGAAGAATGGTAAAGTAACAGTCAATAACGTCGAATATACTACTGACAAAAATGGTAAGGTCGTAGGCGAAAACGTTTTGAAGAAGTTGGATGAGATCATTACAACTGGAAAAACAACTTTAATTTAAAGTTAAGAAAAATAACCTAAAAGTTGGATGCAACTTTTAGGTTATTTTTTTATATATTTTGCATGTAAAATATTTCTTGTTTTTATGGTTATTATCAGTATAATTTTATGTGTTGTGTATTTTTATTAGTAGCAATAAATCGATAGAACGGAGAGAAATAATGGATAATTTTGAAGTGAAGAAGCACTACAAAATGTATAAAGCAGGAAAAAACTGGGTAGTAGCTCCGCTGATCACTGTAGGGGTAGTTACTGGGATCGCAATGGGAACATCGCTATCTATGGCTGATGAAGTTAGTGTAAACAATGAAAATGCTAACGTGGTTCAATCAGAAAAAAGCTTAAATTTTGATAATAATTCAATTTCTAATGAAGATGAAACGTTAAAAAATAATGATGATAACGATAATAAAGAAGTTGAAAAAACAGATGAAACAAAAGATGTCAATAATGATGAAAATATAACAAATGAAACGGTAGCACAAAACGATACCTCGGCGGAACGAGCTGTTATTGATAATGTAACCGATAAAGTTACTGGAGAACAAAAAATAGATGATCATTGGTACTTATTCAATGATCGAGGTGAAATGCAACAGGGGCTTCAAGATCTACGCCCATATGGATCTGAAAAGCATGCATATTACAATGAAGCTGGGCAAATGCAATACGGTTGGCAACGAGTAAACAATGAAGCACATTACTTTGACACATATGATGGAGCAATGGCTGTTGGTGAAAAGAAGATCAATGATCATTGGTATCTTTTCGATAAAGATGGAAATATGCAACGCGGCATCCAAGATCTACGCCCATATGGATCTGAAAAGCATACATATTACAATGAAGACGGTTGGATGCAATACGGTTGGCAACGAGTAAACAATGAAGCGCATTACTTTGATACATATGATGGAGCAATGGCTGTCGGTGAAAAGAAGATCAATGATCATTGGTATCTTTTCGATAAAGATGG
>NZ_AYYW01000037.1:29519-29936 GCF_001434535.1 Ligilactobacillus animalis KCTC 3501 = DSM 20602
AAAGCATGCATATTACAATGAAGACGGCTGGATGCAATATGGTTGGCAACGAGTAAACAATGAAGCGCATTACTTTGATACATATGATGGAGCGATGGCTGTCGGTGAAAAGAAGATCAATGATCATTGGTATCTTTTCGATAAAGATGGAAATATGCAACGTGGCATCCAAGATCTACGCCCATACGGATCTGAGAAGCATGCATATTACAATGAAGATGGCTGGATGCAATACGGTTGGCAATGGGTAAATAATGCGACACATTACTTTGACACATATGATGGAGCAATGGCAACTGGTGAAAAGAAGATCAACGGTCATTGGTATCTTTTCGATAAAGATGGAAATATGCAACGCGGTATCCAAGATCTACGCCCATACGGATCTGAGAAGCATGCATATTACAATGAAGATGG
>NZ_AYYW01000037.1:30035-124803 GCF_001434535.1 Ligilactobacillus animalis KCTC 3501 = DSM 20602
TGGTCACTGGTATCTCTTCAATGATCAAGGTGAAATGCAACGTGGTCTGCAATATTTACCTAAAGAAAATAAATTAGTATCGTATGATCACGATGGTTGGATGCAGTATGGTGAACAAACAGTAGGCAATAAGAAATATTACTTTGATACATTTAATGGGGCTTTAAAAGCTAAAGGTTTAAATAATATATCTGATCACTGGTTCTTATTTGGAAACACTGGTGATGTTTTGACAGGTGAACAAGAAGTAAATGGTGAAAAGTTATTTTTCGATAAGGATACTGCACAGTTGAAGACAGGTTTACAAAAGATCGATTCAAACATTGTATATGTAGATCCTAAAACTGCTAGCTATAAAAAGAACTTTTTATTTAATGATAATGGCAAGTGGTATTATTTTGATAGTCAAACAGGTATTGGGAGCGAGAAACAACTTAACTCTTATATGCTGACTGATCTCGCGGTGAGTGATGATTATCGTAATGGCAATGTGCTTTATTCACATGATGGGGAAAATATTGAAAACATTGATGGTTATCTAACTGCTGATTCATGGTACCGACCAAAAGAAATTTTAGATAATGGTGAACATTGGCGCCTTTCAACTACGAATGATAAACGTCCGCTATTAATGGTATGGTGGCCTAATAAAGAAGTAAAAGTAAATTATCTCAATTTTATGGCAGATAAAGGGCTATTACAACAAAATAACTTCTCAACTAGTGACGATAGCAAGGAGTTACAAAGAGCTGCTGAAGAAGTTCAAAAGAATATTGAAAAGAAGATCTCATCTGAGAATGGGAAAACAGATTGGCTCAGAGAAACGTTGAGCAGCTTTATTGCTACACAACCTATGTGGAATCGTGAGAGCGAAGATCCTGCCTACTTTGGCTTCCAATTCCAAGGCGGATTCTTGAAATATGTTAATAATGATCTCGTACCAGATACTGCATCTGATTGGAGATTGATGGGTCGTCAGCCAATAAATGTTGATGGAAAAGGGGATCAAGGGGCAGAGTTCTTATTAGCAAATGATATAGATAACTCTAATCCAGTCGTTCAAGCAGAACAATTGAATTGGTTACACTACTTATTGAACTTTGGTAATATTACTGCTAATGATTCGCAAGCAAACTTTGACGGAATTAGGATCGATGCGGTGGATAATGTTGATGCTGATCTATTATCCATTGCGGGGGATTATATGCGTGCAGCATATGGGACTTCCGAAAATGATGCCAATGCCAATAAGCATCTTTCAATTTTAGAAGATTGGAATATCAACGATGCTGAGTACACCAAAAAGATCGGAACGCCACAAATCTCTATTGATAACCATACTGTAACTCAGATAACAGCTTCTCTAAGTAAGCAACAAGGCGGAAATGATCGTATGGGTCGTTTCCTTGAATGGTATATGGTCGATCGTAGTCATGATGATAGTGAGAATGTCGCGATCCCTAGTTTTGCTTTTGTTAGAGCGCATGATTATGCTGTTCAAGATATGGTGCAACAAGCAACGACTGATGCTACTGGTGCAGAAGCAAATCATTCTAATTGGGATCAATTAGCAAAAGGTCTGGAATTATATAATGCCGATCAAGCAAAAACTGTGAAAAAATACAATCGCTACAATATTCCAAGCTCATATGCGTTGTTACTGACAAATAAAGATAGCATTCCACGTGTTTACTATGGTGATGTCTTTACTGATGGTGGACAATATATGTCCCAAAAGTCGATCTACTACGATGTTATTGATAATTTACTACGTTCTAGGGTCAAATATGTAGCCGGTGGTCAAACTATGGCTGTTGATCAACATGATATTTTGACGAGTGTTCGTTTTGGTAAGGGTGCAATGAAAGTAAGTGATGCAGGTACTGATGAAACTAGAACAGAAGGTATCGGGGTCATTATTTCTAACAATACTGATTTAAAACTTTCCGATAATGAACAAGTAGTATTGCACATGGGAGCAGCACATCGCAACCAAGCATATCGTCCAGTTGTACTTTCAACAAATGATGGTATTGAAAACTATACATCAGATACTGATGCACCAATTATGTATACAGATAATAACGGTGATTTGATTTTTAGCAATAAAGATGTTGTAGTTAATGGAAATGTGTTGGCTAACACAAGTGTTAGAGGAGTAACTAATCCATTTGTAACAGGTTATCTTGCGGTTTGGGTCCCAGTAGGTGCTGAAAGTGATCAAGATGCGCGAACAACAGCATCAACCGAAAAGCATGGCAGTGATGAGATGTTTAGATCAAATGCTGCAACAGATTCGAACGTTATCTATGAAGGCTTTTCTAACTTCCAAGCTCCACCAGCAAGTCCAGAGCAAGCAGCCAATGTGGTGATCGCTAAGAATGTCGATCTCTTCAAGCAATGGGGGATCACAAGCTTCGAATTTGCACCGCAATATCGCTCAAGTACGGATGGTACTTTTATCGATTCGATTATTAGTAATGGCTATGCCTTCACAGATCGTTACGATCTAGGTTTTGGTGAACCAACCAAATATGGAACAGATAGTGATCTACGCCAAGCATTGCGCAGTTTACATGAAGTTGGGATACAAGCAATTGCTGACTGGGTCCCAGATCAAGTCTATGCTTTGCCAGGCAAAGAAGTCGTTGCGGCTACTCGAGTAGATGATCATGGAAATTACATTGATGGGTCTCAAATCAATGATACATTGTATGTTGCTAATACTCGTGGAGGTGGAGAATACCAAAGTAAGTTTGGTGGAGCATTCTTAGAAGAGTTGAAGCAAAAGTATCCACAACTATTCCAAAAAGCTCAGATCTCAACTGGTGTTCCGATCAATGGCGACGTTCAAATCAAAGAATGGTCAGCTAAATACATGAATGGTACTAATATCTTGAGTAGAGGTGCCGGCTATGTGTTGAAGGATGAAAATAGTGGAGTATATTTCAATGTTGACCGTAATGGATTTCCAACACAACTTAAAAATTCTTCACTAGACAGTGTATTTGTCAAAAATGAAGATGGAAGTATTAGTTACTTTAAAGAGGGTAAGTTATATCGGAACCAATTTTTAGAAAAAGATGGTAACTGGTACTATTTCGATAATGATGGTCACATGGTCCGTGAGAATGGTGAGTCTAATAATGGTTTTGTGATTTTGGATGATCCAGAATACAGCGGAGTATATTTCTTTATGGATAATGGGGTTTCATTTAGAAATGGATTTATGACTGCACGAGATGGGGCAACATACTACTTCGATCAATATGGTAGAATGATCAAAAATCAGAAAAAAGAGATCAATGGAACAGAATATAATTTCGATAAAGATGGAAGATTGATCAAATAAAAGAAAAAAGTTCTATGAAGCAGCTTACTGTTTCGTAGGGCTTTTTTGTATAAGGATCGAGAATAGGACATTTTCAGTAAAGTGTATTTTTTTAAAATACACTTTTATTAATATTGGTGGTAAAATTAATCTGTTTATAGTAATTTGGGAGGCTTTAGTAATGGATATTGAACGGTTAGAAAAAATTCTGGCTACTCAAAAGGTAAAATCTAAAAAACTTATCTATATCTCTAGTTTAACGATCGCTCTATTGGCAGCTGGTACTTATAATCAGCAGGATGTTTCAGCGGACCAAGTCAATGCTTCTGAGACATCTAAGGTACAAGTGCCAGCAGAGGAGATCAAGGAAAACTCTGATATAGCAGGATCTGAAAATGATGAACAAAGAACAAGTGCTACAACTAGCACAACACAAGAAGACCCAGATCCAAAACAGTTAGAGACGGATACGCCTGAAAAAGATGCTGCTAAGGATACAACGGTTCAAGGTAAAGTAAAAGAGAGTGCAGTGGTCGACAGTACAAGTGTCGATAATAATGCCAAGACTGATAACGCTAATGATAATTTAGTTGAGCAAAAGCGTGATGATCACTGGTATTTAATTAATGAAACGACTGGCCAACAAATGTGACGATGGTCAAATGCAGTATGGTCAGCAAAAGATCAAGGGTGCTTGGTATAATTTTGATACTTACGATGGTGCAATGAAGACAGGATTTGTAAAGATACCTGACCAAAATAAGACGGTCTACTATGATTCTAAGGGCCAAATGCAATATGGTTGGCAATGGGTGGATAACGCAACCCGTTACTTTGATACATTCAATGGTGCAATGGCGATCGGTCAAAAGAAGATCAACGATCATTGGTATTTGTTTGATAAGAATGGAGCAATGCAACGCGGTTTCCAAAATCTAAAGGATTATGGCGAAGATAAGACAGCGTACTATAACCAAGATGGATGGATGCAATACGGCTGGCAATGGCTGGATAATGCGACCCGTTATTTTGACACATTCGATGGTGCGATGGCGATCGGTCAAAAGAAGATCAACGATCATTGGTATTTGTTTGATAAGAATGGAGCAATGCAACGCGGTTTCCAAAATCTAAAGGATTATGGCGAAGATAAGACAGCGTACTATAACCAAGATGGATGGATGCAATACGGCTGGCAATGGCTGGATAATGCGACCCGTTATTTTGACACATACAACGGTGCGATGGCGATCGGCCAAAAGAAGATCACTGGACACTGGTATTTGTTTGATAATAACGGTGCAATGCAACGTGGCTTCCAAAATCTAAAGGATTATGGCGAAGATAAGACGGCGTACTATAATCAAGATGGATGGATGCAATACGGCTGGCAATGGCTGGACAATGCGACCCGTTATTTTGACACATTCGATGGTGCAATGGCGATCGGCCAAAAGAAGATCAATGATCACTGGTATCTGTTTGATAAAAACGGAGCAATGCAACGCGGTTTCCAATATCTACCAGAAGATAAGAAAATTGCGTACTATAATCAAGATGGCTGGATGGTATATGGTAAGCAAAATATTTCTGGTAAGACATATAGCTTTAACACATATAATGGTGCCTTAGAGAATATGGATGGGCAGCAAAAGCTTGATGGCAACTGGTATTTGTTTAACAAGGGAGAAGTTTTGACTGGCTTCCAAGAGATCAAGGATCAAAATAAGACAGTCTACTACGACCCAAATACTGCACGTATGCAATATGGTTGGCAAACGATCGCTAATAATAAATATTACTTTGACACCTTTGATGGTTCGATGTATACGGGGAGTCATTTGATCGATGGAGTAGATTACTCCTTTAATGATGATGGTACATTATTGCCATTAACGATCCAAAATTATCGTGAAATGGTTGCTAAAGAAGTAGCCGATGATATTCAAAAAACTTATGGTCAAAATATTGACTATGATTGGAATAATCAAAATGATGATTATCTGGCTTTCATGTTACATGACACAGCCCAATTAGTTGCACGTAATAATTTAGCAGCAACTTCTGAAGCTGTGCAAAAGAATTTAGCGAATAATGCTTTGTTCACAGGAACAGCTAATGTGGTGTGGACTAAGAGTTATAAAGACATGCAACAAGCTATCAATCAAGCCGCAAATGATTTTATGAATGTTTTTGCACCGGGGACTGACTTATCTAAATCAGCTATCGGTGTTGGTGCTAAGGAAATGAATGATAGTATAAATGTTGCTATCATTATCTTTACACCAGGCAAGAATGACACATCCAAGGAAGAAATGGCTGATTCGACACTTACTGCTAAGGTATCTGATGTTTATACAGCACCGGGTGTTAATGCACAAGCTAGTGATGGTTTGCAAGCCGGAGAAACGATCAGTGCAGGTGAATTGGGCAATACCTTTAAAGTATCTCCAAGCTTGTTGAACGGTGTTAAGGGACAAAAGATCGGTGAACAAAACTTGAAATTGATCTTTAGTAGTTTACCAGGTAATGAATCAGGACTAGAGGGTCAGAAACTTTATAAGGGTACAGATGGCAATGATTATCATTACGTTTTCTGGTTAAATGATACTTTTGCTGGTCAAAAAGTTGGTAAGCAAGAGGCGTTTTTAGCTGCAAATAAAGATGCTGTATATGGTGAACCATTGCAGGTCAGCTATTCTGCTACTCTAACGTGGGGTGCTCCAGTTGCAGTCTCAACAGGTATTACAGGTGTTCCAACCAGTCAAATGACAGATGAACAGATCGATCTTGCTTATAAGACAGGGACAAATACCGGTTTGCGCTATGATGCTGTTACGGTCAAACCGATCGAAGGAATGACCGAGGATATGATCCGTGGGGTCGATATTGGTAGCTATCAATCTTTGATCAACGCAGGTGTTAAATTCTATGACTTCGATGGGAATGAAGCTCCAATTTATAAGGTTTTAAAGGATGCTGGGGTCAACTGGATCCGACTACGTGTTTGGAATGATCCATACGATGTTAATAACAACACATATGCTGGTGGCGATTGTAGTGAAGCTAACGTTGTTCAAATGGCAAAAGATGCTTCTAAGTATGGGTTGAAAGTCTTACTTGATTTCCATTACTCTGATTTTTGGGCTGACCCTGCTAAGCAACCATTACCTAAAGCTTGGGAAGATCAAACAGGCGACTCATTGGCTAAGAGTGTTTACAATTATACAAGTAAAGTCTTGACTGATTTAAAGAATGCTGGTGTTGATGTTGGAATGGTCCAAGTTGGTAATGAGATCACAAATGGTGTCTTTGGTATCTATTCCAATCGTGACCGCGGTGAATCATATTTAAATATCTGGGGCAACAAAGAAAAAGCAGCTCAAATTTCTCAATATTTGAATGCGGGTTCTAAAGCGGTTCGTGATGTTTTACCTGAAGCTAAAGTGGCTATTCAATTAGAAACACCAAATGTACCTAAATATACTAATATTATGAATGCTTTACGTGATAATAACGTTGATTATGATATTTTAGGTACGTCATATTATCCATTCTGGTCAACACATGATGGCAATGGTTGGTATGATGATGTTGATATGGGATGGGGTGCTAACACACCTAAGAGTTTGGAAGGTATCGAAAAACTTGCTAAGCAAGAATATGGCAAGCAAGTAGTTGTATTGGAAACCGGTTGGATCAATAATGTTCGTGATTCGGATGGTACTGGTAACTCGATCGGACCTGATTCAGAGATCCAAGCATATAGCCATGATCCACAAGGACAAGTTGATGCGATGTCAGATATGTATAAAGCTTTAGTCGCTCAAGGCGGTTTAGGCGGTTTCTGGTGGGAACCAGCATGGATCCCAGTTAAGGCTGGCTGGGAAAACTGGCAATTTAACAAGGATGCATCTGATAAGTACGGTACTGGTTGGGCTTCGCAATATGCAGTTGGTTATGCTCCAGATAGTGTGATGTATTACAATGGTCAACCAACTTGGGGTGGCTCAACCTGGGATAACGTAGCCTTATTCGACGATCTAGGACATCCGCTTCAATCATTGAAGATGTACAATGGTTTCTTACATGGTTATGAAACACCAAAAGCACCTGAAAAAGCAACATCCACGCTCAGCTTTAAGGTAAATAAGGTGTGGAATAGTAATAATGTAGCTTTAAAAGATGGGATCGCTGAAGGCTCCACGCTTACTGCTTCTGATATGGTCGAACCCCTTTCTGCTGCGGCAAATGAATTGCTTAGCGGAACAGGCGCATTTACTCAAGAAAATTTAGAGAAGATCGCAAGTGGTTTGGGTGGTATGACTACTGCTTTAGAAGGTTCTAAAACTTATTATGCTGATAATGGTGATGCTTATCACTATGTTTTCTGGTTTACTGAAGGTAAAACGGCTGAACAAAAAGCATGGAATTTCTACAATGATAATAAGAATGCCAAATATGGTGAACCTTTAGTTGCAAATGTTGAAGCAACTGTAACTTGGGGTGCAGCTAAGGCATAATAAATTAGGCTAGAAGAGTGGCTCTTGAAGTGACTTTTCTAGTCTATTTTTGATAAAATCAGGATAAAATAATGCGATATCAAGGAGATGAGATGATGGATAGACGACTCAAGCAGATCTTGAATGCACAAAATATGATGGCCAAACGAAAAGTTTTTTATATCTCAAGTGCGACCGTAGCTTTATTAGCAACAGGTATATATTCACCGCAAGTGATACAAGCAGATCAAACTGCCACAACAGAAAGTACTCAGGTTCAAACTGAACAGTCTGAGGTACAAAAGGTAGAAGAAAACTCTAAAGTAGAAACATCACAAGTTGATGTAGAAAGCACCACTGACTCGGAGCGATCAGAAAACACAACGATAGGGGCTACTTCAAAAGAAACCGAAGCCGCGCAGACAACTGAACTGACAGCACAAGAAGATACAGAAAAAACATTAATGAATGTTGAAAGCGAAACTGAACCAGTTCAAAAAGAAGAAACAAAACAATTGGTCGAACAAAAACAGGGGAATGATTGGTATTTGATCGATAAAGAGACTGGTGAAAAAGCAACAGGTTTTCAAAGATTAGAGGAGCAGGCTAAAACTGTTTATTACAATAATGAAGGCAAGATGCAGTATGGATGGCAATGGGTCAATAATGCCACACATTATTTCGATACATTTAATGGGGCAATGGCGATCGGTGAAAAAAACATCAATGGTCATTGGTATCTCTTCAATGAACAAGGCCAAATGCAACGGGGATTTCAAACGCTAGAAAATAGCGATGAAAAAAAGACTGTTTATTACAATAAAGATGGTTGGATGCTTTACGGATGGCAGTGGGTCAACAATGCCACACATTATTTTGATACGTTCAATGGAGCAATGGCTACCGGTGAAAAAAATATCAACGGTCACTGGTATTTATTTGATAGACAGGGCCAGATGCAACGAGGTTTTCAAAATCTGGATCAATATGGACAAAATAAGACTGTTTACTATAATGATCAAGGACATATGCTTTATGGACAACAGCGGATCGCTAATAAATGGTATAACTTTGATACGCTTGATGGTGCGATGAAGACGGGCTTTCAATATATAGCAAATCAAAATAAATGGGTCTATTATGCTGTTGATGGTAATAACAGAGGTCAGATGCAGTATGGTTTTCAAAATATTGCGGGAAAGACATATTATTTTGATACATTTAATGGAACACAAAGTAAGAATAAACAACAAAACATCAATGGGAATTGGTATCTATTTGACGAAGCTGGTATAATGCAGACTGGTTTTCAAAATCTAAATCGTTATGGACAAAATAAAGTAGTTTATTATGCACCAAATGGCCAAATGCAATATGGGTATCAGACGATCGCAGGTAAACGGTATTACTTTGATACGTTTGATGGAGCAATGAAGCGCAATGCTTTAGTTTTTGATAAAGATAACAAAGTGTTGATCTATTTTACCGGTGACGGTTCTGCTGCTCAAGGGGTAAATGTCTTGATCGAAGGAAAAATGTATGGCTTTACGGAAGAAGGTGCTTTGATAAATGCACCAGGTGAAGCAAAGATAGCTGGGAAATGGTATTTATTTGGTGATAATGATCAATTGCTGACAGGGATGCAGATCTTAAGCGATAAACGCCAGGTCTATTATGATCTTGAAACAGCTCAGATGAAATATGGGCAACTAAACTTAGCTGGAAAATGGTATTTATTTGATAAGATAAATGGTGCTATTCAAACTGGTTTCAAGGATCTGAAAGAGTACGGACAAAACAAAACTGTCTATTACAATGAACAGGGGCAGATGCAATATGGCCAACAGTTGATAGCTGGACATTGGTACTTATTTGATACATTCGATGGAGCGATGAAAACAGGATTGCAATGGATCAAAGATCAAGCTAAGTTTGTTTATTATGCTTCAAATGGGCAGATGCAGTACGGTATGATCCAAGCAGGGCGTATAACTTACTATGCTGACCAAGTCACTGGTTCGATCGAAGGAGTATTCAATAATGCTGAAGTAATTGGGCAAAATCCAGAGTTACCTACAGGTTGTGAGATAACAGCAGTGACAATGATGTTACGTTATGCTGGAAAAAATGTCAATAAGATCCAACTAGCTCATGAAATGCCGAGAAGTAACAATGGTGATTATGGTTTTGTTGGTGATCCATTCAGTGTAACTGGGTGGTGGGTCTTTCCAACAGGTGTAGCACCAGTAGTCAATAAATATATGGGAACAAGTAAAGTTATGACGGGTGCAAGTTGGTCGGATATTTATCGACAGTTGTTGAATGGGCGCCTAGTTGTGGTTTGGATGGCTAATATGAATGGCTTTGTAAACCATGCGATCACACTGACAGGATATCGCAATGGGGTGATCTACTACAACAATCCTTGGACGGCTAAAAAAGAGTCTATGACTGCGGATCAATTCTACAAGCACTGGAATGCTAATCGACAAAGAGCTCTAAGTTATTAAGTGAATTAAAATATTACAATTTAAACTAGAAAAAAGCTGATCAAATTTCACAAAAATAAATTTGATCAGCTTTTTAGGTGTATGATGTTATTTTTTTATTACTTGGAGAAATCCTTTTAGTAATGAGCTAGTATTTGGATAACAGAGACTGGCTAGAATAATAAAGCAAGGCATAAATTGAATCAAGTAGCGACTTCTGCCCCCTTCGAAAATCAATAGGAAGATAAAACCACCTAAAAGAGCAAGTCTAAAAAATTGAACTCCTGAGGTCTTATTCTTAAAACCTAAAAAGATAAAAGTCAAAAGTGCTATCCACCAGAGTTGAGCGACGAACTGAAAATCTTTAATATATTTTCCGGTAGTGTAGTAGATATTTTGGATCCAGTTTTTAGGTGTAGCCTCTGCTAAATTACCGTCAGCCATCCATCCTAATGAACCGTCAGCAGTATTATTTTTTTGCTTGAATAGTAGCCATTTAATATAGCCAACTGGTCCCATTTGTTTCAGATTTTTGTCAATTCGCTTAAGAGAATATTCATTGCGTTCATGCATATTTTTAGCACGCATCATTGCTTGATCTTGTTCAAGAGAATAGCCACCAGTTCCTTCCATTCCAATCGAAATAAAGTGAAGCAATGGTTTGCTTTTATTTGGGGTTATCGTTATATAATTTTGTCCTGAGATTTTATTTGATAATGTATAGGTTGTTCCTACAAAAGTCAGAAGCGTGAAGACTAGTAAGATAATTCGTGGAAATATCTTGTCAGTACTTATCAACCACCAAATAACAATAGCAATAAAAGGAATAACTGCAGATGGTTTAATAAAACAAGCCAATGCAGCTATTATCCCTAAAAATAAAGTGAGAATGATTTTTAAAGATAGCTTTTCTGTTTTATTAGCTAAGATAAAAATAAATAGATAGAGCGCCACAAAAAACATCGACCAAGTATCAGTGTAAGGAACAATTATATATGGAAAGACCAATAGCCCCGTTAGCTGAATATAGATACTGTGTAAGACTAGTTTTTTATTTAGCATTGCTACAGTCAAAGTATTGAAAACAACAGCTAAATCAACGAGGGCAAGGGTAAGTAAGCCTAAATTTTGCCAAGAAAGACCTAAGCCTAAAATGTCACGTAATTTCATCTGTAAGAATAAAATATTTAAATTATTTGGGTTTAAACTAAAATAAAACTTTATAAAGCCATCGTCTGGTTGCCATTGAGCATTGTATACAGATGTCACATCGTAACCGATTTTTGTGCTAGAACTAAGTACAAAGTAAAGCTGGAATCCAAAAACTATAGCAGAGCAAACTGCTAAGGTCTGCCATTTCTTAAAGAATTTAGATATTTTAGGAAATAGCTTTAAAATTACGAATATTACAAGTCCTAAGACTAAAAGTGCAATTAATAGATCATTTGAAATATATTCAATATTCAAATTAGGAGAACGAATAGCTGATAACCAGCTTATAGTAATTAAAATTAAGAATAATAGATACGTGATTTTATTTGTAAAAATATTAAGTGATTTCATACTTCAACCTAACTTTCTAATTGTAATATAGTATAAATAATACCATAGAAAAAAGGTAATAATACATATATATTTATATTGTGCACTATTAAAATTGGATAAAAAACAGTACGTACATGTTGAAAAAATTATAATTTAACTTTATATTATGGTTAAAGATATTAATTAAATAAAGCTGTTTCGAAATGGTTCGATCCAATTCATTTGGCATAAGATCAATCTTTGTATCATCATTACAATTAAATGATATCTTTTAGATATTTTATAAAAGTTCACCAAGAAACTGCGATTTTAATCCAAGGGAGTGATCAAAGTGAAAAATATACACTTAAAAAAATATACTACCGAAGAAAAGCGACGATATAAACTCTACAAACGTAAAAAAACTTGGGTCGTAGCCGGAATAACGATGTTTAGCTCGGCTATTTTAATGCAGATGCCAGCTTTGGCAGATGAAACGACGGCTTTGACTTTAGGGGATACGACCTCGGTCCATGCGACCCCTGAAGCTAAGCCACCCGAAGCTGAGTCTGAGACTTTAGGATCAGCAGAAACACCAGTCGAAAGTGCGCAAACCCAAGCACAAGCAACCACGGCTCCAGAAGCTGAAGTGACGCCGCAAACGTCAACCGATACAGCGACTGAAGCAGACTCTACGCAAACTGACACGCAAACAGATACTCCAACCGCCACACCAGCAGAACAGCCAGCAACTTCTGGTTTTCGTAAAGTAGCAGCTGAAAGTACGGTTGCCCAAGCTAATGCGACCGAGGATAGAGCGGTCCATGTAAATACGGTCACTGCAGACAATAGCGGGAATCTGTCATCCCAAACCGCCGCTGATGGTTCGACAGAGTATACATTTACAACTGATAATACCCGTTCGAGTGCGGGCAAGATCGGGATGACTTTTGAGTACACCGGGCAAAATGGTGATACTTTCAGTATGATCGTAAAACCTAATGCTGCTAAAGGTGGCGAGCTCGGGCTAGCTGCCAATTTAGATGCCACTGGTTCGCCCCAAAAGACTGCTTTAGGGGATGGAAGCTACAAATATACTTGGACGATAACCGGTGGGGCTGCCAATACCAATGTAACGGTAAAACAGACCGTTAAATCAAGTAATATTTTTACTGAAGAACTCAGAAACAGTGCTGAGGCTTACCAGCCCTATTTAAATTCGAGTTTAAACAATGATCTCTTGGTCAGTGGTGATAATTATCAGATCAGTTTCTTGATCAACGATGTCCCGGCGCCAACTAGTTCAAATATCAAGATCATCTTAGAGAAGCGTTTAAATGTTACTGGGGCTAAAGTAGAGACTAAAGCAGATGCTTATGTGACCGATGGCAAGACCAATGTGACAGTCGACACTAATTATGTCTATGAAGTCACGACCATCAATGATAGCTTGCTCGCTGGAACTGTTCCAGCCGTTCGTGGTTTGGCTACAGTTCAGGTCCCTGTCCCAGAAAACTTTATCTTAGATGCAGATGAAACGAGTAAGTATTTGATGCATACTAGTGATCCGTTTTTAAACGGTAATCTCAAGGTCAGTCAGCCTGGTGGAGCCGGAACGCCGATCATTATGACGACTACTTCCCCGATCGTATTTACAAATAACAGTGCTAAATTGTCATTTATCGGGCGTTATACGAGTACCCAAACTTCGGGCCAAAGTGAAGCACCTTCTGGTTGGGTCGACTTGGGAGATGGTAAGAAACACTACTTTGGAGCAGTAAATATCGATACTGGTGAAGCTTTGGATCCGAGTGCGATCTCACCTGAAGCACGTGGCTTTGCCCAAAAAGTCTTACCAAAAGAAGACCCGACAGTGCATGAAAATTATGGAGTCATCATTCACTATTCAAACAGTGAACAAAGTAGCAACGTAGATGTGACGCTTGTTTCTGACTATAATAGTGTCAAAACTGATACGGGTACGAGTGAAGGCAATATCGACCCAGTCAAACGTCCAGTCTTAGCCAATGGCGATAGCTCAGCACCTGTGTTATACGCAGTTGGGTTGCTGGCTAATGGTTTGACTGAGTTTACCCCGACATATCATTTTGAATTTCCAGAGGAGATCACAACGACAGGGATCACTTTGCCGCTCAACAACGTGACTGATGATCATGCTGATTTTAAGTCCTATAATCCAGCGCAAAGTGGCTATACGGTCGTAGTTACTGGTTCGGATGGAACAAAGATCACCCAACGTCTCCAAGCGGGGGAAAATTACGATCCGTTGACAGGCCAGATCGATCATTTTGGTGAATTTAGAACAGGTAAAAAATTAGCAGCGGGCGTTAGGATCGTAGCTTATGATGTAACGCCAGATGCTAAATATTATGCCAATGCTTACCAAAATTCGATCAATGGGACTACAAATCGTGAAGCTTTAAACGATATCAATTCCGGGTTGATCAATATTTTGGGCCATCTAAATTCAAAAGCTCAATTGGGGCAGACCTATAAGTCAAAGATCCAGGTCGAATCCGAGAATAAACGCTTAACGACTAATTTCCAAGTAGAAGTTTCAGAACCGTTGAAATTACCAGTTCAGGGCTATGGTGGACCGGAATCATACCTTGGAAACAAAGAGCCAACGACCTATAAACCAGGTGATACCTTTACGTTAGGGTTAGAAACACTAGGGACAGTCTCTAAATCCGGTACCGGAAAAAACTTAGATGCTGGAGGCGTTTTAACTGGTAAGGGCAATAAAACGACGACTGACCTTCCAGGACATGCTTTAGCGGTCGAATATGGAACGATCAAAGAACCAATCGTGTATTTGACGCTCCCAGATCAAACGACTTTGACGAATTTTAAAAATAGCGACCAATTTTATCAGGTAACATTCGATAAAAATCAAGTTGCCCCACAACCAAAGATCACCCAAAAACAAAATGCTGATGGTAAGACAGTGATGGTCTTGGATTGGACGGGAACTGGCTTTGAACTAAAACCAAAGATGCGGGTGCTGTTCAACTTGCAGGTTGTTTCTGATGCGGTCAATGGTTTTGATACGGGCTTATCGAAACAGGATCTCTATGTTTATAAGAAAAATGGTGGAGAGAGTGATCTATATACAGCTGATCAGCTAAAAAATTAGGTGTGTCAACAGAAGGGCTTCAAGTCTATAAAGCTAATGTCAATAACGTTAATAATACCAGTTGGATCCAACTCGGTGGCGATACGAGCAATACAGAATTAGCGCCACGCTTAAAGACCCAGATCACGTTTGATGATGGCTCAGTTGCACAAACGACCTTGGTCAATGATCCAAATGATAGGGTCTATTTTAAGATCGTTACTACCGAAGAGATCAAGCCGGCTCCATTGATCATGGGTACGGGAAATTATGCGTTGTCGGAAAAGGGGCTCAATTATCCAGCTAAAGACTACCTGACAAAAGACGGGCAGCTAAAAGGGCTCCAGACCCTACAAATGGGGATAGTCAACAACTTAGCGACCCCATTGCAAAATGTGATCTCAGTCATGAATCTCCCTCAAGCAGGGATCACTGATGGCAATATTCCAAGTGCCGTACAAGAATTTACACTCAACCTCAGTGCGGCAGGTGAACTTGCTAAGGACACGACGAATAATCATTTGCATGATGCGCATACACTTTATTATTCAACTAAAGCTGCGGTTTTAAGCACAGATGGTACGACCTTGATATTTGAAGATGGCACGACTTGGAAGAGTGGACAGCCAGTCCCAAGTGAGTTGTTGACTGCTGATCAAGTTACTGACTGGAGTACGATCAAAGCGTTAGTGATGGATATCCCAACTTTGAGTATGGGTAATAAGATCATTTATCATTTCCAAGCTTATTCACCAACTAGTGAAACGAATATGGGCAAGAAAGTCTCCTTGCGTCAAGTAGGTGGTTACACTGGTCAAAAGGCACTAGTCATCGGTACGATCACGTATGCCTATGGGGCCTATGCGACTATCAAGCATGTTGATCAAAATGGCAATTTGATCAATGGCTACCCTGATCTAGTAAGAAAAGCTACGCTAAATGAGACGACTGGTGAATATGAACTAGAAAATAATTATCTTTTAGGTGCATCAGGGCAAGCGTTGAAATTACCAACACTACCAACGATCACAGGTTATAAATTCGTTGAAAATCAATATTCAAGTACGGTCTTTAAAGCCGATGGATCAACTGTGATCACTCGGGTCTATCAAGTCGAACAGGCTCGCTTGTTTGAAGATTCGCTCAAAGGTAAATTACTTGACCAAGCCACTGGTGATCCGCAAGCAAATAACGGTAGTCAAACACCAACTGGGGTCAGTGAGATCCAATTTACAGTGACGGATGCTCAGTTGAAAAAGCCGGGCTATACCTACAAGATCACGGTTGTTGATCAAAATGGTACTTTATTGAGCAACAAGGAATATACTAGTTTAGCAGAAGCTTTGGATGTTTGGGGAGTTTTTGATGATAAGACCGATGGGCAAGTTGCAACGCAAAACTTCATCGTCAAATATACCGCTGATTTCCAAAAAGCAGTGGTGATCAGTACTAATGATCCACAAAAACAGGTCCCAGAGACTGTTGAAAAAGCTTCTACGACAGCTCCGTATTTCAATGATGGTCAGACTGCTGGCTTGATGTTCTATGATCAAACAGGAGCTCCAGTGCTTTCCGATACGTTATTTGAACGGGCTGGTTATCGTTACACGGTAGTCGCTCCAGATGGAAAGACCTATGCCAATATGGCAGAAGCCTTGGCTGCTAAATTGACATTTGATAATACTGATAACCTGGGAAATACTGATCAGGCGATCTAAGTTTATCAAGTGAACTATGTTGAAGATATCCAAGCTTTACGCATAACGATCATTGATGATACTACTAAAACAGAGCTCCGCACAAATAAGTTGTTAGGTCAAGGACTAGCTGGGGCAAAAGTCAGCGACCAAACGCTCAATGACTATCAAGCTTTGATCAAACAGTATCTCGATAAAGGTTATGAGCTCGTGGAACCAGTTGAATTGCCAACTAACTATGATAATGATCCGGCTAAAGATCAATTAGTCACTTTGCATCTCACGCATGGGACAAGAACACAAGCCGGGGCAAGTAAGGTCGTAACGGAAACGATCACTTATGTCTACGGTAATGGTCCTAAAAAAGGTCAAACAGCAGCTGAAACAGTGACTAAAGACTATACTTTCACTTCAGTTGATACCATAGATGCTGTGACCAGCGCAGTCCTTACGACTGTCTGGAGTGATGGGCAAATGACTACACCAGTCACAAGTCCAAGTATCACAGGTTATACGCCTGATATCGCTGAAGTTTCAAGTCAAGAGATCACGCATGATTCGGCGTCGTTGACGACAGTCGTGACTTACACGGCGGGCGAGCAGACAGTCAAAGTGCATTATATCGATGTTTACGGAACAGAGTCTGATCTGACTGCTGGTAAAGAGCTCACTGCGCAAATGCAAACGATCACGGGTGAAGCAGGTGCAAATTATACCAATACTTTATGGGATCATGCAGCGGCTGGCTATGAGTTATTCCAAGCGCAACCAGAGGCCAGTGCAGGGACCTTTGATGAAGATCCTGATACTGAACAAAGCTACTATGTTTACTTGACGCATAGAATGGAACAAGTTCAAGGAACTCCAGTGACAGTTGGCCAAACGATCAATTATGTTTACAAGACCGGTCCTAAAGCTGAGCAGATCGCAAGTCCAAGCCAACAAAGCTCACTCACATTTGTCCCAACGCATACGGTCGATCAAGTGACAAAACAAAATGTCGGTGAACCAGTTTGGGCACCAGCGACCGCCGAATTTAGCGCGGTCACCAGCCCAACGATCACAGGTTACACGGCAGATAAAGCGATGATCGAAGCGCTGACCGTCGATCCAAGTTCCGCAGATAGCACAGTGACGGTCTACTACGAAGCTAACGAGCAACGTTTGACCTACACGGTGATCGACGATACTACCGGTGAAGTTTTAGTTGATAAGCAGCTTTTGGCAAGTGGCGATAGTACAAGTGTTATCCCGAACGCTGTTACGGATAAATACCGCGATATCATTGAAGCGTACGAAGCTCAAGGATATGTGCTTGTAAGTTCCGAAAGTTTACCAGCTAATTTTGATGCTGACGATGCGGTCGATCAAAATGTAACGCTCCATTTAGCACATGGAACCAAACAAGTTGCTGGTAAGAGCAAGACGGTAACTCAAACTATAAATTATCTCTACGGTAATGGTCCAAAACAAGGACAAACTGCAGCTTCTCAAGTGCACAAAGACTACAGCTTTACGTCAGTTGATACAGTTGATGCGGTAACTGGTGAGACCTTGGCGACCGTTTGGAGTCCCGCCCGATTGACAGATGCTGTTGTGAGTCCAGTGATCACAGGTTATATCTTTGATAAAGCCACGATCGCTAGCCAAGAAGTGATGGCAGATTCGGTCGGGTTAGAAGAGACGGTCATTTATACGGCTGGGGAACAGCTAGTCAAGGTACACTATGTTGATGTTTATGGGAATGAGACTGATCTAACTACTGGTAAAGAACTCACAGATCATATGCAGACCTTGACTGGGGCGGCTGGTTCAACGTACACCAATGTCTTGTGGAACTACGAACAAGCCGGTTACAAGCTAGTTCAAGCCCAACCAGAAGCAAGTGCGGGGAACTTTGATGAAGATCCAGAAGCTGAACAAAACTACTATGTTCACTTGACTCATGCTACTAAACAAGTTGCCGGTCCAACTAAGACCGTAACGCAGACGGTGGAATATATCTATGGCAATGGACCTAAGCAAGGCCAACCAGTGGCAGAGACGGTGACTAAAGACTACAACTTCACTGCGGTCGATACGATCGATGTCGTGACTGGCGAAGTTATCCAAACGACTTGGAGTGCGGCCCAAATGACAGCCACCGTACCAAGTCCAAATATCACCGGTTATATTCCAAATGTAGCCGAAGTATCCGGGCAAAACATTACGCATGCTTCAGCACCACTGACAACAGTTGTGACTTATACGGGCGGGTGAGCAGCGTGTAAAAGTTCACTATGTTGATGTTTACGGGACTGAAACTGATCTAAGTGCAGGTAAGGAACTCACGGCTCAAATGCAAAACTTTGCTGGGGCAGCCGGTTCGACGTATACCAATACTTTGTGGGACTACGCGCAAGCTGGTTACAAGCTAGTTCAAGCTCAACCAGAAGCAAGTACAGGGAACTTTGATGAAGATCCTGAAGTCGAACAAAACTACTATGTTTACCTGACTCACGATACTAAGCAAGTTGCTGGTCAGACTAAGACCGTAACGCAGACAGTAGAATATATCTATGGCAATGGGCCTAAGCAAGGCCAACCAGTGACTCAGGCTGTGGTGCAAACTTACATCTTTACTGCAACTGAAACGCTTGATGCAGTGACAGGTGAAGTCTTAGCGATTGCTTGGAGCCCGGCTCAGATGACTACTGCGATCACAAGTCCACGGATCGCTGGGTACAGTGCTGATAAAGAGGCAATGGCCAGCCAAAGTATCACGCATACGACACCTGATCAAACGCTGATCGTGTCATATACCGCCGATTCACAGGTCGTTAAAGTCCATTATATTGATGTCTATGGTGATCAAGAACGTGAATTGCTAGCTCAGACTCAAACACTCACGGGAACTACTGATGAAAGCTATGACAATGTACTCTGGAATTATGCACAAGCCGGTTATGAGTTAGTAAAAGCTCAACCAGAAGCAAGTGCAGGCGTATTTGATGCTGATCGTGAAACTGACCAACACTACTACGTTTACTTGACGCATAAAATGCAACAAGTGACTGGTGTTCCAGTGATCATAACCGATACGATCAACTACATTTACGGAAATGGACCTAAGCAAGGTCAGCCTGTGAGCCCAGCAGTTGTCGTGACGAAGACCTTTGTGCCACTTTACACGGTCGATGCGGTGACAGGTGATATCATCGAAACGACTTGGAGTGGAGATGGTGTGATCGAGGCAAGTCAAGTCCCTGAGATCTCAGGCTATACTCCAGATAAGACAATGATCGCTGAACGGATCTTAACGCCAACGATGGAAAACCAAAGCCAAACCGTTTACTATATGTTGGATGAAAAACCAGCAGTCGATGAAACGCCTGAACCAGAGAGACCAACTGAGACGGTGGATAAAGAGCCAGGTATCGGGTCTGATGAAAAGCAAGAAGAACAAAATGAGCCACCAAAACAAGTAACAACAACACAAACTTCTTCAGTGGACAAAGAAAAGACTGCGCCAATTAAGGAAGGTCAAACTGTCACAGAATTGCCACAAACTGGCGATGCTGCGACTGAAAAAACGACCTTTGTGGGAGCTATGTTAGCTACTTTAGCGGGTCTATTGGGATTTGTTACAACTAAGCGCAAAAAAGAAGATAAATAATCAAAATAAAAATCGGCGTCTGATCTGAAATGATCAGCGCCGATTTTTTTAGTATTCTGAGATCTCGATCAAATTACCATCGGGATCGTTGATGTAGATCGAAGTCATCTTTCCGTTAGCCCCAGTTTTAGTGAGGGGTCCGGCAATGATATCGACAAAATAACTTTTGAGATGGTTGATATCATCGTCGAGGTCATCGCCTGTGACTAAGCATAAGTCAGCACTGCCGACTGTGGGCGTTTTGGCGATCAAAGCATCTTTACGTGTAGTGGTCTGGAGTTTCAGCAGTTGATGTCCACAGCGCAAAGTTGCTACGGTTTCTGTTTCTTCTAAGATGGGCATATCAAAAACTTCGTGGTAAAAGCGAGTTGCCCGGGCCAGATCGCTGACCGTTAAAACGATATGATCTAAACGTTTGATTTTCAAAGAGGTCACCTCTGATCAATATTTTTTAAAGCATTAGTTAAAAAGTACAGGCCTAGAGCACAGACGCACGCTTCAGTAAAGGGTACGCTGAGCCAAACACCATTTAGGCCAAAGAGTGCTGCAAAGATAAAAACAGCACTGATCAAAATAAAATAGCCCCGCAGTAATGAGAGGGTAAAGGCTGATTTAGCTTTTTCGATTGCGACCAGTGATAACATGATCACGAGATTTTGGCTAGCAAAGAAGACACTGATAAAGTACAGTGGCAAAGCATGTATTGCGATCTGCGCTAGTTGTGCGGAGTGATCGTGGTTAAAGACACTGACGATCGGTGTTTTGAAGAAAACTAAGATAAAATACAGTATACACGAAAGGCCAAGAGCAATCTGTAAGCCAAGTCTGATCGCAGTTTTGACGTTTTTAAGGTCGCGTTTGCCATATTCACGACTAGCGATCGGTTGAACACCTAGTGCGATCCCATTTGAGAGAGCTAAGACGACGATCGCAATGTTAGCGATGACACCGTAAGCTGCTACGGCTGCATTGCCACTCAGTTTGAGTAAGACCCAGTTAAAGGCAAAGATACTGACCCCTGTACTCATTTCCGTTAAAAAGGACGGTATCCCTAGGCTAGCAGCCTGTTTGAGATTTTTGAACTCAGGTAGAGCAAATTTTAATTGCAATTTACGTGCGGGATACTTCCGGTGCCATGTTAAGATCGTTAAGCTAGTCAGGGGTGAAAAGATCGTTGCGATCGCAGCCCCAATCATGTGTAGCTGGAAAACAAAGATCAAGAGCCAATCTAAAAAAACGACCACTAATGTAGCAGTCAAAGTTGCGATCATGGTCAATTGCGGGTTGCCATCATTTCTAATGAAGTTGACACAGACGTAATTGATCATGAAAAATGGGGCTCCGAGCGAAATTATCCTAAAATAGCCCAGTGCGATCCCCATGGTCTGCGAATCGGCCCCTAACAGCGTCAAAATCTGCTGCGGGAAGAGATTTAGCAAAAGCGCCAATAAACTCCCTAGCCCAAAACAAAAGATGAGTAACTGCCCAAAAAGGGTCGCGACTTTTTCAGGTTGTTTGAGCTTGTGGATCGAGTAGATCGTTGAACCACCGATCCCAAATAACAGACCAAGTGCGTTAAAGAAATTAAACATGGGTAGCGAGATGTTCAAAGCTGCTAAGCCGAGCATCCCCCCCGCGGCTGCAATGAAGACCGTATCGACTAGAACGTAAAGTGACAGTCCGGATGAAGCAAAAATATTGCGAATGATATATTGCCCGACTTCACGCCGGATCTGTGGTGTAGAATCTTGCAAAAAAATCCCTCCATAAACTGAACTTTCCTCTATCAAAATTGATCGCCTGTTAGAAAGTTCCGATATGTTATTTTTTGGCAAAACCCGGCGATTTTGCGTCCCTTATTTCGATTTCAACGTTACTGAGTTTAGCAGATTTAGATAAAAAAAGCCAGTCTGGCTAATTTTCTGTTAAACGTTTAACATATTTTGCGTTTTTCTCTTTTCATAACGCTTACTTTGCGATAAGATAGTTATAAGAAAACGATTACTATTTTGGAGGGAAAGTATAGTGAGTAAATTATATGGAGCTATTGAAGCTGGTGGGACAAAGTTTGTTTGTGCTGTAGCTGATGAAGATTTAAATATTTTAGAACGTGTTTCGATCCCAACGACTGTTCCTGAAGAAACGATGACAGATGTCTTTAAATTCTTTGAAAAACATGATGTTGTTTCGATCGGGATCGCTTCTTTTGGTCCGATCGATGTTAACCGTAAATCAGAAACTTATGGTTATATCACCAACACACCTAAGCCAGGTTGGAAAGATTACGATTTCTTAGGTGAAATGAAGAAGCGTTTTGACGTTGACTATGCTTGGACGACAGACGTTAATGGGGCTGCTTATGGCGAATTAAAACGCGGGGCAGCTAAAGGTAAGGATAGCTGTGTCTATTTGACAGTCGGAACTGGCGTTGGTGGTGGTGTTGTGATCAACGGCAAAGTTATCGAAGGCTATGGTCATCCTGAGATCGGGCATATCGTAATGCGCCGTCACCCAGAAGATCACTATGAAGGTCATTGTCCATTCCACCATGATTGCTTAGAAGGCTTGGCTGCTGGTCCAGCGATCGAAGCACGTCAAGGTGGCGTCAAAGCTTATGAGATCCCTAAAGATGACAAAGCTTGGGAGATCGTGGCTTATTACTTGGCCCAAGCCTGTGTAGATCTAACATTGACACTTTCCCCTGAAAAGATCATTTTCGGTGGTGGTGTTTCTAAACAAGAACAACTCTTCCCAATGATCAGAAAATCATTTGCTGAACAGTTGAATGACTACGTTCAAACACCGGATCTAGATGATTATATCGTACACGTTGATCTAGGTGATGATGCTGGGATCACAGGTTGCTTGCTTTTAGCTAAGGAAGCTGAAACTAAATAATGTGAGACATACGGCTAGTTCCGTATAAATAACAAGAGGCCCTGCCATGATGCGGATCTGCATCGTGGTAGGGCCTCTTTTGTGATCATAAAACACTTAAATGAGCTAGTTCTGTTGGGTCATTTAAGATCTCGACTTTAGTCATTATCTTTTGGATCTGATGTTGTTCTGAAAACAAAGCGACTCGTCTATCAACTCTAATTGCTGGGGACCAAAAGCTAATTCTTCGTGCATGCTCATATTGAAGAGTTGCACATCACTATCTTGAAAGACAAAAGAGCTTAGCGACTTGCTTAGTTTCATTCAACAAAGCAGCATCGACTTTTAAAGCTTTAAACTGGTAACTTCTACTTTTATGAAGCAAACGAATGTGGGCAACAATTGGTGGTTTTACAGAAGGTGAGTAATACTAGGTAAAGCTCACACTTGAAGATGATGCTCATGCCATTTTGATAAAGCAGATACCAAATTATGTGTATAAGTGTGATAATTTACGCCAAACGTGTCAAGAGCCCCAGATCAAACTCGGTCAGGGGCATTTTTGGAAATATGGATGAAGTCATTCCGTATAAGAATGCCTACTATCGCCAGTTTATGGAGCTTGATCTAGCTGAGAATGTTTCGTTGACCCCGACTGATGGTTTGACTAGTGGCTGGTCACCAGATGAGAAATCATTTTAGTATCGAGATGTTGGTATGCGGATACGGATTAAAGTTACGGGCAAATTAGTGTATAATGATTACTTGTTGTGTACGCCACAAGTCTATGAATTAACCGAATTGGGTTATTTTGATCGACAAAAATATCGACCAAGATTTTGTGAAGAAAGCTCGTGAAGTGATCGAGCTTCCTGGATCTGATGTTTCATTTGGGATCTCGTTACTGGAAGAAAATGGAGCGGTTTTACGGATCTTGGGATATGATGGTTATACCAATCGTCAGATCCAAAATCAATTCATCGAATTTTATCGTGAAGAATTCAAGGGCTGTGCGCCATTGAAGCTTCGGAAAAATGATCGGGCGGATAATTAATTGGAAAAGAGTGAATGATTGTGACAGGAACTTTTTGGTTAGGATTTGGTGCTGCTGGACTAGGAGCTTTTTTTGGTGGTTGTCTGCGGAGTTTATTCTCTGATTGGTTCAATCATGCTAAAGCTTATCTTCCTTATGGTACCTTGGCTGCCAACTTACTAGGCTCGCTTTTGATCGGGATCTTTGCTGCTTTAGTGGCAAAGGGTGAACTTTCACAAATGGCTAATACATTGCATGCAGGTGGCTTTTGTGGTGGTTTAACGACTTTTTCGACCTTTTCATTAGAAAATCTCAAGTACTTCAAACAAGGTAAAACAGGCCACGCTGTGCTTTATTGGTGCGGTAGTGTCGTGTTGTGCTTAGCTTGTGTCTATTTAGGCCTAGCCCTTGGAAAGCTATTTTAGATAAGGATCAGGTGGAAAAATGAAAAAATCAACAGAATTATTGCTTGTTGGCTGTGGTTGCTTCTTTGGTGGAGCCTTGCGTTATGTTTGTGAGACCTTGATCGGACCTAGTGTTTCAGAGGCTTTCGCTATTTTGGTCGTTAACGTTAGCGGTTGTTTTTTGATCGGGTTGATCTCAGCTGGATTATTTAAAAAGACGCTTTCAGCTGAATTTGGAAAACTAGCCTCAACAGGTTTTTGTAGTGGTTTAACGACCTTTTCTTCGTTTGCTGATGGGATCGTCAATTTATTTGATGCTTCGCAGGTGGCAGTAGGTTTGTTATATATTGTCCTTAACATGTTGCTAGGGTTGTTAGCTGTTTACTTAGGCCTAAAAGTAGTTTTAAAAACAAAATTTAGTGATTTTGCAAATTGATCAAAGATAACACTCATTTTTTAATGGGTGTTATTTTTTTAGGTCTACTTATAGCTTTACATAGAGTTATAAGTATTGCTATTATATGGTTAAAGTAAATACAAATTCTAGGGTGCGAGGGAATAGAACATGGAGCCAAAATATAAACACATTTTAGAGACGATAAAGACACAGATCATTGAGGAAAAGTATCCAGCAGGGAGTATGCTCCCCGACCAAAACACTTTAGCTAAAGAATTCAAAACTAGTCGGATGACAGTCAAAAAAGCTGATGTAGGCGTAGCGGGTCGCGATCGTGAGTTGTGAGACAACACCAATACTGATACAGTTGCGTTTCATATTTTTATGCGGATAGATCATCATTTTTAGATTATCCTGGATCGCTTGAAGTTTATGTGGTTCGAGGCTGAATTGTTTAGCGAGTGGGATATTTAATATCTCAGCGATCACTTTCTCTTCAAACGGTTGGGAGACTTCTTTTTTAGCTTCTAAGTTAAGACTGTTATTTGAATAGTAGTAACCTTCAAGCAACAACAACTTATTGATCGTAAAATATAAACTACTGCGCAAAGAATTAAAGTCAGTATTAAAATTATAACTATTAGTTAGGATCGTAGTTACTTGTTCTAGTAGTTGTTGGCACTTTGAGTGTTTAGATAGTGAATTTATCTCAGTGACAGGATAACTGATGATATTGTATGTATTTAAGAAAATAAAGGTCAAATAACTATAATATTCAACGAGTTCTTTATCTAAGAAGATCCAATTTTGTTTGAAGTACTTTAATAAAGCTTCGTATAAGGGTGTTTCTTTGATCTCAAAGAACAAAGGTTTAGTTTCTTCTTGGCTAAAATAACTTTGGATCAGTTCATGCTTACTGCTGAGCAAGGAGAGCCATAAGCTGATCTGGTCATTTTGAATAATGTTGAGCTGAGAACCTAATTTTTGCTGAGCATATTCTTTAAAATCATGATCAGAAATAACGACATTTTTAAGCGCAGACCCTTTAGCATGATTATTCCAATAAAAATTGAAGTAAAAATAGAAGAACTGAATGCCTGATCCACGGAGCATATTTTGTTTTAGTTCAAGCTTAAATTCACTTAAAAGTGCGTTGCATTCGCCGATCAGTTTGTTAGTTGAAGTCAGACTGATATTCAAGATCCGGGCGGTTTCTTCACGGGTCAAGTGTGAATACTTGAAGTAAAGATCTAGGAGCTGAAAGCGCAACGAAGAGGCTAAGATCTGAGCATTTAAAGCATTGACAGCTTGACCATTATAAGGCAAATTCAAAATGACTTCATGCCGAGTAACGGTGAGAAGTTGTGGGTCAAAAGCATTGATCTGCTCAGTCAACTGGCTCAATGTCGGCGAGGTGATCTTAAGCGCGGTGCAGAGCTCGGATTTGTGGGTATGATTATTATGTAAATGCAATAATAGTAGCAACGAGTAGATCTGCAGCCCTTTATGATCAAAGAGTTGTTCGTTGTGCATGATAAAGCCCCCTCTGACGAAATTTTTTTAAGTTATCATAAAAATTTTAAACAAACAAATTATATAATAATTCTGAACTTTTTACCAATTACTGTTATAGTTGCGCACAATTAACAAATACGCAAAAATGACAGGCTTTATTTATAACTTTTAGATTATTTTTTTAATAATTAAATGTGAAACGGGGATTTTTTTAAATTTGCATAATTTGGCGTTTTTTTAACCTTTATGAAAGCGTTAAAAATGATTTTGAAGAGAAACATGAGCCTTTTTTACTTGACATGTAAGAATTTTTAGTAGGAAGAAATCCATTGTTTTTAAGGAGAAACACGTTTTTTTGTAAATATGTAAAAACAAAGAATATTTGCTATCGCCTACATGGCGTAAATTATTACTTGTAAGGCATAAGAGTGACAAGCTTGGTTATATTTAGTGAGCTAGCAAGATGTTCAAATTGTTGTTTCATAGGTGCGAACATTCAATTTATATCCTCATGTCTAACATCGAGCGGTTTCGCATGATATATACCGGTTAAGGACCGTAATCTAACATGGAGGCAGCCAATGACTAAAACAAAGACGTTAACGCTAGGCATTTGTGGGCCAAAAGATGTTGGTAAAACATTGTTGATCAAGCGGGTGACCGAGATCCTTGCGCATAGGTATACCATAGCAACTTTAACTAATGGTGTTTTTACGGTAGAGAAGATAAATTATGTACCACCAACTACTTTAGAGGATATGGATCTAGTTGATGAATTGAATCTGTTGCATCTGAGTGGTAAAATAGATTTGATTTTTGTTGAGCGACCTGAGCTACAGCCGGCTAAGATCAAGACCGATGCTGTGATCTATTTACTAGATGCAAGCGCTAAGTCTCCGCGACTTCCAAACTTGCGGGGCTTGATCTTACTCAATAAGATCGACCTTGCTACATACCATCGGATCGATCTGGCTACCTTACAAGCACAAGTGGCAGCTGATCAAGATCAAGCTGAAGTTTTATTGACTGATTTAAAAGACAATCAAGGTCTGCAAAATATTGTCTGTTGGATCGAGAAAAATTTAGAGAATTTATAGAAAGAGGTCGACATTATGTGTACTGCAGTATCGTTTAAGACTAATTCACATTATTTTGGGAGAAATTTGGATCTAGAACTTTCTTATGGTGAGAAAGCAGTTATTGTTCCACGGAATTTTGTTTTTAATTTAAGAAAATTGCCTGCTTTAAGCGAGCACTATGCAATGATCGGGGTGGCTGCGGTTTTTGCTGACACCCCATTGTATTATGATGCAGTCAATGAATATGGCTTAGGAATGGCAGGGCTCAACTTTGAAGGTAATGCAGTCTTTCGTGAATTTGAACCAGAAATGGATAATGTGACACCATTTGAATTTATTCCATATATTTTGGGTCAATGCAAGACTGTAGCGGAAGCCCGTGAAATGTTAGCTAATATCAATTTGGTAAATGAAGCCTTTAGTCCTGAATTGCCATTATCGCCTTTGCATTGGATCATCTCAGATAAAAAAGAGTCGATCGTGGTCGAACCGATGGCTGATGGCTTAAAGGTTTATGATGATCCAGTGGGTGTGTTAACGAATAATCCAACTTTTGATAAGCAATTATTTACTTTGAATAACTATCGGACATTATCGCCTAAGACACCAGAAAATACTTTTTATCCTGGGGTCGAATTGGATACTTATAGCCGTGGCATGGGGACTCTAGGTTTACCAGGAGATCTAACTTCAAGTTCTCGCTTTGTCAAAGCAGTCTTTACGAAAGCTCATTCGGTCTGCCAACCAGATGAAAATTCCAGTGTTGGTCAATATTTCCACATCTTAGGTTCTGTTGAACAACAAAAGGGTTGCTGTGATGTTGGTAATGGCAAATATGAATATACGATCTATTCTGATTGCTATAACACCGACAAAGGGATCTTTTATTACAAGACATATGAAAACAGTCAGATCACAGCCTTAGACATGCACAAAGTCGATCTTGATGGTCATACCTTTACTAGCTATGACTTATTGGAGACGCAACAGATCAATTACGCTAATTAAAAATAACTCCGCCTCAAAAATGGGGCGGAGTTATTTTTAGTTATTGAAGTAAGGAAGTTCTAAGTTGCAGTCAGCTAGGTCTAAGGTATAGCTGATGTCTTCATTTCCTCGTAGCGTACCAAACATGTCGGTAGCATAGACGATCAGTCCTAAGCGCCTTCCAGCTGGTAACTGATAGTGTGTTGGCTGCAGGGTCACTTCAAGCTGATAGAATTTATCAGCTAAAAGCTCATCATTGCGCCAAAGTTCGGTGCGATTTTGTAAGTTGATATGTCCTTTACTGATGAGTTTAAAGGGCGTATCTTTGCCTAGCGTAAATTCAACGAGATCATTTTCCCGCCAATTATAGCCAGCCAAGATCCCCTTAGGCTCAAGCACAGTAGGAATATTATTCAAGCGTTTTGCCTTACCAAGATCAACGAGCATGAAGCTGAGGAGACCGTAGTCAGCCGAGCACGCCACTTTCACACTGAGCTTAGGCGCACCACTGATGAGCAATGGTTGCTCGAGGGGAGCTGTTTGGAATTTTAAGCGGGCTTGCTCAAGGGGGGAAGCCTCAGAGCTAACGAGATCATTTTTCCAAAGATCAAGATCAGCTTGATAGTCAGCAAAAGCCTTAGGTGTCAGTTGATCGTTAAAGCTCAAACTCCCTGTATCAGGGGTGTCGGCTAGTTGCCCGGCTTGTGTCAGCCAAAGTTTACTTGTAGTCGTTGCTTGCCAAGTAGGATAAGTTTTCCAAGTGTCAGGCTTAACGTTATCTTGGATCAAAACGTCAGGTAAAACAGTTGTAGCTTGATTATCGATCCCATAGAGTTTATGTGACAACCAAAGATTCGTCATATCGGTAAAATCAAGGGACTGAAAATTATTGATATAAATATGTTTCCCTTGATGTAAGATCAACTTAGTCTTGATTGGCAGCTCTTGGAGCGCTTGATAGAGATTAAAGACGTTACGCGGTTTAACATTCCAGTCATTCAAACCATGTACTAAGACAACATCGCATTTGATGTTAGCGACATTATTTAGATAATTACGCTCATCCCAAAAACGATTATAATTTCCGGTTTGACGGTCTTGCCCAGCAGTGATCGAGTCCAATTGTGTTTGCCATTTAGCCGCGATCTTTTGATATTGTGCTAGGTCTTTGCGCCGGCTAAAGCATTCTTGGGCTAAAACATCGGCGTCTTCACCAACATAGCCATCAGGTGAAACGACTAGTCCGCCATCACGGTAATAATCATACCAACTGGAGATCGCTGCTTCTGAAATGATCGTCTCTAAGCCTTCGATCCCAGTTGTGGCAGCCGCAGTGGCTAAAGTTCCAAGATAGGATTTCCCGGTCATGGCAACTTTTTTATTGCACCACCAGGCCTTGATCTCGATATTTTCACTGCGATTGGTAAAGGCCCGGCGGTTTCCCGTCAACCATTCGATGACGGCTGTGGTCGAGCTAGTTTCTGCTTGTGAGCCACAGGTACGAAAGCCTTCCGAATCACGCGTCCCGATCCCCGCAGCATAGACGACGCCAAAGCCTCGCGCTAAAAAATAGTCGTTTAGAGTGTAGCTCAATTCCCGGTCAAAAGTCTCTTCGGCCCGGGTCGAACGTCCAGCGACTTCACGCTTAGCTGGTAAGTTTGGTGTTTTGGCCTCGAATTTTATATCAGCATAGCTAGTTGTAGTTGGAGTTTTATGTGTTAATTTCTCTGTCGCTGGATGCAACATTTTTTCGCCTAAAACATCATTAGTCCCCTGATTGTAGGGGCTAGCTGTGTATAATACGGGGACTTTGAGGCCGTATTCCGTATCTTTAGGTCGAATGATCTCAACTTTTAACAGATCCAATTTGCCATCGTGATCAGTGTCAAGATCGCTTTCAACATAGACGACTTCACGGATCAGCTTATTCGTATCAAAGATCGGTTGCGCCTTGCCGTTAAAGAACAGTGGCTTTTTGATCGCAGGTAGATCATAGAATTTTGTGAAATAGCCTAAAGCTGCCAGGCGATCAAGTAGAGTCTGCCCGTGTTTAGTATGGGTGCAGAGTAGATCATATAGCGCATTGATCAGATTGGTGCGATCATCAAGCTGCTGTGCATGGTAAAGTCCGAGTTTATCCATTGAAGCAAGTGGATCATTGATGTCAAAATCCACATCAGCTTCAAAATCCAGTAATTGCAGTGCGACTAAATAAAAAGTTTTTAAGTCCACCGTTTGACTTTGCTTGAATTCAACGACATCAAGTGTTGATGTTGCCAAAAGATCGCTCAAGTACGCTTTTTTAGCCGCTGGCGTTTTTAAATGTGGCAAACAAGCAAGGATAAATTGGATCCAGATATGATTTAGATCATCGTTATGTTGTGCATCGCAGTTTAAAAAGCCGATCTGATTGAGTTCACGTGCCTTAGTTTCTGCATCGGCAGCTAGATGCGCAAATTGGTTGATCTTCATGCTAAAAGCCCCCTTGTAGAGTTGATGTGTCAATTATAGTCGTTTACTCATAGAAATACTAGTGGTGATACTCGAAAAAACATTTCCTATTTGTAAGTAAAAATTATTGCCAAATACAATTAAATAGTGCAAAATTATATTGTTAGATACTTTAGACGAGGGGGATGAATTCGAGATGAAGAAACGAAATCTCATGGCATTTGTAGGGATCTTATTAGCTGGCGGGATCTTAGCCGGTTGTAGCAACAGTAATAATAGTAAAAGTAGTTCAGATCCACAAGCCATGAAAACTGCTGTCAGTGATCAAATGGCAACTTTAAATACAGCTAAATATAGTGATATGATCAGTTTAGAAGCGATGGATAATGCTTTTGAAGGCTTATATCGCTTTGATAGCAAGGGAAAGCCTGTCTTGGCTGGTGCTCAAAGTGTTTCACATAATGATGCTCAAGACGTGTATACCTTTAAGTTGCGTAAGGATGCTAAGTGGTCAAATGGCGATCCTG
The DNA here is from genome assembly GCF_001434535.1 of Ligilactobacillus animalis KCTC 3501 = DSM 20602. Taxonomy (GTDB): domain Bacteria; phylum Bacillota; class Bacilli; order Lactobacillales; family Lactobacillaceae; genus Ligilactobacillus; species Ligilactobacillus animalis. The sequence continues at coordinate 61,640 of NZ_AYYW01000037.1, forward strand.
TAACAGCAAAAGATTATGTTTATGCTTGGCAAAATTTGATCGCGCCTGCGACAGCTTCACCAAACTCGCAACGTTTAGATTCGATCAAAAATGCTCAAGCGATCCGCAAGGGTGAAATGCAACCTGATCAATTAGGTGTCAAAGCTTTAGATGACTACACTTTACAAGTTGAACTTGAAGCACCGATCAGCTATTTAGATGAGCTTTTGACTGGTGCACCATTCTTCCCTAAAAATGAAAAAGTTGTTACTAAATATGGTGACAAATATGGCACGACTTCCGACCAAGCTGTCTATAATGGGCCATTTGTTGTCAGTGGTTGGAAGGGAACCAATGATACTTGGAGCTATGTAAAAAACAATAATTATTGGGATAAAAAGAATGTAAAATTAAAACGTGCTGACATCCAAGTGGTCAAAGATACGTCAACTGCAGGGAAATTATTCCAAACCAATAAATTAGATTACACGATCTTAGGCAATGAATTTGCTAAACAATATGCCAATAACCCGGGTTATCATTCTAAGAAGATCCCGTTGATCGGTTATTTAGGCTTCAACACAAAACGAGATATCACCGGTAATGTGCATGCACGGAAGGCGATCGCTCAAGGCTTTGACAAGAAGTTATTGGTGAAAAACGTCTTGAATGCAGGCACACCATTAAATGGGATCGTACCAGCTGACTTTGCGTATAACTCTGAAACGGGTAAAGAATACCGCAAACAAGCCGGTGATCTATTGCCATATGACAAGAAAGTCGCTCAAAGTGAATGGGAACAAGCTAAAAAAGAGTTGGGTCAAGATGAATTGACGCTAGAAGTTTTGACTTCGGACACAAATGAAGCTAAACAAGTTGGGAATTACCTTCAAAGTCAATTGGAGCAAAATTTACCTGGCTTAAAGGTCAACTTACGCGCCATTCCACTTAAATCACGTTTGGCAGCCACGACGGCTTATAATTATGATGTGGTTTATGGAACATGGCAACCCGACTATGCTGATCCAGTCAACTTTATCAGCGATGGTGGTCAATATCACTTGAATACTGATTATCAAAATCAAGAATTCTGGAATGATCTTGATCAAGCTGCTGGTGAATACGCAAGTCAACCAGCTAAGCGGTGGGAATTGTTGATCGATGCTGAAAAGCATTTGATCAAAGATGACACCTACACTGCACCTGTTTATCAAGGTGCTATGACCTATCTCTTAAACTCGCGGGTCAAGGGCTTGAACATTTCACCATATGGGACGGTGTTATTGTACCGTGATGTTGAACTCAAATAGTGTTTAGGTAAATTTAATAATCTGAAAAAAGAGCCGATGTAATAATCATATTGGCTCTTTTTCTAATTGTTGTATAAGTATTTTAGTAGATAGAAGGTTAAATTTTAGTTATAATTAATTTTATCGAATATGATGTGACCATATCTACTAGTAGATTTAAGAGAAGAAGGGAAAATAATAATGGAACATTTAGGAATCCTATGTCTAGTGCTTTTAGCAACGGCTTTAGCTGGGCATTTTAGTCGCCGGATCGGTATGCCAGCCGTAATTGGGCAATTATTAGTTGGTATCATCTTAGGGCCAGCGGTTTTAGGCTGGGTCGTTGAAAATGATTTTGTGCATACATTTTCCGAGATCGGTGTTATCTTGTTGATGTTTATGGCCGGACTGGAAAGTGATCTGGGCTTACTCAAGAAGTATTTTAAGCCATCGATGTCAGTCGCAGTCTGTGGGATCGTGGTCCCAGTGGCATTTGTCTATGTTTTAGGACGTTTATTTGATTTTAACAATGAGCAGGCGATCTTTTTAGGGGTCACCTTTGCAGCGACCTCGGTCAGCATCTCGGTCGAAGTCCTCAAAGAATTACGGCGTCTTGATTCAAAGGAAGGGACAACGATCTTAGGGGCTGCCGTGATCGATGATATTTTAGCCGTTATCATTTTAAGCGTTTTGGTCAGCATCTTCAGTGATGTGGCTAAGAGTGGCGGGGGGCATGTTCAGTCCAACCTAGCTTTGGGGATCGCTTTACAGGTCTTGTATTTTGTAGGGATCTATGTGGTCTTCAAGTGGGTGACCCCAACTTTGATGCGGATCGGTGAAAAGATGTCAGTCTCCGCTTCGGTCATCTTGATGTCATTAGTGATCTGCTTAGGCATGGCTTACTTGGCTGAATTAGTTGGTTTAAGTGGCGTTGTTGGTTCATTTTTCGCTGGGGTCGCAGTAGCTCAAACTAGTTACAAGCGTGAAGTCGAAGAAAGTGTAGAACCGATCGGCTATGCCGTGTTTATCCCGATGTTTTTCGTAAGCATCGGCTTGCATATGACCTTTGATGGTTTCTTATCAGATCTTGTATTTATCATTCCATTGACGATCTTAGCTTTGTTGACCAAATGGATCGGTTGTGGCGCTGGTGCCAAAGCCTTGGGAATGGACTGGCATTCAGCTGATATCATTGGGGCTGGGATGGTCTCACGGGGGGAAATGGCGTTGATCATTGCTCAAGTAGGCTATAGCGCCAAACTTTTGACGAGCCAATACTATTCCGGCGTGATCATCGTGATAATTTTGACAACGATCATTGCACCATTCATGTTAAAGCAAGCTATCATGCGTCAAAAGAAAGCAGCTAAAGGATAATATAATAACAAGGGACCCACTACGATGAGCGTAGTGGGTCCCTTGTTATTTATTCATTGATCTTACTGTGTTTGATACCATAACTAAAGTAGATGACCATTCCAATCGCAAACCAGACGAAAGCAGCAGTCCAAGTTTCTAAGGAGAGTTGCGCTAACATCACGGCACATAGAATAGCTGAGATGATCGGTAAGACAGGATAAAATGGCACTTTGAAACCATCTTTATTTGGAATGTCTTTTCGTTTACGCAATGGTAAGACCCCAAGTGAGACGAACATAAAGGCTAATAAAGTCCCAATATTGACTAAGTTTGTCAATTGATTGAGGGAGAAGAAGCCACCGGTCAAAGCGATGATGAGTGTTACGATGAGCATACTTTTTTCTGGTGTTTTAGTCTTTTCATTGATCTGACCTAAGAACTTAGGTAAAAGACCGTCACGCCCGATCGAGTAGATCAAACGTGAAGAACTGTAGACCATCGTTACCATCATCGTGAACATCCCAGCTAAGGCACTGACTGAGATGATCCCTGCGACCCAATTTTGTTTAACGGCATAAAGCGCAAAGGAAACGGGATCAGCGACGTTTAACTTAGTATAAGAGATCATCCCGGTCAAGACGATCGAAACTAAGATATAAAGTAAGGTACAGATCGCTAATGTTCCAATGATCCCACGAGGCATATTTTTAGCGGGTTCCTTGACTTCAGCTGCCGAAGAAGCGACCACGTCAAAGCCAAGATAAGCAAAAAAGACTTGAGCTGCGCCAACTAGGACACCTTTAGTCCCAAATGGCATGAATGGATCCCAGTTTGCCGGTTTGACGTAAAACATTCCGACCAATAGGAATAAGATGATGATAGCGATCTTGATGATCACAAAGATCGAGTTGATCGTCATCGAAGTCCGTAAGCCACGTGAAAGTACATAGGCGATAAATAAAACGATCAAAACAGCCGGAAGATTGATAAAAGTCCCATTGGCTGGATCAAAAGGCCCCGTGATCGCTTTCGGCAAGTGGATCCCCAAGCCGGCTAATAGGGAATTGAAATAGGCGGAAAAACCAGTCGAGACCGCAGCAACAGACAGCATATACTCTAAGATCAAAGCCCAGCCTAAAAACCAACCGACGATTTCACCGAAGACGACATTACCAAATGAATAGGCACTGCCGGCGATCGGTAAAGCAGAAGAAAATTCAGCGTAACACATTGCAGCAGTTGAACAAACGAGCGCTGCGATCACAAAGGAGATCGTGATCGCTGGTCCACTGTGAAGGGCTGCAACAGTCCCAGGCAAGATGAAGATCCCCGTACCGATCACGGCTCCGATCCCCATTGAGATAAGATCTTTAGCACTAAGCGTTTTGTTAAACTTGCGGTCTTCAGACAAATAACGATCTAAACTTTCTTTCTTGAAGACGCGTTCCTTAATACTCATAGATAAGATACCTCTTTGCATAATATTAATTACTTTATAATAAGGGTTGTATTATTAAATGTCAATTAGTTTTCAATAAAAAGAGGCCACGATCAAATTGTGGCCTCAAGGTTGAATATTCTAATTAACTACGATTATAAGCGGATCTTAGCGTCTAACTTCGACAATTCAGAGAGTGCATCTTGAATCGTCACGCCCGTTGCTTCAAATTTAGGGTTATCATTTGAGCGGGCACTGAAAAGTTGGCTTTTTGTATCCAGAGAAATCGAGTAGTTTGCTTTTGAAAATTCGCCAAATTCCATAGTAATACCCCTCCATTAAGTATAGAATAAAGTTGACAGCAATATCGTATCTAAAAAAATAGATATAGCATCTGTCAACGCTTACAATTTTATAATGGATACCTTTATTTTGCAAGAAAAAAGGATCAAGTTTAGTTTAAGATAGAGTAAATAGGTGATTTTTTTGGAAACATTAGATGGAAATTTATTTATCATTTGTGGTGCCCCTGGTAGTGGCAAGACGACGGCCCAAGCGTATTTGACCGAGAATTTAGGCTTTACCAAGGTGGTGACGCATACGACGCGACCAAAGCGACAAGGTGAAAGAGATGGTAAAGATTATTATTTTGAAACGCAAGAAACTTTCTTTGATAACCACTATCTAGAGTACGTTACCTATGATGATAATTACTACGGTTCTTCATTTGAAGGCCTGAAACGTGCTTTAAAGCATGACAAGCGGGCGGTGATAGTTTTGGACACGAAGGGCGTTTTGACTTATTTAGATAAATTGCCCGCTGAGTTACTGACGGTCATTTTTTTAGAATTACCTTCTACGGCGGTGCAAGTCGAGCGTTTGCATGCACGAGGTGATAAAAAGGCTAGGATCGAGCAACGGCTGGCAAGCAAGGAGGCTAAGCGAGATGCTGAGTTACCCGCGGCATTACGTGCCAAAGCTCATGTTCTACAAAATGCCGAGTTGCAGCAGACCTATGCCAAACTCGAACAACTTGTGGCTGATATTTTATCTTAAAGCGTGGTATCATATTAAATAGTAATAATTATTCTTTAGGGGGGATAGGATTGATCAATGAAGCGATCAGAGTGTTGCAAAGTCACCATTATCGGATCACCAAGCAAAGAAGGAGCTTGTTAGAGTACTTGTGTGGCTTTAAAGAACAATATGTCAGTATTACCCAAGTGACCGAGCACATGAAACAGCTCTATCCCGGGATGAGCTATAATACTGTTTACCGGAATTTAAAGGATTTTAGTGAATTAGGCATCATTGAGACCAAGGATAAGCCTTCGGGAGCCTGTGTTAAATACCAGTGCGATTTTGATCGGTTACATCATCACCACTTCATCTGTCAAAATTGTGGTCGCGTGCGTGAGGTCAAGATGTGCCCTTTGACGATCTTTCAAGATCAATTGGAGGGTTGTGTGATCGAAGGCCACCGGTTCGAACTCTATGGTCTTTGTCCAAACTGTGCTAAGTTACAATAAAATTTAGCAAATCTTTAAACAGCTAGGTCCACAGATGTAGTAGGATTAGAGTAGTAAGAAAAAATTGGGGGTAGTAAAAATGGCATATCGTACACCACCTTTGTTGACACCATTTGCGATCCTGTCGATCGTTTTGGCCTTGGGGGCTACCAACGTGGCGGTCAACAAAGTGACTCATACCTCTGAAGGAAAAGCCGTTGAAAAAGTTTCCTCCAGCAGTGTCAGCTCGGTCTCAACCTCTCTAGATAGTGAGCGAGTAAGTAGTAGCGAGCGTGATGACGAGGATAAGAGTTCAAGTTCGGATAAAGTCAGTTCAAGTTCGTCTTCAACGACTGATGATGAGGCTGAAAGCTCAGCAGCTAAGACATCAAGCAGTGTTGAAGACGATACGACACAAGATGATAGCCAAACACAAAGTTCGACCACGCGTCAAAGCAGTAGCTCGAGTGCAAAAACTGACCAAACTGAGCGTGAGTCGACCAAACAAGATGGCGCACAAAATAATGCGCAAACTAATGACAACAATACAACGCAGGATAATAATGCGCAATAGGGGGTAGGAATGTGTTTAGTATTTTAGGGATGATCAATAGTTATATTGGTTATTTTAATATGAATGCCACGCTCAAAAATCGGATCTATACGATCGTTGGGGGTGTAGGTAATTTCTATTTGCTTTACGTTGCTTACCGCTTTTTTGCGAACGGTTTTATCGTTCGTGGTCTGCTGTTTATCTTAGCTTTCTTAGCGTTACTGTATTTCACATATCTCAATATTTTATATTTCTTTACGGAAGATCGGGTCTCAAAGCTCGATATCTCGCCTAAAGTTGAAAAAATGTTGGGCGTCAAGATCCCCGACACGCGTGCTGCAGAAAATGCTGGGGTAGCTTCAGGGTTTATGCAGACTAATGGGATCTTCAAAGATGAAGAATTTTTACCATCAACGTTGCGGACAAACCACAAGCAACGTGAAAATTTACAAAAAGTTGTGGCTCAATTAGAACAGGTCGGGTATCTCCAGCTTGATTTTGGGGGAGCAAAAGATAAAGAGCTCTTTAAAAAAGCAAAGAGTGGTGACCGTTTCTTTGCCCTAAATGAGCCCGTAGCCTTGCCGTATTATGAATTGCGTGAGGTCAATGGCAAATTACTCGTCTATGGTGGCGTCAATCAGATCGAGCGCCAAGAACTCGGGGAAGTGACCCAAGTGGGCTTACTGCGTGGGATCGAAGCCTTGAAGCGGTATCGTCTCTCTTTAGCTGCCGTTGCTTTGACTGGCGGGCCGTATAAGTTTGCCGGTCGGTCAACGATGATGCAAAAAGATGAACCATATAGACTAGGGATCCAGATCGCATATCGACCTAAAGAAGAGGAATCAGCTCATTTAGGCTCTGAGATCAGAGAAGATATCGAGCGGGTAAAAAAAGCAGATGAAACGGCTGAGATATCTTTACGTCGCCGCCGCGATAAATAACATAAATAAAGTGGGACTCACTGTGTATCGTAGTGAGTCCCGCTTTATTTAGCAGTCAGTGATCTGTGTTTTAAATAACCAGTTAAAGACTTGATCGTTGACCCCAACATGCATATCTTCATGACCGCATTCCGGTAAGATCAAATGTTCTTTTGGGGTTGTGATCTGATTATAGATCGCGATCACCGGGATCGAGGATAGTCCGTTATACCAATTGAGTGATCTGGCACTTTTAGTCAAGAATAGTAATTTTGTGGATAACGTCCGCTTTATCAATTCGCAATTTGCGATGACTTATATTGTGGATATCATCACGACACTACTTTTAGATGAAAAAGATCACCGCACCAAGATGGATCAAACGATCGAATTGATCACCAGCAATAAATTTGATAAGCACTAATAGTAAGAGCCCGGCCATGATACAAAACACACATCTTGGTCGGGCTCTTACTATTCACTAGGCATTTCCCGCTTTGCCTTACACTCTATCGAAACGTGTGCGAACTGACAACACCTAGCAGATAACAAAAAGATCGCCACGATGCAAGAAGCGCATCCTGGCGATCTTTCAGTTATCTGTACGGTGCAACCCGTCAGTTCTTACACCCTATTGAAACGTGTGCGACAAAGCAATGCTTAGTGAATAACAAAAATACCACCATGATGCAAAACACGCATCACGGCGGTATTCCCGTTATTCATACGGCATTTCCCACTTTGCCTTACACTCTATTCTTATAATAATAGATCGGCAGACCGCATAAGACGATCACTAGGGAGATCACGACGCCACTTAGGTCAGAGAATAATTCACTGACTAAGACAAACGCTGCTCCTAAGATCGCTACGATCGGGGTCAAGGGATAAAGTGGTGTTGAGAATGGTCGTTTCGCTCTTGGCGTTGTTTTACGCAATTTGAAGACGCCAAAGAAGGTCATTACATAGAAACAATAGATCGTAAAAATACAGATCTCAGTCAAACGATCAGCATCCACGGTCAAGATCATCCCGGAAGCGATGACTGCGATCGCAGAGATCGAGACCATTGGGGTATGCATCGTTTTGTTGAGATAAGCTAATTGCTTGGAAAATGGTAACTCATTGTTTTTAGCCATCGCATACATGATCCGTGGGATGGTCATGACTTTACCATTCATACAGCCGACGATCGAAATGATGATCCCGATGTTTAAGATCTTACCCCCGATCTTGCCAAATGCCATTTCCGCAAAGTGTGGGGTAGCATTTTCACCATAGCGAGCGATCATCTCAGCCGGCATCGTTTTGAAAATACTGTAAGAAACTAAAACATAGATGATCAATACTGCTGACAGACCTAAAACGATCGCGAGTGGCAAGATCTTTTGAGGATTTTTGATCTCACCACCCATATTAGCGATCAAGATCCAACCATCATAAGCAAATAATGTTGCTAAAATTGCGACCCCAAAATTACCCGCCACACTAGATGATCGTTCGGCTAAAACTTGACCCACGGCATTTTGATCACCAAAGAGCAGACCAAAAATGATGATCGCAGCGATCGGAACTAACTTACATAATGTCGTAACGATCTGTAGTGCAGACCCATAGCGGTTAGATAAGAAGTTAAAGCCAGAGATCAAAACAACGGATAAGACTCCGACAAAAGGTGTATAGCTAGCGGGAAAGCCAAAGAAGGCTTGTAACAAGATCGCCAAATACGAACCTAACGCGGCGATGACAGCAGGCCCATAAACAGTGATCTGCATCCAGCCGGATAAAAAGCCCCAAACTTTACCGTAAAGATTGTGCATGTAAATGTATAAGCCACCAGTTTGCGGCATTTGAGAGCCGATCTCGGCAATCGTCAAGCCACTGGTCAATGTCAAAACGCCACCGAAGAACCAAGCAAGTAAAGCCATGGTCGTCGAATGGGAGTAGCTTAAAACAGAAGCTTGTTTAAAGAAGATCCCAGAGCCGATAACGGTCCCGATCACTAACGCTAATGCGGAAAATAGATTGATCGAACGATCTAAGTGAACTTGCTCATTTTTTTTCATAAATTACCAACCTTTTTGTAGTATCTAAGATAAAAGTTAGCATATTTTAGATTTTAAAGAAAGTTTATTTTAGAATTTCAGATAATTTTTTTAAGCAAAATCGGCTATAAATTGAGGTGGGCATGATGTAGCTGGCTTTTGAAATAGTAGCTAAGAAATACTATTGATTCGTTTATGTTTATAGGTATGTGATAAAAAATAGACGCATTTCTTCCTTACAAAAGAAGAAACACGTCTATTTTTAGTCAAGTTGATGTTCAGCTAAACGGCCAGCCAAAGCCGGTGCAACTTCGGCTTTGAGCTTAGTCCCATCAGCGAGATACTCAGTTTCAAGCACAGTCGCCTTTTGATTGAGTTCTTCAACGAGATTTCCCTTGGCATATGGGATGAGATACGTATGCGTCTGATAGTCCTTGAAGAGCTCTTGTTTCAATAGTTCAGCTAGTGCTTTTAACGATTCGTCATCTTGGGCACTGAAGGTCAATTCTCTGCCAGCTAAGCTAGGGTAGCTGACAGCAAGCTTATCTGCTTTGTTGAAAACATAAAGCATCGGGATGTCAGTTACACCGATCTCGGCCAAAGTTTTTTCAGTCGTTTCGATCATCTCTTGGTAGTGGTCATCGGAAAGATCGACGACTTGAACTAAGAGATCGGCGTTGGCAGCTTCGGCTAAAGTTGTCCGAAAGGCTTTGACCAACTGGTGTGGCAATTTGGAGACAAAACCGACCGTATCGCTTAGCAAGATCTCTTTGTTGTCATCAAAACGGAGACGGCGAACAGATGTATCTAAAGTGGCGAAAAGCATATCTTTTTCAAAGACTTCTTTGTTTTCTGTTTCACCAAATAGCCGAAGGAGTCCATTTAACGTAGTCGATTTTCCGGCATTGGTGTAGCCGACTAACGCTGCCGTCTTGATCCCAGAGCGTTGGCGTTGTTTACGACGGGTCTGATGTTCTTTGTCGATCGTTTTGAGTTCTTTGTTCAAAGCGCTGATCTTTTTTTCGATCACCCGGCGATTCAATTCGAGCTTAGTTTCACCCGCCCCACGGTTAGTATAGCCACCACCAGCGTTTCCGGCCGTTTGTTGGTCGAGTTTATCGGTAAGCCCAGTATGCAACCGGGGCAATTGATATTGCAGTTTAGCCACTTGGACTTGGAGTTTGGCTTCTTTGGTCTTAGCCCGCGCTGCAAAGATCTCTAAGATCAAGGCTGTGCGATCTAAAACGCGCATTTCGGTGATATTTTCTAAATTCCGGATCTGCGTGGGTGTCAATTCGTCGTTTAAGATCAAGATCTGACTGTCGGTCACTGCCCCAGCCGTTTTGATCTCTTCAGCTTTACCTTTGCCTAGGTAAGTAGCAGCGATCGGACGTTCGAGTTTTTGTTTGAACTGGCGGGTGACTTCCATGTTGGCAGCCTCAGCTAGAGAAGCTAGTTCTGCCATCGTATAGTCAAAATTTTCTTGTTCATTTTCGATACCCGCAATGATAACTGGTGTCATATAAAGATCCTCCTTGATCAAGTGATATTACTAAAATTATACCACTGTACTAGTAAATTAGTCGGGGCGGAGTATAAATGAGAAAATGCTTTCTTTGAATTCAGTTTTGGTTAATTGCACATTCCGAATTATCGTGTCTCTAATTTAGGTTTAAATGGAAATATTTCCGAATTACCAAAAAAATTTAGACAAAAATTAGCTAAAATAAATGGAAAAATCGTTGATATATCAACTTTTTTGAATGAGATATAATTTTATATATATAAATTTATACGTTTTGAATTAGAATAAACACTTGATTTTAATTTCGTTATCATATATTATTTAAGTCAAAAGTTATTAAAGTAGGATGTAATTTAGAGCCATTAAGTAATTATTAAGGAGTTGTGAATCTATGAAATTAGCTAAATTAGCCAAAGCGGGCGCTGTTGTGGCGTTGTCAGCTGTTTTTCTCGCTGCTTGTGGCAAGAGCTCAGATAATAGTGCCAGCGACAAGCAAGTGCTCAACTGGAGCGAAAGTGCAGAGTTGCCATCGATGGATCTTTCCAAAGCAACAGACACTGTTAGTTTTAACCAATTGAATAATTCGATGGAGGGTCTTTATCGCTTAGGTAAGAACTCTAAGATCGAACCAGGGATCGCAACGAAGACAGAGGTCTCTGATGATGGTTTGACCTATACTTTTACTTTGCGTAAGAACGCTAAGTGGTCTAACGGTGATCCTGTAACTGCCAAAGATTTCGTTTATTCTTGGCAACGCACAGTCGACCCTAAGACTGGTTCACAATATGCTTACCTCTTTGACGGTGTAGCTAATGCACAGGACATTATGGATGGTAAAAAGCAACCTAGTGAATTAGGGATCAAAGCTGACGGCGACCATAAATTAGTCGTAACACTTGATAAGCAAGTACCATACTTCAAGTTATTGATGGGCTTCCCAGTATTCTTCCCACAAAATCAAAAAGTGGTCGAAGAATACGGCGACAAGTACGGGACAGCTTCCAAGTACATGGTCTACAATGGTCCATTTGTCTTGAAAGATTGGACAGGGACAAACCTTAGCTGGACTTTAGCTAAGAACAAGAACTATTGGGATAAGAGCAAAGTTAAGTTAGACGAGATCAACTATAAAGTTAATAAGTCTACAACAACAGCTTACAACTTATACCAATCTGGTAAAGTGGATGCAACTGTTTTAGGGGCTGAACAAGCACGTCAGCTCAAGGGCCAAACTGGTTATACAGACCGTAAGGAAGCTTCCGTATTCTACTTACAACTTAACGAACAAAAAGCTGAATTTGCTAACACTAAGATCCGTCAAGCTATCTCTAAAGCGATCGATCGTGAACAATACGTTAAACAAGTTTTAGCGGGTGCTTCTACACCAGCTAAGGGATTTGTCTCCAGTGACTTAGCTGAACGTAATGGTAAAGATTTCGTTGACGCAGCTTATGTAAAATCAGCGGTTGAGTATAATGAAAAAGACGCTAAGAAGCTCTTTGAAGAAGGTCTCAAAGAAGTTGGCCAAGATAAGATCGAATTTTCTATCTTAGGTGATGATACTGATACATCTAAGAAGGCAACGGAATTCTTACAAAGTGAAATCACTGAAACATTTGGCTCAGATAAGGTCAAAGTTACTGTTTCTAACGTACCATTCAAGACACGTTTAGCACGGACAGAACAAAAGAACTTTGACGTCGTTGTTTCCGGTTGGGGTGCTGACTTTGCTGACCCTATCTCCTTCTTAGACTTGATGACTTCTGATAACTCCCAAAATGCTGGTGGTTGGAAGAATGAAGAATACGATCGCTTGATCGAAGCTTCTAAGACAACTGATGCTAATGATCCAGCTAAGCGTTGGGATGATTTAGTGCAAGCTGAAAAGATCTTGATGGACGATCAAGGTGTTATTCCGCTTTACCAAAGTACAAAACCATGGATGGTAAAACCTTCCGTGAAAAATGTTATCTTTAACTCTGCTGGTGTAAACTACAACTTTAAGGAAGCTTACATCTCAGGTAACTAGTTTTTAGTTGACGGTAGATAAGATCAGACTTAAAATGATTTAAAATATCAAACAACGCAGGACTAACTATCCTGCGTTGTTTGGCAAAAAAGACATCTCAGAAACGAGAGGATATACGATATGAAGAAATACCTGTTAAAAAGGGTTTTCTATATGGCGTTGACGCTATTTTTAGTGGCAACTATCACCTTCTTTTTGATGAAGCTCATGCCCGGGACGCCATATTCAAACCAAGAAAAAATGTCACCCGAACAGATTGCGATCATGAACCAACAATATGGTTTGGATAAACCGATCTGGATGCAATATTTACTCTATATTGGAGGGATGTTACATGGTGACATGGGAACATCATTCCAATTTAGTAATCAACCAGTTTCCTATTTGATCTCAAGCCGGATCGGGGCTTCAGCTCAATTGGGGATCCAAGCGATGATCTTTGGGGTCTTCTTTGGGATCATCTTTGGTTCGATTGCTGCGATCAACCGCAACACTTGGATCGATACTGGTGTTACGATCCTATCGATCATCGGTAAATCAGTACCAAACTTCGTGTTAGCTGTTTTACTTCAATACTATATCGCTTTGAAACTTGGCTGGTTCCCGATCGCTGATTGGGGTGGCTTTGCCTATACAGTCTTACCAACGATCGCGCTCGGTGTAGGGCCACTGGCTGAAACATCTAGGTTTATGCGAACTGGGATGGTCGATGTGCTAAATTCTGATTATATCGAGCTTGCCAAGGCTAAAGGGTTGAGCAAGTTCCAGATCGTTTACCATCACGCTTTGCGCAACAGTTTGATCCCATTAGTAACTTTGATCGGGCCATATACGGTTGCGTTGATGACAGGTTCGATGGTCATCGAAAATATCTTCTCGATCCCTGGTATCGGGGAACAGTTCGTTAAATCGATCATGACTAACGACTACCCAACGATCATGGGTGTTACGATGCTATTTTCTGCGGGACTTGTAGCGGTTATCCTATTGACGGATATCATCTACGGTATCATTGATCCGCGGATCAGACTTGCTGGAAACGAGGGCTAAGCTTTATGGAAGAAAAAATGAAATTACGACCAGAAGATTTTCAAGCTTTAGAAGTAAAAGAAGAGCTTGATGCTGAAAAAATTGCTGCGCCTTCCTTGACGTTTACCCAAGATGCATGGCGCCGTTTGAAGAAGAATAAAGGGGCGGTCATTTCGCTCTTTATCATTTTATTTATGATCGTTGTAGCGTTTGGTTCGACACCATTTGTTAACCGCGATACTTTGGTCAAATCACAACCACAATATGCTAACTTACCAGCTAAGATCCCTGGTGTAAATATCAATGGGTTCAATGGTAAGGCTAAAGTTGGCGATGTTTGGGTCGATAAATATGCGCAAGCTGGCGTATCCAAAGACAAATACTTTGTTATGGGTACTGACTACTTAGGGCGCTCCTTGGCGCAACGGATCGTTTATGGGACCAAGATCTCCTTGATCGTTGCTTTAGTTGCTACCTTCTTTGACTTGACGATCGGGGTCACGTACGGGATCGTATCGGGTTGGAAGGGTGGCAGGACGGATAACGTGATGCAGCGGATCATTGAAGTTATCTCCTCCATCCCAAGTTTAGTTATCGTTGTTTTGATGTTGGTGGTCTTCAAACCAGGTATCGGATCGATCATTTTGGCGATCGCGATCTCTAGTTGGACGACGATGGCGCGGATGATCCGGGCCGAGACGCTCCAGTTAAAGAGTCAAGAATATGTTTTGGCGGCGCGGACTTTAGGGCAATCCCCAACTAAGATCGCTTGGAAACACTTGGTGCCAAACTTATCAAGTATCATCATCATCCAAACGATGTACACGATCCCAACTGCGATCTTCTTTGAAGCTTTCTTGAGCTTTATCGGGATCGGGATCTCAGCCCCAGAAACTTCCCTTGGGGTATTGTTGAATGAAGGGCAAAAGAATTTCCAATTCTTACCATATCAAATGTGGTATCCAGCGATCGTCTTGTGTGTGTTGATGATCTCATTTAACTTGTTAGGTGATGGTCTCCGCGATGCATTTGATCCAAAAACTAGAAGGTAGGTTGTAGTATGGCTGAACGAATTTTAGATGTTAAAAACCTTAAAATCAATTTCCATACCTATGCGGGTGATGTTAAAGCCATTCGCGATGTGAGTTTTCATTTGAATAAAGGTGAAACGTTAGCCATCGTAGGTGAATCCGGTTCAGGTAAATCGGTCACAACTAAGAGTATTATGGGCTTATTAGCAAGTAATGCTGAAGTAGTTGGTGGTTCGATCATGTTCCAAGGACAAGATCTCTTGAAGAAATCTGAAAAAGAGATGCAAAAGATCCGTGGCAAAGATATCGCAATGATCTTCCAAGATCCGATGACTTCGCTTGATCCAACGATGAAGATCGGACGCCAAATTGCGGAACCTTTGATGGTCCATAAGAATATGGATAAGAAAAAAGCAATGGCGCAAGCATTAGAGATCTTGAAATTAGTTGGGATCACCAATGCTGAAAAACGCTTCAATAACTATCCTCACCAATTCTCAGGTGGGCAACGCCAACGGATCGTGATTGCGATCGCTTTGGTATGTTATCCAGAGATCTTGATCGCTGACGAACCAACGACCGCTTTGGACGTAACGATCCAAGCTCAGATCTTGAACTTGATGAAAGAATTGCAAGCTAAGATCGAGACTTCGATCATCTTTATCACGCACGACTTAGGTGTGGTTGCTGGGATGGCTGACCGGGTCGCCGTAATGTATGCGGGGCAGATCGTTGAATATGGAACGGTAGACGAGATCTTCTACAATCCAAAACATCCATATACTTGGGGCTTGTTGAACTCGATGCCGACTCTTTCAAGTACCAAACTTGAAGCGATCCCAGGGACACCACCAGATCTCTTAGATCCGCCAAAAGGTGATCCATTTGCAGCTCGGAATCCATATGCGATGAAGATCGATGCGCAAAAGAAACCACCATTCTTTAAGGTGTCAGATACGCATTATGCAGCTACTTGGCTTTTGCATCCAGATGCACCCCAGATCGAGCCGCCAGCAGAGATCATGCGTCGGGCTGAGATCTGGCGTGAGATCCAAGAACAAGAAGAAGTTGCAAAAAATCGGCGTGCAGAAGCGATGAAGCATGCGGATGCTGAATAGACCAGGAGGAATTTAACATGCCAGAAAAACGCAAAAAATTGCTTGAAGTCAAGCACTTAAAACAATACTTCGGCGTGGGTAAGCCTAGCATGGTCAAAGCCGTTGATGATGTTAGTTTCCACATTTTTGAAGGGGAAACATTTGGCTTAGTTGGTGAATCAGGTTCCGGTAAGACCACGACTGGTCGAAGTGTGATCCATTTGTATGAACCAACAGACGGTCAGATCCTCTTTGACGGTAAAGATGTCAGCAAGTTGACCTCACGTAAAGATCACCTTGAATTTTGCCGTGAAATGCAAATGATCTTCCAAGATCCATATGCTTCTTTGAATCCCCGGATGACGGTCGAAGATATCATCGCCGAAGGGATCGATATCCATGGCCTCGCTAAAAATAAAGAAGAGCGCCGGGCTAAAGTCGAAGAGCTCTTAGAAACAGTTGGGTTGAACAAAGATCACGCCAGTCGTTATCCCCACGAATTCTCAGGTGGGCAACGCCAACGGATCGGTATCGCACGTGCTTTAGCGGTCAAACCGCGTTTTATCATCGCTGACGAACCGATCTCAGCGTTGGACGTTTCGATCCAAGCGCAGGTCGTCAACTTATTGAAGGAATTGCAAGAAGAAAAGGGTCTGACCTATCTCTTCATCGCGCATGACCTTTCCATGGTGAAGTACATTTCAGATCGGATCGGTGTTATGCACTATGGTCGTTTGTTGGAAGTGGGCCCAGCAGATGATGTTTATAACAAGCCATTGCATGATTACACAGCTAGTTTGATCTCAGCTGTGCCTGAACCAGATCCAGAGTTTGAACGCAATCGTAAGCAAAAAGAATACGATGCTTCGATCGAAGACGATAAGCAAGGTAAGCCACGCAAGTTACATGAGATCACACCGGGACATTATGTTCGTTGTTCTGAAGATGAGATCGCAATGTATCAAGCTAAAGCTGCCAGCTACGAAAAATAAAAGTCTTAGCGTGTAAGACAGTGCGGTCATTCCCGCGTAAATAAGGAGGTTCCTCCCATGATCTTGTATCGTGGAAGGAGCCTTTTTATTTATTGGACGTTGGATCGGCGAACACGTTTGGGCATATTTTTTGTGCTGTAAAGAAATATTTCATACTTAAGCGCTCAGATAGCCCGAATAGGAATGGAAAAGTGCGATATTTGACAAAAACAGTTAATTTTTTCGTGACATAATACAATAGAGATATGAAAGAAGGCGAAGCCAATGAGGCGCTTATGGAAATGGTGGCTGGCCGGGGGGATCAAAGAAAATAAACGCTACGTCATCTTCCCTCTTTCAGAAGCGCTGGCAATTCCATTTGGCCTTTGGTTTTGGGGAGATCGTGAGACTAGTTTTTTACAATTCTTAACAACGCCTAAAATGATCATCTTTCTGATCATTTGTTTGGTAGGCGGTGGCCCGTTGCTTTACATTTTAGACAGTGTTTTTAGGGTCAATAAAAAGACGAATGCTGATCGATAGTTAACAAAATGGACACTCGTTTTAAGAGTGTCCATTTTGTTTATTTTTCGATATTTAAGACCCAGAAGAAGATCACAAAGACAAAGAATAAAACATACATCAAAGCAGGTACTTCTTTACTTTTACGCGCTGCGATCATCGTGATCGGATAAGCGATGAAGCCAAGGGCTAATCCGTCTGAAATACTGTAAGTCAGTGGCATTCCAGCTACGGTCAAGAAGGCTGGGATCGCGATCTCAAGTTTAGTCCAAGTTATGCGAGCCATACTTTGTGCCATCAAAACACCGACGATGATCAAAGCAGGAGCGGTAACTTGTGAAGTTACCACTGTCAAAAGCGGTGAAAAGAATAGGCCTAAGATAAAGCAGATCCCAGTCGTGACCGCGGTCAAACCGGAACGGCCCCCAACTGCGATCCCGGCGGAAGATTCAACATAAGCGCCCACTGGAGAAGTTCCAAAAAGCGAACCAAAGAGCATGGCAGTTGAATCTGACATCAAAGCTTTCCCAACGCGGGGCATCTTGTTATTTTGTAAGAAGCCAGCTTGTTGAGCTAAGGCGATCAAAGTTCCAGCTGTATCAAAGAAGGTGACCAATAAAAAAGTGATCACTACGACCCACATTTGCAGTGTATTGATATCTTTTAAGTGCGATAATGCAACTAAGAAAGTTTGATCCATGCTTGGTGCCGGTGCGACAAAAGCATGGGGCATTTGAATATTACCTGTTGCGATGCCAAAGATCGCTGAAAGGACCATCCCGATAAAGATAGCCCCTGGAACTCGCATGACCATTAGGATCGAAACGACGATCAAGCCAAAGACTGTGACCCAAGTCGAGCCAGAAAAGCTTCCTAAGCCAACGAGTGTAGATTTGTTAGCGACGATCAAGCCACCACCCTGGAGTCCGATAAAGGCGATAAATAAGCCGATACCAGCTGAGATCGCTGCTTTTAGATCAGCTGGGATCGCATCGATGATCAATTCACGTAATTTAAAAACGGTGATCAGTAAAAAGATGATCGAAGCTACGAAGACCCCAGCTAAAGTTGTTTGCCATGGAATGTTCATCCCGATACAAACTGAATAAGCAAAAAAGGCGTTGATCCCAAGACTTGGAGCAGTAGCGATCGGATATTTGGCTAACAGCCCCATCAATAAACAACCGATCGCACTAGCTAGAGCAGTTGCGGTAAAGACCGCGCCTTTGTCCATGCCAGAAGCGCCTAAGATCTCAGGATTGACAAATAAAATATATGCCATTGAGATGAAGGTCGTAAAACCAGCGAGGATCTCACGCTTGACGTTGGTTTTAAGACCAGTCAGATCAAAAAAGTTATCTAATGCAGTTTTCACTGAAAAATACCTCACAATATAAATTGATTTAAAGCAACGTTATCTAATATACCGTAATTGCTAAAAAATGCAAGATTTCTTTTGCGTGCTACATATGTTAAAGCAGCATAAATTAGGCTATACTAGAACAAAGAATGAACTTTTGGGGGAAAGAGCGATGGAACAAAGAATTATTGCTTTAGGTCTAAGAATTCGCAAATGGTCTTTTTTTAGAATAATTCAGCGCACATTTGCAGTGTTATTTCCATTTATTCTATTGGGAAGTTTTGCACAAGTGATCGAATTTTCGTTACTACATCCCGATGGCTATCTCGGAAATTTGATCCAGATCAGCAAGTGGTTACCACATTATCGCGCTGCCAACCAGTTATTTGGCAGTATCTATATGCTGACTGCGGGGGTGATCGCTTTGTTAGCGGCGGGCGTTTCGGCTAAATACACCGCCCAGTTTTTTAAACGTGATGAACAATTGGCCGGTTTGACCGGTTTGTTGGTCTTTTTAGCGATCTGTTATCAACGCACAACGGGCAATAACGGCCAATTTAATTTCCGCCTCGATCTCTTGGGATTTCCCGGGTTAATTTTAGGTCTAGCCGTGGGTTATTGTGTGGGCTGGGTCTTTAAATATTTGAGTGGTCCGACTATTAAAGGGACTGAGCATGGACAAGAACTTTTGAGTCGCTCTTTTAAAGGGTTGTTGCCGTTGACATTTACCTTATTGTTTGCGGTAGTCTGCAATATTTTACTAGGCTTATTATTCAAGTATCAGATCTTTGAGGAAGTCGGAAGTTGGCTACAAGGCCAAGCAACTAAGCAAAGCGGTTTTTGGCCCGTCATGTTCTTTGCTAGTATCACGTTATTACTTGCGTGGCTAGGGCTAAGTGGGCCATATACGGGAAATACCTTTGATAGTGATCAAAGTGCGTTGAAGAATTTGAGTTATGCTTTGAGCCATAATAATCTAGCTAAAGTTCCTGAAAAATTCAATGCCAACACCTTGTATTTTAGTTATGGCGCCATAGGGGGAACGGGGGCGACTTTAGGCTTGGTCTTAGCGATCTTTTTAGTAGCGAAGCGCCAAAATACGCGTAAACTAGCGAATTGGACCGTTATTCCAAGCATGTTCAATACGAATGTCGCCTTTATGATCGGCTTACCGGTATTGTTCAATCCGTTTTATTTACTGCCATTTTTGGTGATCCCGTTATTTAATATGGTGATCGGGGGCTTGGCTCTCTTATGTGGCTTAGTCCCCCCAGCGGTTTATCCGGTTTTGACGACGACACCAGGTGTTTTATACGCTTTTATCGGGACAAATGGTTCTTGGGGCGTGTTGATCTTTACTTTTGGTTTGTTATTATGCGATATCTTGTTATATATACCCTTTGTCAGATTTGCAGAGAAGATCGCTGGGGCTTTAGATAATGATTGCAAGAGAGCAGGTGAGTTAAATGAAGATCAATAAGCGTGGCATGGGGATAACATTACTGGTGTTGTTGATCCTTTTTAGTCTAGCGCTCCCATCATTTATTTGGGCGCGGCAAAATGTTAAAGATCTGGCTCGGTGGCATAATTCACGCCTGTCACCAGTGATCATGATCCCCGGAAGTTCGGCTACCGAAAATCGTTTTGACGCCCTGATCAAAAAGATCAACAGTCGGAGCCAAAAAAAGCACAGTTTGTTAAAAGTCAAAGTCTACAACGATGGCACGGTCAAGTATTCGGGCAAGATCAACGCTAAAGATAATGAGCCGTTTATCGTGGTCGGTTTTGAGAACAACAAAGATGGTTACAGCAATATCTTAAAGCAGGCCAAAATGTTTGATAAAGCTTTCAAGCAGTTAAGTGAACAGTACGAATTCAATAACTTCAAAGCATTTGGGCATTCCAATGGTGGCCTGATCTATACGGCCTTTTTAGAAAATTACCTGCCTAAATATGATATTCAAGCAAAAGTCTTGATGACGGTCGGAACGCCGTATAACTTCTCGGAAACGTCATTACAACGAAAGACGCAAATGTTGGCTGATTTTATCAAAAATCGCAAGAAACTCCCGACTGACCTTTCAGTCTATACTGTTGCTGGGACTGAGACCTATGACTCTGATGGCTTAGTTCCCGAGCGCAGTGTTGAAGCGGGAAAATACATCTACCAGGGGATCGTGAAGCACTTTACGCAGATCACGGTGACGGGAAAAGATGCCCAGCATTCTGACTTGCCACAAAATGATCAGATCATTGAATTGCTTGATCGCTATGTCTTAGAGCCAGATCAAAATCAAAAGACTAAGAAACTCAAAGAAAACAGTTAGCACAAAATATAGTATAATTAAATCAAGAATTTTATTTTGGAGGAAAAAACATGGCAAAAAAACGCCAGCTTGATGCAAAAAGGATCGTAGTTAAAGTGGGGACAAGCACCTTGATTCACCCCAACGGTAAAGTGAATTTCCATGCCATTGACCAATTGTGTTATGTCTTGACCGGTCTTGTCAATGACGGTAAACAAGTCGTTCTAGTCTCTTCTGGGGCGATCGGTGTTGGGATGGGACAAGTGGGCTTGCACGAACGACCCGAATCGATCCCAGCTCAACAGGCGTTAGCAGCGATCGGACAAAGTGGCTTGATGTCAGTGTATCAACAACGTTTCTCACTTTACGGTCAACGGATCGGACAGATCTTGTTAACGCATGACGTTTTAGAATACCCTTTGAGTCGCCAAAATGCTTTGAATACGTTCAATAGCTTATTGGAATGGGGTGTGATCCCGATCGTCAATGAAAATGATACGGTCGCTGTCGATGAGATGGATCATCATACTAAGTTTGGTGATAACGACCAACTTTCAGCGATCGTGTCTTCGATCGTGGATGCCGATCTTTTGGTGATGTTATCCGATATCGATGGTTTCTTTGATAAGAATCCGCGAAAGTACAGTGATGCTAAACTATTTGAGCGGATCACAAAGATCGATGAGACAGCTTTAGAAGCAGCCGGTGGCAAAGGTTCTAAATTTGGAACTGGCGGGATGATGACCAAGTTGAAAGCAGCTCAAAGAATGCTTGAAAATGACAAGATGATGATCTTAGCTAACGGGCAAGACCCAGCGATCATTTTTGATCTCGTTAAAGGTGAACCTTTAGGGACGCTATTTGTAAAGGAGGAAAAATAATGGCACTTGATTTGGAAAAAATGGGAATTGCTGCAAGAGAAGCGGCATTTAAATTAGCACAGCTGAGCACTGAACAAAAAAATGCGATCTTAAAAGCGATGGCGCAAGCTTTAGTAGATAATACAGCTGCGATTATTGCAGCTAACCAAGTCGATCTAGAAAAAGCAACTGAGATGAAATCCAGTTTTGTTGATCGTTTGACTTTAGATGAAGCACGGATCAAAGATATTGCTGAAGGTTTAAGGCAGGTCGCGGCTTTGCCAGATCCAATCGGAAATGTCGATAAAGGTTGGATCAATCAAGATGGCCTTCAGATCGTCCAACGTCGAGTACCTTTAGGAGTCGTGGGGATGATCTATGAGGCTCGTCCAAATGTGACAGTCGATGCGGCAGGGTTGTGTTTTAAATCAGGTAATGCGGTGATCTTACGTGGTGGTAAGGAAGCTTTAGCAACAAACATCAAATTGGCTGAGGTCTTACAACAAGTCTTAGTTGAAAATGGTATCGCTAAAGAAGCGATCCAGATCATCACAGAAACATCGCACCAAGTAGCAGAAAAATTCATGCAACTGAATGGCTATTTAGATGTTTTGATCCCACGTGGTTCCGCGCGTTTGATCCAAACCGTCGTTCAAAAAGCAACTGTGCCCGTGATCGAAACGGGAGCGGGAAATTGTCATGTTTATGTAGATAGTCAAGCAGACTTAGCAATGGCCGAAAAGATCGTAGTCAACGCTAAGTGCCAACGTCCATCTGTCTGCAATGCGGCCGAGACTTTGGTCGTTCATGCAGATGTGGCCGAAGAGTTCTTGCCTCAAGTCGCAAAAGCATTGGCTAAGTATAATGTCGAGTTACGTGGAGATGCCCGGACTTGTGAGATCTTAGGGGATGCAGCCGTTCCAGCAACTGAACGCGACTGGGATACAGAGTATAATGACTATATTTTAGCAGTAAAAGTCGTTGATACTTTAACAGAGGCGATCGTGCATGTCAACACGCACAATACGAAGCATTCTGAAGCGATCGTGACGGATAGCTATGCAAATGGGCAACGGTTCGTAAATGAAGTTGATGCTTCCAGTGTTTATATCAATGCTTCGACGCGTTTTACGGATGGTTTTGTCTTTGGTTTTGGAGCCGAGATCGGTATTTCGACGCAAAAATTACATGCGCGTGGACCGATGGGCTTAGAAGCTTTGACTACGACCAAGTACGTGATCAGCGGACAGGGACAAATAAGATAGAGTGTGAGCCAATGCGCTCAGCGCCGTATGAATAACAAGGGCTTTGCCATGATGTGTTTTCTTGCAGCTTGGTGAAGCCCTTGTTATTCACTAGGCGTTACATTGGCGAACACGTTTCCACTATATAGCTCGGGAGTATATGGTAAATCGTCGCTATTTCGTGTCCTTATCTTATATGTACCTGTTTCGGGTGTGAATTTGTATTTCTCCCCCAAAAGTGGTATAGTACCTTTTAATTACTTAAAGTAAGCAGGTGAAGTGGATGGAAATTACTAATGAAACGTTAAAGACGCAATTGAACCATCGAAGTATCCGAGCTTTTGAAAAAGAACCGCTCGCTAAAGAACAACTTACTGCGATCTATGAAGCGGTAAGGCATACCTCGACTAGCCAATTTCTGCAACAGTTCAGTATTTTGCGGATCACAGATGAAGTAAAGCGCAAGGCGATAAGTGAGATCGCCAAACAAGACTATGTCGGAGGCAATGGCGAGCTATTGATCTTTTTAGCTGATCTAAATCGCAATGCTAAGATCAGACAGCACTTGGGAAAAGATATCGCTCGTCTACAGACTGCCGATCTCTTTTTTCAAGCAGTCAATGATACGGTTTTAGCCGTTCAAAATGCGCTGTTAGCGGCTGAAAGCATGGGCTTAGGGGGAGTCGTCTTAGGGAGCATCAATAATGAACCTAAAAAATTGGTCGAGGTGCTAGAGTTGCCTAAATTGACATATCCGGTATTAGGGCTCCAACTAGGTCATCCGGCTCAAAGTCCTCAATTAAAGCCGCGTTTGCCCCTAGAATTTACAGTCTTTGATGATAAATATCCCGCTGATTTTCCCTTGGCTGAGTTTGAAGACTACGATAAATCAGTCCACCAATACTATGATCTGCGTGATACTAACCGTCGCGTGGATGAATTTACCACCCAGATCGGTTCAAATAAATTGGCAACCCAGAAGAGCTCGCGAGATGAGATAATGGCTGCGATCCAGGCTCAAGGGTTGTGCCTGGTCTAAAAAGGTAAGTGTTTTAGATTTGATTTAAGAATAATTTTGTTATAATAGGTTTAAGAAGTGTGAGCCAAGTAAAGACCCGATGACCCGCGCGTCATTTGGGTCTTTTTTTAGCTTATTGGATAAGGAAGTTGTTTGATGGAATGGCATGAGTATTTAGCTAGGTTACGATATTATGACCGGATGTGTGGTAATTTGACCACCGTCCACCAAAAGATCACCCAAGTCCAAGCCGTAGTTACAGCCTATAGTAGACATGAAATCCCACAAGTAGTGCCGAAGCTGAGTTTTTCGACCCACTATCTTGAATTACATATGACTAAACACCCAGAGTTGTTTGAATTGGTCAGTTGTTTAAATGAGTTGCGCCAAGTACTGATCGAAAATTTTGGGATCTGGCACGTTTTTTCGCAGGCATGGTTGGCGGCTTTCAAACAGCGATTAAAGCCCGGGAAAACACTAGTGGTGATGTGTGGCAATGCTGTTTTAGCGGCTAATCTACCTAATGTGATCGCGGTCGATGACTTTGATTGGCAAGCGCAAGATAATACGCGCCCGCACCCGTGGTGTGATGTCAAACAGTGTGATGCCTTGGTAGCGGTCCAAACCTATTATCAGCAGGTAGATAACATTATTTTAGAGTGGGCACCGGAGCAAACGACTTGTGATCGTGCTATTTTGGACTTTTTGCGTGCTCATCATTGGTCCGGTGATCTTATCGTGATCGGTGAAGCTAAGGGGGCGACGAATTCACCACAATTTTGGCAAACCGCTAAGTTGGATCGTCCACCCGAAGTGAATACTTTACATCGGCCGTTTGACTTTATTCATGACCAAGTATTTTGGGTAAAATAGTCGTAATTTTTACGAATTTCTTTAAGTATATTTAGCAAAGTATTTGGTAAAATAAAAATATAATTAAGTTTTCTTTAGGGAGACCAGACATTATGAAGATTTTAATTGTCGATGACGATAAAGATATCGTTGAATTATTAAGTATATATGTTAAAAATGAGGGCTATGATGTCGAAAAAGCCTACAATGGTAAAGAAGCGATCACGAAGATCAATACTAACCCAGATATCGATCTGATGATCTTAGATGTGATGATGCCTCAATTAGATGGAATGGCAGTTGTGCGAGCTGTGCGAAAAGATAGCCAGATCCCGATCTTGATGTTATCGGCTAAAACAGACGATCTTGATAAGATCCAATGCCTAGTTCAAGGTGCCGATGATTATGTGACCAAACCATTCAACCCTTTGGAAGTTATGGCACGTGTCAAATCATTATTGCGCCGTTCACAACATGAAGTAAAAAATAACGAGCCTGATCAGATCGAAGTGGGTTCTTTGATCATCAAAAAAGATTCCCATGAAGTCGAAACGGTCAACGGTAAGGAGATCTCATTGACAGCCTTAGAATTTGGGATCTTATATCTCTTGGCTAGTCATCCTAACCGTGTCTTTTCAGCAGATGAGATCTTTGAACGTGTTTGGCAACAGGAGTCCGTTGTTTCAGCTAAAACAGTTATGGTCCATGTGAGCCACTTGCGCGATAAGATCGAAGAAGCTACTGGTGGCGAAAAAGTTATCCAAACGGTTTGGGGCGTAGGTTATAAGATAGAATCACGTTAGGTAAGCTGATGAGGTGAGCGGATGAAATTTTCATTGACAGCCCGGGAAAAAAGTGAGCTCTTTGGTGAAGGGATAGTAACGGTCATCTTGTTATTGTTGCTCAACATGTCGATCTTTATGATCGTTAACCAGGAGATCTCGAATAACCCGGGTTTACAAAATGGGATCTTCCAGATCAAGATGTCGCTATTTTTAGGGCCGACTGATCTCCAGGTCTGGAGTTGGGGGGGCTTATTCACCTTGATGATCATTGCGGATTGTGGTATCGTCTATTGGCGTTTGATGCGGCGCTACCGGCAGATGCAGTTGCGTCATGTTATCGCTGAGTTGCACTATATTGCTTCGGGACATTTTGATCATCGGATACCATTCAAGCTAAGTGGTCAGATGCAAAGAGTCGTTGAAAGTGTCAATTCATTAGTTGATAGTACGATCAATGCTATGGAAGAAGAGCGCCTGATCGAACGTTCAAAAGCTGAGTTAGTGACCAATGTCAGTCACGACATCAGGACACCACTGACATCGATCATTGGCTATCTCGGCCTGATCGAAAATAAACAATACAATAATGATGAAGAATTATTGCAATATACCCATACAGCTTTTTTGAAAGCCAATCAGATGAAATCCTTAGTCGATGACCTGTTTGAATATATTAAGGTCAGACAAGAAGGTGTAACGTTGAACATCGTACAGTTAGATATCGGTGCGATGTTAGAACAGGTGGCTGCTAGTTACGAACTGGAGGCCAACAAAAAAGGGATGGCGATCCATATCGATGTTCCAGCTGAACCATTGGTGATCGAAGCTGATGGTGAAAAATTAGCCCGGGTCTTCAACAATCTAGTGTCTAATGCTTTGAAATATGGAGCCGGTGGTAAGAATATCTATCTTAAAGCGATGCCGGTGAGTGAAAAAGAGCTCAAAGTAACGATCGCTAATGATGGTGAACCGATCCCGCAAAAATCATTAGAACAGGTCTTTGATCGGTTCTATCGGGCTGAAAGTTCGCGGTCACGTGAGACCGGGGGCTCAGGGCTGGGTTTGGCGATCGCGCAAGGTATCGTCGAAAGACACCATGGCTACATTTATGTAACTTCGGATGCCGAATTGACAGAGTTTATCATGCATTTTCCGATTAAGCATGCTGACAGTTTAGTGCGTCAGTAACAAGATAATATATTGGACCAGTTTTGAGGTGTTTTGGGCTTCAAAGCTGGTTTAGTATTGTCAGCTGAAAAAGACGTGTTTCTTATTGATTAGTTTTGATATTTTGGGTATTCTTATAGATGAGATTAAGTGAGAGGAACTTAGAAAGATGACATTTTTAAAATCTTTACAAAAAGTAGTCACAGCTCTAGCAGCGGCTGTGATCGTATTTTCCGTGATTAGTTTTAGCGGACTCGGAGTGGCAACTGGCAAAGCTGATACAGCCTTGCCAGCTGATACCGACAGTTCATTACAAATCGACGCTAAAGCAGCGATCGCGGTCGATACTAATACAGGACAAATTTTATATGCCAAAAACGCTGACCAAGCTTTACCAGTGGCGTCCATGTCAAAATTGATGACCGCCTACATGGTATTGCAAGCGATCCATAATGGCAAACTCAAGTGGAATCAAAAAGTGACTCCCGGCAAGGCTGCGCAAGAAGTCAGCCAAGATACTACGCTTTCCAATGTTCCATTAAAGGAAGGTCATAGCTATACCGTGCGGGAATTATACCAAGCTACTTTGATCTATTCAGCTAATGGAGCTGCGATGGCTTTAGCTGACGCAGTTGGCGGGACGCAAAAGAACTTTATCGATCTAGCGCGTAAAGAAGCCAAGAAGATGGGCTTAAAAGATGTTGAACTTTACACGGCTAATGGTTTAGCTAACGGTGAAGTCAAGGATGGCAAATATCCTGGGGCTGCCGATGATGCGGAAAACAAATTCTCCGCTAAAGATATGGCGATCTTGAGCCAACGTTTGATCAAGGACTATCCTGAAGTGTTGAAGACAACTAAGATCACTCGGATGAAATTCAACAACGGGACTGATCAAACTGAAATGGAAAACTGGAACTGGATGTTACCTGGTTTAGCTAAGGCTTATAGTGAACTACCAGTTGACGGTTTGAAAACAGGGACATCTGATTCAGCTGGTGCATGTTTTGCTGCGACAGTCAATAAAGACGGGCATCGTTTGATCACGATCGTCTTAGGAGCTAAACATGATAGCCAAGAGGACCTTTCACGTTTTGAAGAAACACAAAAATTAATGTCATATTGCTACAACAACTATACCTATACTTCTTTGGCTAAAGGGACGACCTTTAAAAAGACCAATGCTTTGCCGGTTTACCATGGTAAAGACCTAGATGTTAAAGTTTCTTTGGCATCTAAGACCGATGTTTGGTTGAAGAGTGGCGTTTCTAAGGACCAATTAAGTGCAAAAGCTGTTGGCAACAAGAAATTATACAAAAAAGATGGTCTACAAGCTCCTTTGAAGAAGGGCCAAAAGGTTGGTACTTTACAGATCAAAGCTAAAGATCAACCAATGTACTTCTTGGATGGAACAGACTACTTGAGTGCTGATGCGCAAACAACCACTGAAGTTAAGAAGGCTAATATCTTTGTGATCGGCTGGCGTGCGATCACGAGCTTATTCTAAACTAGCGCCTATCCCAACGACTACTGCGGTCAAGTGATCGTAGTAGTCGTTTTTTTCGTACATTTTGAGATATGTGTCGCACTTTTGGAAAAATTTTTTAGACATTTTAGGGCTCTTTACCTTATATAATGCGAATGATTGCGTTTGCATCTTAAAATGTAGCTAAATTGTTATAGTTTGTCTTTCGTGGACATT
This sequence comes from Ligilactobacillus animalis KCTC 3501 = DSM 20602, assembly GCF_001434535.1. Lineage (GTDB taxonomy): Bacteria > Bacillota > Bacilli > Lactobacillales > Lactobacillaceae > Ligilactobacillus > Ligilactobacillus animalis. The sequence goes on from NZ_AYYW01000037.1 coordinate 90,229, forward strand.
CAGTGTATATTATTAGACAGCAATAAAATATTTTAGGTTAAGGAGTGAAATTATCTTGAAGACGATCAAGGCTGAATTTGAACATATCAAGAGTCAAAAGATGCTTTTAGCTGCAATTTTGGCTATTATGTTTATCCCATTCTTATACTCTGTGTTCTTCTTGAAATCTGTCTGGAATCCATACGGCGATGCTAAGTATTTGCCCGTAGCCGTAGTTAATGAAGACAGAGCGGTAAATTTCCGTGGTAAGAAACTCGATGTGGGTGATCAGTTAGTCAAGAATTTAAAGAAAAATGATGGTTTAGACTGGCATTTTGTTTCTAAAAAAGATGCTGAATATGGTCTTAGCCACAAAGAATACTATATGGTAATTACGATCCCTAAGGACTTCTCCAAGAATGCAACAACTGTTTTGGATAAGGATCCTAAGAAGATGGAATTGCAATATACGACCAATGACTCCCTCAACTATATCGGTAAAGTTATCAGTGAAGAAGGGGCTAAACAAGTTAACGCTCAGGTCAAAGAAACTGTTTCAACGTCATATGCAGATACAGTCTTTGGGGTGATCAAGCAAGTCGGTAAAGGCTTTAACACGGCAGCTAAGGGTTCAAAACAACTTAGCGATGGTTCAAAGACTTTATCCGATGGGATCAATACCTACACAGCTGGTGTTTCTCAAGTAAATGACGGTGTGATCAAGTTACAAACAGGTGTGGTACCTTTGGGCCAAGGTGTTTTGAAGCTAGCTGATGGTTCAAATACGTTAGCTAACGGAATCAACACTTACACAGCTGGTGTTGACCAAGTAAACAACGGTGTTTTCCAATTGCAAAATGGTACCGGCGCTTTAGCTAGCGGTGTGGGCCAATTGGCTACTGGATCTAATACGTTGGCAAATGGTTTGGGCACATATACAAATGGTGTCGGTCAAGTCAATAATGGTGTCTTACAATTACAAAATGGTACTGGCGCTTTAGCTAACGGTGTAGGGCAATTAGCTACTGGTTCAACTACCTTGAATAATGGGTTGAACACTTATACTGCTGGGGTAGCTCAATTGAATGATGGTTTAACCCAGTTGCATAATAATTCAAAACTTCTTAGAGAAGGTGCTGGCAATCTAGCGGCTGGTAATAAAACATTAGCTGATACAATTAACAAACAAATTGATGTTATTATCAATCAATTGAACTCTAACGATACTAAGCAAGCGATCGAAGGTTTGAAGCAATTAAAACAACATGCGCCTGCGATCCAAAAACAATTGCAAGAATTGCAAAATACAATGAACGGTTTACCTACTCTATTAGGTGGGATCAATTCAAGTGCTGATAAGTTCAGTCAAGATCTGACAACGAATTTAGTCAGTGCAGGGAACAATATTTCTGGCTCAGCTAAAGAAGTTGGTGAAGTGCTTGCAGCTAATGAAAACAAGTTATCTACTGAAGATCAACAAAAATTAGCTGATGCGATCGCTAAGAACCAAGCAGCTGGTCAAAACATTCAAGCTGCTGGTGCTGCAGCTCAAACATTTAAAGATCAATTGACACAAGCACAAAATAGCTTGGCACCGATCTTGCAAAATGCGCAACAAATGCAAGATTACATCAAACAAGTAAATGTATTACTGGATAAATTGAATACAGTGGATACTTCTAAATTGTCTAATCTTCAAGGATTAACGACTGATTTAGAAAAATTAAGAACAGGCGCTAACGAATTATCCGAGGGTTCTAATACATTGAGCACTAAAGTTACTGAGTACACATTAGGTGTCGATAAAGCCTATGCTGGTGCACAAACGTTGACTTCTAAGAATGGAGAACTAACATCAGGCGCAAACCAATTGGCTGGTGGTTTAGGCCAATTGAATGGTCAAGTGCCAACATTGACAGGTGGTATCAACCAACTTGCTGCTGGTACAGGTCAACTTGTAGCTAACTCAGGTGCTTTAACATCAGGTGCAAACCAATTAGCCGGTGGTTTAGGCCAATTGAACGCACAAGTACCAACATTGACAGGTGGTATCAACCAACTTGCTGCTGGTACGAGCCAACTTGCTGCCAACTCGGCTGCTTTACGCAGTGGTGCAAGTCAATTAGCCGGTGGTTTAGGCCAAATGAATGCTCAAGTTCCTACTTTGACATCAGGTGTGAACCAATTAGCTAATGGTACCCAACAATTGAACGCTAACTCACCTAAGTTAGCTGATGGTGCTACGCAATTAGAACAAGGTAATAGTAAGTTAGCTAAAGCCTTGGCAGAAGGTTCAGAACAAGTAAACGATAATACGAAGAACTTGTCCTCTAAGACTTCAAACATGTTTGCTTCTCCAACCGAACTCAAGCATAAGAGTTACAGTTACGTACCAAACTATGGTTATGCTTTAGCTCCATACATGTTATCAGTTGCATTGTATGTTGGTGCTTTGGTCTTCAACTTAGTTTACCCAGTACGTCGCTTATCCGATCCAGATGCTAGTGCAACTGAATGGTGGTTGAGCAAGATCTCAGTTGGTGCTCTTGTTGCTACTGGGACTTCAGTAGTTGAAGTTCTCTTGATGATGGCAGCTGGCTTACATCCAGATTATTTAGGGGCAACCTTGATCAATGCTTGGTTCTTTGCCCTTGCAAGTACTTTTATCGTGATGTTCTTAGCCGTCGCATTTGGCAATATCGGACGTTTCCTAGGGATCATCTTCTTGGTCATCCAGCTCGGTTCTTGTGGTGGGTCCTTCCCAATTCAAGTTACCCGTGCAATGGGCGGATTCTTCCAAATGGTAAATCCATTCTTGCCAATGACTTACTCAGTTTACGGTTTCCGTGAATCCTTGACATCAGGTCTAGGTGCAAATCAAGTTTGGATCTCTGTTGGAGTTCAATTGATCTACATCATTGTCGCAGTTGCTTTGCTTTGGGTAGCAATGAATGCTGAACGTAGTAAAGTTACTTACGTTGATGTTGAAAATCAAAACTTAAACGACTAGAGTGTGAGACAATGCGGTCAGCGCCGTATAAATAAGGAGGGGGTCACTATGATGCGTATTTTGCATCATAGTGACCCCCTCCTTATTTACTAGGCGTTGCATTGTCGAACACGTTTCGGCTATATAGCCCAGATGCGTATTGTGCATCATGGCGGTTCTCTTATTACCTACTAGGAGTTATGCTGCCGAACATGTTTGTATTATTGTTTTTCAAAGCCGACCATCAAGCCCCCGACTTCAGCGTAGTAGCTGCAAACACCACGTGTTGTAGTGACCGTTACCTCGCAAGCGGGATAAGTTTCCTTGATCTTTTGGGAAAGCGATTCAGCGCCAGTTTCATTGAAACAATGGGCAATGCAGGCTTTTTTACCGTTAAAACCTTGCGCTTGCATTTCTTTTAACAGTAGATTGATGGCTTTGATTTGCCCTCGAGCCTTACCGACAGGGGTGAGTTTTCCCTCGGTGTCAGTCCCGACGATGCGGAGTTTGAGCATATTGGAGATCTTAGCGGCTGCAGCACTGATCCGGCCGTTGTTGACTAAATTGGTCAGTGATTCAAGCGAGAACAAAAGCCCTGTATGTTGTTGATAAGTTGTTAATTTGCTTTCGATCTCGCTAAATGGTGCTTCAGCTGCGAATAATTTAGCGGCGTATTCGACTAAAAGTTGCATCCGTGGTCCTGCTGATTGTGAATCTAAAATAAGGACTTGGGCATTAGGGTGCTCTTCTAAATATTGTTCGCGGGCCTGCACAGCCGCAGAATAGCTACCCGATAACGCACCGGTGATCGTGACGGCCACGATGATATCTGCTTCACTAAAAGCTGTTAGCCACTGATCGATATTAGGGCAAGCAGTGCTACTTTTGGTGGATAATTCGCGCAATTCATCGGTCATCACTAAGACATCTAGGGCGGCATCATCGATGTATTCTTTACCGCCAGCCATGATCGTGATCGGGACACTGGTAAAATCGATGTCTGCTAAAGTTGTTACATTTGAGCCAGAATCGGCAATGATCTTATATTTCATCTCTATTATTCCTTTATAGAAGTTTTTATATGCTTTTTCAACGGTTTTTAAAAAACTTATGGTATATTTGAGTATAAACATGTGTTATCGATTTGTCAAAAGATATTGATAGCGCGAACATGAAAGGATAAGCTATAATTTAGGAAAGGACGTAAACAATGAAAAAAATTTTACAACAGGAAAATGTTGCTTATTTTAAACTCCCTACTTTTGAAGAGATACCTGATGTGGGACTCTATTTGGAGCAGACAGCTACATTTATCAACAAGTATTTAGAACCACTTTTGGGTAGTGAATTGACCCCATCGATGATCAGCAATTATGTTAAGAAAAAATTGATCGCTCGCCCGGAAAAAAAGCAATATTCGCGCGAGCAGATCGCCTATCTTTTTTTTATCACTATTTCTAAGACGGTCTTAGCCTTAGATGATCTAAAATTACTTGTCAAAGTCCAACGCGAGACGTATCCGATCCAAACCGCATATACGTATTTTCGGGAAGAGTTGGAACAAACTTTGCTCGCAGTCTTTGAAGAGCGGGCGTTGAGTTTCGAAACAGGGGAGCGTTCCGAGCAAAAGGTCATGTTGTATAACATTATCATTGCAGCTGCACATAAGATCTATCTGGAAAAATATTTTCAGATGGTACGACAAAGAAACTGAGGTAGAATAAATGTTATCGGTGGAACACTTAGCCAAAAACTTTGGCACCCTAAAAGCCGTACAAAATCTATCGTTTGAGATAAAAGACGGTGAGATCTTGGGGCTGGTGGGTCAAAATGGTTCAGGCAAGACGACGACTTTTCGGATGTTGTTGGGCCTGATGCAACCAACAGCGGGAAAAGTTCTCTGGAATTGCGAAAAGATCGGTGAAAAGCAAAAAGATCTGATCGGCTATTTACCCGAAGAACGCGGTCTTTATCCTAAAGAAACGATCGAACAACAGGTCATGTACTTTGGCAAATTACGTGGGAAAGCACCACGTGAGATCAAAGAAAAGCTCGACTATTGGATGGATCATTTACAAGTTAAGGGTAAAAAGAATGATAGGATCAAATCTTTATCCAAAGGCAATCAGCAAAAAGTCCAGTTGATCACTACTTTGATCCATGAGCCTAAATTAGTCATTTTAGACGAACCTTTTAGTGGACTAGATCCTGTCAATGCTCAGATCATGCAGGATGCGATCATCGCTTTGCGCAAACAAGGCTCGTGTGTGATCTTTTCAAGTCATAACATGGCCAATGTGGAACAGATCTGTGATCGCTTGGTGATGATCAAAGATGGACGACAAGTTTTGGCGGGCAAAGTCCAAGACATCAAAGATTCGTTTGGTAAGATCAAAGTCTTTTTAGAATCACCCTTGACTACAGCTGAGGTTCAAGCTGTTCCAGGGGTAGTGGCTGTCAAAGAGCGCGGACGAAGGTTAGAGGTAACTCTATCTGACCCTGCAGCTGGGCGTGAATTGTTTGAACTGGCAACAAAGGATGGATATATTCCGACCTTTAGCCAAGAAACGTTGACGTTAGAGGAGATCTTCAAACTAAAGGCGGGTGAAAAAGATGAACTTTGAGAAATTATGGGTGATCGCAAGTGATGTATACCGTAAAACGGTCAAATCACCGAGCTTTTTGATCGGGGTCTTTATGCCATTTATCGTAGTTTTGATCGGCTTTTTGATCGGTGCGATCATGAATAGAGGCCAAGAGACGACTACGATCGGGATCTATTCCGATCAACCAGTGTTAGCCAAGGCTTTAGCGCAACAAAAATTTCCCGATCTAAAGTTAAAACAAGTGGATTCAGTCAAGGAGGCCCAAAAACAGTTGCAAGCTGAAAAGCTAGACCATTATCTCGTCTTGACGCAAAAAGAAGGTAAGTTGACCAGCACTGTCTATGGCGAAAAAGTTCCCGGCAATACCACGATGGCTAATCTTCAACAGGGACTAAATGGCCTCCAGACGTCACTCAAAGCAGGTGAATACAAGTTGACCCCAGATCAAGTTGCTGAATTGATGCAACCAGCTAAGCTTGAAGGTAAGGAGATCTCCTTTACTGATGATGGCAAGGTCAAGACGTCAAAGGATAGCTCAGGAGTCAAATTTGCCTTGAGTTATGCGGCTTGTATCTTCACGTTCTTTTTAGTTTTGACCTATGCGAGTTTGATCGCCCAAGAGATCGCGGGTGAAAAAGGAATGCGCATCATGGAAGTCATCTTATCCAGTACGAACGCTAAGACTCATTTCTACGGAAAATTATTAGGGGTGATCTTGGCTGCGTTGACTCAATTGGTGGCAACGGGGCTCTTGGTCGGAATTGCAGTCTTTATCATGCGTGATAACGATAGCCTAAATGAAATGTTAGATAATTTACATTTCACGGGGATCGAACCGAGTTTTATCGTCTTGTTGATCCTCTTTATCCTAGCAGGCTCCCTCTTTTATGCGGTCTTGGCTGCTCTGTGTGGTTCTTTGGTCAATCGGGCCGAAGATGCACCTAAAGCGATCATGCCAGTCACCTATCTGATGATGGCGGGTTACATGTTAGGCTTGGTCGTGGCGGCAAATGATCCAAGTAACTTTATCGTGATGATCTGTAGCTATATTCCATTTTTCTCCATGATCTTGATGCCGATCGTATTGGCCAACGGGACAGCTGGGCTCATGGGGGCAAGTATTTCCCTGGTTATTTTAGTCTTGAGCACCTTGGTCTTAGCTGCCTTTTCCGCTAGAATGTATCGAGTAAATGTATTGGTCTACAATCAAAAGGGGATCTGGGCTTCCTTACGCCAATCATTGACGATGCTCAGAAAAGATGTCTGATCGGCACTTCATCTCTTAATTTAAGTCGGATCTGCGTTATAATGGAGATGTATTTAAGTAAGGGAGATGAAAAAGATGGAAAGAAGAAAGCCACGGCGAAATGAAGAGAAGAAGACCGAAATTTCAGCCAAAGGCAAGCCGTTTGTCCCTGGGACCCATGTCGAGTTTGTTTATCATCGCCACCATTATAAGGGGACCATCGAAAAGCAGTTGCGTAATTCGGCGATCATCATCTTTGACCCTGAATTTGAGAATACAGTTACGGCGATCGAGTTGAAACAAAAGATCGTGATCAGTTATTCAAAAATGCAGGTGATCAAATAGATCGCCAAGTTAGGATAGTTTAGGAATGTTTTATAGGTTAAAGAAAAAGATCAGGGCCAAGTATCGTGAAGCGACCCCGATCCAATTGTTAGTTGCATATTATGGCATCGCTACGATCATTACTTTTGGTCTACTGTGTTTACCGTGGATCAAGTTGCCTGATGCGCCAAAAACAACGCTGCTAGATAATTTGTTTATGGCGATCTCGACGATCAGTGTGACCGGTCTGTCGACTTTTCCGATCGACCAAGTCTATAACGAGTATGGGGTCATCTTGCTAGAAGTACTGTTCCAAGTTGGGGGCTTTGGGGTCACGATGTTAGCCACAGTCGCGATGGTCTTGACTGGCCGACGCATTGGGTTACATCAACGCCAGCTGATCCAATTTGATATGAACCAACCGCGCTTGAGTGGGATGGTCAAATTAGTGACGTCGGTCTTTGGACTGATGATCATGGTCCAATTAGTCTTTGGATTGTTGTTTTCCCTGTATTTCACGTGGCGTCACGTCTATGATAGTTTTTCCGATGCCCTTTTTCACGGAATGTACATCTCGATCAGTGCGGTCACCAATGCTGGTTTTGATGTTACCGGGGATTCGATCGCCCCGTTTAGACAGGATTATGGTTTCTTATTGATCATTATGGTCTTAGTTATCATCGGAAGTATCGGTTACCCAGTTTTGACTGAGATCGAGGCTTGGTTCTTCTACAAGCTGCGTTACCGTGGACTACGCAAGTTTAGATTTTCCCTGTTCTGTAAATTAGCGGTCTTTTTTGCAGCGATCTTTACAGTTGTAGGAACGATCTTGCTGTATCTATCGGAAAATGGTGGTCTGCATTTGCGGGCTGATAGTCTGCATAATTTTATGTCAGCCATGTTTTACAGTGTCTCCTCGCGTAATGCAGGACTTCAGATCAACAGCATGAATGATTTTAACCACACGACCTTACTTTTACTGGCACTGTTGATGTTCATCGGGGCTAGCCCAAGTTCTGTCGGTGGTGGGGTGCGGACCACGACGATCGGGATCTTTATCCTGTATCTGTATTCATTCATTCGTGGGCGCAACAACATCAATATCTTCAATCGGCGGATCAGTCGCGAAGATATCCAAAAAGCGATCGTGGTCGTGAGTTTATCGACATTGTTGTGTATTTCAGCGGTCTTTATCCTCTCAGCTACAGAGGACGCTCCTTTATTGTCATTAGTCTTTGAAGTGGCTTCGGCTTTTGGGACGACCGGGCTATCGCTGGGGATCACGGATAGATTGTCGACTGTCGGCAAGATCGTGATCATGGTCTTGATGTTCGTCGGTCGGATCGGAATGTTGTACACCCTGATGTTCTTTATCAGAAAACGCGACCGTGATCTGAGTTATAAGATGCCAACTGAGAAAATTATTATCGGTTAGTGTGAAAGGCACACCCCAGAATTGATAGGGGGTGCCTTTTTTACATACAAAAAATTAACTCTAAAAGTGACTTAGCCACGGTTTTTGTCATTAACAATAATGTGTTATAATCAAAATTACAGGGAGTTTTTTATCTATATACATGGAGTGTTTTTGGCACTCCATACTCTTTTGGTGGCTTTGGTCACTAAATTTCACTGGAGGCAATTGAATTGGAAAATGTAAAACCACGTTGGCGTGAGGTCTTGGATATCTCAATGCCACTATGCTTGAGTTACATTCCGATCGGGTTAGCGTGTGGTATCTTGCTACATGCTGCTGGATTTAGCTGGATCTTAACAACGTTGGTCTCGTTGTTGGTCTTTTCTGGTGGGGCGCAGTTTATGATCGCCTCAATGTTGGTGGCAAATGCCCCAATGCATACGATCTTGATCATGTTATTCTTTCTCGAATTACGCTATGCCTTACTTGGTTCGAGTTTATCGCAATATATGCGGGGGACGAGCAAAAAATTTCTCTATCTTTTTGCAGCTTCGTTAAATGATGAGAACTATGCTGTCAACTACTTGAAATTTGCGACAGATAAGGGTTGGACACCTAAAGATGCACTTATGGTCGAACATTATTCATTACTTTTCTGGACAGGTGCTAACTTAGTCGGTAGTTTGATCGGTAATATGATCAAGATCAATTTGGATATCGTTGATTTTGCATTGACGGCGCTCTTCTTATATATGATCGTCATGCAGATCAAGAATGTTTTAACGATCTTTATCAGTCTTTTGTCAGCCGTTTTGGCGATCATCGCAATGGTCTTGATCAAGAGTACGATGGGACTTGTGGTGGCAACGTTGCTCGCTTCATTGGTCGGCTTTATGGTCGAAGATTATTTAGTCAAGCACGGGCATGCAAAAGGCTTCTTACTCAAGAAGATCAAGCCTAAAGCAAGTCGCAAAGTCATCAGCAAGTCAGGAGAATAGTTATGCATATGTCGAGTATGGATCATTTGATTTTAGTTCTATTATCAATGGTGGTGGCATTTTTGCCCCGTTTCATTCCGTTGCGTATCTTCTCTACCCGTGAGATCCCCCAATGGTTCAATGAGTGGATGAAATATGTGCCGGTATCCTTATTTACGGCTTTGGTCGTTAAAGATATTTTTATCAATACAAAGGATTACTCTTTTATTGGCTTAGGCTATCTAGCCAAGATCTTTGCAGCTGTTATCGTGATCGGGGTCGCTTACCGCTCACGCTCAATGGGCCTTTCAGTCGTTTTTGGTTTGATCGCAGTTGCATTATTAGCGTTAGTCTTACCAGTATAATTACGAAAGTTTAGACTGTTGCCAAAGGGTGATGGTCTTTTTTTGAGGTGAATAAGATGAAATACTTTACAAAGAAAATGATAACGCCCCTATCAACGACGGCGGAATTGACGGGGTATGTTCCCGATAATTCACCTGAGATCGACCTTAAACGTAAGCGTCCGGCTGTTATCATCTGTCCAGGGGGAGCTTATCGGATGACAAGTGATCGTGAAGCCGAAGCAGTAGCATTCAAATTTTTAGGGATGGATCTAGCGGCCTTTGTTTTACGGTATAGCTGTGCACCAGCGCGTTATCCCGTGGCCTTGCTCGAACTAGCCGAAAGTGTCCGCTATGTGCGTGCGCATGCTAAAGAATTTGCTCTTGATCCGAATAAGATCATTATTTTGGGAATGTCTGCTGGAGGGCATTTAGCGGCGAGTTTGGGGACTTTATGGACCGATGAGCTGTTTAACGATCACGGTTATGCAAAAGAGATGATCAAGCCTAATGGGATGATCTTGTGTTACCCTGTGATCACAGCGGGAGAATTTAGCCATAGCGGTTCATTTGATAACTTAGTTGGTAAAGATCCAAAGCTGCGCGAATTCTTGTCCTTAGAAAAACGCGTCACCGCCGCTACGCCACCAACATTTATCTGGCATACGGTTGCTGATCAAAGCGTTCCAGTCGAAAATAGTTTGTTATTTGCGCAAGCTTTGCGTAAACATGGTATTGATTTTGAAATGCATCTCTATCCATATGGGCGACACGGGCTTAGTCTGGGGACCAAACAAACTGCTAAAAAGGCTAACTATATCGAACCAGCCGTTCAAAGTTGGATCAGTTTAGTTGAAACTTGGTTAGTAGGGGGCAACTTCCAGCCAAAATAGCCGATAAATGCTATAATGAACGGGATAGGGGGCGAAATGATGAAAAGATGGCTATGGTGGACGGTGATCGGACTTTTCTTAGCATTCATCTTTGTGGGTTACGGTGTGACAAAAAGAGTCGAGACCGCTAAAAGTTATCGATCGGCTCTAGAATTGGGCCAAGCCTATGTTAATGATGGTAATTATGTTGCAGCTAAGATCTCTTTTCAAGATGCGTTGAAGAAAAAGCCAAGTGATGAAACAGCTAAGCTTTATCTTGAGCAGACAAAATGCTATGAACAAGGACTTGATCAGATAGAAAATAAGCAATATAGCAAGGCACGGACTAAATTCCAGCAAGTTGCTTCTGAGAATTCGGGTCTAAGTATTTTGGTCAAGCGAGCTTCTGAAAAGCAGATGGAGCTTAAAGAAGTGATCGCTCAATCAAAGAATTTTGAACAGATCTATGCTAGAGCTGATTCATTAGCTAAAAACTACGAATATACGTCATCCAATACCCAACTTGCAGTGATCTTAGGTTACGGTAATATCAAGGATAATTACTATGATGATATTCGCCAAAAAGCCCAAGCATTGAAACGCTCAAATGATGCAGAATTGCGGGCGTTAGGTTATAATGTCCAACCACCCGTGGAAGATGAGTTGAGTGCTGCTGAACTAGCTCAACAAAATAACATTTCAAAAGCACAACTCGAGCAGGCAAAAGTAGAACTCCAAAAAAATGGAGTCAATGTCACTGATCTAGATGATAAGCAAGTCATCAAAGTCATTTTGCAGGCGCGTAATGAACAAAAATCAATTTCTGAACTCACTGAAGAGTATAAGTAAGGATCGTCACAGGGCGGTCCTTTTTTGTATGCTGATCTCAAGGGCATATTGATTGTTATTGATCTAGTCTTGTGCTATAACAAAATTAGTTAAAATATTTTTTGTAACTCTATTTTTAATTCAGTATATACTTTTTATGTATATGAGTTGACTAATGAGGAAAAAAGAATATATACTAAGTGTGTAAAAATGATTAAGCGGTTACAAAAATGTATTTTGCATTTTGGGCGCCCATAATGTGCGTACGCTTTTGTAAGCGGTTAAATATAAACTAAAAGAATATGGAGATGAAACAAATGGCAGAACAAAAGCAAAGCTCATTTGGGGCGTTCATCAATGCTAAGATATTACCTCCGATCATGAAATTTGTGAATACGAAGGCGATCGTAGCATTAAAAGACGGTATGGTCTATGCCTTACCATTTATCATTATCGGATCGATCTTCTTGATCTTGAACTCCTTCCCGATCCCTGCGGTACAAGAATGGTTCAAAGATATTGGCTGGTCAGTCTTCTTTAATCAAGCATATCAAACAACATTTGCCATTATTTCGATTTGGACGGTAATTGGGATCGCCTATGTGTATGCCAGAAATGAAAAACAAGAAGCTCTACCTTGTGGCCTAACAGCCCTATCAGTTTTCTTGTTACTACAAAATTTAGTCGTCAACAGTCCTTTAGTTTCAGCAATGGGTAAAGATGGTGCCGGGATCACAGATGCTGCCGGCAAGGTCGTTTATACCGGGACACAAGTTGCTGAACAGATCGATAAGTTACCACAAGTCATCCAAAATTATTTGACCTCACCTGTAACGGGTGCGATCAACATGACTTGGTTAGGTGGACAAGGGATGATCGCAGCGATCATTGTTGGTCTCTTAGTCGGTTGGAGTTATACAGCGATGGCTAAAGCTGGTTGGAAGATCACCTTGCCAGAACAAGTACCAGCTAACGTAGCTAACCAATTCTCAGCAATGATCCCATCTGGTGTGATCATTACAGTTTCGATGTTGATCTACGCTTTCTTTGCTAAAGTATTCAACACCGATATGTTGCAATGGATCTACGATGTTTTACAAGCTCCTTTGCAAGGGCTTTCTGACTCGCTCGGTGGTGCTTTGATCTTAGCCTTCATGGTCGTGTTCTTCTGGTTCTTTGGGGTCCACGGGGGCTTGATCATGGGTGGTATCGGTGGTGCCTTCTTACTACCAAATACCGCTGATAACGCTGCTTTACTCGCTAAGGGCGAATTGACCATGCAAAATGGTGCTCACATCGTAACAAACGAATTTTACAACAACTTCATCAATTTGACTGGTTCAGGGATCACGATCGGGTTGCTTGTCTTTACTTTGACAGCAGCCAAATCAGTCCAATTCAAGTCATTAGGTAAAGTTGAAGCTGTACCAGGTATCTTTAACATCAACGAACCATTTCTATTTGGGATCCCGTTGGTCATGAATCCGTGGTTAGCGATTCCGTTCTTCATGACACCAGTTGTTGTTGCACTTTCGACTTACTTGGTGATCTACTTTGGCTTAGTTCCACCAACTGGAGCTGCCGCACCATGGACGACACCGCCGATCATTTCAGGTTTCTTGATCGGGGGCTGGAAGATGGCATTATGGCAAGCGATCGTCTTACTGATCTCAGTTGGGATGTATTGGCCATTTGCTAAGAAGTACGATAAATATCTCTGCCAACAAGAAGCAGCAAATGAAACAAAATAATTATTTAGGAAAAGGATGAATCACAATGGCTGAAAAAATTATTATGTTAGCCTGCTCAGCAGGTATGTCAACTTCAATGTTAGTTGCAAAAATGCAAGAAGAAGCAAAGAACCGTGGAAAAGACTATGAGATCTTTGCTAAATCAGTGGCTGATATCGATCATCAATTTGAAACAGAAAAGCCCGATGTGTTGATGTTAGGACCACAAGTGGCATATATGAAAGCTGATGTCCAAAAGAAATGTGATGATGCTGGAGTGCCAATGGAAGTTATCAACATGATAGATTATGGCATGATGAACGGTAAAAATGTGCTTGATGAAGCTGAAAAAATCATGGGATAGAGGATAGAACAAGATGACAGATGAAAGAATGCAGATCGTCATGGGCCTGATCATGGCGGGTGGCAATGCGAAAAACTGTGCCGTCGAAGCGATCACAGCTGCGAAAAACGGTGATTTCGCTTTGGCTGAAGAAAAGATCAAAGATGCAAATCAAGCGATCGTGGATGCGCATAATGTGCAGACCGATATGTTGACCAAAGAAGCTCAAGGTGAACACACAGAGATCGATCTATATATGGTCCACGCACAGGATCATTTGATGACAGGGATCACATTTGTTGATCTAGCTAAAGAGATCATTGCCGTCTACAAACGCTTAGACGAAGAAGGTAAATAAGATAAAAGGTGCGCAGAGTATGGAGCGCACCTTTTTTACTAGAGGTAAAAGTATATACAATTAGGAGGGTGCTATGGAGAACTTGATCTTGATCGATATTGGTGGCACGACGATCAAATTTGGCATAAAGCAAGGTCCAAATTTGGAAGTTTTGCCAGCTAAGCCAACACCTAAGATGTTAGCTGAATTTTATACTTGCTTGGAAGCTGTCGTTGCGTCATTAAAAAAACAATATCCAATTCAAGGCGTTGCGATCAGTAGCCCAGGAGCAGTCGATCAAAAAACAGGTGTGATCAAAGGAACGAGTGCGCTACCCTATATCCACAATTTTAAGATCCAAGCGGAATTGGAAAAGCACTTTGACTTACCGGTCAGTTTAGAAAATGATGCGAATTGTGCCGCCTTAGCCGAGATGGTCGATGGAGCGGGCAAAGCTGTCAAAGATGCGATCTTTCTAGTGATCGGGACCGGTGTCGGGGGGTGCTTTGGTCGAAAATAAACGCATCCGCCACGGTGCACATCTCTTGGCCGGTGAGGTCGGTTACTTACTGCTCGGACAAGAGATGACTGTCAGCCAAGCAGTTTCCCCCGTTAGTTTGGCTAAGCGCTATAACACTAAAACGGGACGAAATATCAGTGGTAAAGAAGTCTTTGAGCGAGCTCAGGCGGGGGATGAAGTGGCTCAGGCTGAAGTTGAGCAAGCAATGCAGACGTTAGCGACTTTGCTCTATGATCTGCAGTACAGTTTTGACCCAGAGCTTTTCATCATCGGGGGTGCGATCTCCAAAAATGAACAACTTTTACCGCTGCTCCGTGCGCACCTAGCTAAGATCAAAGAACACGTTGAAATCGCTGACGTAATGCCTGAAATAACGGTTTGCAAGTATCATGAACAAGCAAATCTTTTAGGTGCTGCGATCAATTTTGAACACAAAATGGAGGCATGAAAACTATGTATACATTTCCAAAGAATTTCGTTTGGGGAGCAGCGACATCTGGTCCACAATCAGAAGGTAACTTTAAAAAACGCCATCAAAATGTTTTTGACTATTGGTATGCGCAAGATCCAAATGAATTTTACGCTGGCGTAGGCCCGGATACAACGTCTAATTTTTATAACGATTATGAAAGCGATTTAAAGTTGATGCGTCAAGCCGGGATCAAAGCTTTAAGAACCTCGATCCAATGGAGCCGTTTGATCGCAGACTTTGAAACGTGTGAAGTCGATCCCGAAGGTGCTGATTTTTATAGTCGTGTGATCGATGCCATGTTGGTTAACGGGATCACACCATATATCAATTTATGTCATTTCGATATGCCCATCGAATTACAACATAAATACGGCGGTTTTGAATCGAAGCACGTGACCGATCTTTTTGCGGGCTTTGCCAAGAAGTGTTTTGAAATTTACGGTGATCGGGTTGATCATTGGTTTACATTTAATGAACCTAAAGTGATCTTAGATGGTGGTTATCTCTACCAATTCCACTATCCGCTAAAAGTCGATGGTCCGTTAGCAGT
Organism: Ligilactobacillus animalis KCTC 3501 = DSM 20602; assembly: GCF_001434535.1. Classification (GTDB taxonomy): domain Bacteria; phylum Bacillota; class Bacilli; order Lactobacillales; family Lactobacillaceae; genus Ligilactobacillus; species Ligilactobacillus animalis. Next base: position 105,763 of record NZ_AYYW01000037.1, read on the forward strand.
TCAAGTAGCTTATAACTTGAACTTAGCTTCAGCCAAAGCGATCAAGGCTTTCCGCGAACTTTACGGACAAGATGAGTATAAAAAGATCGGGACGATCCTGAATTTGACCCCAGCATATCCAGCCAGCGATAGCCCCGAAGATCGGGCGGCTGCGGAATTTGCTGAACTTTGGGCCAACAAGATGTTCTTAGAACCAGCGATCTTAGGCCATTATCCACAAAAATTAGTCGATATTTTGACTAAAGATGGCGTCTTGTGGGAAGCAACTCCGGCTGAAGTTGAGTTGTTAAAAGAAAATACGATCGATGTTTTAGGGATCAACTTCTATCACCCATTTAGAGTCAAGGCACCGGCCGTTTCTTCCCAGAGTTTACAACCATGGATGCCAGACATTTACTTTGATGAATATGAGATGCCAGGTCGTGTGATGAACGTCGATAAGGGCTGGGAGATCTATCCTAAAGCCTTGTATGATATTGCTTTAAATATTCGCGATAATTACGGCAATATCGACTGGTTCGTATCTGAAAATGGGATGGGTGTCTCGAACGAAGAGCGCTTTATGGATCAAGCTGGTATGGTCTGTGACGACTATCGGATCGAATTTATGCAAAAACACTTGAAAGAATTGCATAAGGGGATCCAAGCTGGTTCTAATTGCAAAGGTTATTTTGTCTGGACGGGCATCGATTGTTGGTCATGGAAGAATGCCTACCGCAATCGCTATGGCTTGATCAGAGATAATATCCATACTCAGATCAAAACGCTGAAGAAATCAGGCCATTGGTTCAATGAATTGAGCCGGCAAAATGGTTTTGAATAAGGAAAATGTAGCTACTGCTGTTAAAAGACGTAGCTAAGCTATATAGTGGAAACGTGTTCGCCAAAGCAACACCTAGCAAATAACAGGGAACCAAGTACGATGCAAAATGCGCATCATGCTGAGTTCCCTGTTATTTATATGGTGCTGACCACTTTACCTCACACTCTAAGTGAATTGCACCAAATTTAAATAAATGGTAACATAAGAAATATTCGACCAGACCAAGTGTATGGTCAGTTTGATCGAGGTGCAGATCGTGCAAAAAAGAAGTATAAGTTTATTTTCAGCCACAATGCTAGCCTTAAGTTCGTTGATCGGCTCAGGTTGGCTCTTTGGTTCCAGTGAGGCTGCCAGTGTTGCTGGCCCAGCCGCCGTTATTTCCTGGGTTATTGGGGCGGTCGTGATCGGGATCGTGGCGTTCAATTATATCGAATTAGGTGTTATGTTACCTGAAAGCGGCGGGATGAGTCGCTATCCGCAGTATAGTCATGGACCGTTAGTTGGTTTTATCGCTTCGTGGGCTAATTGGCTCTCTTTAGTAGCTTTGATCCCGATCGAAGCGGTAGCCGCCGTCCAGTATATGAGTACTTGGCCGTGGGCATGGGCTAACTGGACGAATGATTTTATGAAAAATGGGCAGATCGTAGGTAAAGGATTGATCGTAGTCTTCCTGTTTATGGTGGTATTTACCCTGTTGAATTTTTGGTCCGTTAGCATTTTAACGCGATTTACGAATCTGATCTCAGTCTTTAAGATCGCGATCCCGTTGTTGACGATCATTTTATTGATGAGTTCTGGATTTTATGTAGAAAATTTTGGTCATACTTTAGCTGAATTTATGCCAAATGGTTCAAGTCCAGTATTTGAGGCTACTACAGTTTCAGGGATCATTTTGTCGTATAATGCTTTTCAAACAGTTATCAATATCGGTGGTGAGATCAAAGATCCTCAGAAAAATATTTTCCGCGCGATCACGATCTCACTGACGATCGCAACAGTCATTTATATCATGCTTCAGATCGCTTATATTGGGACGATCACGCCAACACAATTGGCAACGCATGGATGGAGTGGCTTGAATTTTGCCTCGCCGTTTGCTGATATTGCGATTCTATTAGGTATCCACTGGTTAGCCGTACTCTTGTATTTAGATGCTTTTGTTTCACCATTTGGAACGGGTGTCTCATTTGCGGCCACATCAGGGCGAACTTTAGCAGCAATGACATTGAATCGGCGGATCCCAAAGTGGTTAGGCGAGGTCGATAGTACGTATGGTAATCCACGTTTTGCTTATTTAGCGAATTTTGCAGTGGGAGCTTTGTTGGTGTTAGTTTTTCGTGATTGGGCTCTCTTAGCCAGTGTGATGGCGACAGCGACGTTGATCGCATATGCCACAGGTCCGGTGACAGTTATGGCATTTCGCAAATTACGGCCCGATTATACGCGTCCGGTGCATTCAAAGATGATGCCCGTGATCGCACCACTAACCTTTGTGATCGCAGGTTTAGCGATCTATTGGGCGATGTGGCCCACGACAGTTCAAGTTATTTTTGCGATCTTACTAGGGCTTCCGATGTACATGTATTACGACCGTAAAAATGGGCAGATTTCATGGAAACGTCAGCTCAAGAGTGGGGGCTGGTTGTTAGTATATCTAGCTTTCTTGTCAATGATGTCGTATGCAGGAAGTAAAGGTTTCAACGGGCAAGATTGGATCAAGTATCCGTATGACTTTTTGATCATCATAGTGGTAAGTCTAGTCTTTTACTACTGGGGCTTAGCGAGTCGCATGCCAGACAGCCCAGATCTAGAGGCCGCAGACAAGTTGAATAAGAATGTGAGACAGAGTGTGAGACAGCACGGGTAGCTCCGTACAGATAACGCGGTCCCTCCTATAATGCGTATTTTGCATTGTAGGAGGGACCGCGTTATCTGTACGGAGCTATGCTGTCGAACACGTTTAGTCTATATAGCTCAGATGCGTTTTTTGCATCGTGGTGCCCCTGCGTTATTTACTAGGCGTTGTACTGTCGAACACGTTTCGGCTACGTTTGGGGTATATATAAATATAGTATACAAAAAAGGTTTGATGAAGATGTCACCAAACCTTTTTATGCGTCGTGTTGCTGCTCGGGATGTTTTTTCAAATAAGCTTCTGACAACATCAAAGAGCATTCAAATAAGAAACCCACTAATAAGACGCTGGCGATCGTATCGGTCGGATAATGGACGTGAAGATAGATCCGAGTCAAAGCGATCACGATGATCCAAAGAACGCCTAGAACGTGTAGAAGAGTTTTTATTCCTTGGTTGTGGAGATGGGGTAGGAATAAAACAAAGACTAACAAAACAAAAAGCGCTGTGCCAAATGTATGGCCACTAGGAAAACTATAGCCCCCGATCTCAACTAACCGATCACTAGGGCGTGGGCGAGCAACGAGATTTTTAACGATCCAATTGATCAAGTTACAACCGACGACTGTCAATAAAGCCCAGATCGCATTATAAACATCATGTAATAGGTAAACGATCAAACACAATAAGAGACAATAGATAAGTGACATCTCGGGGCCCCCCAAGAAAGTCAGCTTATCGACAAAGTCTGTCATCGTTGAATTGGTGATCGGTAGCAGTAATTTTTGAACAGCGGTATCAAAACTGACAATGAGTGGGGCTTTTAATTTGACCAAAGTTGCCAAGCTGAGAAATAACACTAGGTAGACCGTGGCGTATAATGGGCGACATTTATTAGGCGTAATATGTGCCATAAAAATTCACCTCTCTCGTAATATTAGTAAACTAGTTTACATTTTACTACAAATCAACTTACAATTCACACAGTCATTTGCGCCAGACAAGGCTAGTTGGTATAGTAAGTATGTGAATCGTTGTCGCTTTTAAAAGCAAGGGGGATCAATATGTTACCTAAACGCAATTATGCTGAAATGATCATTATCTTACTTGGAGTTACTTGGTACTGTTTAGGTAGCTTGTTAGCACCATTGATCGTCGCACAAGATTTTTGGCTCAAGGCTATGCTGTTGCTGCTACTCTTTGTGATGATCTTTGATATTTTGATAATGATATATTGGCGCTAGAAAGAAGGATCAGATGAAGGTTACTTGGCAAAAAGAAGATACAAGACAACAGACTTTAAAGAGTTTCTTACGCAAACAAGGGGTCAGTCAACGTCTGTATGGCAAGCTAAAAAAAGGATATGGTCAGGTTTTGATCGATGGCCAAAAAACTAAACTTGCAATTTTATTGGATCGACCAGTTGCGGTCACCTTGAAATTACCGGCTGATGCTGCAGAAGAAAATGTGGCGGTCAGTCATGCACCGATCGAAGTGATCCATGAAGATGAGTTTTGGCTCGTTGTCAATAAGCCAGCTGGTTTGACGAGTGTACCTGGGCCAAGTAATAGCACCGATACGCTGGTCAATCGGGTCAAGGGCTATCTCATCGAACAAGGTTCAGCTGTAAAAGCGCCACGGATCATTACGCGGTTGGATCGCTATACGAGCGGGTTGGTATTATTTGCCAAACACAGCTTTGCCCAAGCCCAAATTGCTAGTCAGGTCGAATCACATCGAATGGATAAGCGTTATTTTGCATTGGTCCAGGGGCAAATAGCGCGTGAACACGGCTTTATCGAAGGTCCGATCGCACGTGTACCTGATGATGTCAAATACCAGATCACGTCGGATGGTCGCTTCGCTAAGAGTGAATACTGGCTTGAAAAGAGCAATGCTGAATTATCATTAGTTCAGGTCAAACTACACACTGGGCGTACGCATCAGATCCGCGTCCATTTTAGTGAAAACGGGCATCCATTGTTGGGCGATAAGCTTTATGGTGGTGAACGTACTTTGATCGCACGCCAAGCCCTTCATGCGGGAAAGCTCGGTTTTACCGATCCGTTCACCAAAAAGTATCTGGAATTTTCCTGTCCTATACCACCAGATATGCAACTGATTATTGATAAAGAATTTAGAAACTAGCGGGCAGAAAGCCTGTAATTTACCAAAGTTCTGTTATAATAGACAAGTAAAGTTCTATTTTGAATAAATAAAGTGTTTCGAGGTACTTGAAATGACACCGAAAAAAGAAGACTATCTAAAAATAATATTTGAATTAGGCGGAAGAGAGAAGAAAGTCTCAAATAAACAGATCGCGATGAGTTTAAATATCGCGGCTGGTTCGGTGACGGAAATGGTCAATAAGCTAGTGAAAGAAGGGCTAGCAACACATGCGCCTTATGCCGGGATCTCTTTGACGGATGAAGGTGTAAAGGTAGCTGAAAAATTGGTTAGACGCCACCGCCTCTGGGAGACTTTTTTAGTAGAGAAGCTAAATTATAAATTACAAGATGTGCACAGTGATGCCGAAGTTTTGGAACATGTGACAAGTGATAACTTGATGGATCATTTAGAAGCCTTTTTGGATCATCCCAAGTATTGTCCGCATGGTGGGGTGATCCCTGATAAACTCGGACACTATGAAGAAGAAAGCCACTTGACGTTATCTGAAGCTAAAGCAGGCAGTACGATCACGGTCGATCGCTTTACCGATAACCACGATCTTTTGACTTACTTAGATGACATCGATATTAAGATCGGGGATACGTTAGAGGTGTTGGAACATGCACCATTTGAAGGACCGATCCGTTTACGCTTTACCCAAAATGGGCAAGAAACAAGCATCGGTTATAAAGCTGCACATTATATTTTTGTCAAATAAGGCTTTTTAGTATCATTAAAAAAAATCGTGTGCTATAATTATAATCGTATTTCTGTATAGGCTATTGTGGCTAGGATTTATCTTTGATAACTTTCTCCATTATGCGCTGATTAGAGGAATTACACTATATTTTTTAATGTGCCGAGATTGGCGCAAGGAGGAGTTCAATTATTATGGAACAAGGAACAGTTAAATGGTTTAATGCTGATAAAGGTTTTGGCTTTATCACACGCGAAGATGGTAGCGATGTATTCGTACACTTCTCAGCTATCCAAGGTGAAGGCTTCAAGACTTTAGATGAAGGCCAACACGTAACTTTCGATGTTGAAGAAAGCGAACGCGGACCACAAGCTGCTAACGTAGTAAAAGACTAATAAGTGGTCTAAGTCATAACGCTTAGACTTTTGAATCGAAAAGAGGCTGTCTTGTACGGTCTCTTTTTTGTTATTTAGGGGGAAATTATGGCTAAAAGGGAATTAAAATTAAGCTGGTTATTATGCGGTAATTTTATCGTTTCGGTCGGTAGTAGTTTATTATGGCCGCTGACTACGATCTACATGCACAACTATCTTGGCCAAAGTTTGACTACGGCTGGGATAGTGCTCTTTATCAATTCGCTAGCGTTGATCGCTGGTAGTTATTTAGGTGGCCGGATGTATGATAAAGATCGTAAAAATGCTCGGCGTTGGTTGTTAGGAGCGATCTTTTTATCGACGTTAGCGGTCTTTTTATTGATCTTTTTCAACGGTTGGCCGACATTTGCGATATTGTTACTTTTGGATAACTTTGGTGGGGGGATCGCGATCACGATCGAAAACTCGTTAGCCACTGGGATCAAAGAAAAAAGTTCACGCCAAGTTTTTAACATGTTGTATTTCATGCAAAATGTCGGTGTCGTGATCGGTACGTTACTTGTTGGGCTACTCGTTGAGATAAGTATCGAGTGGATCTTTATCATCAACTTTATCTTGTTTGCTTTCTTTTGGCTTGTGGTCTACCACCATTATTATGTGCCCGAAGCTGCTTTGGTCAAAGAACAGGCGACTAAAAAGGGACATGATAAGACGCCATTACGCTATGTTTGGGTCATCGGAGCAATCTTAGTTCTTTTCTTTGCGATCGAGACCGGTTATTCACAATGGCAGAGCAACTTGTCGATCTACATGGAATCATTGGGGATCTCCGTTAAGAGTTATGGTTTCTTGTGGACGATCAATGGGATCGTGATCGTCTGTGGTCAGCCACTACTAAATAAGCTACTGGATGATATTTTAAAGATAAAACTGATCTATAAGCTCTATTTAGGGGCAGCGATCTTTGTCCTTGGCTTTTTCACCTTATTATTTGCGACTGATTATCCTCACTTTATCCTGACGATGGTTATCGTGACCTTGGGTGAGATCTTGACTTTCCCAACGATCCCAGCTGTTGTTGATAACTTGAGTACTTTAAGTGAAAAGGGTAAATATCAGGGCGCGGTCAGTGTTTTTGCTGCTTTAGGGCGGGCGATCGGTCCCTTAGCTGGTGGCTTGATCGTGGATAATTCATCGTACAATATGCTATTTACCGTGATGATCGCCATGATGGGGCTTGCAACGCTCTTTGTTATTGTGGTAGCTCAGTTTAATTTAGCTAAAAAATAGGTCAAAAGATATGCCCCAAGTGCGAGCGTAAATAATAGGGACCCCATTATGATTTTAAATCATAGTGGGGTCCCTATTATTTATACGACGCTGACTCTTATTTTAATTACTTTCAATGTCGATCTGAGCGGAATCAGAAAGAGTATTCCCAGTCGAAGCTTGCTTTAAGTTGAGAGCTGAACGTAAAAGATCGGTGATCCGTTGTTTTTCTTCTGTTGTAGGTACTTCAAATGATTCACCGTTGATCATTTGGCCTTGGCCCCGTAAGCTGTCGGTCTGCATGTCGTGAGTGGCAACGCGATATTTGCTACCTAAGATCACGAGATCATCAAAGCTCAGATCAGTCACCATTTGTTTTGAGATCGTGGAGAGGAATTTCTCATTGATCAAGTTGGTCAGATCGGCACCCTTAAATGCAACTTGTGTCAAGACTTGGCGTTGGCGCGCTTGCCGACCATAATCACCGTCAGGATCATCATAGCGCATACGTACGTAAGCTAAAGCACGTTTGCCGTCCATATGGGTCTTTTTGCCTTTTTCAAAGCTTTGCCCGTCATAGGTGAATGTTAGTAGTGGGTCGACATCAACGCCCCCAACGGCATTGATCAGTTTTTCCAAACCGCCCATATTGATCGTCGCGTAAAAGTCGATCGGGACGTTGAGATATTTTTGGACAGTCTTAACAGCTGTGGCTGAACCACCGTATTCATAGGCAGAATTTAGTTTGCTTGGGAAGTATTCTTCATAGCCCGAGACAGCTACTTCAGCGTCACGCGGCAGGCTGACCACGGTCATTTTCTTTTTCTCGGGATTCAGCACGGCCACGATCATCGTGTCAGTCCGCCCTTTGAAAGTCCGACCTAAAGCACCAGTATCAGTCCCCATCAAAAGGACCGAGATCGGGTGCCCATCTTTTAAGGTCGAATTCACATCACGCGCTTTTTTGATATTTGAAGAATTATAGATCGAATCTGCTGCTTTTTTAGCACTGGTATATTTTTGATAAGCATAGCGCCCGCCAAAGATCAGTGCGACCACAGTGACTAATAGTGTCCAAAAGAAACATCCCCGGCGCTTTGAACTAGGCTTTGCGTGGCGCTGTTTTCGAGCTTTGTGTGTTTTTTGATTACGATAAGTCTCACGGCGACTTGGGATCGCAGCGCTAGAGCTAGTGGAGCGGTCATCAGGGTGATTTTGATTGTTGTTTGGCATAAAATTAGTCCTTTCTTTAAAATCAGTGGTGGCCTACGATAACGCTAATGATCAAGATCAACAAGACCAAACTGGTTATTTTGACGTAAAGCATATCTTTTTCTTGGTAAAAGGCATAGATAGAGATCACAACGCGTAAGACCGGGGTCAAGATCAAAAGATAGATCCCAGCCATCATATAAGCGTACGCCTTAAAGCTAATGAGTCCCTGCCAGATCGCAGGTAGAGTAGTTGGAAAGCTCGTGGCCGGATAACCACTGTTGCCTGTGATCAAAAACATAGCAAAGCCTAAGATCATTACGGCAGCTGAGAATAAGACACCGATCCGCATTATTTTACCGATCACGAGCTCGACTTCTAACATTTCTTTGCGTGTAGAGTTATTTTTTGACATTTTAGATCGCCACCCCAAATCCTTTAAGAATCATTTGTAATCCTAAGTAAAGTAGGATCGGGATAAAGATCAAGCGAATGATCTTTGAAGGTAAGACCTGCATGATCCGGGTCCCAATCGTTGAACCGCCTAAGATCCCTAAGGCTAAGGGAACTGCTAGATCAGGTCTGATCGAACCGTTAAAGAAGTAGACCGTTGCACTAGCTGCAGCCGTAACGCCCATCATTAAATTACTGGTAGCACTTGAAGGTTTGAGTGGCATTTTCATCGCCCCGTCCATTGCCATGACTTTAAAGGCACCCGAACCGATCCCAAGCATCCCAGACGCTAGCCCTGCTCCCAGCATGATCAAGAAACCACCGGGAACATTTTCCACTTGATAATCGACCTGCTGTTTGGTGTTTTTGTCATAATAAGAGCTATTAAGATTGAATTTTTCGGCCCATTTATCAGCGGTGACGTGTTGTAAGACTTCTTGGCCACTGCGCATTTTACGGTACATGTTCCAGCTGGAAAAGACCAACAGACTACCAAAGAGAATATATAAGATCATCGGATCAAAGGCCCCGGTCAATAGGGCTCCGATGATCGCCCCGATCGTAGTTGCGATCTCAAGAAACATCGCGACCCGTAAATTCAACACATCATCTTTTAGAAAAGCGATCGTTGATCCGGAACTGGTCGCGATAACAGCGATGATACTAGCTCCGATCGCATATTTGATATCAAGACCCATAGCGAGAGTGACGATCGGGGTAACGATCATCCCACCACCGATCCCGAGAATAGATCCCATGATGCCGGCAAAGATACCGACACCGAGCATAAGTAGTGCTGTATGCAGCATATTAAGACTACCCCTTTATCTATTTAAAATACTAAACATATTAATTTTAGCAAATTATCACAGTATAAATTTTAATAATTTATTAAAGTATGTTCGTGAATCATTATAACAAGGGTCAGGCGCTACTTAAAGCGATTTAAAGGTTTAAGCTTATTAGACCCACTAAAAGAAATTACGTTATAATGGTAAAAACGAGTAACGAAAGGATGCAAAAAAATTATGGTTTATTGTCAACGCTGTGGTCGTGAGATCGATGAAGCGCGCATGCATTGCCCTTATTGCGGTGTCTTACAAGAACGTGAGCTGGAAGGTGAGAAAAAACCTTGTCGCAAGTGTAACGAAAAGATCCCCGTCAATGCTAACTATTGTCCTTATTGTGGGCATGATCAAGCGATCTTTGAGTACCGTGAGACGCCAAGAGAAGCTGAGGAAAAAGAGGTTGAGACCACGCCTGAGCCTAAGCTTGAAAAAGATGCACAGAGTCTAGCCGAATTAGTTGATCAGATCAGAGCAGAAAATGAGAAATATCTAGCTAAAAGACAAGCTGAAGCCAAAGAAGCTCAAGAAAAACGGACTTTTGGAAAAAATGAGAATCCCGAGCCTAACTTGATCGCTTCTACTAAATTGATGTTACGTGACACGTTCAGGACTGATAAACGGATGGGACGAGCAGACTTTTGGTGGGGGTATTTAGGGATCACGATGTTGACGGTCTTGTTGACGTTCCCACTTGCGCTTATTGTCCAAATTTGGCAGTCGGTGGCGCCAGATTCTGCGATGATGGCAATGGAGATCATGGTTTATTTTTTGATGTGTTTTTATATTTTAGAAATGGTTACTGGGTTGATCCGGCGTTTTCGAGATGCTGAGATCCCCGTGCTCTATGTTGTTTTAGCTTTAACAGTCGTCGGTGAGATCATTTGCTTATTTTTAGCAACGCGCCCGCAAAAAGTGACGAATTTGGATTACACCTTTGAAGCGCGGAGCAAAAAGCGACAAAATGATCAAAATAAACCGGGTAGATGATGGCAATTAAAGTGCGGCAAGCGTATAATTTAGATAATGAATGTCGCCAAACGAGGTGGGTGCGATGTTAGAGACAAGGCGCCTTTTGTTGAGGACCTTTGATCCACTAGATGCAGCTGATGTTTTAGAATACACTAGTCAAAAGCAGGTGGCTAAAGATGCAGGCTTTATGCCGTGTGAGACTTTGATGCAGGCGCTATTTTTTGGGAAGATGTTACAAAGTAAAAAGCATTTTGTGATCGAACTCAAAGAACAGCAAAAAGTCATTGGCAATATCGGTCTCTATGAAGTTCCCGCCCACCAAGCTGGACTTGTCTTTGAAGTAGGCTATGTGCTAAATCAAAACTATTGGCACAAGGGCTATATGACCGAAGCGCTTAAGGCACTTAGCTATTTCGCTCAAAGCAAAGGAGCGGTCGGTCTAGAAGCACGAGTTGCTAAGCGAAATCAGGCCTCGATCAAATTACTTGAGCGCTGTGGCTTTGAAGTCATCGAAAGATACGTTGTCAACGAGTGGTTCGTTATCCAAGAAAATTGTTCACAATTGCTATTTTATAAACAGCTATAGGGGGTGAAAGTATGCAGTTAAAGCGAGGGTTTGAACAATCAGTTTGTATTTTAGCGTTGCTAGCGACGCAAGAACAAGATATTCCCTTATCCTCAACTGTGATCAACGCCCGACTCAAAGGCTCACAGACCTATCTGCGTAAATTAATGCGCAAGTTGGTCGTTGGGGGCTTAGTGACGTCTGCTTCCGGCAATAATGGTGGTTTTAGATTAGCTCGTGATCCAGCTGAGATCGACTTAGCCCAGATCGTTGAAGTAGTCGAAGGGCCACTGGAATCTTATCCAAGCACTGACCTATTCAATGCAGTTTTTTCGGATTTTAAACCTTTGGCTAAGGAGGGCAGTAGTGCGATCCAACGGGCTTTTGCCACAGCGGATGCGCTTTGGATAAAGCAATTATCCCAAGTCACGATCTATCAATTGCTATGTGAGACTTTTAACACCAAGATAATTCCCCGGATCGATTGGAATCATTTGGGTGGGGGCGACCCCGACCAGATCGAAGCCTTGATCAAGAAGATAAAAAATAGTTTGAAATTATAAGCTAAACGCGTACGGAAGATCCCGGCGCGTTTTTTGTTTAGCTGTAAATGAGGCATACGCTTTGGCTTGCACTCTACTTGAAAATAAATTGTGTTATGTATATAGTTATAACTAGAAGTAAGAAAACGTTTAAAATTGAGTAGGGGGAATTAAGTGTGTCGGAAAAAGAATATTACGGCGCGGATGCGATCGTTGATAGCTTGATCAACCATGATGTTAAATTTGTTTTTGGGATCCCGGGAGCTAAGATCGACCGGGTTTTTGAATTGCTTGAACATCCTAAAGATCCACGTACGCCAAAGTTTGTTTTGACGCGTCATGAACAAAATGCGGCTTTCATGGCTGCTGGTGTAGGGCGGATCACAGGGAAACCTGGGGTCGTGATCGCAACGTCAGGTCCGGGTGCTTCTAACTTAGCAACTGGTCTGGTAACTGCCACAGCGGAAGGAGATCCTGTTTTAGCGATCGCGGGGCAAGTACAACGGACTGACCTCTTGCGTTTGACGCACCAAAGCATGAAAAATGCAGCTTTGTTTGAACCGATCACAAAATACAGTGCAGAAGTTCAAGAACCGGAAAATGTTTCCGAAGTGATCGCTAATGCTTATCAAGAAGCTGAAGCCTCTAAACAAGGTGCAAGTTTTGTCTCAGTACCACAAGACGTGACAGATGGTAAGGTCAAGACCAGTGTGATCGAACCACTTGAAGCACCTAAATTGGGACCAGCTAGTCCGATCGAATCGACTTTGCTTTCCCAACGTATCAAAGCAGCCAAGCTACCAGTTCTCTTGTTAGGGATGCGGGCTTCTGATCCTGAAACAACGGATGCAATCCGCCGTTTGATCGCTGCGACACATTTACCAGTAGTTGAGACCTTCCAAGGTGCAGGGATCATCCCACGTGAATTGGAAGATGATTTCTTTGGCCGGGTCGGTTTATTTAGAAATCAACCTGGGGATCAATTGCTCAAGAAAAGTGACCTTGTGATCGCGATCGGTTATGATCCGATCGAATACGAGCCACGCAATTGGAACTCTGATCGTAGTGCCAACATCGTAGTTATCGACTCGATGCGAGCTGAGATCGACAAGAATTATCAACCAGAACGTGAATTAGTTGGTGACATTTCGCAAACATTAGATTTCTTGTTGCCGTACATGAAGGGCTACTCGGTCCCAGAAGAATCAAAGGCTTACTTAGATTCATTGCGTAAGACTTTGGAAAAACGTGACGTTCCGCCTGAAGTGACCAAAGATCAAGTTCAAAGTCATCCATTGAGCATCATCCAAGCTTTACAAGATCGGGTCACAGATGAAATGACCGTGACAGTTGACGTTGGTAGTTTCTATATTTGGATGGCCCGTCACTTTAGAAGTTATGAACCACGCCACTTGCTCTTTAGTAACGGGATGCAAACATTAGGGGTCGCTTTACCGTGGGCGATCTCCGCGGCTTTGGTCCGTCCGAATACCAAAGTGGTCTCGGTTTCAGGGGACGGTGGTTTCTTGTTCTCATCCCAAGACTTGGAAACGGCAGTCCGGTTGAATTTAAATATCGTGCACATTATTTGGAATGACGGTAACTACGATATGGTCAAATTCCAAGAAGAGATGAAATATGGTAAGTCGGCCGCTGTTAAATTTGGCCCCGTCGATTTCGTGAAATATGCAGAAAGCTTTGGCGCTAAAGGTTATCGCGTCAATAAAGCTTCTGAATTAGAAGAAGTATTAGATAAGGCCTTCAAAGAAAAGGGACCAACGATCGTGGATGTACCGGTCGATTACAGTTTCAACCAAGAATTAGGTAAGACGATCTTGGAAGACCAATTACACTGATCGAGGTAGAGGATATATGGAAAAATATGAAAGTCGTGTCTATCAACATGGGACTTTAGGGATGTTAGTTCCCGGTCTGTTTGAAGGCACATTGACGGTAGCTGACCTGTTAGAGCATGGCGATTTTGGGATCGGGACTGCCAGTGGGCTGGATGGTGAAATGGTCTTGTTAGATCACACACCTTATTTGGTCCAAAGCACAGGTGAGGTCCGGATCTTAAAGCCCGAGGAAAAAGTGCCTTTTGCTACGGTCCACTTTGATCAAGCCAAAGATACGTTTACAGTTAGAGCTTTGACGCAAAAGCAGCTAGGTGAGCAGATCTTGGCTAATTATCCGTACAAAAATCTGTTCTTTGCAGTTAAGATCACGGGGCGCTTTAACAAAGTTAAGACACGTGCGGTCGAAAAGCAAACCCGGCCCTATAAGACCTTGACGCAGGTAGCGGATGAACAGGCTTTGTTTGATGCTGAAGCGATCACGGGTACGGTCATTGGTTATTTTGCACCAGAAATGTTTCAAGGGATGGCAGCAGCCGGCTATCACTTGCATTTCTTAGCCGATGATAAGTCAATGGGGGGCCACTTACTTGATTTTGAGATCGAGCAAGCTACGGTCCAATTGCAGCCGTTTGCTACGATCGAGCAACATTTCCCAGTGGCAGATCAAGAATTTTTAGCAAAAGACTTGGCGATCGCTGATCTACATGCTCAGATCGAGCAAGCGGAGGGACAAAATTAAAGATATGTCTTGCAATTAGATCGCATCCAAGTTAAAATTGGAAGTTGAAAACGTCGAAGAAGAGGTCGCAAAAACCATCAGTAGCTAGGTGGAGTTGATAAAGCAACGCTGAAACCTAGTGAAAGGGGAATTTGCCGAAGCTGGGCAAACTTTATTTTGTCTAGGCTGGGGCCCGGTTTAAGAGATCGGGAACTGTCGTAGTTGTAACTACGGAGCGCTATCGAGATGAGTGGCAGTTTGCTACAAGAATGAATTGATAGATGATCAAAGCGCACTTTCGATGTCTCGGAGGTGCGCTTTTTATATGCTTGCACGACTTCTCTAAAAAATAGGAGGAATTTTCATGGCAGAGAAGAATACAATGAAGCGGTCATTGAAGACAAGACATTTGTCGATGATCGCACTTGGTGGTAGTATCGGGACTGGTTTATTTGTGGCCAGTGGCTCAGCGATCTCGACCGCGGGACCTGGTGGCGCTTTGGTGGCGTATCTAGGGATCGGTCTGATGGTCTACTTTTTGATGACATCTTTAGGGGAGATGGCAACTTATCTTCCGGTGACAGGTTCGTTTGCGACTTATGCGCGCCGCTTTGTTGATCCGGCATTTGGTTTTGCGATGGGATGGAATTATTGGTTCAACTGGGCGATCACATTAGCGGTTGATATCTCGACGGTCGCCTTAGTTTTGAAATTTTGGTTCCCACATGTTCCAGCTTGGGTCTTTAGTTTATCAGCATTACTACTTATCTTTTTTATCAATGCCTTATCAGTTAAATCTTTTGGTGAAGCTGAATACTGGATGGCTTTGATCAAAGTCGTAACAGTTGTCGTCTTTTTAGCAGTTGGGTTACTAACGATCTTTGGTATTTTAGGTGGGCATGCAACTTACTTAGAAAACTTTACTAAAGGTAATGCCCCATTTGTTGGGGGGATCCCAACGATCTTGAGCGTCTTTGTTGTAGCCGGGTTCTCTTTTCAAGGGACTGAATTGATCGGGATCACAGCCGGTGAGACTAAAGATCCTGAAAAGAGTTTACCAAAAGCGATCAAACAAGTCTTTTGGCGGATCTTGCTCTTCTATATCCTTTCGATCTTTGTGATCGCCTGCATCATTCCTTATACGAGTCCAAACTTATTAGGTTCTGAAGCAAGCGATATTGCGATCAGTCCATTTACCTTAGTCTTTAAGCGGGCCGGTCTTGCTTCCGCGGCTTCGGTGATGAATGCTGTTATTTTGACTTCGGTCTTATCGGCGGCTAACTCAGGGATGTATGCCTCGACCCGGATGTTGTTTGCTTTAGGTATCGATGGCGATGCACCGAAGATGTTTTCGCGGGTCAACTCCCGTGGGATCCCGATCTTTGCTTTGCTCGGGACGACGCTCGTTGGTCTATTTACATTTTTAGCAAGTATCTTTGGTAATCAAGTCTATACTTTCTTAGTGAGTGCTAGTGGTTTGACTGGTTTTATCGCTTGGATCGGGATCGCGGTCTCGCATTATCGTTTCCGCCGTGCTTTCAAAGCGCAAGGTCATGACTTAAGTGAGTTGAAATACAAGGCTAAGTGGTTCCCATTTGGTCCGATCCTAGCCTTGATCTTGTGTATCTTAGTCATCATCGGCCAAGATATCCAATCATTCAAGGACTTTAACTGGCAAGCGATCGGGGTCTCCTATATGTCAGTTCCATTGTTCATCATCTTGTATGCTTACTATAAGATCAAATATAAGACTAAAGTTATTCCATTGGATGAAGTGGATCTGACCCCACATGATATTTCCAAAGAAAAAATGGAAATGCAAGAAAAAATCGATGAAAGTCTAGAATAGACTTGCTATTTTGCAAAATAAATATTATGATACTGGTATAAATAATCGAAACATCTGAGTTCGCCATAAGTAGGCATGACAGAGACATGGTGGTCGCTGCAAACCATGACGCCGAAACTCCAGCGTAACCTTGTATGGGCGGGTAATGCCGCACGGGAAAACCGTTATTTGTATATGAGTGCGACGTTATGTCGAACTTGGGTGGTACCGCGAAAAGAGTCTTTTCGTCCCAATTTAGGGGACGGAAAGGCTCTTTTTTTCGATTAGATAAAATAATTAGCTAAATTAGGGGGCAATAAGATGTTAGATATTAAAATGATCCGTCAAAATCCAGATGATATCAAAGCTCGTTTGGCAACACGTGGTGTGGAAGCTGAAACGATCGATACATTATTGGCAAAAGATAAAGAACGCCGTGAACTTTTGGTGCAATCAGAATCTTTGAAGCAAAAGCGTAATGAAGTATCCGAAGCGATCGCACAAGCTAAGCGTAACAAAGAAGATGCGACCGAAGCGATCACAGCAATGCGTGAAGTCGGTGGCCAGATCAAGCAACTCGATGCACAATTAGCTGAAGTTGAAGAGATCGTCCATGATATGGCGGCACGCTTACCAAACTTGCCTAACGCAACGATCCCAGTTGGTCCGGATGAAGATTACAACGTTGAATTGCGTAAAGTGGGCACACCACGTAAATTTGACTTTGAACCTAAAGCTCACTGGGATATCGGTGAAGATCTAGGTATCTTAGACTTTGAACGTGGGGCTAAAGTTTCTGGTGCACGTTTTGTCTACTATAAAGGTTGGGGTGCTCGTTTGGAACGTGCAGTTTATAACTTTATGTTGGATGAACACGCTAAGGAAGGTTATACCGAAGTTTTACCACCATATATCGTCAATGCCAAGACAATGTATGGTACAGGACAATTCCCTAAGTTCAAAGAAGATGTTTACCAAGTAAATGGTGAAGATATGACTTTGATCCCAACTGCGGAAGTTCCATTGACTAACTACTACCGTGATGAAGTTATCCCAACGGATCAATTGCCAGTCTACTTTACAGCTTTGACACCAAGCTTCCGTTCAGAAGCTGGTAGTGCAGGACGTGATACGCGCGGGCTTATTCGGATGCACCAATTCAATAAAGTTGAAATGGTCAAGTTCGCTAAACCAGAAGAATCATATAACGAATTAGAAAAGATGACTCAAAACGCCGGTGATATCATGGAAAAATTGGGTTTGCCATACCATGTGATCACTTTATCAACAGGTGATATGGGCTTTAGTGCAGCTATGACACATGACCTTGAAGTTTGGATGCCAGCGCAAGATACCTACCGTGAGATCTCAAGTTGTTCTAACTGTGAAGATTTCCAAGCACGGCGCGCCCACATCCAATACCGAGATGAAAATGGCAAATTACAATTCGTGCATACTCTAAACGGCTCAGGTCTAGCTGTTGGGCGGACAGTCGCTGCTATTTTGGAAAATTACCAAAATGAAGACGGTTCGGTCACGATCCCTGAAGCCTTACGTCCATATATGGGTGGCTTAGAAAAGATCACAAAAGATGATCCCGAAGCATAATTATTAAGATGATCGTGGATAAGGCGGTCATTACGACAGGGACCCATCATGATTTCGTATCGTGATGGGTCTCTTATTGTATTGTTGAACATATTATGGAAGTTGCGCGAATAAATTGGATAGCGTAAAATAAACAAGTGATTTTTTGAAAGGATAGATATAAGAGATGACAACTTTTTATTTAGTACGCCACGGCAAAACTGAGTATAATCGTGATGGCCGTTTGCAAGGTGCTGTCCATGATTCACCCTTATTGCCCCAAAGTATAGCTGATGCAAAACAAACTGGTAAAGCTTTAGCTGATATTGATTTTGTAGCTGCTTTTTCCAGTCCGCAAAAACGTGCTTTAGATACTGGTAAAAATATCGTAGCTCAATTTGAGACGCCGTTGCAGTTTGAAACTTTAGATGATCTGAAAGAATTTGATTTTGGGATCTGGGATGGTGATCTAGCGACTAAACATCAAGCTGATCCTATTTGGCAGACGTTTTTAAATGATCCGCTCAATTTTGATGGTAGTGCGATCGAGGCGGAAAACTATTCTGAATTAGCAGAACGTGTAAAAAGTGCTTTGATTCAGATCGCTAAACGTTATCCAGAAGGTAATGTCTTAGTGACAGCCCACGCGTTAGTGATCACATTTGGTGTTAAATATCTTTTAGGAAAAGATCTCAATACGATTCGGCGTGAAGGACTTGTTGCTAATACCTCAGTAACAGTTTTAGAAACCAAAGATCAGTCGACTTTTGAACTGAAAAAATGGAATGATACAACGCACTTAAAATAAATTTAAAAAAAATTGTTGACGTTGGCAGTAAGACTTGGTAATATATTATTTGTCGTTGAGATGACGACAGCAACTTTAAAAAAAGTTATTGACATTGAGTTGTTGATAATGATAAGATATAAAAGTTGTTGTTGAGATCGACGATAACAAAAAATTAAAATATTTATTGACAAATCATTTGATGATTTGGTAAGATAAATAAGTCGCCTAGAAATGATGCTTAAATAATTATTTAAAAATAATTGTTGACATCGATTCTGCGAGATGATATAATAAAGAAGTTGTTACTAAACAGCTGATTTATAAAAAGGTAGATCTTTGAAAACTGAACAAAGTTTCGATAAGCAAATGTGCAGGGTCTCTTATCCGAGCGATAAGAGCAATAAACATTTTGCGAAGTCAATTCGCTAGTAAAAAATAAAGAGTCACAAACTTTAAATTGAGAGTTTGATCCTGGCTCAGGATGAAC
>NZ_AYYW01000005.1 GCF_001434535.1 Ligilactobacillus animalis KCTC 3501 = DSM 20602
AGAGACCCTGCACATTTGCTTATCGAAACTTTGTTCAGTTTTCAAAGATCTACTCAGTTGATACAATCAACATCAACATTTTAACACATTGAATTTTTCATGTCAACAACTTTTTTAATTTTTATCTCAGTCGTTTTTTGACGACTAGATTATTTTAACAAAAAACATTGAATGATGTCAATATTTTTTTGTTTTATTTTTTCTGCTGTAACAAATCAGCTTAAATATAATATCATGATTCCCAAGATGATGTCAACATCTTTTTTATATTATATTTTTAAGTAACTGCTCTGCATCAGCAACTTTTATAGTATAGCAAGGAATACATTTAAGCGTCAAGGACTTTTTTTAATTTTTTTGATCAACTTACATATATCAAAAAAATGCTGTGACTAAGCAGCCACAGCATAGAAAAAATATCTTATTTTTAGTTATTTTCGATCGGACGCATTGTTGGAAATAATAAAACATCACGGATCGAAGGTGCATCTGTCAACAGCATCACCAAACGATCGATACCGATACCTAGACCACCTGTAGGAGGCATACCATATTCCATAGCTTCGATATAGTCTTCATCGATACCTTCTGCTTCATCGTTACCAGCTTGACGTTCTTCCACTTGTGCTTCAAAACGTTCACGTTGATCGATCGGATCATTTAACTCAGTAAAGGCATTAGCATATTCGCTACCCAAGATAAACAATTCAAAGCGATCAGTGAAACGTGGATCCTTAACGTTCTTCTTAGCTAACGGTGAAATTTCAACTGGATGGCCGTAAACAAATGTTGGGTCAACGATCTTATCTTCACAGAATTGTTCGAAGAATTCGTTGATGATATGACCAACTTTCCAGTATTGTTCATAGTGAACACCATGCTCATCAGCCAAAGCACGAGCTTGTTCTAAAGTCATTTCTTCCCAGAAATCGACACCAGTATATTCTTTGATGATATCGACCATGTGCACGCGCTTAAATGGCTTATCAAAATCGACATCTTTACCTTGATAGTTCACGATGTTGTTATTTGACACTACTGAAGCAGCGGCTTTGAAGATACCTTCTGTTTCATCCATAACATCTTCAAAGTCAAAGTATGCAGCATAAGATTCAAGCATTGTAAATTCTGGATTATGTCGTGTATCGATACCTTCATTTCTAAAGACACGACCGATCTCATACACACGTTCCATCCCACCAACGATCAAACGCTTCAAGTGTAATTCAAGGGCGATCCGAAGATATAATTCGATATCTAGAGCATTGTGGTGAGTGATAAATGGACGTGCAGCAGCACCACCAGCTTGGGTATGTAACACTGGTGTTTCCACTTCCAAGAAGCCTTCGCCGTCTAAATAGCGACGAATAGCTGAAATGATCCGGCTACGGTTCACAAAACGATCGTAGCTTTCTTTGTTGGAGATCAAGTCCAAGTAACGTTGACGATAGATCTGTTCTACGTCTTGAAGACCATGCCACTTGTCTGGTAATGGACGCAAAGCTTTGGATAAGAAAGTCAATTCTGTCACTTTGATCGTCAATTCACCCATATCAGTCTTGATAACGTGACCCTTGATACCTAAGAAATCACCCAGATCTGAGCGCTTGAAGATGTGATACATATCTTCGCCCACTTCATCTTTACGGATATAAAGTTGCATTCTACCAGTGCGGTCTTGTAGATCAGCAAAGCCTACCTTACCTTTACCACGTTTAGCTACCATACGGCCAGCGATCGTTGCTGTGATCTCCAAGCCATTTAATTCATCTTTGTCCATTTCACCATACTTATCATGCAAGTCTTGGTTCATTGAATCACGTTCAAACCGATGACCAAAGGGATCGATACCTTCTGCGCGCAATTCTTGCATCTTTTCACGACGTACACGCAATTGGTCATTCATGTTTTGTTGGTTACCCATTTAAAAATCCTCGCCTTTCTTTAGAGTGTGAGAAAAGGTGGTGCCTTTTCGAACACGTTTCATCTTTACTATTTTTTAATTATAGCATACTCAAAAGTCATAATTAACGCCGAATTGGTTGAGCGATCATATCAGCCAAGAAATTATCAAAGATCTCTTGCATTTCTTGCTCTGTATCAGCTGAATTCAAAGCAGCTTTGGTTCTGGCTGAACGTGGGATCCCCTTAAGATAGTAAGCCGCTTGGGATCTAAACTCTTTTGGTCCCACGATTTCACCTTTAGCTTCAACTAAACGATGCAAGTGCTCTTTAGCCACTGCGATCTTTTCAGCTGGTTTTGGTTCTTCTAATAATTCACCAGTCTCTAGGTAATGTGTCGTTTGCTTAACGATCCATGGATTGCCTAAAGCCGCCCGTCCGATCATCACGGCATCAGCACCAACTTCATCCAACATCGTCTTAGCATCTTGCGGCGTGCGAACATCCCCATTACCGATAAATGGGATCTTCGTCAACTTATTAGCCACTTCATGCAATAGCTCCCAGTCTGCATGACCTGAGTAAAGTTGTTTTCTTGTCCGACCATGCATTGCTAATGCACTAGCCCCAGCTTCTTGCGCTGCCAATGCATTTTCGACCGCCAAAATGTGGTCCTCATCCCAACCGGTCCGCATTTTTACGGTAACTGGTTTTTCAACGGATGACGAAACGGCTTTGACCATCTCATATACTTTATCCGGATCAAGTAACCATCTTGCCCCAGCATCGGTCTTAGTAACTTTAGGCACAGGGCACCCCATATTGATGTCAATAATATCAGTATTGGTATTTTCCGCCACAAACTGAGCTGCTTCGACTAAAGTTTCCTTGCTTCCACCAAAGATCTGCACACTTGCTGGATGTTCACTTGGATCGACAAATAACATCTCAAGTGTCTTTTTGTTACGGAAATGGATCCCTTTATCCGAGATCATTTCACATACGACCATACCTGCACCAAATTCCTTACAGATCATCCGAAAGGCCACATTGGTCACCCCAGCCATTGGGGCTACCACAACTTGGTTTGGGATCGTGATATCTCCAATTTTCCATTCCATGGATCAATTTCACCTCATAAAATCATTCTTTACTTCGTTTGTAGATAATAGCACACTTTTATTTAAACGACTACTTTTCTTTTGCATTTTTTACGATCTCACGCAATTCATCTTCTGAAAAATGGTATTCACGATTGCAAAAATGACATAAAGCAGTTGCGCCGTGATCTTCTTTGATCATCTCTTCGATATTTGCTTCAGGTAGGCTGGCCATCGCTTGGGCAAAACGGTCCTTAGAGCAATCACATTCATACGCTACCGGCTTTTTATCCAAGATCTCAACATTTTCTTCGTCAAATAATTTGACTAAGATATCTTCTGGGGTCAAACCTTCACGCATCATTTCTGAAACTAGTGGCAAGTCTTTTAAGCGTTCTTCCAGTTTAGTCAAGACTTCATCCGTTGCTCCTGGCATGACTTGAATCAAAAAGCCGCCAGCTGTTTGGATCGTATTATCATCATTGACAAAAACTGACAACCCAACAGCTGATGGGATCTGTTCGGACTTAGCCAAGTAATACGTAAAATCTTCGCCCAATTCACCCGAAACAAGCGGTACTTGCCCGGTAAATGGTTCTTTTAAGCCCAGGTCTTTAGTAACGGATAGGAAACCTGTCGTTCCGACTGCACCTTTAACATCGATCTTGTGCTTATCGTTCAATGGTAAATGGATATGTGAGTGTTGGACATAGCCTTTGACCGTTCCATTGGCATTACCATCAACGACGATCGCGCCCAATGGTCCATCACCGTTGACTTTCACTGTCATCTTACCTTCACCCTTTAATGAAGCTTCCGATAATAGTAAAGTTGCGACTAATGTTCGACCTAAAGCTGCAGAAGCCGCACTCCAAGTATCATGATATTCTTGTGCTTGGCGAACTGTTTGGGTTGCATCGACCGCATACGCACGTAATTGCCCATCGTAGGCTAAACTTTTAACTAAATAATCAGACATTTTATTCACCTATTCCTTTATCTTTTTCAACAAATAAGGAGGAAGCAAGCGGGCGGCACATAGGCCAACTTACTTCCTCCTATTAAAATTTATTCCACCACTCGCTCAAAGACTAATCTTTATCCGAGTCTGTGTCTTTTTTATCCTTTTTTGGATAGAAGACTGTGGTTTTATTTTTATCAGCAGTTGCATCTTTTTCACTTGGGAAAGATGTCGTTTCATCAGCTACTTTGTTTTCACGTTTAGCAGCTTCTTTACGTTCCAAAGCTTCTTTTGATTCTTCAAAAGTCGTCGCTGTTGCTTTTTCACTTGGAAACTCATCTTCATTTTGGGCTGGTATCTTACCTGTCTTATACAAGCTCAAAATTTGCTTTTCATCAAGTGTTTCGTATTCAAGCAAGGCTTTTGCGATAACTTCATGCTGCTCTTTATGCTCTGAAATGATCTTCTTAGCCAAAGCCATACCTTCTTCGGATAAGCGTTTGACTTCTTCATCGATCGCATTAGCTGTATTGATCGAGAAGGCGGATTGACCAGGCACAGCATCCCCAGCAAACATGCCACTTTGACCTTCATATTGGACAGGACCTAATTGATCGCTCATCCCGTATTCGGTCACCATTGCACGTGCCAATTGAGTTGCTTGTTGGAAGTCATTGGAAGCCCCAGAGGATTGTTGCCCAAAGATAAGCTCTTCAGCAGCGCGTCCCCCCATCAAGCCAGCAATTTGTTCTTGCATGTCTTTCTTGGAAAGCAGCATTTGATCTTCTTTTGGTAACATGATCGCATAACCACCAGCACGACCACGTGGGACGATCGTAACTTTGTGAACGACCCGCGCATCGTTTAAGACCAGACCAACGATCGTATGCCCAGCTTCGTGGTAAGCCACGGTCTCGCGTTCTTTCTTGCTGATAACGCGATCACGTTTAGCTGGACCAGCGATCACGCGGTCTTCAGCTTCATCGATATCTGAGGCATCGATCGCTTTTTTGTTGCGCCGAGCAGCCAATAAAGCGGCTTCGTTGAGCAGGTTTTCAAGGTCAGCCCCGACAAAGCCAGGTGTTTGCTTAGCAATCATCTTAAGATCGACATCTTTAGCAAGTGGCTTGTTCTTGGCATGGACTTTCAAGATCGCTTCACGGCCCTTAACGTCAGGGCGACCAACTAAGATCTTACGGTCAAAACGTCCTGGACGTAGCAAGGCTGGGTCCAAAACATCAGAACGGTTCGTAGCGGCCATCACGATGACACCTTCATCACCTTCAAAACCATCCATTTCAACTAACAATTGGTTCAAGGTTTGTTCACGTTCATCGTGACCGCCCCCCATGCCATTGCCACGACGCCGACCGACAGCATCGATCTCATCGATAAAGATGATGGCTGGCGCACTCTTCTTGGCGTTTTCAAACAGATCACGCACACGACTAGCCCCGACACCGACAAACATTTCCACGAAGTCAGAACCAGAGATCGAGAAGAATGGTACTCCCGCTTCACCAGCGACTGCTTTAGCTAACAAAGTCTTACCAGTTCCGGGAGGTCCTTCGAGTAACACACCGGATGGGATCCGTGCACCCAAAGAAAGGAATTTACGTGGGTCACGCAAGAATTCGACTACTTCGACTAATTCTTGCTTTTCTTCTTCGGCCCCAGCTACGTCAGAGAAGCGAACTTTGTTGTTCTTCTTTTCAACTGGCTTAGCTTTGGATTTACCAAAGTTCATCACTCCACGACCATTGCCACCGCCTTGGCCAGCTTGTCCCATCATCATGTAGAAGAAGAAGATAAAGAAGACAAGGGGCAAGACGTAGATCAAGAGTTGGACCCAGATACTGCTGGATTCCTCTTCTTTAGCGCCATATTTGACTTTATTCTTAGTAGCATAGCTTTCGATCTGCTTAACTAAGGTATCATTGGTCAACACGTTGGTCGTAAAGGTCGAGACTTTAGTAGAGGTACCCGCAATACCTGTTAGGCCACCAGTCTTTTCCACATTAGCTGGTTTTTTGTAGGTACCTGTGATGCGGTAGGTACTACCTGCTGGTTGCATTGTGAAATCTTTGACATTGTTTTTCTTCAATTCGGTAATGAATTGGCTCGATTGAATCTGTTGTGATTGAGTACCGCCACGATTACCGACAAAGTAATAGAGCGCACCCATAATGCCAAGGAAGATCACAATGTAAAATAGACTATTCTTCACTAGTCCATTTTTGTTATTATTCATGGAGTTCCTCCTTTTAGGTAAATTTCATAAAATTTAAAGCTATCGAACCAATAATATCATATTTGACTAATATTGACTATTAATTGTTCTCGTAAACTTCTGGTTTCAAAATACCTACGTAAGGCAAGTTACGGTAATGTCCGATGTAGTCTAGACCATAGCCGACCACGAATTCATTTGGCACTTCAAAGCCAACATAATCAGGCACGACAGATTTCACCCGACGCTCAGGTTTATCTAATAAAGTACAGATCTTAACTGAAGCTGCATTTCTGTGTTTGAGCAATTCTACTAACCGTTCCAAAGTGCGACCCGTATCGATGATATCTTCGACGATCAAAATGTGACGATCTTTGACAGAAACGTCTAAGTCCTTGATGATCTTAACTTCACCAGATGATTCAGTTGCATCGCCATAGCTGGATACATCCATAAAATCAAGTTCACAGTACGTGTCGATCTCACGCACGATATCGGCCATAAACAAGATCGCACCCTTCAAAACGCAGATCACGAGGGGGTTTTTATCCTTCATGTCGGCGGTGATCTGTGCCCCTAATTTTTGGGCAACTGCTTGAATATCTTCTTTGCTGTATAAAATTTCTTTGATGTCGTTATTCATCATCTTTTACCTCTCTTCGCAAAACTATTATGTATTGCATTTTAGCATTTACGAGCCGTGGTGACAAATCAGTTTTTTTCACTTTAACGACCCATAAAATGTTTCCATCCTTGGCTGCAACTAACCACAGACGCTCACGTTTAGTTTTCGCTATTTTTCGATCGATCAAGATCTGCTTGATTTTTTGAGTTCCGATCTTAGTTTTCATACGATCGCCGGGTCGCCGGTGACGCAAAAGAAATGGTGCCTCCTCTGCAGACACGGCTAAGATATCATCACCTGGGCGCGGGCGGTAAGCATCTTTAAAAAAGAGCCCGACTTTTTCCGTCTCAGATATCCATTGCCACTCGCCTAATGCCAAAGATCGCTG
The DNA here is from genome assembly GCF_001434535.1 of Ligilactobacillus animalis KCTC 3501 = DSM 20602. Lineage (GTDB taxonomy): Bacteria > Bacillota > Bacilli > Lactobacillales > Lactobacillaceae > Ligilactobacillus > Ligilactobacillus animalis. The sequence goes on from NZ_AYYW01000005.1 coordinate 7,207, forward strand.
AAGCTCTAAGTTCTCACTTGGCAAAGGATGATCAGCGATCCAGAAATGATGGTATTCTTTGACCAAAAAATATCCTTGGCCCAGATCGAGTTGTCCCTGTGGCTTAGTAGTGTTATTTAGCAAACGGTTAGCTTGAGCCAGTTTTTTTTCCGATAATTCTAGCTGATTTTGTCGGAAAAGTTGGCGTAAAAGCTGATTTTGCCACGGCACGGCCAACGCTTGCCACTGCTCTAAGGCATAGCTACCATCATCTTGTTGTAATTTAGCCAATTTTTCTTTACTCGCTTCATCGGCTAAGCTAAGAACTTCACTCAACTGCGTAGCGTAATTTTCCACATGCGCTAAAAATTGCGGATTTTCTTGCTTTAATTGCGGAATAACGTGGTGTCGCAAGCGATTTCTCAAATAGTCATCGTGTCCATTAGTCTCATCCTCAAAATATGTGATGTTTTGTTCCTGAACTAGATGTAACAATTGTGCTTTGGTAAAGCCCAACAACGGGCGGAGCAACTCGGCTCGATTCCCAAATTTACGTCTGCTTTTGATCCCCGTCAATTGCGCCAAGTCGCCCCCACGCAACAACTTCATCAAAAAGGTCTCAGCTTGATCATCGGCGTGATGCGCCGTCAATAAGTACTTGATCTTTTGTTTTTCTAGTACTGTTTCAAAAAATCCATATCGCATTTTGCGGGCTTTTTCTTCCAGTCCAGTCTGTGGATGCTCAGCTACAGCCCAAGTCTTGATAAAAAGAGGATACCCGTGTTCTTGGCAATAGCGTTGGATAAATTCTGTCTCAGCCTTACTTTGGTCGCGTAATTGATGATCGACATATGCCACACTGATCTGCGGACGCATTGCTACCGGCAAATGCGCTAACAGCCACAATAATGCCATCGAATCTGCTCCCGTCGAGACCGCCACCAAGACTTTTTCTTTAGCTGAGAGCTTTAAATTTTGCCACTGTAGGGCAAACTGCTGTTTTGTCGCTTGCATAAAATTTCTCCCTTAAAGCACTAAAGGACCGTGACAAAATGCCACAGTCCTTTTATATCTTAGCTACGGCGCCCACCACGGCCACCGCGCTTACCTTCCGTATTCCGTTTCAAAGAGGTCAAGCGTTCGTCGCTTTCTTTTAAGAAACCAGCCAATAAAGAGTCGAAGTCTTTCTTTTTGTTTTCAGTTTTGCGAGGCGCAAAGGAACGACCCTTGCCCGCATTACCGTTATTTCTGTGATTATTTCCCTTACCATTGTTCCGGAAGTCGCCTTCACGTTGGTTGCGCTCTTCTTTGGTATTTTTCTCAAACTCTTTTTGAACATTGTCGCTTGCTTTTCTGATCGATAAACTGATCTTACCATCTTCACCGACCGAAAGCACTTTGACTGTTACTTTATCCCCTACTGTCAACACATCATGGATATCCTTAACAAAATTATTTGAAACTTCACTGATATGCACCAAGCCAGTTTTTTTATCCCCTAAATCCACAAAAGCACCAAAATTAGTGATTCCTGATACTTTGCCGTTGACTTTTTCTCCGACTTCAATTGACATAAAAAAATTTTTCCTCCTAGAAAGTTCTAATAAAATACACCTAAGTATATCACGATACTAGTAGTTTAACCAAAAAAATTTATTTTTCTGAATCTAAGACACTTTTAGCCTTATCATCGGGCAAATTATAGATCGTTTCATTGTCACGAGAATAGTAATATTTCTCCCGGATCAACTTCTCTAAATATTCATCATCATTTAGCTGCTTTACCCGTAGTTTCAAGCTAGAATTGTCTTTTTTTACCTTATCAAGTTTTTTTTGAGCAGTTGTCGTCTGTTGCTTGACCGTATGTGCTTGCCACAAGTTGCGTCCGACTTGGACTAGACAAACAACGGTCACGACCGTCGCGATCACTGCAAACAAACGCATTATGACTTTGTGTTGCAGATAACGCCGGTTTTTGGCGGCCATCCGCTTTTTGGCAGCTGTTTTTTCCCGATAAAAATCATTATTCATGACTTTGATCTTTTGCTTATCTTCTTTCATTCAGTTAGACCTCACCAAATCATCCAAAACCGTTACATATTTACGACGATTATAACAAACTTGGTGTTAAAGATTCAATTTAGAGCCTAAAATCTTCCTTATATTCTTCACTGATGATCTCGTACATACCCTTAGCTTCATCTTTTTTGGTCGTATCCTTTAATTCTAGAACTTTCAAAGTCAAAGTTTTATTTCCAAAATTGATCACTAAAGTATCGCCTGTTACCACATCACTAGCGGACTTAGCAACTTTGTCATTGATCGTGATCCGGCCTTGGTCGGCGATTTGTTTTGCCACACTGCGCCGTTTGATCACACGTGAAACTTTTAAATATTTATCTAATCTCATAAGATTCCCTCTTTTCTGATAATTTTTTGCCAAACTTTCAAGATCTTTTTGCCCCCGGGTAACATGAGCCATTCGCGGACGCTAAATAATTTGAACGCTAAGGCACACCCTAAAAAGACCAGAGCCCCTAAAAAGGCTCCTCCAAGCGACATGACGAGCGTATCGCTACGCTCATTACCGATAAAATGCATGTAGCTCATGGTAAATATCCGCACACTGATCAGCATCACAGTGATCGCTAAGCCTAACTTGAGCCAAAAATGCCCTTCATTGAACAACCCTTTGACGATCTCAGGGCTAAACAACAGCATAAAGACTAGCGCAAAAATCAAGCTAAGCACGGTCGCAACACTGGCACCCATAATATTCATGCGCCCGACCAACCAGATATTTAGTACGAATTTTAGAACTAAAGCACCTAGCAGACCGACAACCGTGATCAAAAACTGATTCAAACTCTGCAAGATCGAATTATAGGTCCCGATCAAAGTGATAAAGATCACGCTGACTACATAAACGGCCAATTCGGCGCTCAAATTCGCATCCCCAAACAGTAAAGTGTTGATCTGTGGCATCAAGACGCCCATCCCAAAACAAGCTGCCACCGAGATCGCCGCACTGACACGCAACATAACTTGTGCGATCCGCCGAAATTCAGCGTATTTCCGCTTTTGCAACGCTTGACTCAATGCCGGCAAGAGCGTTGAAGAAAAACCGATCGCAAGGACCATGCCTAACTGTAATAACGGTTGGGCTCGATCATAGATACCCTTTAGATCTTTAGCCGCCGCGGCTGGGATCCCGTTGTGCAATAACCCACGTACGAGCGTAAAAGAATCGATCAACTGCAACAAGACCATCGTCGAAGCAAATAAACAGATGATCAAACCATCGCTAAAGAGTTTTTCGATCAGGTAAAGATAACTGAATTTAGGGGCAGCCGTTTTTTTGAAAAACTTTTTAGCATAAAATTTGATAAAACTCAAACAAGCAACTACTGCCCCCGCACTAGAGGCCAACATCGCAACAGATCCCATCCGGTATAAGGACCAGTCAAAAAGTGTAAAGGCCCAGGCTGCTAAGATGATCATCCCAACCCGCATGAATTGCTCAGTCACCTGTGAGATCGCAGTCGGGAGCATATCAAATGTCCCTTGATAATAGCCCCGTCCGACCGCCAAAAATGGCATGAACAAAAACATCCAAGCCACACTTTTGATCAAAACTGTCAGCTGTGGATCTCCCATCAAAAGTGCAATAATCGGGGCAAATACCCGCAGTCCGACAAAGATCGCGCCCGAAAAAACGCACAAGATCAAAAATACCTGTTGAACTAAGCGCAGTTTGGCCGCTTCATCGCGTTGTTCGGCAACTAGCTTAGAAATGTAGACCGGAAAGCCGGTCAAGGCAAAAGCAACGCCGATCCCATAGAGCGGATAGACCTGCTGATAGACATAAAAACCAGTATTTCCAACAATATTTTCAAAGGGGATCCGATAGACCGCACTTAAGATCTTAGCGATCAACGACGCGATCGAAAGGATCAAAGCCCCTTTCATCGTCTTTTTGACTTGCTCATTTTTCATCTACGGTTTCCTCGATCTGTGGTTTGTTATCGATCTCAGCCATTAAATTAAAACATAATTTTTGGAGCTTAGCCAAGAGTTCTGGTTGCTGTGCTGGTTGCAAAGTCAACTTGATAGCTGTCTTTTTGTCCGTCGTTTCAAAGGTCGCATCGAGTCCAGCTGCATCCAACGCTTTGAGAATCATCGGGGCATTGAATTTTTTCACCCCTACAGGCGCAAGATCCAATGTGAGCTTAGCTGCACTAGTTTGAGTGATATTGGCTAATAATGCATGATCAGCATATAGCTTCAATAATCCAACTTCTAGTAAATTAGCCACCTCAACAGGATATTCACCGAAACGATCGATGAGGTCTTCTTTGATCTCTTCATATTGTTCTTTATTTTCCAATTGGTGGATCCGCTTATAAAGTTCGATCTTTTGGCGCGGATCTTCGATATAACTTTGGGGTAGATAAGCTTCTAATGAAAGATCGATCTGACAATCCGTGTGTAACTTAGGCTTAAGGCCACGTTTCTTAGCGACTGCTTCATTCAACATCTGCGTGTACAACTCATAGCCGACCGAATCGATAAAGCCATGTTGTTGCTTACCTAATAGATTACCCGCTCCCCGGATCGAGAGGTCACGCATCGCAATCTTGAACCCTGAACCTAATTCGGTAAAGTCCTTGATCGCTTCCAGACGTTTTTCGCTCACTTCCGTTAAAACTTTATCAGGTTCATACATGAAGTAGGCATAGGCGACACGGTTCGATCGTCCGACCCGTCCGCGTAATTGATAGAGCTGAGCTAGCCCCATCCGATCAGCATTTTCCACAAAAAGTGTATTGGCATTTGGGATATCGACCCCAGTTTCGATGATCGTTGTCGTCACTAACACATCGTATTGGCCCGCGATAAAGTCCATCAAGATCCCTTCCAATTGAGTCTCTGTCATTTGCCCATGGATATAAGCGATCTTAGCTTCGGGCACTAAGCTCCGTAGCTCATCGACCTTTTTTTCGATATCATCGACTCGATTGTGCAAGAAAAATACTTGCCCCCCACGTGCCATTTCGCGCTTGATACCATCCACGATCACCCCGTAATTTTGTTCCATCACATAGGTCTGGATCGGATACCGATTCATCGGCGCCGTCTCGATCACCGATAGATCCCGCACACCTAACATCGACATATTCAATGTCCGCGGGATCGGCGTAGCTGTCAGTGTCAAAACATCGACAGTCGACTTGAGTTCTTTTAGACGCTCTTTATGCTTGACCCCAAAGCGTTGTTCTTCATCGATGATCAACAAGCCCAGATCAGCAAATTTGACGTCTTTAGACAATAAACGGTGGGTCCCAACAACGGCATCACACTCACCACTTTTTAGCTTAGCCAAAGTTTCATCAACTTGTTTTTTAGTGCTAAACCGTGATAAGACACCGATATTGACGGGAAAACCCTCAAAGCGCGCCTGCATCGTTTCAAAATGTTGTTGCGCCAAAACCGTTGTCGGCGCTAAAAAAGCAACTTGCTTGCCGTCTTCGATCGCCTTAAAGGCCGCCCGTAAAGCAACTTCAGTCTTGCCGTAACCCACATCACCGATCAACAAACGATCCATCGGGCGTTCTTTTTGCATATCGGCTTTGATCTCTTTAGCACTCCGCAACTGATCAGGTGTTTCTGAAAAAGGAAAAGCCGCTTCAAATTCCCGTTGGTAACTATCATCTGGGGGAAAGGCATGCCCTTTATTAGATTCACGTTGCGCATACAATTCGACCAGTTCATCGGCAATGTCTTCGATCTTAGCGGCAACTTTGCTCTTGGTCTTAGCCCATTTGTTACTACCTAACTTGTTGATCCGTGGCGTCTTGCCTTCCGCTGACACGTATTTTTGGATCCGATCGAGCTGAGAGACCGGGATAAAGAGCTGGGCATCCTCTTGGTAAACGATCGTCATATAGTCTTGGTGTTTACCACCGACTTCTAAAGTCTGCATTCCCATAAAACGCCCGATCCCATGGTTGACGTGAACGATATAATCCCCTTTTTTCAGATCGGTATAGCTCTTCAAACGTTCTGCGTTACTCATCGTTTGGCGTTTAGGTTGTTTGCGTGAGCGTTTAGCAAAGAGTTCTTGTTCAGTCAAAACGACTAATTTTAATTCCGGTAATTCAAACCCACTGTTCAACTGACCTAAAGCGATCTGCACTTGACCAGGCTGGATGTCATCGACTGATCCTAATAAAGACGTGATCCCAAAATCGGCTAACGTTTGACGGAACTTTTCTTGGCGTTCTTTAGTACCGACCAGCAAGACAACGGTTTGACCGCCTTCTTTCCAGCGCATTGCTTCGGCTTTTAGCAGTGGCATTTGGCCAAAGAACTGTTGGACCATGCGTGCTTTGATGTCTAAATGCTGCACAAAGCGCATCCGCCCCATCCCCTTAGGAAAGGCGGCTAAAAAGTTTTTAGACTGTTTGACCTTCTTTTCTAAAGAGCTCAATTCGTGGCCTAAAACAGCATTCGCAAGTAATTGTTGTTTTTCCAACTGCTCAACGATCCAATTTTGTTCTTCTTGAATTAGTTGTTTTTCTTTTTCGCGCAAACGCGGGTAGTCATCAAAAAATACTTCACCATTTGGAGCTAAATAATCGAATAAACTGAGCTTTTCAGGATAGATATACTCAACTAAGCTCAGATCTTTAGCACTTAATTCACCCTTCAAAAAGGTATCGATCTTAGCTGAAAAATTCTTATCCAGTTGCTCTTTTGTTTCTTTAGCCAGATTAGTGGAAGCTTTTTTGACAGCTTCATCTAAAGCTAACGCCGCTTTTTCCAAACGTTCCTTATTAAAAATAAGGTCAGTTGCCGGTAAGATCTGCACCTGTTCAATATTTTCTAAACTGCGCTGATCAGCCACATCAAAAGTCCGCAATGAATCTAACTGCGTATCAAAAAAATCTGCCCGGAGCGGATCTGACATATTTAAAGGAAAAATATCTAGGATCGAGCCCCGCAGTGCAAAGTCGCCTGGGCGTTCAACTTGCTTTTGACGCGTATAGCCCATTTGGCCCAACAACTGCACCAATTCAGCTAATTCATAGTCTTGGCCAACGACCAGATCTAACTGGCTTTTTTGCCAAAGTTCAACTGGGGGTAAAAAGCGCCGTAACCCCGACATTGAAGTCACGATCAGCTTTTTTTCCTGCTTGGCTAACGCTTCCAACGCTAAAACACGTTGCGCTTTAAATTCAGGTGAACTCGTTGCCATTTCTGACGCCAGCATCTCTTCGACAGGAAACAACAAAACATCAGCTGGATCTAAGATGCTTTCAAGATCATCAGCTAACTGTTGGGCCCGATACAAGTCATCACAGACGATCAATTTTGGACCTGCATTTTCTAAGAACAGCTCAGCTAAAAAAAGCGTCTTAGCCGAGCCGGTCAGTCCCGTGATCAAATGACGACCTGGTTCTTTTTGTGACCACTCTTTGACTTCTGGAAGACTCTGAAAGGCTTCCTTTAGTTTCATCTTCATGGCGTATCCTTTCTTACCTGTTACGGTTGAACTTATTCATCACTTGCGCAAAATCATCGGTCTTGACCCACTCTTCTAACGCTGCTACTGCATCAGCTGCTCCTAGATCGAAGTTTTCGCGTTGTTCTGGCGTGAAGCGACCTAAGACCCAATCAACGACTTTGGTTTGCTTCGGATGATCGATCCCCACCCGTAAACGGTCAAATTGTTGGGTGCCTAAATGAGCGATCAAACTCTTGATCCCATTATGTCCTCCAGCAGAGCCTTTTTGCCGCAACCGTAAACGACCACAATCAAGATCCATATCATCATAGACGATGATCACATCATCAAGATCTAAGTCGTAATAATCCACGATCTGGCGAACTGCACGACCTGATTCATTCATATAAGTAGTCGGTTTAGCCAACAAAACTTTTTGGCCCCCGACCATACCATCAGCTAGTTGAGCATCAAATTTTTCCCTATTAAAGGAAAGACCATTTGCATCTGCAAAGCGATCCACGATCATAAAGCCCGTATTATGACGGGTATTTTCATATTGACGGCCAATATTACCTAATCCTACGATCAATTTCATCTTTAAATTCAAAACCTTTCACATCTAAAAGAAAATTTACATTACCAAAAAAAATGCACACTGTTCAAACCGTACTTAGGCACAGTTAAGCGTACATCTAGCATTGAAGCGTCTAAAAAGACGCTTCCAATAATTGATTTAATTTCACTAAGTATACCACACTTTGTGATTTCTACTGAAAAAAAACTTACAAACTCGTGAAAACTTTGCACCATTTACTGAAAAACATGTTATACTTATGGAGTATCAATTAAGTTACTTAAGAAAGGATGAATTACTGTGTCAAAAACACAAAATCATCAAAAAGTTATTTTAGTCGGTGACGGCGCTGTTGGTTCTAGCTATGCATATGCAATGGCTTTACAAGGTATTGCTGAAGAATTCGGTATCGTTGACGTTGTTAAAGAACGTACTGAAGGTGACGCATTAGACTTGATCGATGCTACAGGTTACACATATCCTAAGAAGATCTACTCTGCAGAATACTCTGACTGCAAAGATGCAGACTTAGTTGTTATTACTGCAGGTGCTCCTCAAAAGCCTGGTGAAACTCGTCTTGACCTTGTTAACAAGAACTTACGCATCTTGTCATCAATCGTTAAACCAGTTGTTGATTCTGGTTTTAACGGTATCTTCTTGGTTGCTGCTAACCCAGTTGACATCTTGACATACGCAACATGGAAGTTCTCTGGCTTCCCAACAGAACGCGTTTTAGGTTCAGGTACATCCTTGGATACAGCACGTCTTCGTGTTGCTATGGCTGACCTTACAGGCATCAAGGATCCTCGTTCTATGCACGCATACATCATGGGTGAACACGGTGACTCCGAATTTGCTGCTTACTCAGCTGCAACGATCGGTGCTGTTCCATTCTTGGATTGGGTAAAAGCTAACAACATCTCTCAAGAAACTCTTGATAAGATGGAAGATGACGTTAGAAATAAAGCTTACGAAATCATCAGCAAGAAAGGTGCTACATTCTACGGTGTTGCGGCTGCTCTTGCACGTATTTCTAAAGCTATCTTACGTGACGAAGATACAGTATTGCCAATCTCCGCATACATGGATGGTCAATACGGCTTAAACGACATCTACATTGGTACACCTGCTGTAGTTAATGCTGATGGTGTTAAGCAAGTTATCGAAGTTCCTTTGAACGAAAAAGAAATGAAGCAAATGCAAGAATCTGCTAAGACTTTGAAAGAAGTTCTTACAAACGGTTTGAAGAGCTTAGAAGACTAATCTCTTAGCATTTTGCTCAAAGCAGTCGAGGTCTTGACCTCGGCTGCTTTTTTTATTCACCATATCCTGTGGTAAAATGAACGTGAAAGGTGTGAGTTAAAATGTTTAAAACACAGATCAACGCAGATGTCCCGATCAATGAAGGGTCAGGACAGATCGTTACCGAGTTACCATTTATTCCCCACAAAGGGGACTTTATCATGGTCGGCGATGAACAAACGCAATGGGAAGTTGTCAGCAGCACCTTTATCGTGCATGATAAGTTCCATCCTAAAAAAGACTTTGTCGATCTCGTCGTGAAAGTAAAACAAGTTTGATTTTTTTAAGGCTGGTCTTGACCGGCCTTTTTACTTGAAATAGAACATTTTGCAAAATTTTGCACATTTATTCAATTTTTAGCTTCCATTATTTGTTTTTTATGTTATTATGTATTAGGATATTATGAAAACAAAATGAAAGCCGAGGAGATATTTATGCTACTGAAAACATTGATCAAGCCTAAAAAAGATCTCGTTACAGTTAAAGAAGATATCACACTGGAAGAAGCCCTAACAGTGCTCGAAGATCCCGGTTACCGTTGTGTACCGATCTTGGATGAAACTGGCAAGATCTTCCGGGGAAATATCTATAAGATGCATATCTACCGTCACAAATCTCGTGGAGGTGATATGAGCCTACCCGTGACCCATTTGTTAAAGAATGCTAACAAGTTTATCCCGATCGATTCAGCCTTCTTTAATGTATTTTTCTCGATCAAAGATCTTCCATATATTACGGTTTTAGATGAAAATAATTTCTTCTATGGTATCTTGACACATACGCGTTTGTTGGATATGTTGACCCAATCTTGGAATTTCAATGTCGGTAGCTATGTTTTGACCGTTGTCTCCTCAGGTGAACGCGGTGATCTAGTCGATATGGCTAAGATCATCACTAAATACACTTCGATCGCAAGCTGTATCACACTTGATGTGCAACAAGGTGAATTAGTCCGCCGTACATTATTTACCTTGCCATCCGATGTTTCACATGAAAAATTGGAACGGATCGTCGCAAGCTTAGAGCGCAAGAACTTCAAGGTCCCTGAGATCGAAGACTTACAAGCCTAATACCTTTATCCCCCTACTTATCATCAAGTGGGGGGATATTTCTTATCACTAAAGTTATGTAACAACTTACAGTGAGTGTGTTAAAATGTTTATAACTATACCTCTTAACGAAAGGAATGAGCCCTATTGGCCGAAAAACTTTATACGACTCAAGAGCTTGCCGATAATGTCGGTGTCAGTCGGTCAACGATCTACCGCTTTTTAAAAGTCAATCAGATCCAACCAGTTGAAATAAATGGACGCTCTAAACTTTACAGCAAAGATACCTTAAAACAAGCAAGGCGCGAATTACTTTTACCAAGTACTAGCAAAAAAACTACCCTTGCGACTGAAGCTAAACACCTTGATCAATTACAACACCAACTCGAATTGATCAATGAACAGTTACGCGAAAAAGACCGCCAGATCGCAGAATTACACCAACTGATCGATCATCAACAAAAATTGACTCTTTCCGCCACGAAACAGTTAAACGATCTGTTAGCTCTGCAAGAGACCGATCCTGATGCCATCAAGATCGCAGCGGCTGAAGTTCAACGTCAATTACCCGAAAATAGCCAAGCCCAACATATCTTATATCCGACCCAAGGTGTCAGCTATAAGACGACTAATGCGATCAGTACTGAAGAAAAGAAACCTAAAAAGCGGGGCTTCTTTAGCTGGTTTCGTCGCAACAAGCGTAGTTAAGCATGAAACAAAAGAAAACCTTTTTAGCACTTATCGCTTCATTTAATCTTGCTGCTAACTACGCTCATCCGATCACCCCAGCTTATTTCAAGCTACTCGGACTCGATAGTGCCATGTTTGGCTATGCTTTTTCCGTGATGTCTTTGGGGATGTTTCTTGGCTCACCTTTCTTTGGAAAATTAGCTGAGAGTTTTCAATCTAAAGTCTTGATGACTTGGGGCTGCTTAGGTTACTCATTAGCCCAAGTTCTCTTTGCGATCGGACATACCCCAGCGATCATCTTATGGGGGCGCTTATTGGCGGGCTTTGCCTGTGGAGCCTTTTTTGTTGGGGCTTTGAATTATATCGCCAATACCTCCACCGCTAAAGAACGAGGTGCCAACTTGACCTTAAACGCAGCGGTCCAAACCGTCTTTGGTGCTCTGGGTTACTTTGTCGGCGGGATGCTTGGGACATACGATCTTTATTGGGCCTTTGCGCTCCAGATCGGGCAACTCTTTTTCACAGGTGTCGCCTTTTATCTACTCTTAGGTCCAGATCTTACCGCCCAAAAAGCCCCAGATCTCAAAGAAGCAGTCCGCAGTTTGAACTTTTTTAGTAGCTTTTCAACTAAAGATACTCAGCTCTCACGGGCACTTTGGATCTTATTAGGCGTTTCAGCTCTGACCTTCTTAGGCTATACTTCCTTTGATCAAAGCTTCAATTATTACTTAAAAGACGTCTTTGATCTGGCAACGAGCTATAATGGTAGCTTTAAAGGGGCAGTCGGGCTGATTTCACTTATAGCTACGATGACGTTAGGAATGTATTTGGTCAAACAAACTGACCTCAATAAAAGCACGACTTATATTTTGTTCATCTGTGCTTTCTTTATGGGGGCGGTCTGCTTAGCTCCTGGTTTGAGCAGCTTTTTTGCTTTAAATCTAATTTTCTACGGCTTTTATGCTATCAGTGTGCCAATGGTCCAAGATCTGATCACCAAACAAGCTACACCAGCGACCCAAGGGACTGTCCTTGGCTTTTATCAAGCTTCCCAATCATTTGGCCGGATCATCGGAGCCTTTGTCGCTGGGCTTTTATATGACGTCAATGTTTTAGGCCCATTTATTCTAGGTAGTCTTGCTTTTCTGATCGCAGCTATCGGTGTTAAAATATATCAAAAATAGCAGTATGTCCAGAGCTGGGCACACTGCTATCTTATTATCAAGAGGTGTTATTATGATCCGTGAAATCAATCACGACCCTAAATTTTTAAGTCAAAAAGCTGTTCCAGCTACGCCCAAAGACGATCAGGTCGTTGCTGACTTGTTCGATACGTTACAAGCTAATCAAGCACGTTGCGTAGGTATGGCAGCCAATATGATCGGTGAAAACAAACAGATCATCGTCTGTCAGATGGGGCCCCCAGCTTTTCCGATGTTAAATCCTAAGATCATCAAAAAAGCGCGGCCCTATCAAACAACAGAAGGCTGTCTTTCACTTACAACGACAACAGAGACAACGCGCTATGACCTGATCACAGTCCAATACTTTGATCGGACCTTTACCAAGCAAAAACAGGAATTTCAAGGTTTCATCGCCCAGATCATCCAACATGAGATCGATCATCTAAATGGGATCTTGATCTAGTTACAGTTTTACTTTTACCCAGTCGAAAGGATTTTGCTTATGATCACGATCGGTGCTACTACTTGGAGCGAACATAAAGCTCTGATCACTGAAGACCGCCCTGTTACATTGGCAGAGTATGCGGCAAATTTTCCTGTTGTTGAAGTCGATACCTTCTTTTATGGGATCCCCCGTATAAGTACCGTCAAAAATTGGCAAACGCAAGTCCCACCAACCTTTCAATTCGTCGTTAAAGCTCACCGGTCGATGACAGGCCATGTCGATAAAAAAGCTAATTTGACCGAATTGACAGAAACTTTTGTCAACTTCAAACTTGCGGTAGCTCCATTGGTAGCGACTGGTCAATTGAAGACGGTCTTATTTCAATTTCCACCGTACTTTATCCCCACGAAAAAAAGCATCAACTATCTGCGCCAGATCAGAGCCTGGTTGCCCGAGCTACCGTTATGCTTAGAATTTCGCAATCAAGCTTGGTATCAGCCTAAGACACTCCCGTCATTAGTTGCGTTTTGTCGCCAAGAGCGCTTTACTTTAACGGCAGCTGATGAACCACATCAAACTGAGGCTTCTGTGCCATTTTATCCGGTGGTAACGACGCCCGACTTGATGTTTTGGCGTTTACACGGCCGTAACCAACAAGGTTGGCTCAAAAAAGGTCCCAATTGGCGTAAGGAACGAACTCTTTATCGCTACGATCACGCTGAACTTGAACAGTTCAAACAAACTCTTACCGGCCTGCAAAACGATGTCAAAGAGATCTGCATCATCTTCAACAATAATTCCGCGGGCGATGCAGTCCCTAACGCCCTGGCTTTAAAAGAGCTGTTAGGGATCGACTTTGAGGGCCTCGGACCACCACCGCCGACCCAATTGAATCTGATCTAGCTAAAAAAGATAGCCCCAACCAGGCTATCTTTTTTAGTATTACCCATACGGCACTAAACACTTTTGCTCACACTCTATCTAAATATATCTTCTTTAGGTCTGCTACCTGCAACTTGGTCAAGGCTAATTCGTTGTGCAAATAATTTTCTAACGAACCATATTCGCGCTGCATCACGTTCATCGCAGTCTCTAAATATGTCTCATTGACTGAACCCAACGCACGAAGATTAGTCAAATAGATCTCTTGACCTGTCTTTGGTAATTGACGCTTGGCTAATTGCTTTTCTTGCCAAGGGGCTAAATACTTGTTTGAAGCTAAATAATCACGTTTGATCGTTGCTTCATCGACCCCTAATGCCGTCAAAAGATAGATCGCACCCATCCCGGTACGATCTTTACCCGCGGAACAATGGAACAGCACCGAACGACCTTCATCACTATTTTCCAACAAGACATCAAAGAAATGCCGGTACGCCTTCTTCGCACTGTCGGTCAACACGATATCATGGTAAGCCCGTAACATATTGTTGAAACCTGCTTGCGGATCGGTGAAAAATTGCTTTGCTCGCTGATCTTTGGCAGTACTCTTGGTCTCATCTTCTGGAAATACCGGTGCAAAATGGTAAGTCGCACCCGTTGGAACTTTATCCGGTGCATTTTCTTGTTCTTCCGATGAACGAAAATCAACATCATGACGCAAACCATACTCCGCTAAAAAATCAATGTCTTTAGGCGATAAATTGCCTAAAGAAGCGGCGCGGATCACCTTATTTGCCTTTATCTGCTGTCCATCTTTAGTCCGATAGCCACCCAGATCTCTAAAATTAACACCCTACTCTAGTGGTAATAAAACTGGCATGCTCTCACCTTCCTAATTGTCTTTACTGCCACTATACTTAGGTTTTGATTTTATTTCAATCTTTGTGTTTTCTTTCGCGTTCCTTGCGCAAAACTTCTAACACCCACCGCATCGAATAACCGTAGCGCCGCGCTAACTCACTTGCATTTTCGCCGTTGTACTCGGCCACGATCTTTTGCGCTACTTTTTTAGGATCGTAGAGGCGCATCGGAAACGTGTATGATAGTCCCCGATAAGTTTCGTGGAGCTTGTACGCATTCTCCAACCTGATCAAGTCGGCTAACTCCTGATAAAATTCATTTAATAATTCTTTATCTACTTAATCTGTCATTTTGTTATCCTCACTTTATTTTTCCTTGCAGATCACAAGGCAGTTTTCATTTGACATCTTCTATTATCTAGGGTTACATAGACATATATTGTCATTTTAAAAAAGAAGGTGTTTTTATGTCATCTAGCGCAACTCGCTTACTAGATATCTATCACAAATTGCTCACTGGGGCCTCGATCACCAAAGAAGAATTTGCCCAAAAATATGAAGTCGATCCCCGTACGATCCAGCGTGACTTAGCGGATATCCGGCTCTTCTTAGAAGAATACCGCCCAGATGCCGAACTAAAATACAGTCACAGTACTAAGGGTTTTCACTTAGCGGGGCAAAATAATACATTGGGCAAAGCTGAGACCCTGGCATTATGTAAGATCCTCCTTGCCAGCCGTGCTTTTACGAAAAAAGAGACCGATCATCTTTTAGGAGCTCTAAACGATAACCTGACACCAGCTGAACAAAAAGAATTGAACTGGATCATCAAAAATGAACAGAGTAATTACGTCGAACTCCAACATACCAAAGCACTACTTCAGATATTGTGGGAATTTTCCAATTATATCGTTAAACATCGGCTCTTAAACATTGTATATACTAGACAAGATAAAAAACAAGTAACACACACTATTCTGCCCAAAGCGATCATTTTTTCAGATTATTACTTTTACGTTATTTCATACAGCCAAGATGCCGAAAAAAACCTTTTCTTTCGCCTAGATCGGATCATCGACTACACCCCACTCGAGAAAAAAGCGGGACACTCACAAAATTTACGCTATGAAGATGGGAAATTACGCCAAAATATCCAATACATGACCCCAGGCGAGCTGATCACGATCACCTTTGAATTCTCTGGGACCGTCGAAGCAGCCTTAGATCGTTTCCCTAACTCTAAAGTCATTAAAAAATTAGCCGATTCCGTTGTGATCGAAGCTGAAACTATCGATCAAGGTGCAATGATGTGGCTTTTAAGTCAAGGTAAACGCGTCAAAGTCTTAAGCCCAGCTGATTTCAAAGCTAAAATGGAACAAGAGATCAAAAAGATGCTCCAAAATTATACTACTTAACAAAAAGAGCCTGGATCTAGGCTCTTTTTTGTTCACTGAATTTGAAATAAACTTGTGCCAACAATTCGGCCAAGAAAAAGCCCATCGCTAAAGCCCCAGCGATCATCCCTGCTTCCACTAAAAAGCGTAAGGCCAATTCATCATTTTTAAAAGCAAAATAATAGACTGCACGATAAGCCTGGCCCCCGGGAACTAATGGCACTAAACTCGGGACGTTGAACAAGATCATCGGCTTTTGCTTGATCCGGGCTGCGATCACCGAACAAATACCGATCACGACCGCCGCAACTAGATTAGCTAAGACCATCCCAGTGTGAGCAAGGTATAAGAATTTATATGTCATCCAGCCTAAGACTCCGATCAGGCCACAGACGTTCAAAGCTGAACGTGGAATATTCAAGGTGACCGCAAAGCCAACCGTAGCCAGATAACTGAAAATGACGTGAATCACGATCGTTGTTAGATCCATCTTAATTTTCCTTTCTAAAAGAAGCGTAAAACACAAGCGATGCCCATTCCGATCGCAACAGCGGTCAACAAGGCTTCCGTTGCCCGGGCGATCCCACTTAGAATATGCCCCGCCAAGAGATCACGTACCGCATTGGTCAACGGGACCCCCGGAACTAACGGCATGACGCTTCCGATGATCACGATACTATAATTTTTAGCCAAGCCGTATTTGACACTCAAGACTGCCAAGGCCCCGATCGCTAAAGCAGCCACAAATTCACTCGCAAATTTAACTTTAAAACGCGTATTGACCACATAGAACAGATAATAGCCTAAAGCACTGATCACAAAGGTCGGCAAAAAATCTTGCCATGAACCGTTATACATGATCTCTAAGGTCGCACCCACGATCCCCGCCGCTAACACTAACCACCGTAACCTAAAATCAGGGGTCGTCTGATCAAGCGTCATCAGATGATCATGGACTTCCCTTAAAGTTTTGGTCTTAGCTTGATAAGCTCGGGAGATATCATTGACCCGCGAGATCCGTTCCAGATCGATCCGGCGCTTTTCGATCGCAATGACTTGTGCATTGGCTCCCTTGATCGACATCATGATCCCCGTCGTTGTCTCAAAGATATCGGGTTCCGTTACACCTGAATTCTTAGCGATCCGTTTCAAAGTATCATCGATCCGTGCCATGTCAGCTCCATTTTCGATCATGATCTTCCCCGCTAACAGCGTGGTTTCGATAATTAGATCCTTATCTTCCATGATTTCCCCCCTAGTTCACTTAATTGCTTTATCTAGCTAACATTTTAACATTTTAGTTCCCAAAATTACGATCATTTACTACCATAATCCGTTATAAACATCTAAAATTATTAACATTACATTACATAAAATATAATTTTATATTAAAAATATCTATATTTTATTAAGGATTTATGCTATATTTAGCTTAATCTAAAAAAGGAAGTGACTTGCATGGGACACAATTATGAAGAAAAGCGCCGTTATAAATTATATAAAGCTAAGAAAAGATGGGTGAGTGCTGCGATCATTACCGCTTCTGGGGCTCTCTTATTCTTAGGAGCACCAAGCGTCTTAGCCGACGAAGCAGTTACAACAGAAGTAACTACCACGGCTGAAAATGAACAACAAACGACCCAAACGCAGCCTGAAACACAACAAAGCTTGCAGACACCAGCCACTGAGGCCACCACAACTGAGGCCACACAAACACCGGACAGTGAAACACCAGCTCCAACGACTCAAGCTGACCATGAAAAGGGGAATGTAGAGGGCGCTTGGGATCAAGGCTACCGCGGCCAAGGGATGGTCGTAGCAGTGATCGACTCTGGTGCTGACACAACGCATAAAGATTTTCAACAAGCACCAACAGACCCTAAACTTTCACAAGCCGATACCCAAGCTAAGATCAACGAGCTCGGCTATGGTAGTTATGCGTCTGAAAAATTCCCGTTCGTCTATAACTATGCTTCAAAAAGCAATGACTGGATCAAAGATGATGGCCCCGGCGCTTCCCAACACGGACAACACGTAGCTGGGATCATCGGAGCTGACGGTCGTCCAAATGGGGATGAAAAATATGCCGTTGGGGTCGCACCTGAAAGCCAAATTTTAGCTTTACGGGTCTTTAACGGTCAATTTGCCGATGAAAATACTGATGATATCGCCCAAGCTATTTATGATGCTGTCAATTTAGGCGCTAACGTCATCCAAATGTCACTAGGCCAAGGGGTCGCTGCCTCAGATCTAAATGATGTCGAACAAAAAGCGGTCCAATATGCGATCGACCACGGTGTCTTTGTTTCGATCTCGGCCTCAAACAACGGACATGCGGGCAGTATCAAAGCTCCAGATGCCCACTACTCACCAGGTGGAGCAAACGGATCTTTTGAACCATTTTCAAGTAGCACAGTCGCTAATCCTGGGGCTTCGCGCAATGCTTTGACAGTTGCCGCCGCAAACTCTGGGCAAGGTGCTGATGCTAACATGGCTGACTTTTCTTCTTGGGGTCCAATGCAAGACTTCACTTTGAAACCAGATATCTCCGCTCCTGGGGTCCAGATCGTTTCAACGGGAAATGACGATGGCTATAAGACAATGAGTGGGACTTCGATGGCGGGGCCGTTTGCTGCAGGCTCAGCTACCTTAGTGATGCAAAAATTACAAAAGGAAACCTCACTCAAAAATGCTGAACTTGTCCAAGCAACTAAAGCCTTATTGATGAACACCTCACAACCATTATTGGATGCAATGTCAGGTGTAGTGGTCTCACCACGACGTCAAGGTGCCGGCCAGATCAACGTTGGTGCTGCCGTTGCTTCACCTGTTTATATCACGGCTGATGATGGAACGAGTTCACTTTCTTTACGCCAGATCGGGACAAACACACAATTCAACTTGACCTTTACCAACTTGAGTAACGTCGATCAAACTTATACTTTCGATGACCTTGGTGGTGGTTTCACCGAAAAACGTGACGACTTTACTGGTTACTATTACGAAGAACAATTGACTGGGGCGCGCGTAAATGGCGCTAGCAAAGTCGTTGTCAAAGCTAGCCAAACAGTGACCGTTCCTTATACTTTAGCTCTAGATGGTGTTACACCAGATCAATTAGTCGAAGGCTGGCTCCGTTTTACCGGCGACAATGGGCAAAACACCCTAGTCGTACCTTTCCTCGGCTACTTTGGGGATATGACTAGTGAAGAAGTTTTAGATAAAAAAGCTAATGATGCCACAAATGTTTACGGTGGTAATTACTTTGTCAACGACCACAATTACCCACGTGGGATCGCTGATGAAGAATCATTGAAGAAATTAGTCAACTTAGACGGTGATTACAACTGGCAACAAGTGGCTAAGCTCTATCAAGATGGTAAAGTGGCCTTCTCACCAAATAATGATAATAAGAGCGATCTCTTAAAACCAGTTGCCTTTGTCAAACAAAACTTGCAAGACTTAAAAGTCGTTGTTTTGGATCAAAATGGTAAAGTTGTCCGGGTCGTTGCCGATGAAAAAGGCTTAGATAAATCATTTTACCAATCCGACCGTAACCAAGATGTGAGTTTATCGGTCTCCATGCGAAATGATCCCAACACCTTTGATTGGGACGGAATGGTCTATAATGACAAGACTGGTGAATTTGAAGTAGCTTCCGATGGACAATATACTTACCGTTTTGTTGCCACGCTCTACAATGATGGACAAAAGAAAGTCCAAACAGCTGATTACCCGATCATCATCGATACAACAGCTCCAACGATTAGCAACTATAAATTAACGCTCGACACTGCTGCTGATAAACCAAGTGGTCATTTGAGCTTTGATTTTTCCGATACGGGAGCAGGCTTTACTGACTATTCCTATGCTGTCGTTCAGATCAATGGTAAGCTCTTTGGCCACAAACTAAATGAAGGTGCTTCAAAATTCAATGACGAGGCGAAGCTAAGTGGGACTGCTAACTTTGAATTGAGACCAGAGGAATTAGCCGCCTTTACCGCAGCACAAAACCAAGTCACCGTCATGGTCGCTGATACTGCCGACAATGTAGGTCTCTTTACCAGCGAAGTTGCCGGTGTAGCAACAGTCCCTCAAACGGTCAATGTTTGGAATGCCGTTGACGGACTAAGCTTTGATAAAGATAGCAAATTCTATGATGCTAAAACTAACAGCTATACTCTAGTTGGTGGGACGACCCAACCATTCTATTACAATGGCCAGTTAGTTGAACCAAAAGCTAACTCAACTTACAGCTTAAATGTCAACGCTGACGTTGAAAAAGTCGTCTTCACGGCTGATCAAGCTGGTAAAGATGTCTTATTGACCCTAAATACGGCAACACCAAAGGCTGCCTTTGCTTGGCAAAAAGCACACACGACTGTACAAAGCTTTGGGATCGACTTAGATACCGTCACAACTAATGATCCAGAACACGTCTTTGTCTATGCCGCTGTCACAGCCGGTAATGGAGTCAAAGCCTTTGCCCGTGACTACTTCACCGGAGATGTCTATGAAGCAAGTGTCAAAGATGGCTTAGCGACTTTTGAAGTCAAAGTCAAAAATTCAAGTCGCCGGACTGTCTTATTAGGCTGGACCGAAGTTGCGGGACCGACCTTTAATGTGGTCCAAACTACAGCTTCCGATAAAGCTTATCTCGGAGTTGATGCACGTCCAAGTAACCAACCACAGCGGTATAACTTCGCTAATGTTGCTGAATTACAGACTGATCTAGTCCAAGAAAAGGCTGATCCAACTACTTTAGGTGCGCCAGGTGTACTACCAGGACATGCTTTGAGCGACCTAACGACCCGAAGCGAACCTAACTCAGAGATCAGTTTTGACTACCTTGAAGATAACAACTACAACTGGATCGGCGCTCAAGCAATCGCTGATGGCGTATATGATCCTAAGGCACAAACCTTCCATGTGACTGGTAAAGTTAGCCCAGATGTGGTGCAATTGATCATGTTGGGAAATAGCGCTGATGAACAAGATCCACAAAATCACGTTTCATTCAACGAAGATGGGACTTTTGGCTTTGAATTCAACATCAAGCCGACCGAACAACGTCCACTTGCCTATATCTACACCACAAAAGATGGCCAAAAGACACGTGGAACAGTTCAAGTCATCTTAGATACAGTCTTACCAACACTTGAATTTGAAAATGTCGCTAACTACGATTTTGACGGTGAAAATTATTACGTTTACACTAACGAACCAAACTTCACGATCAAAGGATCTGCCCACGATAATCTCGATGGTTACCGTTTCTTCTTCAACGGGGATAACGAATTCCGTGAATTCCACCATTCAGGTATCAACCACGGAGGCAATCCATACGCTCCTTACGGCTTTGAAAGAAGCTTTGTCCTAAATGATGAAAATGGTGAGACAAAACACGTCTATACGCTTGATGTGCTCGACGTGACGGGTAATCACACGACCCGGAAGTTCTTTGTCTACTACCAACCTAAATCAGAGGTCCCAGCAGCCGTAGATGTTGAGCGCAACCATGCCGATGCATTCGTCGAACAATATCCAGAAACATCCCTTCTGTTCTTTGATCCAGCGACCCAAAGCTTCCAAGAGCTCGATCCAGAAGAGTTCCATCCAGATGGCCTCTACAGCTTAGTCAATAAATACGGCAATGTAGCGGCTGTGATGAATGTCTACACGGTCGAACCTGAAAAAGAATCAGATAGCTCTGAAAAACAGGAACAACAAGATCAAGAAAAACAAGATCAGGAACGACACGACCAAAATGATCAAGACACTAAAAAAGATCAAGCTGCAAGCCAAGATCAAGAAAAAGAAAATACTGGAACTGGCTTTGGTAAAGATAACACTACCGGTTCAGGCACAGATAAAAAACACGTTACAGCAGCTAACAAACAAGTTGCTCCTGTACTCCAAGATAAAGCCAAAACGCCTGCTACACCAGCAACTACTGACCTACCACAAACAGGTGAAGCAAAACATCAAGCTTCGATCTTAGGTCTCTTAGCGCTCGGTTTAGCTAGTCTCTTTACGCTAGTTGGTTTTGATCGTAAAAAAGAAACCAAATAACAACTAAATAACGCAAAAATGCCACTCAGGATAGCTGCTATCCTTGAGTGGCATTTTTATATGGTGTCTACTGGAGACCCGATCAAGTTTTAAACAATTCCTTACTTGCTTTGGTATCATCGTCTTGGATATTTTTAGCTACTTTCGATAGACTCTTGCTAAAATCGGCTGTCTTAGTCTGATATTGTTGGACCTGCTGGAGATTTTGAGTAGCTTGATCATTGTCCCAAAGCCGTTCTTTAATATACGGTGCGATCATTTCTTCGATCTCGGCATCTGACAAATGCTTTCTGAGTGCATTCCCCCTGCCACTGACTATCAAGTTTAGCTTCATTTACCGCTTAATATTCCTGGTGAAACTTGGCGTACAAAGTCCCATCACTCAACAAAAGTGACAATACTTTTCTCGAAGAAACATTAGTCCCAGTGCTTTTGATTATCAAATCTAATATTTATCTATCAAGTGTGATATTTTGATCCCAGCTGCAAAAATATACCCATGTTCGTTTAAATTAGCTTCTTTTAGCGTCCCATCAGTATTGATCCGACGTTATCGTAAATGATTTAGGCAATAGATAATGGACTTTGCCAACATCCTTATCTTAACCATTAACATAAATCAGAGCCCATGCGCCTAAGGCAACAACTATCGTGAATACAAGTAGCAATGGATTTAACATCAATAATGGTGTCAAAAAAATTATCGAAATGTTTCCCGCTAGTACATACCATTTTAATTTCTGCAAACTTTGATTTGAAAAAAACTCTGTAAAAAAGAAAATGATCATAAATAACATACTACCAATACTCATACTGGCACCAAATAAAAACATTCCTGCACGTGCTTGATCGACTTCAAAAAATTTTATGAACCAGTTAGAACACGTTACCTGACTAGCCAATTTCTCAAAAACTTACCAACTAAATTCCAACAACTTCCACCAGTACAAGCAAATCAACACAATTAAAATAAATTCAAGTGTTAGCAACACAACTACTGCAGGTTGTAATAGATCCTCTTTTTCTCCCCTTTGCAATAATTTATTTCTCCAAATACTGCACGATCAGCGCCTGATAAAGCTCACAAAATGCCAGATACTGTGACTTATCCACATATTCATCGACTTGATGAACACTTTGGTTCCCCGGACCAAAGATCGCTAATGGAAAAGTTGCTGGCTTGTCCAAAGTCAGGTTGGACGCATCCGTCACTGGGGCTAATGCGATCTTTTTGATCGTCTGCCCCAAATATTTCTCGCCTAAAGCTTGGGCCAAGTGCACCAAAGATGAATCGGGATCTTTTTTGACTGCCACTTTATTTAGATAAGTTGTAGTTGTAAGCTTAGCCCCGTGTCATTTAGTTTGTTTTTCCACAGCTCGATCAGTGCTTGAACTTTTTCATTATCCACAGTCGGAGTCGTTCTAACATTGATCTCAGCGGTGGCTCGCTCAGGCAACGAGTTGACTTGGCTCCCAGCCTTCAACACAGTCGCATTGAAGGTCGCATTGCCTAACAGTTCATCTGGTTTGGCTGCCTTTAGAAAAGCTTTTTTAGTCTGATATAAAAATTCGATCAATGGTTCTAAAGCATTATATCCCTGTTCTGGCATCGAACTATGCGCACTCTTTCCCCGCGAGATGACGCTTATATCCATCGATCCTTTATAAGCATAAGCTACTTTTAGATCAGTCGGCTCCGCGATCAGTAACGCATCGACATCTTGCATATATCCTTGCTCGTAAAGTAACTTCGAGCCGGCTTGCTCCATCTCTTCACCGACCGTCAATAACAGCCGTACTTGTCCCTTTGGCAGTTTCTTGGCATGGACCAATTCGATCAAAGTGATCACCAAAGCTGCCACCCCGGCTTTCATATCACTAGCACCACGGCCATATAGTTTTTCGTTGCGTTCGGTCAAAACAAAGGGATCACTTTGCCAAGCACTAGCTGTGGCAGCAACCACATCTAAGTGTCCCGCAAGTGCTAGACAAGGTGTCCCAGTCCCGATTTGGGCAACTAAACAAGCACGATCTGGAGCTACTTGAACTAACTGCGAACTGATCCCATATTTGGCTAAATATTTATGTAAAAATTGGGCTACGTCTTGCTCATGATCATTGACTGAAGGGATCGCGACTAGCTTTTCCAAGAGTTCGAGGCGCTTGGCTTGATTTAAAACTACCATATATGTTCCTTCTTTCTAGCTAAAAAGACCGACAACTTGTCGATCTTTGGTAAATTTATCTACTTTCTTCTGGGAACCAAATGCTGATCTCTCTTTCAGCTTCACTTGGACTATCCGAAGTATGGATCACATTACGCAAATTACCGTCGGGCCATTCACGCCCAAAGTCTCCACGCACTGTGCCCCAATCAGCTTGGCCAGGGTTGGTTGCACCTGCCATGCGATGAATGATAGGAACGACATTGGTTCCGGTCACGATGATCCCAACGATCGGTCCTTCTTGCATATATGAGACCAATTCTGGGAAAAATGGCGCATTGACTTTATCTTCATAGTGCGCTTCAAGTTGCTCTTTAGTCGCTTGGATCACTTTCAAGGCTGTGATCTGGTAGCCTTTGTGTTCGATACGGGTAATGATATCGCCGATGTGTTGACCTTCGACGCCATCTGGTTTAACTAACACTAAAGTTCGTTGTTCTGTCAATTTGATCACTCCTGTCCACAAATAGGATAACACTTATTTTCCTTAATTAATACTTTAATGTTTTTAACAAAAAAAGACACCTAAACAGCGTCTTTTTGGCTATTGTTGAATGATCTGGGTCGTCATGATCGCTAAATGATTTTGCGCATTGGTGTTCGCATTATCCTTCAATAATTCCGGCAAGATCATCTTCAAGAAATATTGCACACTTGCCATATCATTGAACTTCATGATCGCCTTTAAACTTGAACGATAAATATCCATGTAAACTGGTTCTGGATTACCCTTTTGGATCTCACCAAAGGACTCATACATCAAGTCGATCTTATCTGCGACTGACAAGATCTTTCCTTCTAAAGTATCGTCTTTACCTTCTGCAAATCTGCGCTCATAGGCTGCGCGAAATTCGACGGGGATCTCAGTTTGGATGAAGTTTTCGGTCAACGACTCATCAACTTTAGCCAACATCGTCCGCAATTCATTGGTCGCATACTTGACCGGTGTCTTGATATCCCCGATAAAACGCTCTGTGTAATCGTGATTAAGCGCCTTTTCATACAGTGAACGCCAATCGACCTCATTACCCGCTTGCTCTTCGATATCACCTAACATTTGCGCAGCTTGCGTCACTTTAAATGAGTGGGCCGCTACATTGTGTTCTTCAAATTTGAAATAACCTGGGGCCCGATTGATCATCTCAAGATCACTCAAACTCTTTAAATATTCATGCATGCCCATGAAAAACACCTCCGTATATATTTCATACTAGGATACACCGTAAGCAACTTTTTTGCAAATATCTTATTCTTTTAGCATTATTGACTATTCATAACCATGCGCTAGGCATTACAATTCGGAGCACGACTACTATAACAGTGCGTAAAAATGCACAAAAAATCGGGTAGTTTCTTAGCATACAGCTACGACACACCCGATTTTTTTGTGCACTATTTTCAATTTACCGAAACGATCTCATAGATATCTTTATCGATCACCGTTTTACCGTCCTGTTCATACGCACCCTCACCCTCGTGGATACGTTTAACAGTTACTGTCCGTCCTTGATAAGTAACTTGTTGATCACCCCAAGTTGCTTCACGATAAAAATCCTCAAGTGAAACATTAGGATCACATATTCCTGCTTGGACTGCTAAACGATAGTAAAAATCCATCCCATCGGTTATAGTCTGTCCAACAACAGAACTGGTCGCTGCCGGCGCTTGGCTTGATGCAGTAGCTGGTTGCTCCCCAGCCACCCCCTTTGTCACTGGGGCATGTGAAGCGGCGGCTCGACTGCTTGACGTTTCACTGACTTGGCTTTCACTAGAACTAGAGCTACTGCTACTAGTCTTCTTTTTAGTTGTTTGGCTAGTTTTATGGCTGCTACTAGATTCTTGTTTGACCTTAGTTTGGGGCAAACACCCTGTCATCAGGGGTAACAGGCAAACAAGCACGCCCAAAACACGTAAATGCTTTTTCATGTTATCACCTCATGGCACACTAAGCTTATTGTAAAAGGGTATTGTATAGGTCCAAACCTAATTTATTCATGGCAGATCGTTCTTCATTGTTATCACCATTTTGGGTCAAAACAACGACAACAAAGGCACCTTTTTCATTTTCAATGATCGCTGCATCATTTAAGATCCCGTAATTTTGCATGATACCAGTCTTATTGTAGACTTTAGCCCCAGTTGGTAGGTCGCGAACTAATTTATCATGATCACGGTTCTTGTTTAAAATATCTAAGAATTCAGCACTGTCACTCTTACTGATCAATTTGTGGTTATAAACTTTCTTCAACAATTCACCCACATCAGCAGCCGACGTGATGTTATCTCGGCCAGCCTCAAGTGACTTCGTATCCATCATCTTACGTTGTAACTTAGTATCATAGGCTCCCATCTTTTCGATCTGTGCATTGACTTTATCGATCCCACCTAAAGCATCGATCATGATGTTAGCCGCTGTATTGTCACTTTCATCGATCATATAAGTTAATAATTCACGGTAAGTAAAGGTCTTACCGGCTGGCATGTTTTGGATCACACCCGTCCCGCCAACTTTATCAGCATTGGAAAGGGTATACGTATCGTCTAAATTGATCGTCCCGATCTTTTGTTGGGCATAGGCTGCCGCTAAAATAAAGAGCTTGATCACCGAAGCTGCACTTTGGGTCTGATTGTTCAAAAGATAACTCACATCTTCGTTCATCGGTGCCACGTAGACCGTTTTATCACCAGCGATCCCGCCGATATCACTAGCTACAAGTTCTTTGACTTTAGCTTCATCAAAGTTGGACTTTGAACTTGGAGCTTCACTACTGCTAGAAGCAGCGCTACTACTCTCTTTTACAGTCGAACTTTTATCCTTACTACTACTTTTAGCTACAGAAGTCGGTTCGTTAGCTGGTTTATTGAGTGTATTATAGGCAAAATACCCACCAACACTTAAAACAAGTAGCCCTGCAACTACACCAATGATTATCCCGGCTAGATTGCTTTTATGTTGGGGAACACCCGCATAAGGCCCTTGCGTCCGCGAATAGGTCGGTTCTGGCGCTGGCGCTTGCTTTGGAGCCGTGCCATCAAATGGGGTACCACATTGGTCACAAAAATCATTTTTGATATCATTTGGAGTCCCACAATTTTGGCAGATCTTTTCTGGCTTAGAGCTTGGCATTTGCTCAATTGGATCTGGCAAGGTCTCACCACAACTTTGGCAAAATTTTGAGCCAGCTGGATTAGTCGAATTACATTTTGGACACTTCACATCTTAACATCCCTTCATTATCTCTAGTTTTAGTATTATTCTAGCTAAAATTGGTCGTTTTTAATAGGTACCTTATCCTTGAAACTTTCCTTGGTTTTTTCACTATTTTTAGCTACAAAATTGCTTTTCTTTGTCTAAGTGGAAAATTAGCGTTATCCTTAAAGTAACGTGAGTTTTAGCACTTCACGATTTCAAGGGGGCATTAATTATGAGTGAAAAATTTAGTTCACACTATGATGTTGTCGGTAGTTTTTTACGACCAAATAAATTAAAACATGCTAAAGAGGATTTAGCAAACGGTAAGATTGATCAAGCCAATTACGATGAGATCTTGAAAAAAGAGATCAAACGTGTTGTTGAAAAACAAGCTAAACTTGGCTTAAAGGATGCAACCGATGGTGAATTTGGTCGCAGTTGGTGGCATTTAGATTTTTTTTGGGGCTTCAAGGGCGTCAAACGCTATGATTATCGCCAAAGTTATAAATTCCACGGGGAAAAGACCCGAACTGACAATGTTGAATTGGGCGGCCGTATCGAATATAATCCCAACCACCCCTTCTTTGAACAATTTAAGTATCTAAAGAGCATCGTTCCAAAGGGCGTTGTTGCTAAACAAACGATCCCTTCTCCAACACTTTTCTTTAGAGATGATCGCAGTAAAAATTACAAACTCTTCTATGCTAATTGGGAAGAATTTCTCAAGGGCTTAGCTCAAGCTTATAGTGAAACGATCAAGCATTTCTATGATCTAGGTTGTCGTTATTTACAATTAGACGATACGACCTGGGCCTTTTTGATCAGCAAGTTAAATGAAACCACGGGTGAAGAACGCGACAAATATTTAGCTTTAGCCAAAGATAGCGTCTTTGTCATCAATAAGATGCTCGAAAAAGTCCCAGCCGATATGACCGTCACGACCCACATTTGTCGGGGCAATTTCAAATCGACTTACCTATTCAGTGGTAGCTATGACGTGATCGCACCATACTTAAGTCTTTTGAACTATGATGAATTATTCTTAGAATACGATAATGAACGTTCCGGCAATTTTGATGCCTTAAAGCGGATCTGGAACGATCGAAAAGACGTTAAGATCATTTTAGGCTTAGTGACATCAAAATTCCCTGACTTAGAAGATCCAGCTAAATTAAAGGCTAGAGTAGCTGAAGCAGCCAAGCTAGTACCCTTAGAAAATCTGGGTATCTCAACTCAATGTGGTTTTGCTTCAACAGAAGAAGGCAACGAATTGACCGAAGATGAACAATGGGCCAAGGTCAAATTAGTAGTCGAAACAGGTAAAGAGATCTGGTAGTGTGTAAATAACTACTAGCAAAAACTCCCGCTCAAGGTGCATTCTTGCATCCTGAGCGGGAGTTTATTCGCTTATCAAAAAGAGCATTATTTTTGATAAACACTTTGTCCATCAACATAAGTTTCTTTGAGCCCTAAAGTTGGACTGACTACCAAGAAATCAGCGTCACGTCCATTTTGAATACTACCACAGACATCGGCGATCCCGGCACTCTTAGCTGGAAGCTCACTTGCCATTTCAAATGCTTCTGAAAGGCTACATAGCCCCCAATCAACAAGGTTTTTGACTGCGGTAAATAGCTCTAAGACACTGCCAGCTAAACTGCCACCATCTTTTAGTCGGGCCGCTCCATCTTTGACCTCGACCAAAAACTCGCCTAACATATACTCACCTTCAGGCATCCCACCGGCTTGCATACAATCAGTCACCAAAACGGTCTTTTCTTGTTTAGCCTTGAGCAACGCTGTGATCGCTCCCAGATGAACATGATGCCCGTCACAGATCAATTCAGTGTAAGCATCACTTGCAAAAGCAGCTCCGACCATTCCAGGTGCCCGATGATTTAGGCCACTCATTCCATTATACGTGTGAACAAAGATGTCAGCGCCAGCATCCACAGCTGCCATCGCTTCTTCGTAGGTCGCGTTACTATGCCCGAGACAAACCTTGACCCCACTTTTGACAGCTTGCTTGGTAAATTCGAGCGCTCCAGGATGTTCTGGGGCAAGGGCGATCTTTTTGATCATTCCTTTTGCGTAAGCTTGCAGGCGTTCGAGCTCAACAAAATCTGCATCGCGCATATACGCTGGGTTCTGTGCTCCTTTATGCTCCGTAGTAAAGTAAGGTCCCTCAAGATATATCCCTTGGATCTTGGCCCCTGATATTTCATGGGCTTTTTCACCTAGCAACTGACAAACCTGCGCTAACTTTTGTGGTGGTGCGGTCAAAGTTGTCGGCAGATAGGAAGTTACCCCACATGAAAGTAACCCCTGTGAGATCTCAGCTAAGCCTGCTGGATAGGCATCCATCACGTCATGTCCCGCAAAGCCATGGATGTGCGTATCAACTAAGCCCGGGGCAATGATCGCATCTTTTTTGTCGATGATCGTTGCAGCAGAAAGATCAGTCTCTGGTGGTAGATAACGGCCAAATTTACCATCCTTTATCTCTAAATAGCCCCCAGTTTTTACCCCACTTTTAGTTAAAAATGTCTGTGCTTTTACATAATAATGCATGTCATTTCGCCTTCTTTATTCAAATTCGTGGATCAAAACACCTTTAACAACACGATTAACGGTCCCGCTTGGTGATGGAGTATCAGGTGTATTACCGATCTTAAGTGAAGTCAATAAAGCGATCACTTGCGCCACCATGATATCAGGCAAGACCAAGTAGCCTTCTGGTAAGATCTCACTTGGTGGATAATCAAAGCGTTGGCCAGTAAATTCATGGCCACTCACTTGCCCGATGCTTACCGTCTGCAAAGCGATCTGATCGGCGTGAACTTCTTCTAACACATCAAGATCATATTTGCGGGTATACGGATCATTAGCGACAAAATCTAGCACTAAAGTCTTCGCATTGATAAAGGATTTTGGCCCATGTCTAAAGCCCATCGAAGAATCAAAGACTGTCGCGATCTGGCCATGAGTCAGTTCCAAGATCTTTAATTGCGCTTCCCGAGCTAGTCCGCTCAACGGGCCTGATCCTAGATAAACGATCCGGTCAAAATCAAGCTCGACCAAAGCTGCTAACTGAGCTTCTTGTTCGATCACATACTCGCTTAGTTTAGCCGCCGTTTTTACATATTCGATCTTTTTAGCTTGGTCAGTCTGATCAAAGAACAAGAGACCCGCTAACGTCATGCACGTAAATGATCCGGTCATCGCAAATCCTTTATCGTTAGAAAGTTCTGGCATTAAGACGACCAAGCTGTTCGCATCAGCCTTTCCTGTAACTGCTAAAGCGCCCTCAGTAGCACAGGTGATCACCAAATGCTTGACCTGTTTGACGACTTTATTTGCCAGTTTCACAGTTGCCTTACTTTCAGGGCTATTCCCACTACGCGCAAAGGACACGAGTAAGGTCGGTTCATCGGCTAACAGATAGTCTTTGGGTGCTGCCACGATATCCGTAGTCCCTAGACTCACGAATTCAAAGCGGTTCGTGTCCCCCGTCCGACGCAGGTAAGGAACTAAGGTATCCCCCACATACTGTGAGGTCCCCGCTCCTGTGAAGATCACGCGGATCTTTTGGTTTTCTTTGAGCTCAAAGCTAGCCAACAAGTCAGCTAATTTAGCTTGATGCTGTTGACAGATTGCTAGGGTCTCTAACCAAAGTTTTGGTTCTTGTTGGATCTCACGGGTCGTAATAACGGCTCCTAATTTTTCTAAGGTCGCGTTACTTTTTTCAAACAATCTGATCACCTCTTAACTATTTGCATCGATCAAGCCATGGAGCGCTTCATTGACATCGGTCACGCCATTACGCGCTTCCGCAATAAGATCTGCCTTTGAACCTAACATTTCTGCGTTCAAATACCCGATCACCATTGCCATGTTCATCCCAGCATAGAGTCGGTAATTAGCGCCGGCTATGATCTGTTTTGCGATCACATTGCACGGTGTCCCGCCGTATAGATCGGCTAACACGATAAAATCATCTAATCCAGCAACGACTTTTTTAAATTTAGCTAAAAACTCTGATTGGCCTTCATTGGGCAATAGCGATACTGTGTAAATATCGTCTTGGGGCCCCATGATCATTTCGACACTTTTCTTCAATTCAACACACATATCTCCGTGACTGATCAATACTAATGGTTTCATAAGTTTCATTTCCTTTCCTATGGTAAACGAACCACAATGAAGCTACTTCACCATGGTCCGTTAAAAGTCTATTTTGAAATAACACCTAAAGCTGATAACGCGATCGAAACAAAGAGTACGATAAAGATCGCTTTGGTCGAAGTCATATTCTTCTTACCTAACATCCAGTAGATCGCCAATACGATCACAGCTGGTAAAAGACGTGGTAGCAACATATCTAAGTTGTTTTGGAAATCGAGCTTAACATCCCCGATCATTGGGGCCCAAGCGAGCTTAACGTTGATCATCGTTGCTACCAACGCCCCGACCATGAAGACACCAAGCTGAGTTGTAGCATCCGTCAAAGCGGTCAAGCGGTGTTGCATCGCTGTTACCAGTTCAGTTCCTTCTTTGTAGGCAAATTTTAATTGGCTTCAACGAAAGATCATTACGGCGATACTTGCACCGACCCAGATCAAGACACCTAAAGGATTTCCTTTAACTGCCATGTCAGCAGCAATTGCACCGAAAATAGCTGGGATCAAGGCCGCAAAGATCGCATCCCCGATCGCGGCTAAAGGTCCCATCAGACCAGCTTTCAACCCATTAACAGTTTCAGCTGAGTCAGTTCCTTCTTCTTCCAACGCCAAGTCGATCCCTGTAACGATCGTATTGAAAAAGTTTGACGTGTTGAAGAATTGGGTGTGTAATTTCATCATTTTCTTTAATTCAGGTGTTCCGTCACCATACATCTTGCGCAATTGTGGCAAGATCGTATACAGATAACCTGACGCTTGCATGCGTTCGTAGTTCCAGCCTAACTGGAAGCCAAAGAGACTGCGCCGGTTGATCTGCTTGAAGTCGGCATCGGTCAATTTGTAACCTGTTGTTTTTGGTTTATTAGAGTTCGTCATCTTCAATTTCCCCCTCACTGTTATTATTTACCTGTGGTTGTTGCGGTGCTTTTGGTGCATCCGCATCACTGCGTTTGTAAGAGATATAGGCTAAAGCTAGACCGATCAAAGCAATCGCTAACATTGGCATACTGTTGAAGTTAGCTACTAAAGTCTTGTCTAGGCCAGCAACACTTGTGCCGAGCAATTGGATATTGCCAAAGAGCGTTGTCAATAGTGCAGTGATCACAAAACCTAAGATCAAATAAGCAAAGTGTTTCTTAACTAGCAAGTAGCGCAATAAGATCGCAAACCCGACAGCTGGTAAGACTGCCCCAGCAACTGAGAGCCCGTCACCTAGCCATTTGAGATCGCCGTTCAAGTAACCAACGACTTTGGAAACTAAGCCACCACCAAAGGCTAAAGCTAGGAACACTGGTAACATCCGGGAAAGTGACCATGAGATCGCACCCATCAAGAAGTGACGTTCGATCTTCTTGTATTCGAAGTTTTCCACATCTTTATCGATCTTGTGTGCAAAATACGTATTAGCAAAACGACCCAAGATATCAGTCTGGATCATCAAGGCGGCCACCGGCACGGCGATCGCTGCCATCGCTTGTTTTGGATCCATCCCGACCGAAACGGCAAAAGCAGTCGCCAAGATCGTACCCGAGTTGGCATCGATTATGGAAGCGCCACCAAAAGTTCCGACCCCAAGGATCGTCAACTGCATCATCCCACCAATATACAAACCAGTCTTTAGATCACCCATTACAAGACCGGAGATCAAACCGGCAAAAACAGCGGAACCAGCCGAGGAGTTGATCTGCAATTCATCTAAGATCTGGTATCCGGCATACAACGTAAGTAGTAAAATCTGCCACCATGCAATTGTCATTTAGGCTCACCCTTTCTTATTTAATAGCTCCATAAAATCTTCAGCCGAATCAGCAGGCACCATTTGATGGATCAAATGGACCCCATGTTTGTTCAATTCTTTGAATTCGGCAACATCTTACTCATCAACATTCACTGAGCGTGTGATCGAAGTCGCCGTGTCTGACTGTGACATGTTACCCACATTGATCTCTTCAAGTGGGACCCCGGCTTCAACTAATTTCAATAAATAATGCGGTTTTTTGGCCACGATCAACAAACGTTGTGAGTCATAACGACCAGCTAAGATATTTTCCGCTGCGCGCGCGTACGGAAGAACACTCAATTTGACTCCCGCTGGCGTTGCAAGCTTAAGCCCACTTTTTTCGATCGCACTTTGTGAAACTTCATCATCTACGACCATGATCCGTGTAATATTTAACTTAGTCGTCCATAAATTAGCTACCTGTCCATGGATCAAACGTCCATCGATCCGTACTGCAATAATCATTGCGCATCCTCCTCAATATGTTTATAGATCGGTCTTTCTACCAAATTCAGCTTAGTTTGATAAATGCCTTCTGTTTCAAAGATAACGATTTCATTTTGACCTTGGTTTAAGAATTCAGCGGGAACAAAGAGCGCTAACTGCGGGCCTTTTTGCCAAAAGCGCCCTAAATTATGTTCATTTACCAGCGCGACCCCTTTGCCAAAACCACTTAAGTCTAGATAACAGTTTCCGGTCTCAGCTAACTCGACCTCATAGCGATAAAAGCTCGGTCGGCCTTTGACACATTCACCTGTAAAATCAACTGCGGCAAGCTTATCAAAGTTCAAAATATACTGTTCCCAACCTAAAATAAAGTGTAGATCATCCATGACACCACGTCCGAGTCCTTTGCGTTGCGTATTGGCTAATAACTTGCTCCCGTAATTGACCCGTCCCATGTTTTCGACTAAGATGTCGAGTCGAGTAGTTTCATTAGGTAACTTGACCTCGATGTCAGCTCCGATCTCTTCTTGGTATTGGGTCGCTACATGCTCACCATCTAGATAAAAGCCTAGCCGGTCTCTGGCATCGATCACGCGAAAACGTTCTTTGTCTAGTTTATCGCGTAAGATCTGCGTGCGATACAACACATAGCCATAGCCACTGCCCAACGCTTCCATCGACTCGGGATATTGACTGTTATGCTTTTCACTGACTTGGTCTAAACAAGTGAATAGATCGACTTGACCTGTCAATTTGATATCCCAAATGTTGATCATCTTTTCGACTAATGGTTCTTTTTGTTCAAGTTCTGGATACATCTCGCTGATCAGCTCTTGGATCGCATAGTAGGTAGGCGTTGGTTCGCCGGCTTCATTCAACGGGGCACCATAGTCATATGATGTGATCTGCGGTAAGTCGTGTTCCCTACGTGCTGAACAGCCATTCATGAAACCAAAGTTAGTACCACCATGGAACATGTACAGGTTGACACCCGCGCCTAGCGTTAAAACTTCACGCAATGCTTCTAAAAGTTCAGCTTGATCACGTTTGACTACGGGCTCGCCCCAACGACTGAACCAGCCATCCCAAAATTCCATGCAGATCAAGGGTTGCTTGACCCCCATTTTTTCTTGGTACGCCTTTAACGCTGCGAAATTTTCTTTGGCATGGGAGCCAAAATTACCTGTCGCTAAGATCTTGTCTTCTAGCAAACTCCCGGCACGTAACGTTGCTTGCCAAGCCCCATCGGCGGTAAACAATGTCACATCAGCACCGTATTTTTCCATCAAAGCTTTGATCTGGCGTAAATAAGTTTTGTCCTCGCTGTATGAGCCGTATTCATTCTCGATCTGCATCATGATGATCGGACCACCATGCGTGATCTGCAATGGCGTCAAGATCTGAAAAAGCTCTTGGTAATAACGCGCGACAGCCTGTAAGAAAACAGGATCATTAGCGCGTAACCTGACATTTTCTTTCGTCAAGAGCCAAGCTGGTAGGCCGCCAAATTCCCATTCCGCACAGATGTATGGTGACGGGCGCACGATCACATACAAGCCTAGACGCTGGGCTAATTCAATGAAAGCCTTGAGGTCAAGCCGATCACTGAAATCAAACACGCCTTCTTTAGGTTCGTGGAGGTTCCAGGCCGTATATGTTTCGACCGTATTGAAAACTAAAGCTTTTAAGTTATATAAGGACCGATACCATTGTTCACGTGGGATCCGAAAATAATGGATCGCCCCGAGAGAAGTTTGAACGGTTCATCGTTTAGATAAAGTCCATCTTCTCGTACGATAAAATTCTCCATATTCATCTGTCCTCTTGAATAAAATCATTATGTTAATATACTAAGTTACGGTAATAATAAATAAATGCTACAAAAAAATGGTTCAGCTGAAAGTGGTATATACCTGTAATGGTTAGTCACACACTTTTGTATGCGTTATCATTTATAATTTAATTCTAGCTTATTTACACAATTAATTAAGCTTTTTTGCTATACTTTTTCAGTATTAATTTACATACCATTTAGTGTATAATTGGGGTGAAACGTTATCAGTTTGCGTTTTTTTTCAACGTACAATTTTTTCAAAGTAGGTGAGTTAAGCGATGACAAAACGCCCTAAATATGCTATTCTAGCAGACAAATTGATCAAAAACATCTTAGAGACTCAGCAACCAACGAATACCCGCTTCTTCACAGAAAAAGAATTAGCGCACAAATATTCCGTCAGTCGCTCCACCGTACGTGCTGCTTTAAGTGAATTAGAAGACCTAAAATTGATCGCCAAAGCTAAAAATGTCGGCTATTATGTGACTTATGAACCCGTTCAATATGATTACGCACATTTTTACAGTTTTAGCAAATTAGACATGCCCGCTGAGCAGGCACCCACGACTGAGATCTTGCTTTTTACCCAAACGATCCCTAATTACTATGTCGCCCAAATGCTCCATTTAGCTCAAGATGAACCAGTTTACCGCGTTGAGCGCCTACGCTTATTGGGGCATCAGCCAGTTTTGTTTGAAAAAACCTTTTTACCAGCTGAACGTTTTCCCGCTTTAAAACGCAATGAACTGGTCAAAAACTCGCTCTATGACCTCCTTGCCACTAAATATCAGCTGAAGATCAAGGATGGCGCAGAGGAATTTTTTGCTAGTCTCATCAACGAACGCGAAGCTGACTTACTCGATCTACGCGTGGGTTCACCCTGTCTTAAGATCCAACGGCTCGCCTATGATAGCTTCGACCGTCCCTTTGAATTTACGATCACGACCGCTCCTTCACGCTATTTTGCTTACAAAGTGCCCCTCACAAAGGATGTGTAATTATTATGAAGATCCCTAAGCACCAACTCGTCAAAAATAATCTCAAAAATGAAATTTCATCCGGTAAATTTGAAAGCGGTGACAAATTTTACAGTGAAGCTGAACTCACCAAACGCTTTCACGTCAGTTCGATCACCGTGATCCGCGCCTTAAAAGAACTCGTCGCTGAAGGCTTTTTAGTGCGTTACCAAGGTAAAGGGACCTTTATCTCACGCTCGCGCAAGCTAAAGACTGTTAAGTTCAGCGATCTAGAGGTCTTTACGCCCCCGATGATCGCGTGGAAGTCATCAGTATCACGCGGGACAACCATCCCACGATCTTGACCCAACTAGGTCTTACCTCAACTGACTTTTATTATGTGATCGAACGGGTACGCCGGGCTAAACAGATCCCATATATCTACCACTGCACTTATTTACCCGAACGCTTTGTGACCCATCCCCATGATCTTTCTTATTACAATTCGATCTATACCCAAATGAAAAATGAATTCAAGATCCATCTAAACACAGAACCTTTTGTCGAATACAACCAGATCATCTTACCGACCCCGAAAAAAATCGCTGCTCTGTTGGAGATCAGCGAAGAGACCCCGACCGTCAAACAAGAACGCACAACAACGCTATCGCTCAGCGGACAGATCATTGAATATATCTGTTCGTATAAACGGTGGGAGTATTACAAGATCAAACTTTAAAGTCCGACTCAATGACATTTTCAAACATTTATAAACACTATTATTTGACTAATCATTTTCTCCGTGGTAATTTAAACTTACAAGAACACAAACAAACATTTTAAAACAAATGATGCGAGATCATGATAGGAAAAATAACAGCTTTACAGCGACTCTCTAACTCTGATGGTATTATTGCAGCACTTGCGATCGATCAACGCGGTTCATTAAAAAAGATGTTGGCTAAAAAAGCTGACCATCCCGTAACCAGTTCTGATCTAAGCGAGTTCAAAAAAGTTATCTCCCAAAAAATGACAGCGTATTCATCGGCGATCTTACTCGATCCAGAATATGGTTTACCCGCTGCTTTAGCCCGTGACAGCAACTGCGGGCTTTTGCTAGCTTACGAAAAAACGGGCTATGATGTCAGCGAACCGGGACGCATGCCCGATCTTTTGCCCGATTGGTCGGCTAAACGCTTAAAAGAAGCTGGCGCTGATGCCGTTAAGTTCATGGTCTACTATGATGTCGATGAACCGATGGCGATCAACGAAAAGAAACAAGCCTTCATCGAACGGATCGGCAGTGAGTGCGTAGCTGAAGATATCCCGTTTTTCCTCTAATTGATGTCCTATGATGCTAATATCGAAGACACCAAGAGCAAAGAATACGCAGCCGTCAAACCGCATAAAGTCATCGAGATGATGCGCGAATTTGCTAAACCGCGTTATAACGTTGATGTCTTGAAAGTCGAAGTTCCAGTTAATATGGCTTATGTTGCTGGGTTTGCAAAAGATGAGGATGCAGTCTACACCAAGGAACAAGCAGCAG
Source organism: Ligilactobacillus animalis KCTC 3501 = DSM 20602 (assembly GCF_001434535.1). Lineage (GTDB taxonomy): Bacteria > Bacillota > Bacilli > Lactobacillales > Lactobacillaceae > Ligilactobacillus > Ligilactobacillus animalis. Next base: position 45,313 of record NZ_AYYW01000005.1, read on the forward strand.
CTTACTTTGCTGAACAGACCAAAGCCGCAGCTGGCGTTCCATTTATCTTCTTAAGTGCGGGCGTGTCAGCACAGATGTTCCAAGATACTCTTTACTTTGCCCATGAAGCCGGTTCAAAATTCAACGGTGTCTTGTGTGGGCGTGCGACCTGGAAGGATAGCGTCGTCCCATTTGCTCAAGATGGTGCGGGCGCAGCGAGTCTCTGGTGTGAGACCCAAGGAAAAGCAAATATCGAAGCTTTAAATACAGTCCTAAAAGAAACCGCGACCCCACTTGCAAGTAAAAATTTGATCTAAAAATAAACTAAAATACAAAAAACTTAGGATCACATTTTGTAATTCTAAGTTTTTTTTGCATTTTATAGCCTTTTATCTACACCAAAAAGAGCGAGTCTCAGTCACCTGAAACTCGCTCTTGGGCTTTACTTAATTAAAATTGTTCCCACAATAATTCGCGGATCTCTTCTAAGAATGGTTGGCGTGGGTTAGCTGGTGTACATTGATCATTGTAGATCAAATCGACCATTTCATCCAAGGCCCCTTCAAATTGTTCCTTGGTAACACCATTAGCGGATAACTTAGGTTCAACATCGAGATCTTTGAACAACTGCGCGATCCGAGCACATAATGCTTCAACTAATTCGGCATCACTGTTGCCCTTGAGCCCTAAAGCACGAGCAATATCTGCGTAGTCTTTTTGAGCACGGTATACTTCATAGCGTGGATATGGTGAACGTTTTACCTTACCGGACACACCGTTAAAGCGGATAACTGGTTGCATAGCGATCGAGATACATAAGCCGTGTGGCAAACCGAATTCCCCACCTGTTTTATGGGCGATCGAGTGGTTGATCCCTAAGAAGGCATTAGCAAATGCCATCCCACCTAATGTAGCGGCGTAATGCATGTTTTCACGAGCTTTTTCACCAGCAGCCGTTGGGTTCTTTGGATCAAAGTTGTATGAATCAACTAAGTTTTCAAAGACTAACTTGATCGCTTCAAGCGCCCATGGACGGGTAAATTCAGATGACATTACAGAAACATATGCTTCTAAAGCATGCGATAAAGTATCTAGCCCAGAAAGAGCAACGGTGCGTTTTGGCACAGTCATAACAAATTCTGGATCCACGATCGCCACTTGTGGTGTCAATTCGTAATCAGCTAACGGATACTTCACGTGGGTCTTATCATCAGTGATAACCGCAAATGGTGTCACTTCTGAACCAGTACCTGATGTTGTTGGGATCGCAAATAATTTAGTTGCAGTCGCATGGTGGAATTTAACGATACGTTTGCGAATATCAACGAATTTTTGTTGCAATAATAAGAACAATTCGCTGACTTTATCGTAGTCATCCATGAAACCAGCTGGTTGATCTAAGGAATATTCGTAGATATAACGGGCGATCTTAGCTGCATCCAAGGATGAACCACCACCAAGAGCGATCACTGTATCTGGTTTAAATTCTGCCATTTGACGAGCGATCTCGATCGTTTGTCCTAATGTTGGATCAGGTTTTACCGTTCCGTAAAGGGCCGTCTTCACTGGTGTATCCCGCACGGCTAATTGATCGTAAACTTTATCAACGAAGCCAAATTGGACCATTCCTGGATCGGCTACGATGAAGGCACGCTTGATATCTTCTGTCTCATCTTGTAAGTATGAGATCGCATTGTTTTCGTAGTAGATCTTTTCTGGCAAGCGTACCCATTGTGGACGGTTACGACGTTTAGCAACTGTCTTAACATTCAAAAGATCACCTGTTGATAAGTTATGTGACAATGAATTTTTCCCCCATGATCCTGTTCCGAGTGTCAAACTTGGACGCAATGCATCCGTATAAATATCACCGATCCCACCGATCGAATCTGGTTGGTTGACCAAGATCCGAGCTGATTTGATCTTGTCACTAAATTCATTGATGAATGGGTCTGTTTGTGAACCGATCTGGATCGCAGCATTGTGACCTGCACCTTGATAATCTAACAAAGCGCCAACGATCTTAACACCATCGTTGCGGTCTTTAGCTTTATAAATGGACAAGAGTGGGGATAATTTTTCAGAGGATAACTTTTCACCGATGTTTTTGGCATCTAGTTCAAATAACATCACGTCTTTACCTTCTGGTAAAAAGACACCAGCTTGGTCTGCGATCCAGCGAGCACTCTTACCTGCAACCGGACCGTTTACTCCGTGGTTATCATTGAAGACGAACTCTTCGATCTTAGCATAGTCTTCTTTTGGTACTAAATATGCACCTTTTTCTTGCATCTTTTGTAACCAAGCGTCATAAACTGGAGCTTCAACAACGGCTGAGTTTTCTGTTGCACAGATCATCCCGTTATCAAAACGCTTAGACATCAAAAGATCTTCGACAGCACGGTCTAAGTTAGCAGTGTGATCAACAAAGACTGCCCCGTTACCAGCACCTACACCCATTGATGGGTTACCCGAGCGCAATGCTGCATTGACCATGCCTGGGCCACCAGTTGCCAAGATAGATGCGATCTTTGGATTTTGGATCAAACCAGTTGTGTTTTCAAGTGATGGTTTTTCGACCCATTGAATGATGTTTTTTGGTGCTCCAGCTGCTAATGCTGCCTCATAGATGATCTTAGCTGCGTGTGCGGAACAGTTTTGCGCTTGTGGGTGAAAAGCAAAGACGATCGCATTACGTGTCTTCAAAGCCATCAAAGCTTTGAACATCGTGGTCGAAGTTGGGTTGGTCGTTGGCACGATCCCGGCTAAGACGCCTAATGGAGCTGCGATCTTAACTTGGCCTTTGATCTTATCTTCCGAAATGACACCAACTGTCTTTTCGTTTTTGATCAAATTATAAATGTTTTCTGTCGCAAAACGATTCTTAGTATCTTTATCTTCAACTACCCCACGGCCAGTTTCATCGACTGCTTCGTGAGCTAAAGTCAAAGCTGCTTCAGAGCCAGCTAAAGCTGCAGCTGCTACGATCTTATCAACTTGTTCTTGCGTAAAGGTCGCATATTCTTGTTCTGCCTTTAACGCTTTTTCGACCAAGCCATCGGTATAAACACGAGCTGCTTGCATCTTTGCTTCTTTTTCTTCTGGAGTTAATACTTTTTTCTTTGGCTTTTCTTTGCTCATCTATCTGGAACCTCCCAAAATATTTAAACTAAAAGTGACTAGTAATTCACTCGATAAATTTTTTCGTGAATACTTTCACTAACTATATTAACCCTTATTGATACCGATTTCAATTTATTTTACTCTTTCTTAAACAAGAAACGCTCCATCCACAACAGCGCTTACTTTATGTAAAAAATTAACTTTTTGTTCGTACGGCCTCAAAAAACATCTTTTTAGTAGCCCCATCAAAACTACCATAATTTTTTTAGCAAATGTCTAATACTTTGTGCATTTTTTATCTTATTGATATTCTGCGTCATTTGTTCGCTAATGAAAACACGGGACTCCCCACAATGCAAAATACACATCATGGAAAGTCTCGTGTTATTCATCCGACGTTTAACCAGCTACGAATGCCGGTAGACCCTTGACTGCCCGATAGATAGCTTGTTCTACCTGGATCCCGGTCAAGTTCTTAGCCACCGCAAAGCCTTGAAATTGGTCTTTGATCTTGGCTAAAGCATAGCTCGTATTATGTTTATTTTGGTTTTGGACCATGATCACATAATCCGCTTCACTCAAGCGCCGTGCAAAATAATTTTCTGGGGCACGGCGATGATAGAATGCGTCGACCATCAGCATCTTACCATTATGTGCCTCAATGATTGCTTCGTATTTATCACGATATAGTTCGCGTCCGACCACGATCCCGACTGTTTTACCTGCTAGATCAAATTCAATCGTCGGTTGATATTGTGGCTTAGGGTCCTTCTCTTTTTTCGGCGCTGGCGTGGTAACTTTTTCTTGGCGTTCTGGATAGACCCAAGCTAGTGAGATATCCTCATTTTGTCGTTCACCACGCGGTTGGGCATACCAACGCAACCGCACGATACTACCTTCATGGATATTATAGGCTTGAGCTGGGATCTTATACTCAAATAATTCGCCATCGACGCGAAGCTTTTTCCCACTTACATTGCGTTTAACGATCAGTTCTTTATCAGTGTTGACCTCAACTACCCCGCGGTCAAAGGTCACCGTATTAGGATAATACGACTCAGCTGGTCGTCTGATCAATTTCGTGATCCGGGGTGAATCCGTATGGGCGTTGCTGACTAAGATCGCATCGCCATTTTTAGGATTGAATTGATTCCGGATCGTTTCTCTAAATCTCAGTTCTTTATTGTTTTTATTATAAGCTTTAAACCCGATCCGACGCGTTGAGACTTTATAGACCATTACCATATCAAATAGTCGTTCAAAGATCTTAGGGTCTTTTTGCACCCAATTATCTAACGCTTGACTGTCACCTTTTTCACTCAACAAAGCTTGCAAAGTTTGCGAAGTCCGATCTATTTTGGCTTTTTCTTTGCTCTCTTCGGTCGGTTCATCGACCACTGGTTCAACTTCTTGAACTGCTGGTTTAGACTCCGCTTCAACTTTCTCTACTAGTTTTGAGCTCGCTTCAAGTTCTTCTTCAGGCTGAGCCTGCGGACCTTCCTCTTCATCTTCTTTCGCTTCAGGTGTTACTGATGCTCGCTTTTCTTCGATCACTTCGGCTGAACTTCCCTTAGCTGCCATTTGTAAGATCAGCTGGATCGCTTTAGCACCTAGAGTTAGTTCCTGCTCACTATTCCCCATCACATCGAGCAATTGTTGTACTTCTTTGCGATAATCATGCATCTGCAGATTCCCCTTTCGTAATTTACTAAAATTTTCGCCCACACCTCTATTCTAAACTACTGCTCGTAAAAGATATATAAGAAAAAAATAAGATGTTGGCAAGAATACCAACACCTTAATAATTAGCTATTTGCTGACTGAGTATGGCGTTCCATCCAAGGTTTGATTCAAACCATCGATTGTTTCATCCCCGATGTATTCCGCCGTTTTCTTTTCCAAGTCGACCTTAACATTTTTCACGACACGACTTAAACTTTCACGCACTTTCTTAGCGCAACCTTCACATTTCATACCTTCAACTTTTACTGTATGTTTTTCCATTACTATCATCCTCACTTAGTTTAATTTTACACGGTTCAACCGCAAAGCATTCAAAACAACTGATACTGAACTAAAACTCATACACAAAGCAGCGATCATCGGATCAAGCAACGCCCCCCCAAAGAACGTCAAGACACCTAAAGCGACCGGGATCCCGAGACAGTTGTAGAAAAAGGCCCAGAAGAGATTTTCTTTGATGTTGACCAAAGTCTTATGACTCAATAATAGTGCTTGGGCTAATGAACTGAGATCTGAATTCATCAAAACGACATCAGCCGAATCGATCGCCACATCAGTTCCATTGCCGATCGCAACTCCGACATCGGCATTGGCCAAAGCCGGCGCATCATTGATCCCATCTCCGACCATTGCGACCTTTTGTCTTTTAGCTTGTAACTCTAAGACAGTCTCTGCTTTATCAGCCGGTAAGACATCACTGATAACTTCACTGATCTGGACTTGTTTGGCGATCGCCTGGGCGGTCTTTTCATTATCGCCCGTCAACATCACAGTCTTTACCCCTAACTTGTGCAGTTGCGCGATCGCACGGCGACTATCTTGTTTCAGTGGATCTTGCACGGCGATCACACCCAAGAGGTCTTTTTCAGTGCTCAAAAACATCACTGTTTTGCCAGCTTGCGTCAAGGATCGGGCCTGTTTTACCAATGGTGTCTCAGTTGGGAGCTTTTGTTCGACTAAAAGCTTATGGTTGCCCAGAAAATAGGTCAAGCCATCGATCTTAGCCGTCAAGCCCCGCCCAGGCAAAGTCTCAAAGTCACTGACGGGTAACGTTTCAGCGGTTGAGGCCTGCAAGATCGCATGGGCTAACGGGTGCTTAGTGTAAAACTCTAGACTAGCGGCTAACTGTAAGATCGTCGCCGGATCTAGCCCTGGTTTAGCTAAAACATCAGTCACCGTTGGCTTGCCTTGGGTGATCGTTCCCGTCTTATCCAAGACGACCGTTGTCACTTGTGATAGTTGTTCTAAGGCTGTCCCGTTTTTGAACAAGATCCCCGCTTTGGCTGCTTTACCGGTCCCGACCATGATCGCAGTCGGAGTCGCCAACCCTAAGGCACACGGACAAGCGATCACTAAGACCGAAACAAAGATCGTTAAACTAAAACCTAACGAATGCCCCGTCAAAAGCCACGCCAATGCACCTAAAGTTGCGATCACCATGATCACTGGTACAAAATAGCCCGCGATCTGATCAGCTAGCCGGGCGATCGGTGCTTTTGAACCTTGAGCTTTGGCGACCAAGGCTACGATCTGCGAAAGTGCCGTTTGACTTCCGACCCGCGTTGCACGACAGGTCAATTGACCAACTTGGCTGACCGTGCCGGCACTCACGAGATCACCAGTGCTTTTGGCGACTGGCAAGCTTTCACCCGTCAACATCGATTCATCGACAGTCGTCTCGCCAGCCAAAACGATACCATCAACGGGGATACTTTGCCCTGCCTGAACCAAAAAGGTATCCCCGACTTTAAGCTCTGCGACCGGCACTTCTTTAGTCTTTCCTTCGTCTACGACTAATAGAGCTTTTTTAGGTACCAATGTCAAAAGCGAAGTCAAAGCAAAGTTGGTCTTTTGCTTCGAAAGATCCTCAAAGTACTTACCTAACATGACAAGGGCAATGATCATCCCGGCTGCCTCGTAATAAAGATCATGGTGGTGCCCCGTTACCACAGCCAGATAAGTATTTACCAAACTGTATAAGAGTGCCGCACCACTTCCCATTAAGACTAACGAATCCATGTTAGGGTGCCGGGCAAATAATGCCTTAGCCCCTGTGATCAAGTAGCCTTTACCAAACCACAACACGGGTAAAACTAACGCCAGCTGGATCAGACTAGCACTTTTAGGACTATGCATCACATCTAAAAAGTGCGGGAAGGCTAGACCCATCATCGGTCCCATCGCAACTAAAAGCAACGCACCCACAAAGATCAAAGCGCCGATCGTTTGGTGCTTTTTATGCAACAAACGCGCTTTAGTCTGAGCTTGCTTAGCTTCAAATTCGGCTTGATCAAGGGTGTTGGATAAAGTCGCTGCATACCCCGCATTTTTGACCGCCTGCATGATCTTTTGCACACTGACCTGCGATCCATGCTCAACTTGCATGCTCTCGGTCGCCAAATTGACCGCAACCTCACTGACATCTGGCAGTTGCGCCACTGCTTTTTCGACCGTTTGCGCACAACTAGCACAAACCATCCCTTCGATCGCAAAATTATCTTTTTCCATCTGTCTCACCTCTAATCGTTTACAACTGTAGTTTATCATAAAACGAGCTTAGGGTGATACTAAAAAGCTCACTTTACCAGCCGTAATATAAAGTCACGACTACCGCCAAGATAGGGTAAGAGAAAAAGCCTAACAAAGCAAAACAGATCAAGCGAAATAAGTTCTTGCCCCATTCAGGCAAGCGGGTTAAAAATTTAGCGGTACATAAACGATACAAGATCAACAAAAACAGCGGTAAAACTAATACGACACCGCCAATGTTGACTACCAGCGTAAATAAAGTAAAGGCTTGACTAGCAGCCGTTCCTGAAGCTAACAACCATAGAGCTGACCCCGTATAAACGAGTAAAAACAAGATCTGCAAAGTAGCTGACACTTGGCTGGCTTCACGGGCAAAACGCGTCCCTTTTCCTAGATATTTCATCACGAGCCAATATAAGATGGCGATCACAAAAACATACCATCTGTGGAGCAAAAATTCACCAACAATTCCCATCTCACTGCTTCCCTTCTAATTCTTAAAGTACATATTTTTCTAGTGCCACACCGACACCATCATGATTATTATCCGCTGTGACTGCACTGGCAAGGTCTTTGATCTGGTCATTAGCATTGCCCATCGCGACCCCAAATCCAGCCAGTTCAAACATTGTCAGATCATTGTTTTCATCCCCTAAAACCATGATCTGATCTTTAGTTAGGCCTAAATGCTGACCTAATTCGAGCACGGCTGCGCCTTTGTGGGCTTTAGGATGCATGATCTCAAAGAACCACGGCGCACTAAGGACGGTATACTTATCTGCGATCACTGCTGGATCTAAGTCCTTGGTCTTAGCGGCGATCACTTCTGGTTCATCGACCCACATATATTTAGCCACTGCCGAATGTGTAGCTATTTCTTCTGGCTCACAGTAATAAAGTGGCATTTTCGTATAGAACGCATCGAGTACGGTATACGGACTGATATTTTTAAAGGTCGTGATGACTTCAGAATTTGGCATGACGATCTGGCCTCTGATCTGGATTTCATGACTGACTTGATCCAAGCGAGTCACTTGTTCGGGAGATAGAAGATTTTCAAAGATCGCTTCACCTGTCCCTGTGACCTGTGCTTTAGCCCCATTAAAGGTGATCGCATAGTCGTCTTCTCCCACCAAGTCTAATTCTTCCAAATAATCTTTGACCCCAGACAATGGTCGTCCCGTACATAAGACCACATAAACGCCTTGCTTGCGCGCTTGTTTGATCGCTACTTTGGTTTTTTCACCGATCTGCTTGTGATCATCGACCAACGTACCATCAATATCGATCGCTACCATTTTTATATCCAAAATGCTCACCTACCATGCGACATCAACGCGTCACATGCCCTTCATTCTAATTGTTCAAGAGCTATTATACCATTTTAACGATTTCATTTCCGTTCTAAAAAATAGTTGCATTTACAACAAACATCAAATATACTATACCAAAAGGAAGTGCTCAAAATGACAGAGATCTTACGTGAGATCGGCACGATCGCCCGGGCTTTAGATTCAATCAGTAATGTCGAATTCAAAGACCTAGAACTCTCCAAGGGCCAATATCTCTACTTGGTCAGGATCTACGAACAGCCCGGGATCATCTTAGAAGAGTTGGCTAATTGCCTCAAAGTCGACAAGACCACGGCTTCCCGGGCGATCAAAAAACTAGTAGCCAACGGTTTGATCGAACGCCGAACTCAACTTGATAATAAAAAAAATAAGCCCCTTTTTGTAACTAAAAAAGGGGCTCAGATCTACCCAACTCTTCGGGCCGAACATAACTACTCAGAACAGACGGCCCTAAAGCATTTGACCGCAAAACAACAAGTGCAGTTGCAACAATTATTACAACAAGTACGCAGTAATATCGAAAAAGATTGGGAGATCGTCAAAAAAGGCCAAAAACGAACTTATTAGGAGTAAATATGATGACTAAAACATTAAAACGCATCACTATAGCTGAAGTTGAAACACTACAAAAAATAAGCATTGAAACTTTTAGCGATACTTTTAAAGACCAAAATAGTGCTCAAGACCTCGCCGATTACTTAAAAACAGCCTATGACCTCAATAAATTGACCGCCGAGCTCAATGATCCTAACTCACAATTTTACTTTGTTTACTTAGATGACCAACTTGCCGGCTATTTAAAAGTCAACTTAAACGAGTCTCAAAGTGAACAAGTTGCCCCTAATGCCCTTGAGATCGAACGCATCTACATCAGATCAGCCTTCAAACGCCATGGTTTGGGACGCTTTTTATTCCAAGAAGCCCTCAAGCTCGCTCAAGCAAAAAATTGCAGCAGTATCTGGCTCGGGGTGTGGGAGAAAAACTATCCCGCCCTTGCTTTCTACGAAAAAATGGGCTTTATTCAACACGGATCGCACTCATTTTTCATGGGAACTGACGAACAGACTGATCTCATTATGATCAAAAAAAGTTGGTAGTTATTGAAACCTACCAACTTTTTTTGGATTTTAAAACCTTTTCTATAAATATAGTACTGTTATTTTGGTTTCGAACCATAAATTTAGTGACTATAAACCGTATTAATATATTATCACTATCTTTATTATCCATGTATACACTTTCCATGCAGTAAAGGGGTAGTTTTTCATGGATAATAACTTGCATATTGGCTGAATACAGTGACCTTTCGACCAACTTTATCTCCAAATTAGAACGTGGTCAAAAGACAAATATCAATCTTTTGAAATTATATGCGATCTGTCAAGCACTAGGGATCTCGATCTCGGAATTACTTCAGGAAGAAAATAATGTCTCACTTGAAACCTTAACACCTAGTACTTTACGACTCATTCACGAATTAACAGCTATGGATCCAATACCAAGCGAACGTATAAGCCAACATATTCTATTAGTACTAGACGACTTTAAAATGGTATACAAATAAGCAGCCCCAATAGCGCTCATGTCGTTAGGAGCTGCTTATTTATTAGTCGGCTAGATATTTAACAAAAATATCACAACTTGGATCACTCGGTAAGATCGCTTCAGCCTTGATCGCACGATGATAACCTTTAATATATGGTAAAAAAGTCTCAGCTGCTTGCGTAGGATCAGTTCGATCATTGCAATATTTTTTCGTACCTAAAATATTGCCATCATTATCGATCGCAATGATCTTACCTAATTTTTGATAGACGATCTGTTGTTCTTTAGCTTTCAAGCTAGCTGGTCCTAAGCCCGCTGTTTGCGCTACATAGCCCATGATCAAAGGACTTTTGACCGCTACATAGTTGGATTCTTCCGGAATGCTTGAACCACTCCAGGAACGACTCGTTTTAGCATCCCGATACTTAAGTGTCTTCCAGGTGATCGTCTGTTTAGCGGCCCGGCAAAGCTGCTGGCCAGTTTTCGTCACAAAGCGCGTCGTCAGTGTTGTCTTGTCCAACGACTCGGTGACTTGGGCTAGCTCATATTTGGCAATCGTTGCTTTTTTATCATCTCTTAATAAGGTGGTGATCTCTTTTAAAGTATAGTACTCATCGTTTTTCGAAAAGATCGTTGGGATCACGATCACATGACCGTGCGGGATACTTTGGCAAGGCATTTCTCCCAGCACATTGCCCCGATCATCACGCAATTCGAGACTTTCTTTTTCCAAAGGTCCATTGCGATATGGATCGATCACCTTAAATCTACGCTTTGTTCGATGATACATATACCCGACTAGCACCTTGACTTGTTCAAATTCTTGAACTTCATCAGCGACCAGTACCCCACTTGTTACCAATTTTTTTGTCTTGTACGAATACATTGCGACTGGTGTTTTTAGATCACGCGGATCAACAAATTCAAATGTTGTTTGTGCAGTGGTCGCTACTTTTTGGTATTTGACGGCAATACCGTCAGAAAAATTTCTAAAAATTCTAATTCAACCCCTAAAACTAAGAAAGACCACCATAAATGACTAGATCATCTAAGGTGGTCCCTCCTATGGCTAACTAAAAATACTTCTATCCATTGATCATTTCTTTTTAGTTATCAGTCTTTCTTCTCTCTTTGCCAAAATAAAACAAGGAAAAGGCTGCTGTTACTAGACCTAATAAGCTAAATGCTAAAGCTTCAGTATCACTTTCACCCATTTGTGGAAGTGTTGCTTCATTCTTTTCATTAGTTGTGACATCAGTCGTATCATTTACAACTTCTTGCTCAGCTACCTCAGTATTTTCACCGGTCTTTTCAGTTTTAGCACTGTCTTCTGTAGCAGTCCGCTTAACTGTGATGACCAATACTGGGTTTTCTTCTGGTGTAAATGTCACATTTTCAGGTAGGCTATCCGGATCGAGCAATTCCCAACCATCAGGGAGAACTGGGACTAATTTCACCGTTTCATCCGTATGGCCAGTGATCACTTGGGTCCCGATCTGGTTACCATTTTCATCTTGATAGGTAATAACTTGCTGGCTTGGTCGTGCAACATAGCTGACTTCGATCACTTGGTCAGCATCAGTTGGACGAACGCTTTTGGCAGCAATTGTCGTTTGTTTTCTTCCAGCTACCATTGAAGTATAACCTAAATATTGTGGCACGTCATCTTGTGAAAAGGCTTTTGTTGCAATTTCATCCCAATCTGGGTAAGAAATCTTACCAGTTACAAGATCTTTAGAACCGTCACGAGTGAAGACAACGGTTTGGACCTTAGTTGTCTTAGTTCCATCTGGTGCATTCACAATGATCGTCCGTTTTACTTCTTTTTGGCTATCCGCATTACTTGGATCGGCTTTGACCACTTTAGATCCGTGTTTCAAATGAACTTCGAAATGTTGATCTTCATCTTCAGCATTGTAACTTGGTTTACCCGCTTTGGCAAAGCCATCTGAGACTAATTCGTAGCCCTTATCCAAGTAACCTTGGACTTTAGCTTTGCTGTCATGTTTGATTGGTTCATCCGTCTTACCGGTGACATGAACAACTTCCAACTTCTTACCTGTCGTATCGTCGATATAGTGCACATGTGCTTTTTGATCATTGGCAGTATAGCCAACAGTCACAATTGTATCCTTTGTATCACCAGTGATATGTTCTAGACGATCGACACTAGTCTTATCATGGGTATAACCTTTATCTGAAGCTTTAGGCTCAATTGCAAAGCCTTCAAAGAAGTCGACTGTATCTGGGATCCATTCGCCAAATGTGTCCTGACCCGTTGCCATGTCACGTGTTACTTGGCGCGTGAAGTGGAGAGCTTCGGTACGAGTATCATCTGTGGCATGTGGATGTTTGACTATAACAGTTCTCGTGACTGTATGATCAACCTTATCTTGCTTGTGTGCATCATTTTTATATTCATCTGTCACATCTTGATGCTTATGTTTTACCTTTACGATGATCGGTTCGTTGTCTTTGGCTTTAAAGGTAACTTTACCTGGTAGATCTTGGTCCGCTACCTCTTCATAGTTAGCTGGTACTTCATAATTTACATCGACTGTTTGATCAGTTTTACCAGATACAGATTGGCTCTTGACTTCTTTGTTATTGTT
>NZ_AYYW01000038.1:0-3140 GCF_001434535.1 Ligilactobacillus animalis KCTC 3501 = DSM 20602
TTCAAAACTTGACCGGGTATGATCAAATTACTGCTCAAGTTATTCAAATTCTTCAATTCTTGTAAACTCATGTTGTGGTTAACTGCGATGCGGTACAAAGAGTCACCTGCTTTGACCGTATACGTCCCATTGCCACTTGTTTGGGCTTGATTTGAGTTTTGTGATGTATTTGTATTCGTACTTGGCTGATTCGTAGTTACTTGGCCTGAAACTTTTAAAACTTGACCTGCAAAAATCAGATCGCTACTCAAGTTATTCAAGCTCTTCAATTCTTGCAAACTCATATTGTGGTTTTTAGCGATCCGGTATAAAGAGTCACCCGCCTTGACAGTGTAAGTCCCATTGCCACTTGTTTGCGTTTGGCCCGCATTATTATTGTTAGTCGTTGGTGTTTGATTCGTGTCAACTGACGAACCCCCAACATCATAAGCTGTTAAATTATAGGCCTGGATCACTCGGATCAATTTATCCGCATAGTCTGGTGCAGTCGCATATGTTCCATATACCCCATAACGCAGATTTTGCGCGGCAATTGCATAATTAGCCGAATTAGCCCGCGTAGATTTAGGGAAACGGGTCGTGATCACATTTGCATAGCCATTTAAAGATTCTGCATAGCTTGAATAACGTTGGAATTTATCATAGATCGTATGGTAGGAACCATTATAAAATTCCTGCGTTGGTAACTCAATATATGCCCCTGAGCCTGACCACTTGACCCCGAAAAGATTGTAAGCTGAGGTCGATAAATAACTACCACCCCATCCGCTTTCAAGGGCAGCTTGCGCGATCATCAAAGATGCATATAGTCCGCGTTGTTGAGCGACCTGTTGTGCAGGACCAGCGATATTATTCAAAAATATTTGCACATTTCCTGGATAAGCCCGTGAAACACTGACTGTTGGTGTAGTAGCTGAATTAGGTACTGCTTGACTAGCTGGAGCAACTTGACTTTGGTCTTGGGTAGGTGTTGCAGATCGATCTTGTATCTGAGTTTGCGCTGTTTGTGCCGAAACTTGACTTTGTTCATTTATATTATTGGAATTTGCACTAGTATTTTCATTATTATTATTATTAGATGATGTATTTTGATCGATCTGAACCGTATCTGCTTGCGCCTTAGCTTTACTCAAAACTAAACCAGCTGTTCCCATCAAAACAGTCGTTCCAATATATGTCGTAGCTTTTTTGACAGACTTTATGTTTTCAGATAACAGCTGTTGTTTTTTATTCTCAAGACGTTCTTTTCTACTCTTCAAAATTCGACCCTCCTAATATTTAAAAAATTATAATAATTGCTTAATTTAAAACCTTACTTCGATTATATCCTCTATCGCTGATTCATGCTAGCTTTTTCACTCCAATTAATATAAAAAGAGCACTAGTCCGTATCGACTAATGCTCAAAAATAGTTATAATTTTTAATCTAAATTCAATTCTGCCTTCAATTCAGCAACCTTATCCGTTTTTTCCCAAGGCAACTCAACATCAGTCCGTCCAAAATGACCATAAGCAGCAGTTTGCTTATAGATCGGACGACGAAGATCAAGCATTTCAATGATCCCCGCTGGGCGCAGATCAAAAATCTTGCGAATAGCTGCAACTAGTGCTTGATTGCTTACTTTCGAGGTTCCAAATGTGTCGACCGCGATCGAGACTGGTTGTGCGACCCCAATAGCATATGCGATCTGAACCTCAACTTGAGATGCGATCCCAGCAGCTACGATATTTTTAGCAATATAACGTGCAGCATAGCTAGCTGAACGGTCTACTTTAGTAGCATCCTTACCAGAGAAAGCACCACCACCATGATGAGCAAAACCGCCATAAGTATCAACAATGATCTTGCGACCGGTCAGCCCTGCATCGCCTTGTGGTCCACCGATAACGAAGCGTCCAGTTGGATTGATGAAATATTTTGTTTTCTCATCAAGCAACTCAGCTGGAATCTCCGTTTGGATAACTTTTTCTAAAATATCTTGTCTAATTTGTTCCAACCCAATTTCAGCTGCATGTTGTGTTGATAAAACAACTGTATCAACGCGCAAAGGTTTACCATCGTCAGCATATTCAACGGTAACTTGTGCCTTAGCATCAGGTCCTAAATAGGTAAGTTCGCCTGACTTGCGCACTTGAGCGATCTTACGCATCAACCGATGGCTCAATGCGATCGGTAATGGTATCAATTCAGGTGTTTCATCGATCGCATAACCAAACATCAAGCCTTGATCACCCGCACCGATCTGATCGAGCGGATCTGCTTGACCCTCTTTTGTTTCCAATGAGTTATCGACACCTAAAGCGATATCAGCTGATTGTTCATCGATCGCAGTCAAAACAGCACAATTATCGCCGTCGAAACCGTATTTGCCATTAGTATAGCCGATCTCTTTGATCGTATCGCGTACTACTTTTTGAATATCAACATACTTATTAGTTGAAATTTCACCGACAACAACTACTAAACCTGTAGTAACAGTTGTTTCTGCTGCTACACGTGCATTGGGATCTTTTTCCAACAATGCATCTAAGATCGCATCACTGATTTGATCTGCGATTTTATCTGGATGTCCTTCTGAGACTGATTCTGATGTAAATAAATGTCTTTCTGACACTTTGAATTCCCCCATTTCAATTTTGTGGTTACAAGGCATCTTCACTAGATAGTGAATCCTATCGGGAATGAGTGAGTTGTAACGTTCTTATTCTAACACAAGATTTCACTTATTCAAGGTAAAAGGCCTAAATATTTGCAAAAGGTTTTCTTAGATATAAAAAAAGACTAGGTAAAGTTACCTAGTCCCAAGAAATACCGGTGATCGGGGTCGAACCGATACGTCCTCAACGGACACTGGATTTTGAGTCCAGCGCGTCTGCCAATTCCGCCACACCGGCATCAAGGGCGATAGATGGGAATCGAACCCACGAGTGCCGGAGCCACAATCCGGTGCGTTAACCACTTCGCCACTATCGCCATAGCCAATATACTATATAATAATACTACATCTAACCTTACTTGTAAATAAAGTTAGGTTGATTTCATAAAAAAAGCTACCATAACGGCAGCCAAAATATAAAGTCACAACGGTCCTAACCGGATTTGAACCGGTGATCTCCTGCGTGACAGGCAGGCGTGATAA
>NZ_AYYW01000038.1:3226-4870 GCF_001434535.1 Ligilactobacillus animalis KCTC 3501 = DSM 20602
TATATATTTTGATGACCCGTACGGGATTCGAACCCATGTTACCGCCGTGAAAGGGCGGTGTCTTAACCACTTGACCAACGGGCCATATTAACGGAGAAGGAGGGATTTGAACCCTCGCGCCGTGTTACCGACCTACACCCTTAGCAGGGGCGCCTCTTCAGCCACTTGAGTACTTCTCCAGATGGGCCTAAGTGGACTCGAACCACCGACCTCACGCTTATCAGGCGTGCGCTCTAACCAGCTGAGCTATAGGCCCATTTAACACTTAAGCGGGTGACGAGAATCGAACTCGCGACAACAGCTTGGAAGGCTGTGGTTTTACCACTAAACTACACCCGCATATAACGTTGTTAATGGCGCGGGACGGAATCGAACCGCCGACACAAGGAGCTTCAATCCTTTGCTCTACCGACTGAGCTACCGAGCCATATTTACGGTCCTAACCGGATTTGAACCGGTGATCTCCTGCGTGACAGGCAGGCGTGATAACCCCTACACCATAGGACCATATTGCGGGAGCAGGATTTGAACCTACGACCTTCGGGTTATGAGCCCGACGAGCTACCAGACTGCTCCATCCCGCGATAATAAAAAGGAGGATAAGAGATTCGAACTCTTGCGTGGTTTGACCCACCTGACGGTTTTCAAGACCGTTCCCTTCAGCCAGACTTGGGTAATCCTCCATAATATTTAGTTACATACTATGATCCATCTAATAAATAGATCAAATGGACCTTGTAGGACTCGAACCTACGACCGGACGGTTATGAGCCGTCTGCTCTAACCAACTGAGCTAAAGGTCCGAGGCACTAGTACGTAAATCGCGGCGGAGGGGATCGAACCCCCGACCTCCCGGGTATGAACCGGACGCTCTAGCCAGCTGAGCTACACCGCGATGTTGATTTTAAGAACTTTCGTTCAATCGGGAAAACAGGATTCGAACCTGCGACCCCCTGGTCCCAAACCAGGTGCTCTACCAAGCTGAGCTATTTCCCGATATATGCACCCAGCAGGAGTCGAACCTGCAACCTTCTGATTCGTAGTCAGACACTCTATCCAGTTGCGCTATGGGTGCGTATTATTAATATTTAATGCCGAGGACCGGAATCGAACCGGTACGGTGATCACTCACCGCAGGATTTTAAGTCCTGTGCGTCTGCCAGTTCCGCCACCCCGGCATGATCAGCTAATATTAAATTATTGATCAAGCGGAAGACGGGATTCGAACCCGCGACCCCCACCATGGCAAGGTGGTGTTCTACCACTGAACTACTTCCGCATTAATGGTGCCGACTAGAGGATTCGAACCTCCGACCCTCTGATTACAAATCAGATGCTCTGCCAGCTGAGCTAAGTCGGCGCTAAAAACAAGTGACTTAATCATTTTATAACAATTATAAATAATTGTCAAGTGCTTTTTTTGTTTTAATGAGTCGTGACAGGCTCGAACTGTCGACCCTCTGATTAAAAGTCAGATGCTCTACCGACTGAGCTAACGACTCATGATGGAGGATACAGGGCTCGAACCTGTGACCCTCTGCTTGTAAGGCAGACGCTCTCCCAACTGAGCTAATCCTCCATAATGATAGCGTGGCAACTTCCTACCCTCGCAAGGGGCGATCCCCTAACTACTATCGGCGTTAC
>NZ_AYYW01000039.1 GCF_001434535.1 Ligilactobacillus animalis KCTC 3501 = DSM 20602
ACGCCGATAGTAGTTAGGGGATCGCCCCTTGCGAGGGTAGGAAGTTGCCACGCGTTTTTGCGGAAGTAGTTCAGTGGTAGAACACCACCTTGCCATGGTGGGGGTCGCGGGTTCGAATCCCGTCTTCCGCTTAGTGTAGTGATGATCGCATAAAGGTTACACCTGTTCCCATTTCGAACACAGAAGTTAAGCTTTATAACGCCGATAGTAGTTAGGGGATCGCCCCTTGTGAGGGTAGGAAGTTGCTACGCGTCCAAAGTCGTGATCAGTTTTTAACTGGTTGCGGCTTTTTTTCTGCTATTTCTCAAGTGTTGTAAGGCATATGTCGGGTAAAAAAGGGGAATATTTCAGTAAGGTTATTTATGTGCAACTGGAATACATATGAATGCATAAAGATGATCGTATCTGGCTCATAGAGGCTAGTTGCGATCGTCTTTTTGTAGTGTAGAAGACTAAAATTAGCTGGATAAGACTTAATAAGACTTAGCCTAAATTCGCAGTGAATTTTTTTGGTCAATTGCGTTCGAATAAGTTGTGAAATATTGATATCACTAGCAATTATAGAGCATAAAAATAAATGTATTTATTATTAATAACTTTTATGTAAATGTGTGTATTTAAGTTAAATATACATTAAAAAATAATTATTTACAAATTAAAAAGTTGTGGTATTATTTAATTGTTGGTAGTGCATGACCGATATTAGGTATTTAAAACTTTATTGAACATTCCGGGTGTTTTTGGAGGGAATAAAAATGAGAAGAAAAATGAGTGTTTACTTGGTGTTACTAGCGTTCATTGGTGCGTTCTTTACGACACCACTAGTAGCAGTTGCAGATGACATTCAAAGTGAGCAACAAGCGACTAGTGTAGTTACCACCAAAGAACAAGCTGCCCAAGAGCAGGAGGTAGCGCAGAAAACAACAACATCTGCTGATAATACTGCTCGACCTGAAACAAATACACAGGTAGTCCAAAAAGAAGCGGTGTCTGAGATCAATCCACGGGCGCCGACCAAAGTTATTGCTGATGTGAAACAATTGTCGTTAACAGCTGATGGAAAAGCAGTAACAAAGATCGACCAATACACTGACTTGACCTTAAAAATGGGTTTTACCTTGCCTAATAATCAAGTCAAAGAAGGCGATTATTCGCTCATCCAATTGCCAGCTGAGTTACGTTCGGTACGCAATACTAATTTTGAGATCAAGGATACACAAGGAAATGTTGTAGCTCACGCAAAGATCGATGCAGCTAACAAGCAGATCAAGATGGTCTATACTGACTTTGTGGAAAAGCATTCCAATATCACTGGAACGCTCACCTTGGCTTTACGCGTTGATACTAAGGTCGTTAAAGAAAGTAAAAAGCTCATGTTGACACTTGATGTTGATGGTCAAGTCAAACCTTTAGGCGAGATCGATTATGAAAACCGACATGATGATTCTACCGAAGCATTTTCTAAGTCTACATGGTTTATAGATGGAAAAGGCAAAGTGATCCAATATGCGATCCGGGTCAACGGCGGTAAGAAAGATTACCAAAATGTTAAGATCAAGGATACGTTGGTTTCAGCTGGCTTGAAATACAAAGCTGGTAGCTTTACGATCAAGAAGGGTGATTGGAAATTAACTCAAACTGGAAACAGTAGTAATGGCTTTTTCTTGGCTAATGAAGTTGATGTGACCTCGCAATATAAAGTCAATGTGGCAGCTGATCAAAGAAGCTTTGACATTGACTTAGGTGATATCAATGGCGAAGGCTATTTGATCGTTTATCAAGTTGAAGTAGCCCATGATCCAGTACCTGGCGAAGCTTTTAGCAACAAAGCACAAATGACGGCTGATAACTTAGAACCGATCGAATATACAGCTAATGTTGTCTATCAAACTTCCAGCGGGAATGCAACGGGTCACACTTACACGCTCAAAGTTCATAAAGAAAATCAATTAGGTGAACCACTTTCTGGCGCTGTTTTTGATGTGATCCGGGATTCAACTGGAGAACGTGTTCAGACTGTGACGACTGGTGCTGATGGTACTGCCCAGATCACAGGTTTATTGCGTGATAACTACACCTTAGTTGAAACTAAGGCACCTGAAGGCTATCAAGCTACTGATGAAAAACTCAAGATCAAAGCGACTGAATTCGTGATGGGAGCCCCATTACTCAAACATGTCGTCAGTAAAGCTAAAATGATCGATATTTCAGGGAAAAAGACTTGGGAAGATAAAAATAACCAAGATGGTAAACGTCCCGAAAAGATCGTCGTCAATTTGATCGCTAACGGTCACAAAGTTCAAAGTAAGGTCGTAACAGCTAAAGATAACTGGCAATATAGCTTTAAAAATGTTCCTGAATATTATTTAGGTAAGAAGATCAATTATGCTATTACCGAAGAACCAGTCGAAGACTACCAAACAAAGGTCAATGGCTACGATCTGATCAATAGCTATCAACCAGCGACAACTAAGTTTGAAGTCAAAAAGATCTGGCAAGACAACAATAACTACGCATGCGCTCGTCCTAAATCTGTCCAAGTACAGCTTTATGCTAACGGTCAGATCTACGGTGGTAAAGTTGAACTTAGCGCTAAGAACAACTGGCAATACACATGGAAAGATCTGCCAGCAAAACAAAATGGTAAAGCCATCAAATATCAAGTTGTAGAAGTCACACAGATCAAAGGGTATCTTACCCACCAAGTAAACACAGGTGAAAACCAAGTGACCTTGATCAATCGTTACTGTCCACCATTGAATTATCCGAAACATTGCCATAAACCAAAAGTACCTAAAAAAGATTGTTATGGTAAACACCATCACGGGATGAATTTCTTCCCAGGATATATCATTTGTTACTAAAAATTAAATAATCCAGATGGTTAGTGTCCTATTCTAAATAGGAGACTGACCATTTTTTTGATACCAGCGGGCTAGTTTATGGTGGTAGCGTTGCATAGCATTATTGATCTGGGCTTGACTTAACTCGAGTTTTTGGGCAACAAGAGACGCTTTTTGGTAATGAAGATAAGCACAAAAAACTTGATATTCCAAAGGGGTGAGTAAGGTCGGCAACTTCTGCAAAAGTAATTCAAGTTCGATCCTTAATTCAAGATCACAGGGCGTCATCGGCAAAACATCGCCTTTTTCATAAAGCAATGCTTCAAGGGAAATGACCTGTTTTTCAAGCAGCCGTTTCTGGGCATTTTCACGCCGCAAGAGCGAACGAAAGTGATTACAGAGGCTGAGTTTAAAGTAAGCACCAAAAGTAATGTTGGCTTTAGTGGGATCAAAGGAACAAGCTGTTTGATAACAAATGATACGCGCCTCTTGCAGGAGGTCATCAGTATCTAAAAATTGTAAGTGAAAATGACCGATCAAGCTTAAGATCATTGGCTGGTATTTTTTGACCAATAGTTGCAAGGCTAAGCTGTCGGCAAAAGTTTTTAGTTGAAATAATAAATTGGTCAGTTCTAAATCATTTTCCATTGTGATCACTCCAATATGTTTGATAGCTTGAATATAACAGATGCTAGTCCGAGACAAGCACCAACACTGGAGTTAAATAAGAAAAATTATTAAAAAAAGACCCGTAAATTTTAATTTACGGGTCTTTAACGTCAGCCACTTACCGGACTTGAACCGGTGACCCCCACCTTACCATGGTGGTGCTCTACCTGCTGAGCTAAAATGGCATCACTCAATACATAAATTAGTATATATGATTGAGTAATTTTGTGCAAGCAAAAAAGGAATAAAATTAAAAAATTTTTGCTACTTAAGCACTAATTCAGTTTTAAGTGTATATAGCTTAGGTGAAAGCTGCCGCAAAAGCGGTGAAGGTTCACCGATCGTTATCAAGGTCAATTCATGCATCGCACGTGAACAGATCGTATACAAGATCCCCAGGTCAGATAGGGGGTAGTTTTCCTTTGAGATATCATAAGCGATAACAGCATCAAATTCAAGACCTTTAGCGAGATAGATCGGCAAGATAACGACTCCTTTTGGTAAAGCCCGATCTTGATCACCGATCAGAGTTGGCGAAAATTCACGGTGAAGCTGTTGGTAAAGTGTTTGGGCTTGCGCAAGGTCTTTAGTGATCAATGCCACGGTATCATTTGTCGTAAGCTGTTGGTGTAGGGCTTTGTTCAAGGCTATCAGTCCAGTTGCTTGATCGGGTGAAGCGATGATCTGGGGTAATTTGCCATCCCGCGTAAATGAGTTGATCGTAGCTCCATCAGGCAATAAAGCCTTCATAAAGTCGGTGATCTGTGCGGTCGAACGATAACTCGTATTTAACGAAACTACGTGACTCGAACGCGGCTTGAGATTTTTTTTAAGTGAATTCAGCAGTGCTTGCGGTGTTTGGAGCGGATTGAAGAGGGCTTGTTCACTATCACCTAGTAGAGTCAATTTGGCTTGAGGGAAACAGTGTTTAAGATAGATCAGTTGTGGCAAAGTATAGTCTTGCATCTCATCGACAAAAAGATGTACGATCCCTTGATTTTGCCCGTTCCCTGTCAAAAGATCGCGTAGGTAAAGCAGTGGTGCACAGTCTTCCAACGCGATCTGATGAAATTCCAGGCGCTCGCTGAATTCAGCGACACTTTCAGGTAAAGTTTGGGCTAAAAAGTGTTGGTATTGCGCATAAATATCTAAGAAATAATCGTTATAGAGCGCATCATAGACGATCGCAAATTTTTGTTCAACGATCTTACGTGCTAAATGATCGATCTCATCATCAACGGCTTGGAAACGCCCACGTGTCTTAGTACCCAATAAGTCATAGTATTGACGGTCATCTAAATTATCGATTTTTTCTAAGACCCAGTTGGCTTTGGCTTCTTGCTTTATCCGCCGGTTGAGGCGCTTGATCAAGATGTTTTTGGTCTCATGGAAGCGTTGAGCTGGCTTCATCTTCAAGGGGAGCCCTTGGTAGATCTCGGTAATCTCTGCTTTGGAGAAGAAGACTTGTCCACCATCTAAAGTGATGTCACTGAAGCAGAGTTCAGCTGGAGTTAGGTGCTCGAGATATTTTTGGACTATTTCCATAAAGCTAGCTTCTTCTTTTTTAGCACGGATCTTTTTTTGGGTAGTTGTAAGGGTGCGTTGCTTTTCATAGCGATCAAAGAGAGTTTCGACCTTTAAGCCTTGGAAACGTTGCGCTAAAAATTCAGCTAGTGTTACTTGACGCATATTACGCTCGCCTAAACTTGGCAAAACTTCAGAGATATAGTGACTGAAGAGCAAATTAGGTGAAAATAAGACGATCTGATCGGCTGAGAGTTTATCACGACTATGATAGAGCAAAAAGGCGATCCGTTGTAAGATGGCTGAGGTCTTTCCTGAGCCCGCCACCCCTTGAACTAGTAATAATTCATGTTTGGTATTACGGATGATATCGTTTTGTTCTTTTTGGATCGTTGCTACGATATTTTTCATATATTCATCGTTATGTTCACCTAAAACTTGTTGGAGCATTTCATCACCGACTGTTTCATTAGTGTCAAACATATTTTTGATCTGTCCTTCAACGATCGTAAATTGGCGTTTCTTTTGTAAGGTCGTCTCCAATTCGCCCATCGGTGTTTCGTAAGTAACTTTTCCTAAAGTCCCATTGTAATAGATCGAGGAGATCGGAGCTCGCCAGTCATAGATCAAAAAGTTTTGGTGTTCATCTACAAGGGATGCGGTCCCAATATAAAGGGTCTCGGGAGTTTTTTCACCTGGATCAAGGATATCGATCCGCCCAAAGTAAGGCGAGTTTTTGAGTTGCTTTAAGGTCTTGACTTGTTTGGCTAAGATCTTTTCGTTTTCTAAGTTTTTGGCGACCAGTTGCTTTTGTTGTTGAACTTCGGCATTGGTCTCCATTTGATCATCTACTTCGAAAGTATTGATCTTGGCATTTTGTCCGTAATTTTTTTCGACCAGTGAAGTTTCAAGTTGAGCTTTTTGATACTCTTGTTCATTTAGCGTGAGTTGGCGCGTGATCTCTTCTTCGACGTGATCAACATGAGCTTGTTCGGCTTTTTTTGCATTGTCCAAGCAAATCATCCTTTCTGTATGAAACGTGCAAAAAGCTCCTAAATTCAGTAATTACTAAAATTTAGAAGCAATCAGGTTATTATAACATGGATCTAGTGCAGATATGTGACAAAAATGACCAATTATGCTCAAAAGCTTTTTAGCAGGCTCAAAATTATTTACAATGAAACTGGTTGTAAGATTTTTGGTTGCTGGGTATACTTGTAAAAAATAGTTAAGGAGAGTTTTTATGAAACAAAAAAGATTCAAATGGTGGCAGATCCTATTGGGGGTAGTCGTCTTAGTGATGGTGGGAAACTTAGTTTATGGTACATTGAAAAAAAGTACGCCTGCCGCTGAAAATAAGAAATATGCAACGGTCAAGGTCAGTCAGGCAGCTCCATTGACTTATTCGGGGAAAGTTGAAGCCGTTAGAACTCAAGTTTTAGCACCAACTTCAGGCAAAGCGCAAAGTGTGACCGTTCAGAATGGCGACCATGTGGAGCAAGGTCAAGCGGTGATGACGACTTTTAGCGAATCCTATGAAGAACAAGCAACGGAGGCCCGCCAAGCTTTGGCTAAAGCGCAACGACAAGTCAATCAACAACAACAAGCGGTCGAACAAGCACAAAGACAGTTAGCTCAACTGAGTCGCGAGGATGAAGGTTATACTGAAATGCAGACCCAAGTAACGACTGCACGTAACCAACTCGAAGACGCCCGTGGGGAAGTGACCGATGCGCAAAATAAACTAAATACACTTAATGGGCGCGTCAATGGAACTGTGACTGCACCATTTGCGGGCACGGTAACCGTTGAATATGATAAAACTGGGCAACCAAGTGTGACGTTATCTTCAGATGATCTCCAGTTGAGTACCCAACTTTCAGAATATGATTATCCGAAAGTTAAAGTCGGTCAGGAGCTCAAGGTGACAGCCTTAGCAACTAAGCATGAGCAAACGACCAATTTAGGTTATTTAGCCAATACACCAGCACAAAATAGTAAGGCCAACGATTCTAAATATGAATTAACAGCTCCGTTAGACGGTACGAAATTTATGGCAGGGCAAACACTCAATGTAATGATCACCCAAACAGGAGTGCAAATTCCACAGTCTAGTGTCAAAGCTGGTCATGTCTATGTCGTGGAAGCTGGTAAAGCTAAACGGGTCGCAGTTACTGGAACAAAATCTAATGGAAGTTTTATCGTTAAGAGTGGATTGAATAAAGGCCAACGGGTCATTGTTGATCCAGATAAGGGGTTAAAAGATGGAAAAACAGTTGAGACCAATGATTGAGCTAAAAAATATCAATAAGTCATATGTTCAAGGTCCAAACAGCTATCATGTGCTCCATGATATCAATTTAACGATCGCTCAAGGTGAATTTTTGGCGATCATGGGCCAATCAGGTTCAGGGAAATCGACTTTGATCAATATCATTGGCTTTTTGGATGACCAATTTGAAGGAACTTATTTCTACTATGAACATCCGATCCATGAATATACGCGGGCTCAGTTTTCTAGTTTACGAAATCAAAATGTGGGTTTTGTCTTTCAAAACTTCAAGTTGATCCAAAATGTTTCGATCGCAGAAAATGTCGGATTGCCTTTATTATATGCGGGGCAAAAACGAGCATATATCAGGGAGCGTGTCCGTGAAGTTTTAAAGGCGGTAGGTTTGGCAGGCTATGAAGACCAATTACCTAAAAATCTTTCAGGGGGCCAGCAACAGCGAGTATCGATCGCCCGGGCTATCGTGACCAAGCCTAAATTTTTGATCGCAGATGAGCCGACTGGTGCTTTAGACAGTGAAACGTCTAAGGAGATCATGGCTTTATTCAAACAACTGAACCACGATAACGATACAACGATCATTATCGTGACCCATGATCCGAATGTGGGAGCTCAAGCTGATCGTCTGGTACATATTTTAGATGGACGTTTGACAGAAGATACAGAGCATAAGGCAAAGGGGAGAAGCTAATGAAGTTTATCGAATTACTGAAAACAGCGTGGCAATCGTTAAAAGTCAATCCCAAGCGTAGTTTTTTGACGATGATCGGGATCATTATCGGGATCGCAGCGGTGATCACGATCATTGCCCTAGGAAATGGGGTCAAAAAGAAGCTGATCAATAATTTTAAGCTAACTGGTAGTGGGGAACAGACAACAACGATCGAGTTTATGTCGACTGATCCAAAGGCGGTCGGCTTTAAGCAAAATGATATTTTAGCGATCGAACAAAACTTCTCGGGCAAAGTCCAAAAAGCTCAGCTCTATACTAAAAAGGCCGGTATTCAAAGCTATGCTCAATTTGGCAATGATGCTGATACAACGGTCTCGTTGGGCGTAACGACTAAGCCGATCGCTGATTCATTGATCGTAGAAGGTAAGAATTTTACACAGCAGACTTTCTTACAAGCTAGACCTCAAGTATTGATCACTAAGGAGTTAGCTAAACGTGAATATAAGGATATTAAAAGTGCGATCGGTACGCCTGTCTTTATCAATAACACCAATTATGTCGTCGCTGGGATCTATCGTCAAAATCAGTTAGCTGATATAAATGATCCAACTTCAGGGGATGTGATCGTCCCTAAAGATGTTTACTTTGCTAATGGAATAAGTAAGACACAGGGAAATACTTTGAAGTTGACGATCACCAAGGGAGAAAATGCTTCTAAAGTAACTAATAAAGTTGTTGATTATTTGAAAAAGAATGCGACTGCTAAAGATCAAGGTGAGTATGCTTTCTTGGATCTGGGAAGTATGCTAGAACAACTTTCTAAGACGATGGATACCTTGACTCTTTTCATCAGTGCGATCGCCGGGATCTCGTTGTTTATCGCTGGGATCGGGGTCATGAATATGATGTATATCTCAGTTTCTGAGCGTACGCAAGAGATCGGGATCAGGTTAGCGATCGGAGCCACACCAAGCAATATCTTATTCCAGTTTCTGCTGGAAGCGATCATGTTGACTGTCAGTGGTGGCTTGATCGGTTTTGGCTTTGGCTGGCTCTTTGCGCATGCGATCGCCAAATTTATACCAGGCGATATCACAGCTGTGGTGACCTTCAATTCATTTTTATTGGCATTTGGGGTCTCGACAGCAGTTGGGATCATTTTTGGACTCTTACCAGCCCGTCAAGCAGCTAATAAGAATTTGATCGATATTTTAAGGTAAAACTAAAGTGGAGCTCCCTTAGAAATGTTGGGCGCTCCACTTTTTGTGGTTATTTTTCTTTTTTACGCAAACCAAGTGAAATAATTAAACCTAAAATAATTAATGCAATGGTAAAGTAGATCCCATAATGGACCCCAGTCGTAAAGGCTGTAGCTGCTTTAGCACTTGGATCGATATTTTCACCGAAAGTCAAAAGTAAAGTAGCTAAAGCAGCAAGGGCTGAAATAATAGCACCTAAAAGAAAATCACTCAATCCAAAGATCACTAATTGACGGGTAGAAAACCATTTAGTCAATAAGCTTGAAAAGGGCAAAACGATCCCGATCACTAACATATAGCCTGTGACGAGCCATTGAGCACTAGCGGTTGAAATATTTAAGGCACGAATGAGTTGGGGCAAAGCAATGTTTAAAGAAGTTTCTGAAAACATCCCCACAAAAGCCCCGACTAAAACGCCGATCATTGCTAGCATGGGGCGTTCTACCTGGACACGTGCTTGTTTACTTGTTGTTTCCAATTGATCGATCCTTTCTCTTATAAAGCGAAAACAGTGATTATCATAGCAAAGTAAGTTAGCCCTTCGTAAGTGATTTTTTAGTGAAAAAGATAAAAAATCTTTAATAAAAAATCCGAGTCCACCCAATAGGTAAACTCGGATCTAGTCATTTCCAATATTTTTCGATAAAAGCTTGGCGACCACCAGCTTCTTCTAACTCAAAGCGTGCTGGATCTTTTTTGTAAAAATCTTGATGATATTCTTCAGCGGGATAAAAAGGTTTAGCATCTTCGATCTGGGTCACGATCGGCTTGTCGAACCGTCCACTATTTGCTAGCGCTGTTCGTGATCTTTCGGCGATCTCACGCTGGGTGTCGTCTTTGACGAAGATAACGGGACGGTAGCTATCACCGCGATCTTGGAACTGTCCCATCGCATCAGTTGGGTCAGTTTGATTCCAATAGATCTCAACCAGTTGTTCATATGAAACTACGCTTGGATCAAATTCGATCAAAACGGCTTCGGTATGGCCTGTTGTTTGGGTTTTGACTTCTTCATAGGTCGGATCAATGGTATGTCCACCTGTATAACCGGAAATAACTTTTTTGATGCCTGGATAGGTATCGAATGGTTTGACCATACACCAGAAGCATCCACCGGCAAAAATTGCTGTTTCTGTTTGCATAATAAGACCTCAACTTTCTATAGATATACGTCCTAGAGTTACCTTATTTAGGACGTCTTTTTCTTGGGGTTAGATTTTTGGTAGTTTTAGCAGTGATCGTGTTTGTATCAGGGATAAATGAAACATCGGTATCGATCACCCCAAATTTACGGCGCATCATGTCTTCGATGTATTCGGCTAAGTGATAGCTCTCTAAGACATTCATGTTAGCATTGACGATGATCACAACATCAACGGTAACTAGATTACCATTGTAGTGGGCTTTCAATTCATCGACTTCGGTGACACCTTTGATACTTTTGATCGCCATACGGAAGGTATTTTCTGCCTTAGGATCAAAGTAATCGGCGAGATTCAAACTGCTCTCCATGAAGATCCGTGCGCCGGAATATAAGATAAAACAACCGACTAGAATACTGGCTGCACCATCAAGCCAATTGATCTTAAATAGGAGAGCACCAGCGATCGAGATCAGTGTGCCTAAACTCGTCAAGGCATCGCTCAAACTATCTTGAGCTGAGGCAATCAATGAGGCATTTTGTAAGCGATGCCCCCATTTTTTATTATTATGCCAGACAAGTAACATGATAACACTAGCGATCCCAGCTCCGACTAAAGCAATCGGCTGCGGTACGACTCGTTTATCAGGTGAAAATAGCCCGGATATCCCCTGGAAAATAACGCTCAATGAGATAGCGATCATTACGATCCCTGTGACGAGGGTAAAGATCGTCTCATAGCGAAAGCGGGTAAATTGGATCCGTTGATCATTTCCAGTTTTGTGCAAAGAAAGTTTAGGCAAGGGAACGACCCCGGCAATGTCATCATCATCGATGTCACGGGCAATGTGGATCCCGATCATCAATAGTGAAGTCGAAATGATCCCGGATAAGTTGTTGAATGCATCCGCCCGTAAAGTTTGTGAGTGACTCATCGAGGCTAAGATCCATTCGATGATCGAGATCAAAAGATAGGCAAAGACATTGAGTGATAAATGGCGCATAGCTGCATTTAGTTTAGTCAATTCTTTGGCTTGAACTTTTCCCAGTCTTCATATTCGCGCTTAAGATGTTTATTAACATCACGCATGATCAGCTCACCTCTTTTTCCGAAATTTTTACCTACATTATAATACAGATGGGAACCTGCTGGTAGCTATTAGTTTTACTTAAGGTGAAAAATTGATATATTTAAAATGAGGTCACATGTTACGAAAATTTACTACTTTACAGCGACACTAATATCAACTACAATAAAGTTAAACTTCGCTGAACGGTAAATAGTAGTGAGTCACCTAACAGAGAGGCATCGATTAGCTGAGAAGATGCACGACTTTATGAATTGGATGCCGCGAGAAGACAACTAGATAAGTAATTGAGCGGCATTTTGCAAGTTAGGTGGCACCACGGTAACTCGTCCTAATATCTTTATGGTATTAGGGCGTTTTTTTAGTATCTGACCTGTTTAAACGCTCAAGTTAGGGAAGGAAAATATTATGGCAAAAGATATTATTTTGACTGGTGATCGTCCCACAGGTAAATTGCACATCGGACACTATATCGGTTCGTTAAAAAATCGGGTCGAAATGCAAAATACGGGTAAATATGACACCTTTATCATGATCGCTGATCAACAGGCATTGACGGATAATGCCCGCGATCCAGAAAAGATCAAAAATTCATTGATCGAAGTTGCGTTGGATTATTTAGCTGTGGGGATCGACCCCACTAAATCAACGATCTTTGTGCAATCACAGATCCCGGCTTTAGCAGAACTAAATCTATATTATTTGAATTTAGTTACTGTTTCACGTTTAGAACGCAATCCGACTGTCAAGACTGAGATCGCCCAAAAGAATTTTGAACGTTCGATCCCAGCTGGCTTTTTCACTTATCCTGTGAGTCAAGCAGCTGATATTACTGCGTTTAAGGCTAATTTGGTCCCAGTAGGTGATGACCAAGAACCAATGTTGGAACAAACGCGTGAGATCGTACGTAGTTTTAACTCGATCTATGGCAAAGAAGTTTTAGTCGAACCACAGGGTGTCTTTCCACCTAAAGGATCTGGTCGTTTGCCAGGGCTTGATGGCAATGCGAAGATGAGTAAATCTTTAGGCAATGCGATCTACTTAGCCGATGATGCCGATACTTTACGCAAAAAAGTAATGTCAATGTATACCGATCCTAACCATATCCACATTGAAGATCCTGGTCAGATCGAAGGCAACATGGTCTTTACGTATTTGGATATCTTTGATCCCGACAAACAAAAAGTGGCTGAATTAAAAGAACACTACCAAGCTGGTGGCCTTGGGGATGTGAAGATCAAGCGTTACTTAAACGAAGTGCTTGAAGCTCAATTAGGACCGATCAGACAACGCCGAGAAGAATTTGCTAAGGATACCCCTAGTGTTTACACAATGCTAAAAGAAGGTAGTCAAAAAGCAAATGCGGTAGCAGAACAAACTTTAGCTGAAGTACGGGCTGCTATTGGCGTCAACTATTTTGATTAATATAAAAGACTGGCAGATGTCAGTCTTTTTTTGTGGAAACGACATTTATATTAATGATTTCTGAGGAAAATGTGATAAGATAAAGGTACTTAAATAAGTCGAGGTGTGGAATTTGAAAAATTTAGTGATGCTTGATTTTGGTTCTAATTCGACGCGCATGTCGATCACGCAGATCGCGCCTGATGGTAGTTTCAAAGAGATCAAACGAGCCAAAGAGATGACGCGTTTAGTCGAAGGAATGGGGCAAAGCGATGGTCAAAAGATCTTGCAACCTCAGGCTATTCAGCGGACCTTAGCTGCATTGTTGAAATTTAAAAAACTTTATCGCGATCTGCCTAACGTGTCAGTTCGCGGGATCGCCACAGCTGCCGTGCGTGAGGCGCAAAACCAAAATGAATTTTTACAACAAGTCAAAGAAGTTACTGATGTTGATGTTGAAGTGCTCTCAGGAAGTTCAGAAGCCTACTATGATTATTTAGCAGTGGTCAATACTTTGACTGTCAAAGATTGTGTGATCTGTGATATGGGTGGCGGTAGCTTTGAACTAGTTGTAGTTAAAGATCGAAAAGCTGTGAATTATATCAGCATTCCTTATGGGGCGGTCAGTTTGACTGAGAAATTTCATGCGACTGATAAGATCAGTGCTCGCGACCTTTTTTCTTTTGCCCGCTTTTTAAATTATAAGTTCCATCAGCTTCCTTGGTTAAAGGAAGGGGAAGGCTTACCACTAGTCTTACTAGGTGGCGCCAACCGCACCGTTGCTCGCCAAGAGTTATTGCGGTCAGGTAAAGATGAACTTGATCAGATCCATGGGTTGAAATTATCTGCGTATATGTTTTTAGAGACATATACCGATTGGCTCGGTAAAGATATGATGCAAAGAAAAGCTGTTTTGGGAAGTGAGGCGCCTCGAGCAGATATCATCATAGGTGGCCTGACGCCAGTTGCCTTTTTATTGGAATACTTACAGATCTCTGAAGTCATCTTTTCAGAAAGTGGCGTACGTGAAGGTGTCTTGTACTCAATGTTACAAAAATAAAAAACGATCCACTGTTATGAAATTCATGGCAGTGGATCGCTTTTTTAATTTAAGGTCAGATCCTTGGTGAAATATTTTTGCGAGAGCTCAGCGATCTTTTCGGTAGAGCGCAACTCGTCGATGCCTTTTGTTAAAGTTTCATTTATCTTGGGATGATTGTGGGTGATCAAACTCAAAGATGATGCTAAGACGTTTGGATCTGAAATGCGGTGTAAAACAGCATTTTCTTCGGCCTTAGTCGCCTTGACCGGAGCCTTAGCTAATGTGGGCTCAGCTTTTAAGAGGGCATAGTAGTTGTAGTCGTTTAGGATGCCCGCTGATATTTGTGATTTTTCAAGGGCTGCCAGCAGTTCTGCTGGATCAGCGAAGACGACGGGCTTTAAATCGAGCTCTTTTAGGAGAGCTTGTTGTTGGCCACTTTCTAGCAGCCCCACTTTTTTATGCAACATTTTATCGAGTTTTTTTGTTTTAGCATCTTGGCGGGTAAAGAGGACATTTTTGGGATAGAGGAAAGCTTTGGTACTTTGATAACTCTTAGAAAAATTAGCTTTATCACCCAAGATGAAGTCGATCTGCCCGTTTTTTAAAGCCGTTTGCATTTTTTCTTGGCTCGAATACGCTTGGAAGTTTATCTTAGTGTCGGTCACTTCTTCTAATTGATGGGCTAATTCGATAGAAAAGCCATGCCAGTTTTGCCCATTTTTGTAGCTATATGGCTTATCATTTTCTAAGATCCCCATGGTAAAAGAAGTACGAGCAGCTACTGTAGTTGACTTAAAGTTTAAACAAAATAAACCTAAAAAAGTACTAAGCAGCAGGAGATAGAATTTTTTTTGCTTTGACATCGGTGTCACCTCATGTTTTTTAAAAATTCCTAGTGTTCATGCTTAATATTATAGCAGAATGGCAGCGTCTAAAACATATTAAGGTAAAGCTGGCTCAAAAACTTGCTGAAACATTCTGATATATGGTAATTTAACAGCAGGATGGAAGAATTTTAGAAAAATTTAATTATTTTAACTTAAGTTTTGTAGCAATTTATGGTGTGAATTGTGAAGGGAGAAAATTATGGCTAAGTCAAACCGCTCGAAGTGGCAGATGGGGGAACAAAAACAGCAATTTGCGATCAGAAAATTCTCACAGGGAGTATTTTCTGTTTTAGTTGGGACAATGTTTGTTTTCGGGACTCCCGCAGTTATCCAAGGGGATGAGATAGCGGGTACTCATATCGGAACAAAGAAAAAAGAACAGTATCAGATCAAATTCCAGCATGTAACTGAGAATAGTTTAACTTCAGAACAAAGGGAAAAGTTATTTATGATAATCCACCTAAGACTAAAGTTGGTAGTGACCAAGTCTATTATCTAGTTTATCGCCCGGTGGCAACGCAGAATTTACCACAAACGGGCGAACTTGAAATGCCTTGGGAATTAGGGTTGCTTGGAGCTACAGCACTGATCATGGGGCTAGGAGTACTGCCAAAACGAGCACGTAAATATCGCTTTTTGACAGCTATCATTGTGGCTTCGACGGTTGTAGGAGTAGGAAGTTCAGTGGCTAGTGCTAGTCCAAATTTTGCCGAGCTAAGCAGTTATGATCGAGCTTACTTAGTAGCGGAAGATGAAAATTCACCAGAAATATCGACTCAACATGCTGGCTATCAATATATTGGTTATATTTTAGTTAGTGATATCAAGCACCCTGGAGAGTCAGTACCGACTACACGACCAGTTACAGAAAAAGTAGTTCCCATATGAAGTGACACGCGATGCCGAAGGAAAAGAACTCGCCCGTGTAGAAAAGAGTAGTAAAATCACCAAAGCCCCAGTAAATGAAGTCGTTGCTCAAGGAACTAAGTTATATGCTAAACCGTTAGTCGAGCTCACTAGCGCAGACGAAGCTGTTGATAATAAAACAGCTACCGTTAGCTACACTGTAACTGATCCTGATAAGAAATTGCGGGCTATAAAAGTAAGTTTGTACAAGGATAACGAAAAAGTAACTGAAAAATTAGTTGATCTGGCTACTTTAACGACGACTTTTGCTGATCTGGCTTACAATACGAATTATCGACTCGAAACAGAATACACTTATGATATTGGCCAAGGTGATCAGACAGAGAATTTAAAACCGATCACGGTGGAATTGACCCCTAAAAAAGTTGAGCTAAAAAATTTCAATAATATCGGCTTATATCAATTAGGCGCAAATGGTGGTCTAGAGTTAGTCTCTAGTTTAGCTGAATTACCAACTGATCCTAATAAATATGTTGCTAAGATCGTTTCGGCTCAACAAAAAGATTGGTATTTGCCGATCGCTTCATTTGAGGAGGTCGAGCTCGGGGGCAAAACTAAGTATCAAGCTACGATCGCAACGCCAGAATTGGTGACATATCAAGCTGATAAACGTGATTTTTCTGCGGGACATACTTTTTTGATCGATAAGACAGAAGTTTCAAATGAATATACCAATTTTGCCGAGTTGCTCAAGGCAATAAAAGCTGATCCAACGGGTGACTTTATACTTGCAGCTGATCTGGATGCGCTTGGTCTTGCCGATACAGATGCTAGTTATATCACTGAAACATTTAGCGGGACTTTGCGCAGTAAGGCTGATAATGCCTATACGATCTACAATTTGAATAAACCGCTGTTTAATGTGGTCAAGGGTGCCACGATAGATAATATCACATTTGAAAATGTTGAGATCACTGATAATGTTGCTGATACTGGTAGTTTAGCTCGTGTCTTAGATGGAGCTTTGATCAGTGGTGTCAATATAAAAGGTGATATTCGTTCGACGCAAACGACAGGTGGGCTAGCAGCGCGGATCAAAAATAACACGCAGATCTCACGGTCATCATTTACTGGTACGATCACCCTGACAGGCAATGCTTATGATCAAGGTGGAAGCTTAGTCGGCTATGCTGAAAATTCTAAGATCGCACGTAGCTTTGCCGATGTCTATCTGACAGCTAAGGTCCATGATACCAATGATAATGTTGGGGGCTTAGTCGGACGTTTGGCAAGTGGCTCGGTCGAAAAGAGTTATGCTACTGGGACGATAAAAAATGATGGCTTGGCAAAACGTGCTGGTGGTTTGGTCGGTAGTGCTTGGACAAACGGGCGGGTCGTTGAAGCGATAAGTGCAGTCAAGTTGGAAAATGGTTATATTTTCCACGGTGATGTTGATTTCAAAAGGCCACCGCATCAAAAGGCTTACTATGTTTCTGAGGTCGCAAGCGGTCTAGCTAATGATTATCCGACTGCGATCACTGAAGCAGTTGCCAAAGAAATGCTTCAAAAATGGCAAGTCACGGCTCCAATATGGAAAGGTGCTGCCGGAACTCAAACGATCGATTATTCACAATTACCAAATTATCAAGCCGAGCGTGAATTAGCTTATAGAAATATGGAAAAGTTACTTCCATTCTATGATCGGTATACTATTTTGAAATACGGAAATAAAGTCTTGCCAAGCGATAAACTTTATACGACAGCATTGACGGCAGTTGTACCAATGAAAGCGGGCAAAGTCGTGGGCGATTCGGTCGGAGAGCCGGGGCAGTTGACGAGCTTGTTGCTCCATTTTGCTGATGAAACGGTGACCCAAGTAGCGCTTGAGTCCTTAGGTGAGTATAAACAAACCAATATCAGTGAGTATCAGTTCGCTAATGGACTGCTCTATACGCCATATCAATTGGGGGGAGCATGGGAGGAATTACTCACAGAAGTCGTTGCTGCTTACCGCTCATTGAACTACTATTCTTCAGAAACAACAGCAAGTTTAGCGTTACAGCCATCAGAAGATAGTTTGAAAAAGGCTAAAAATACGGCACTTGAAAATTATCGAAAAGTACATCCAGATGAAGTGTTGACGGCTGAAAAAACAGCTGCGATCGAAGCCGAGGCGGTAGAACAAGTACGGATCGGACGGCTAAATGAGTTGTATCTCCAAGGGGCATTTACCAAAGTCAAAAAAGATATCAAAGCACAATTGAGTTCTTTGACGACCTCAATGGCTGTCGTTGATCTAACTTCTGCAGTGATCCGGGCTGATCTCAAGCAGAAGTTAGAAGCTAAAAAACTAGAATTGACACTAGCCTTGGCTTATCTAGAGCGACTATATCATATCAATTACGGTGAGCTAGATCTGCATGCGATCGCAGCTTACTACCCAGATTTTTACGGTAAGAAAGTAGATATTTTGTCATGGCTGAGTGACTTTTCTAAGCTAGGGGGAACCAAATTAGCGGTCAAAAATAACTATGCGACATATGTAGCACTCTTTAGCCCACTGACAGGTGATCAAGATGTCGTTGCATATTTAGACCATAATCGTCGTTTGTTTGCTCCACAGTTAGATGACAATACGTGGTTCAAAACAGCGACTAAAGCGTATGTCTATGAGGCAGCTTCAAAGGAAGTACCGGATGCTGAAGTTCGGGTCTATGAACGGATGAAAGGCAAAAATCGCGCTGAATATCGTAACTATCTACTTCCAGTGCTCAATTTAAGTGAGCGAAATATGTTTATCTTTACAACGATGTCAACGATCTCTTTTGGGATCTATGAACGCTATATCGATGAAGCATTGAAGAAAGAACCAGATAAATATCGCGCAATGCAAGATCAAGTTGACCAGAAAGTCGCTAAGTATGCCCAGATCATGGCAAATTACTATGATACTTGGTATCGGATCGTATCCGAAAATGTAAAAGGCCAATTATTGACGCGCGACATTCCGATGTGGGATGGTTATTGGATCATTGATACTAAACAGCCTGGAAATTATCAGAATCGCTGGGTCAATAAATTGGATAAATCGGTCACAGGGGTCTATGAATTCTTTGCCCCGATCGGCAAGCTGTACGGAGCAAATGGTACTGGAGCCTATGCAACTGGGAGTTTAGTGCATTTTGTTGTAGATGGACAGCTCAGTGACTATGGAGTCGCAGTCGCAACGCATGAGATGACCCATAATTTTGATGGTGTGATCTACTTTAATGGTCATGGACGGCGTGGAAATATCGGAGCAGAAACATTTGCTCAGGGATTATTAGAAGGTCCTTGGTCTCCAACGCAAGCTAACTATGCCTTGAATCTAGCGTTTGATTGGACAGATCGAACGGGACAGACACAGAACAAGAGTTTTACTGACATCCAAACTAGCGCTGATCTAGAGCGATATATGCATGGAGTCTTTGATGTGACATATCTTTTAGATCATGCTGAGGCTCAAGCGATAATTGGGCTAAACAGCGAGCTTAAGCGACAGTATCTAAGAACGATAACTTATAATGCTAAAACTGCACAAGATATTGTGAGTGATACTGCGTTAAGTGAAGAACTAGCCCAAAAATTGACGAGCTGGGAAAGTTTGATCGACAATAATATTGTCGTGGCTCGGAACTATAGTGGTGGTAAGTATGGTAAAAATATTTATGCTACGGTTTCAATGTATGCGCCGATCTATGCGGGCTTGCAAAATGATGCTGGAAGCGTAGGGGGATTGTTATTTAGAAAGACAGCTTTTGAACTTTTAGCGGCTAAAGGTTGGGAAAATGGCTTTATCCCTTATGTCTCTAATCAATATCAAAAACAGGCTAAAGCGGATAACAGAGAGCTTTCGGATGCTTATATCTTTGAAAAGATCTGGGGTGATCAATATGCAAACTATGCTGAATTTAAAAAGGCAATGTTTAATGAACGGATCGCTAAAAAAGATAGCTTAAGACCGATCACGATCACATATAACCAAAAACAAGTGACGATCACGTCATATGCTGAGCTCCAAACTTTGATGGACCAAGCTACATTAGCAGATGCGAAGTTGCTCCAAGCCAAGAAAAAAGCAGTCAACGTGGATGCGCTCAAGGCGCAATATAATACATTGACTGCGAGTTTTAAAGAATCGATCTTTAACTGATAATTAAATAAAGGGCAAGTAATGCAGTCAATAGTGAGGGCTCTACCATGATATGTGGTGGGGCTCTTGTTATTTGTAGCGGAATTTCGATACTTGTATTTTTTTATGATAATGCTTAAACTAAAAGAGTCTAACGGATAACAGAATAGAGATCTGAGGAAATATATATGAACGGATTTAGCAAATACTATCAAAAAGATCGCCAGACACGACTGGATATCTTAGTACAACAAAAAAAATTGACGCAAGCTGAAGTGGATTCTTTGATAGCGCCAAAACTTGATCTTACACTGGGTGACACGATGATCGAAAACTTTATCACGCAGTATCAGATCCCGGAAGGCTTGGCGTTAAATTATGTCATTGATGGAAAAGAATATCTGATCCCAATGGTGACGGAAGAGCCCTCGGTGATCGCCGCTGCCAGCCATGGAGCAGCGATCGTCAAGCGGGGTGGAGGGTTCAAAAGTGAGCTAAAAGAACGCTTAATGATCGGGCAGATCGTTATCGAACAGGTCAAAGATGCCACTAAATTAGCTCAACAACTTGAACAAATGCAAGCTAAATTACTTCAATTGGCTAATGAAGCTCATCCGTCGATCGTTCGCCGCGGTGGTGGTGCCCGTGAGATCAGAATGCGGATCTTAGCTCCAGATCTGGTCTCTCTTGATCTGATCGTTGATGTTAAAGAAGCGATGGGCGCTAACATGTTGAATACGATGTTAGAGGCTTGTGCG
Organism: Ligilactobacillus animalis KCTC 3501 = DSM 20602; assembly: GCF_001434535.1. Classification (GTDB taxonomy): domain Bacteria; phylum Bacillota; class Bacilli; order Lactobacillales; family Lactobacillaceae; genus Ligilactobacillus; species Ligilactobacillus animalis. Next base: position 20,617 of record NZ_AYYW01000039.1, read on the forward strand.
AGTTGTTTGCAAACTGAGCTTGATGCAGAGATCTTATTGAGTATTTTATCCAATTATGCAACACGCTGTTTAGTAAAAGTCACGTGTGAGATCCCAGTATCTGCGCTGACTAAAGGCGAGCTAGCGGGAGAAAAGATCGCGCAAAAGATCGCTACTGCTAGCCGCTTAGCCCAACTTGATCCTTATCGAGCAACGACGCATAATAAAGGGATCATGAATGGGATCGATGCAGTCGTGATCGCCAGTGGTAATGACTGGCGGGCGATCGAAGCTGGTGCGCATGCCTACGCAGCCCGCAATGGTAGTTACCAGGGCTTGAGTACTTGGCAAGTCAAAGGCGATATGTTGATCGGTGAATTAGAATTGCCTTTACCACTAGGATCAGTTGGTGGTTCGGTCTCGATCGTGCCGCTAGTCAAACTTAACCATCAACTTTTAGAATTACAAGATGCTAAGGAATTAGAAAAGATCGTGGCGGCTGTTGGCTTAGGCCAAAATTTAGCAGCACTATATGCCTTAGTGACTGATGGGATCCAAAAGGGCCATATGAAATTACAATTGAAAAGCTTAGCCGTCGCAGTGGGAGCTAGCCCGAGTGAAGTTTCAGCTGTCGTAGCGGAGTTATTAGCTAAAAAAGCGCGTGATTCAGCTACAGCTAAGCAGATCTTAGAAGAGATAAGAGGAAATAAACGTGAACAAAAATGATTTGACAACTAAAACCCAAGAATTGATCGCTCAAGTTGAGGAAAAATTTCCTGCTGGAGTCGAGATCGAATTTAAAGAACCTAAAAAAGTGGGCTATTTACGCCATGACCAAGCCCAGCACTATTTACATGGTGGAAAATTAAAGGTCGATGTTTATGATCAAACAGATCCGGATTATACGATCGCGCATGAGCTATTACACTTTTTATTGATGCTAGATAAGACACCACAAGTAGCGTTTAATTTGACGACAGGCGATACGAATAAAGATCATAAATTTATGCTAGCAGGGATCGACCTATATGATACGGTCTTACACACTAAAGTCTATGCTAAACAACAGGAATTGGGTTTTGTAGATGAAAGCGTCGAAGAGTTATATTTAAAAGGTGTTTTAGCGATCTTAAAGCCTGAGCCAAAAGGAAAACGCGATGAATGGATGGTCTTACGGACGGTAACATTATTAGATGCTTTAGTCTTTTTTGCTGATGATCTAGCACAAGTGTTACCAGAATTGGAAAAAAATTATCCGATCTCCTTAGCTGCAGCGCAAAAACTCTATGCGGTCATGACAGAAAAATCACTCCAGACAGCTTTTGAAGTGCGGCGGGGTGTGGTACGTTTATGGAAATCATTTGATAAGCAACTCAGCGAATGGAATTTATTGTCCATGCACTTAAATGATTTTATCACGATAACGCCTGTTTTGAGTGAACGGCAATTACGCTTGGAAACAAGTGCCTTATTTGAATTTTATCATACACCTTGGCAAGAGAATTTAACGTTTAAATCAGCTTATGCGGGGCGTTTCAAGGTCGATGGTCAAAATTCATTTATCTTACCCGATCTAGGTGAAAAACCTGCTGAAAAGTTTAAAGAACTCTATGCTATGCCAGTCAATCAGCTTTTAGCCACGCTAGGTGTAGACTACTTATTACGTTAATAAAAGGAGGTATTTCAATGTATCAAAAAGATTTTAAATATCCCGATACGAAGGCACATGAATTTGTGATCGCACGCTTAGCCAAACGCGGTGTCAGCTTGGATGAATTGGCTAAGTTGGTCTATGAGACCCAAAAGGATTTTGAATTGGGTCTGACCTTAGAAGAATGCAAAAACGATGTCAATGATGTGATGAACAAGCGGGAATTATTGAATAATGCGATGGTTATGTTAGAACTCGATCGGTTGACCGAAGAAGGAAAGGTGGCTTCACCCTTAGCCGAGATCATCGAAAATGATTCGGGAGTCTTTGGTGTCGATGAAACTTTAGCCTTACAGATCGCCAATATCTATGGTACGATCGGAGCTACCAACTTTGGATATTTTGACCGCGTAAAATCTGGGATCATCAAGAAATTCGATACGAGTCCAGAACACGTCAATACCTTTATCGATGATCTTTTAGCTGCGATCGTAGCCGCTACTTGTGGCAAAATTGCACATAAATACGCCTAGTTCCTGTTTTTTTGCTTGAAACAGCTAATAATAGGTACGTGGTTATGTTATACTATTTTTATTGAAAATTTGACGATGATAAACTTGCACTAATAGCAGTTTTAAGCGAAAGGAAATGACTAGTTAATGGCTGATAAACAGACATATTACATTACAACGCCGATCTATTACCCATCAGGAAAGCTACACATCGGTAACTCATACACAACGATCGCTTGCGATGTTTTGGCACGCTACAAGCGTCTGCAAGATTTTGATGTCTTCTTTTTGACAGGGACAGATGAACACGGGCTAAAGATCGAACAAAAAGCACAAGACTTGAACATGACGCCCAAACAATATGTTGATATGATGGCGGACTCGATCCAAAAATTATGGCAAGAACTTGAGATCACAAATGATAAATTTATCCGGACAACGGATGAATATCACGAAGAAGCGATCCAAAAGATCTTCCAAAAACTTTTGGATAAAGGTGATATCTATCTTGGCTCTTACAAAGGTTGGTACTCTGTTTCTGATGAAGAATATTTTACTGAATCACAATTAGCCGAAGTTTATCGTGATGAACAAGGCAATATGATCGGTGGGAAGGCTCCATCTGGTCATGAAGTTCAATTAGTCGAAGAAGAATCCTATTTCTTCAAGATGAGCAAATATGCTGATCGTTTAGTCGAATACTACAATGAACACCCAGATTTCATCATTCCCCAAAGTCGTAAAAATGAAATGTTGAACAACTTCATCAAGCCAGGCTTAGAAGATCTAGCGATCACACGGACTAGTTTTGATTGGGGCGTTAAAGTGCCAAATGATCCAAAACACGTGGTCTATGTTTGGATCGATGCTTTGTGCAACTATATCACAGCTTTAGGCTACGGTAGCAAGGATCAAGAACTTTTCAACAAGTATTGGCCAGCTGATGTTCATATGGTAGGTAAAGAGATCGTTCGTTTCCATACGATCTACTGGCCGATCATTTTGATGGCTTTAGATCTTCCATTGCCAAAACACATCATCGGTCATGGTTGGTTAGTCATGCGTGACGGCAAGATGTCTAAGTCTAAGGGCAATGTGGTCTATCCTGAAATGTTGACTGAACGTTATGGCTTAGATGCATTGCGCTACTACTTGATGCGTGCTGTTCCATTTGGCAATGACGGGATCTTCACGCCAGAAGATTTTGTGCAAAAGATCAACTATGACTTGGCTAATGACTTAGGTAACTTATTGAACCGGACTGTTGCGATGATCAATAAGTATCGTGGAGGTCTGATCCCAACGCTGACTTCAAATGTGACGGCATTTGATCTAGATTTAGAAAAATCAGCTAAAGAAGCGATCGCGGAATACGAAGCTAACATGGATCAAGCGCATTTTGCCTTGGCTTTAGAAGCACTATGGAAGTTTGTTTCACGTTCTAACAAGTATATCGATGAGACTGAACCATGGGTCTTGGCTAAAGATGAAGCTAAAGCTAATGAATTGGACAGTGTCTTAGCCCACTTGGCTGCAAGTTTGCGCTTGATCGCGATCTTGTTGCAACCAGTGATGACACATGCACCAAAAGAGATCTTTACTCAATTAGGTCTGCCATTAGAAGATATGGCTATCAAAGGGGTGGACTATTTTGCCCTCCCAGAAAAGACAACTGTTGTTAAGAAGGGAACACCGATCTTCCCACGTTTGGATATCGAAGCTGAAGTTGAATACATCAAGTCTAATATGACTAAAAATGAAAAACAAAAAGGGCGCAAAGCAATGCAAGAAGCAGCCGAAGCGCAAGCTGAATTTGACCCTGAAAAGACAGAACTTAAGTCAACGAAAAAAGAGATCAAGTTCGATAAATTTGATAAAGTCGAACAACGGGTGGCTTTGATCAAAGATGTTTCTCGGGTCAAGGGTGCCGATAAGCTCCTCAAATTCCGATTGGATGCGGGCGATGAAGGTGAACGTCAGATCCTCTCGGGTATTGCTCAATGGTATCCTGAACCAGAAAAATTGATCGGTAAAAAAGTGATCGCGGTAACAAACTTACAACCGCGTAAGATGCGAGGTGAGATCAGCCAAGGGATGCTCTTATCAGCTGAATTTGGTGATACAGTACAATTAATAACTGTTCCCGATGAGATCCCAGCCGGATCATTAGTTGGCTGATCAAGTGATAGAAGGCACATGGGCTGACCGTGTGCCTTTTAGCGTAAGAAAGGGAAAAAATGGAGATTTTTGATTCACATACTCATATCAATGCTACAGAATTTAAAAATGACATTCCTGATGTGATCGAGCGGGCCAAAGCTTTAAATGTGACCGAAATGTTAGTCATCAGTTACGATGATCCGAGTACGGAGCGAATGCTTGACTTAGTTGAGAAATATCCAGGGATCTATGGAGCTTTTGGCTGTCATCCCGAAAGTGCTTTAGACTACGATACAAATTTTGAAAATAAATTAAGCGAAGTCTTGGCTCATCCGAAAGTAAAAGCTCTGGGAGAGATCGGGCTCGATTATCACTGTGATGTACCTAAAAAAGTCCAATGGAAAGTTTTTGAACGTCAAATAGAGCTCGCGCATGAACTGCAACTTCCGATAAGTATCCATGATCGGGATGCGATCGCGGATTGCTATGCGATCTTAAAAAAGGCAGACATCGCAAAGATCGGTGGGATCATGCACAGTTTTAATGGGGATGCTGACTGGGCTGAGGAATTTTTGGATCTAGGGATGGAATTGTCGTTTAGTGGGGTCGTGACTTTTGGCAATGCTAAGGAAGTTAAACAGGCTGCTTTGGTGACACCATTGGAACATATGTTAGTTGAAACAGATGCCCCATATTTAACCCCAATGCCATTTCGGGGCAAGATCAATGAACCAGCGATGACCCGCTATATTTTAGAATTTTTAGCTAAAGAAAGACAGATCGCACCTGAAAAACTAGCGCAGATCACAACTGCTAATGCAAAGAAAGTGTTGAAGATAAAATGACAGATAAGATGAAGATCAAAGAAGTTATCGTTGTTGAAGGTAAAGATGATACCAAGCGGATCAACTTAGCCGTCAATGCAGATACCCTTGAGACTAGGGGATCAGCGATCAGTGATGAAACACTCGCACAGATCGAAGAATTACATGACAAGCGCGGAGTCATCGTCTTTACAGACCCCGATTTTTCAGGGGAAAAGATCCGTAAGATAATCCAAGAAGCTGTTCCGGGGGTCAAGCATGCTTTTCTGACAAAAAAAGCTGCTGCCCCAGATCACAAAGGCAGTCTTGGCGTTGAACATGCTGATCCAGAGGCGATCCGGGAAGCTTTACGTAATCTATATACCGAAGAGCCCGATGCGACTCCGATGATCAGTCGGGAAGATCTAGCAGTAGCGGGCTTGATATCAGGACCCAAGGCCAAGATCAGACGCCGGATCTTGGGCGAATATTTGCGGATCGGCTATGTCAATGGAAAACAGCTCTATAAGCGGTTGAATCTCTTCCAGATCACACCGGAAGAATTTGCTGCGGCACTGAGATATTTAGACCAAGTAGAGGAAGGAAAAATCGATGAATAATCAATTACCAGAGATCGCTTCACCGACTAGGACGCGGGCGATCATGGAAAGTTATGGGCTAACGTTTAAAAAAAGTTTAGGCCAAAACTTTTTGACTGATATCAATATTTTAAATAAGATCGTAGCAGCTGCTGAAGTAACGCCAGAAGATGACGTGATCGAGATCGGACCCGGGATCGGCGCTTTGACCGAACAGTTGGCTAAGAATGCCCATCAAGTCATGGCACTAGAGATCGATGACCGTTTGATCCCGGTGTTAGCCGATACTTTGGCACCTTATGATAACGTGACAGTCGTTCATCAAGATGTGCTCAAAGCTGACCTAGTGGAATTGATCGCTAAAAATTTCGATGGCAAGCACAAGATCAAGTTAGTGGCTAATTTACCATATTACATTACAACACCGATCATTTTACATTTGTTGGAAGCACCGGTTGATTTTGACCGGATCGTTGTGATGATGCAAAAAGAGGTCGCTGATCGTTTAGCAGCTGTTCCTGGGACTAAAGATTACGGTTCTTTGAGTGTAGCGGTGCAATACGAGATGGATGCTAAAGTGGCGTTTATCGTGCCTAAAACAGTTTTTATTCCCCAACCTAAAGTTGATTCTGCGATCATTGTCTTAGAGAAAAAAGCCGTTCAAACTTATCGACCAGTTGATGAAAAGTTCTTTAAGCAAATGGTCAAAGGGATCTTTTTACATCGACGCAAGAGCCTTTGGAACAACTTGCAAGGAATGTATGGTAAGACCCCTGAGATCAAAGAAAAAATGCAGGCAGCTTTGGCTAAAGTTGCGATCGAGCCAGGGATCCGCGCTGAAAAGTTAACGATCGCACAAATGGTCGCCTTAGCTGATGCTTTAGTCGCTGAAAAAATCGTCAAAAAATAACTTTTAAATATTGAAGTGTTTGTTCGGGTGTGGTATAATTGCGTTTTTTGTAAAATTATGTTACAATATTTTACACAGAGAGGTGAAGCGCATTGCCAACTACATTAGTAAAAATCAAGAGCAAGCTCGACAATTGCATTGGCGCTGGTTTAACGGTAACGTCCCACGTTGGACGCAAAAAAGTTACTAAACGTCATGGGATTCTGCGGGAAACTTTCCCCGCTGTATTTATCGTAGAATTAAGTCACGAAGAAAATGCCGTTGAACGCGTATCATATAGTTACACCGACGTTTTGACCAATAATATTATTCTAGATTTTGATTAAGCGATAAGTCGATTATCGCCGATCCTTATTAGGATTTTAGGTACCGAGATTTAATTTTTTGAAACAGCAAATAAGCTAGGAGCACCCACTTGCATGGGTACCTCCTAGCTTATTTTTTTACTTCTTTTAAGCGTAACGCCAAGACTAACGCTACGGCCTCGATGAGTAAAAAGCAGATAAAGACGCGGGAATAGCTTGATTTTTGGGTAATACTTTGACCGGCATTGCTTAACAATAGGGTCGCGAGCATGACACCTAGACTACCAAGGAGCTGGCGGATCGTAGTTGTTAGCGCAGTTGCATGTGCGATCAAGTTTTTAGGCACTGAATTAGCCCCCAGCGTTGTCGCCGGCATCATGACAAAGGCATTGCCTCCTTCGATCACCATGGAAAAGGCGATCAAGAGTGGGAGTCCAAGGTGATCTTGCCATAAGAGCAGTCCAGCCCAGCCACCGAGCAACATGCTGACCCCAACTAAAAGAACCGGTTTGAAGCCCCATTTGTCGGCCAGTTTACCGGTCACAGGATTCAACACACTCAGTAAAACAGCAGGTAAGACCAAGGAAAGCCCCGAAGCTAACGGACTTAAGCCGAGGATCTTTTGATAATAGAGCGGAAAAACGATCGTGACTACGATCAAGGACACGTAAGAAAGCCCGGTCAATAATAAGCCAATGTCAAAATCAAGGTACTTAACGATCCGCAATTCTAAAAGTGGCGTGGTCAGCTTTAGTTGACGGCGACAAAAGGCGATCAATAAACAAAGACCTAAGACCAAAAGTAAGATATTTAGCAACGGCTGGCGTGGATCTTTAAGGGCGGTAAGAGCGTATAATAAGGTACCTAGGCCAAAACCTTCATAGAATAGAGAGCAAACATCTAACTGGGATGGCTTGCGTTCCATGACATCACTGATCGTCACACAAGCGACCAAAAAGATCACGAGCATTAAAAAGCAAAATAACCAAAAGAGGTCTTGCCAACGCAAAAAGTTTAAGACGATCCCAGAGATGATCGGTCCAACTGCTAAGGCTGAACCCATGACTAATCCGGCGGCTCCCATGGTTTGTCCCCGCTTGTCTTTAGGCGTGATCGTCATCAAGACCGTTTGAAATGATGGAAATAAGATACCGACAGCAGTCGCCTCTAACAAGCGGCCTAAAAGTGCGAGCCAGAAAGTTGGGGCAAAAATTATCATTAAAGTGCCGACCCCAAAGAGGGCTAAGACACTAAGATAGAGATGTTTAAAAGAAATATTATTGAGCAGCCATGGACTGACAGGCATCATGACACACATCATGAGCATAAAGCCAGTCGTCAACCACTGGATCGTTGCCGCATCGACCGCAAAGAAATGCATCAAGGCAGGATAAGCGGTTGAAAGGGCTGATTGGCTGATCGACATGGTAAAAGTACCTGCCAATAGAGTAAAAATAAATAATTTTCGCTTAGTTTCGGTGAGTTCCATTTGATCATCTACTTTCTAAATATGTAAAAAAAGTCCGAAATCAGAATTCGGACTTTATTAGAAGACTAAAGCTCACTTTTCGCGGTGTTCCTTAGCTTCTTTCTCTTTTTCTTCATTTTCCCGACGTCTAGCATCGTTCAAACGGTTTTCTTCAAGCTGGTGTTCGAGCTTGGAATCATTACGGCGTGTCATATCTAAAACTTCCCTTCCATAGTCTACAGAAGTATTATAGTTCTAATGTCTATAAGTTACAAATAAAACGATCCGGCGGAAAAGGCTGATAATATCTTGATTTAATTTAAAAAATTAAAACATTATTTTAAACTAGGAGCTTGTGATAAAAGTAACATTGTCCACAAGCTAGAAAAAAATCATCCGCAAAATATTGCGCAAAATCAAGATTTTTTCGGTGGTAGGAAACAAATTAAAGAGTGCACAAAATTAACTTTTAGTGAACGATACGTTATAATTATCGATGTAAGCGCTGTACGAAGATTGAAAATAAGATTTGATTCCTTATGTTTGAAGAAAGGAAGTTTTAAAATGGCACAAAAAATTGATTTTGAAGCATTCAAGACGATCTCTCCAAGTGAGATCAAACCGCTTCGTGTATTAGATGAACATGGTAAAGTGATCGATCCAGACTTTTTCCCAGATCTAAGTGATGAACAGATCGTGGAATTATTCAAGCAAATGTTGTGGTCGCGTGTGTTAGATGAACGTTCCACTAAGCTAAATCGTCAAGGGCGCTTAGGTTTCTTTGCGCCAACAGCAGGGGAAGAAGCTTCTCAGATCGCATCTGAATTTGCGATGGAAAAGACAGACTTCTTATTACCAGCTTATCGTGATGTTCCACAATTAGTCTTACATGGGCTACCTTTAGAAAAGGCTTTCTTGTGGTCGCGGGGGCATGTCTTAGGAAATGAATATCCCGAAGATCTAGCTGCTTTACCACCACAGATCATCATCGGAGCCCAATATGTTCAAGCCGCTGGTGTAGCTCTAGGTCTCAAGAAAAAGGGCGCTAAGAATGTAGCATATACGTATACTGGTGATGGCGGTACTTCCCAAGGTGATTTCTACGAAGGGATCAACTTTGCAGGTGCATATCAAGCGCCGGCGATCTTTGTTGTGCAAAATAACGGCTATGCGATCTCAGTCCCAAGAGCGGTCCAAACTGCGGCTCCGACCTTAGCTCAAAAAGGTCTAGCTGCTGGGATCCCAGGTATTCAAGTTGATGGGATGGATGCTTTGGCAGTCTATTTAGTCATGAGCGAAGCACGTAAATACAGTGTCGAAGGTAATGGCCCAGTCTTGATCGAGACTTTGACGTATCGTTTTGGTCCACATACGCTTTCTGGTGATGATCCGCATCGTTATCGGACCGCTGATGAAGAAGCTGAATGGGAAAAGAAAGACCCATTGGTAAGATTACGCACTTATTTAGATGAAAAAGGTCTTTGGTCAGAAGCTCAAGAAGAAGCTTACATTGAAGAAGTAAATGAGCAGATCAATGAAGCGATGAAAAAGACTGAACAAGCGCCAAAACAAAAGGTGAGTGAATATCTTCAAAATGTCTTTGTAGAAACACCACCGACTTTAGAGGAACAAATTGCAAAATTTGCGGCTAAGGAGGAAGCATAATGGCTAAAACAACGATGATCAAAGCAATTACACAAGCTTTGGAAGATGAATTAAAACGCGATAAAAATGTTTTGGTATTTGGTGAAGATGTTGGTCGAAATGGTGGTGTTTTCCGTGCGACTGATGGCTTACAAGAAAAAGTCGGTGAAGATCAAGTCTTTGATACGCCCTTAGCTGAATCAGGGATCGGTGGTCTCGCAGTTGGCTTAGCTTTGACCGGTTTTCGTCCTGTTCCTGAGATCCAATTCTTTGGCTTTGTCTTTGAAGTCATGGATGAGATCGCAGCTCAGATCGCGCGGACACGTTTCCGTTTAGGTGGCACCCGTAAAATGCCCGTGACGATCAGAGCGCCATTTGGTGGTGGGGTCCATACGCCAGAATTGCACTCCGATAGTTTGGAAGGACTGATGGCACAAACACCGGGGTTAAAAGTTGTTATCCCAAGTGATCCATATGATGCCAAAGGTCTATTGACGGCAGCAATCCGCTCTGATGATCCGGTCGTATTCTTAGAGCATATGAAATTATACCGCTCTTTCAAACAAGAAGTTCCAGATGACGCATACACCGTAGCCTTGGATAAAGCAGCGGTCAAGCGTGAAGGTAAAGATGTAACGATCATCTCTTACGGCTATATGGTCCATGAAAGTTTACGGGCTGCTGACGAATTGGCTAAAGAAGGGATCGAAGCAGAAGTCGTTGATCTGCGTACAGTTTCACCATTGGATGAAGAAACGATCTTAGAGTCAGTCAAACGTACTGGCCGAGTTGTTTTGGTCCAAGAAGCACAACGCCAAGCTGGGATCAATTCTCAAGTAGCCGCTTTGATCGCCGAAAAGGGGATTTTATCGTTAGAAGCACCGATCGCACGGGTCGATGCCCCAGACACACCATATCCATTTAGCGATGCTGAAACGATCTGGTTACCAAACAAGCAAGATATCATTGAAAAAGTAAAAGAAACGGTCAATTTCTAGGAAAGGTGAAGATTTATGAGTAAATATCAATTTAAACTCCCAGATATTGGGGAAGGGATCGCTGAAGGTGTGATCGGTGAATGGCACGTTAAAGTCGGCGATACGATCAAAGAAGATGATGATCTAGTTCAAATCGAAAATGATAAATCCGTCGAAGAAATTCCTAGTCCTGTAGCCGGAAAAGTAACTGCGATCGTGGTCCCGGAAGGTGAAACAGCTGAAGTGGGCGATGTTTTAGTCGAGCTAGAAGTGGCTGAAGGTTTGGGCAATGTTGATGCAAGTGCGACAGAAACACCAGCTAAAGTCGAAGAACCAGCTCAACCCGTGGCTCAACCGGTTGCTGAGCCAACAAGCGTAGCAACACCGGTCGCAGCATCTGTTCAAGATCATTCCTTACCAGTTTTAGCGATGCCATCCGTGCGCAAGTTTGCCCGTGAAAATGGAGTTGATCTGACTAAGATCAAGGGAACTGGCCGTCACGGACAAGTAACTAAAGCTGATATCGAACAAGCTTTGAGTTTACCACAAGATGCACCGGTCGCAGCACCTGAGGCTAAAACAGAAGAATCAGTCGTTGCATTGCCAGCTAGTGCAAGTGCTCAATGGCCTGAAACAGTTGAAAAGATGTCACCGATCAGAAAAGCAACGGCTAATGCAATGGTGCGTTCAGTTTCACAGATCCCACATGTACATGTCTTTGATGAAGTTGTCGTGGATAAACTTTGGGATCACCGTAAGAAGTATAAGGAATTGGCGGCAACGCGTGGTGTCAAATTGACCTTTATGGCTTATATGGTCAAGGCTTTAGCCGTGATCATGAAGGAATTCCCGATCTTCAACAGCTCGGTCGATATGCAAAATCAAACGATCGCTTATAAAGACTACATCAACGTAGGTATCGCCACAGACACCGAACATGGTCTATTCGTACCAAATGTTAAACATGCAGATGCGTTGAGCTTATTTGGGATCGCTGAACAGATCTCGGAAAACACAGCCAAAGCTAAAGAAAATAAATTATCACGTGATGATATGAATTACACGGGCATGTCGATCACCAATATTGGTTCGGTCGGCGGTGGTTTTTTTACGCCGATCATCAATTGGCCTGAAGTTGCGATCTTAGGTATGGGTAAGATCACTAAAGAAGCTGTCGTAGTGGATGATGAAGTTCAGATCGCACGTGTTTTGAAGTTGTCCTTGGCCTTTGATCATCGTGTGATCGATGGTGCAACAGCTCAAAAAGCAGTCAACAGACTCAAAGAATTATTGGCAGACCCAGAATTGTTATTAATGGAAGGATGAGCTAGATGGTAGTTGGAGATTTTTCAATTGAATTAGATACAGTCGTGATCGGTGCGGGCCCTGGTGGATATGTAGCAGCGATCCACGCAGCCGAATTAGGTCAAAAGGTGACTGTGATCGAACGTGAATTTATCGGTGGTGTCTGCTTGAATGTAGGTTGTATCCCCTCAAAGGCCTTGATCGAAGCGGCGCATCACTACCAATACGCAATGCACTCCCAAGATATGGGGCTCCAAGTAACAGCAGCTAAACTTGATTTCAATAAAACAATCGAGTGGAAAAATAGCGTTGTTTCTAAGCTCACTGGTGGGGTCGCATCACTATTTAAAAAGCATCAGATCGATGTTGTTTGGGGCGATGCCTTCTTGAAAGATGATCACAATTTACGTGTGATCGATAAGGAAGGTCATGCTCAAACATATAGTTTCAATAATTTGATCGTAGCTACCGGGAGTCATCCGATCGAGATCCCTAACTTTAAGTTCAAGGGTCGTGTCTTAGACTCAACGGGTGCGCTCAATTTACGTGAAGTTCCAAAAGAATTAGTTGTCGTTGGTGGCGGTTATATCGGGTGTGAGTTAGCTTCGGCATATGCCAACTTAGGTTCCCATGTGACGATCCTTGAAGGTGGTCCGATGATCTTAGCTAACTATGAAAAAGATCTAGTCAAAGTGGTCGAACATCACTTTAGCAAACAAGGGGTAGATATCTACACCAATGCTTTGGCTAAGAATGCTGAACAAACAGATGATAACGTCAAAGTCACCTTTGAGATCGACGGTAAAGCTCAAGAGATCACAGCTGATTACGTGATCGTTTCGGTCGGGCGCCGTCCAAATACCGCTGATATGGGCTTAGAACAAGCCGGCGTCAAGATCGATGACCGCGGTTTGATCCCAGTTGATGCTCAAAGCCGTACAAATATCCCACATATCTATGCGATCGGTGATATCGTGGCTGGTTTTGCCTTGGCTCACAAAGCTAGTTATGAAGGTAAAGTAGCTGCTGAAGCGATCTCTGGTATGAAGACAACGGTCGATTATCGTGCGATGCCAGCCGTTTGTTATACGGATACTTCGATCGCAACGACAGGATTGACGCTAGCCGAAGCTAAAGAAAAGGGCTTTAAGGCTAAAAAGGCTCAATTCCCATTTGCTGCTAATGGGCGTGCGATCTCAATGGGGAAGACGGATGGTTTTATTCGTCTAGTTTTCGAAGAAGAAACGGATATCTTGTTAGGGGCTCAGATCGTTGGGGCCCATGCGAGTGATCTGATCAACGAATTGACTTTGGCGATCGAAATGGGAGCAACGACTGAAGATATCGGCTTAACTGTCCACCCACACCCATCATTAGGTGAAGCTGTGATGGATGCTGCTGATGTGGCACTTGGTTTTCCAACTAATATTTAATTTTTAGGCAAATGAGGGATGAAGAATGCAGTATCTAGTAATGCAAACTGATGATATCAGAACTAACTTAGCAACGGAACAGTATTTGATGAACAGTGGTAAATTGGAAGCACCGTTTATGCTGTTTTATATCGAAAAGCCATGTATCATCGTAGGTCGAAACCAAAATACAATGGAAGAGATCAATCAGAAATATTGTGAAGATAACAAGATCACGATCACTCGTCGCCTTTCCGGTGGTGGTGCGATGTATCAAGACCTAGGCAATATGTGCTTTAGCTTTGTCGTACCAGCTAAAGATCAAAAATTCGGTGATTTTAAGACATTGGTCCAACCGATCGTCAAAGCGCTACATGAGATGGGGGCTACCAAAGCTGAAGTGACCGGGCGCAATGATATCGTGATCGAAGGCAAGAAATTTTCTGGTAATGCAATGTATACGAAGGGCGACAAAACTTTCTCACATGGGACTTTGATGTTTGATGTGGATACGAGTGCGGTTGAAAATGCGTTGCGTGTACCTAAAGATAAGATCGAATCAAAAGGTGTTAAGTCAGTTCGTTCGCACGTAACAAATATCAAGCCATATTTGGACAAACAGTATCAAGCACTAGATACCTTCGCCTTCCGAGATGAATTGATCAAAAAGATCTGGCAAGTAGATTCATTAGAGCAAGCCCAAAAATTTGAATATCATTTAGATGAGACGGATAAAGCTGAAATTGCTAAGATCGAACAAGAGCTGTATAAAAATTGGGATTGGGTCTATGGACGTTCCCCAGAGTTTACAGTTCAAAGACGCCATCGTTTCACTGGTGGAACGATCGATGCGCGTTTCTTGATCGATAGTGGTGTGATCACTTCAGTTAAGATCTATGGCGATTTCTTTGGTAAAAAGGATGTCAGTGACGTAGAAGCGCTCTTAGCGGGTGTAAAATACGCTCCAGCAGAAATTCGGCAAGCTATGGCCAAGATAGATCTTACCCGATATTTTGCTGGTATTCCAACTGAAGAAATAATCGAATTGCTAGCAGTGCAAAAATAAGATTTAAATAGAGCTCCTTCTATGGTGTCGATCATAGAAGGGGTTTTATTTTTTATTTGATCCTATCTTGATAGCGATGAAGATAAAAATAGTAGAAAAGAGCGTAGTATAAATACCGTTTGTAAAGACTGTTGGAAATAGTAAACACAGCGTGCCAAAGATGATGATAATGCATGCTTGAAGGATCAGTACTGAAATATATGGGTGCTTAACTGTAAAGTCCTTAATATTTTTCAATTTTTTTCTCCAATTATTTGTTTATATCTTGATTATAATTAGCAGTATTATTTTTGTGAACCGGTCTGATCATCGAATTTATTAAATAAAAAAGTTAAGTCAAAACGGATGCATAAATCAACCAAAAGGACTATAATTTATGCACTAGGAGAAAGAAGGAGAGTACAGTCTTGAAAAAATGGTGGGCAATTCTAGGAAGTGTTTTAGTCGGGTTGATCTGCCTGCAATTATGGCTCTTACGTGGAACACCGGGTGAAGCATTACGCACGGAGCAATTGCGTTCTGATATTTCATATAGTAACGTTCCAACGCTTTTAATTCCTGGTTGGGGTGGCAATGGTTGGACCTACAGCAAATTGATCAAATACTACCAAAAAGAAAATATCGCACAAAAGACGATGACGATCCATGTGACGCCAACGGGTAAGGTCAAGGTCCAAGGTAGTGTGGTTAACAAGAAAAATGCTTTGATCCAATTGATCTTTGATTGGAATTATACAAAAGATTACCAAGCGCAGACAAAGTGGTTGCAGCAGGTACTTACGGTCTTGCACCGCGATTATCACGTCGATAAACTCAATGTGATCGCACATTCATGGGGGGGGAGTGCTTTGATACATGCTTTGGCAGATTCAAGTTCGTTACAAAAAGAGATCGCTTTTCCTAAGGTGATCTTACTGGGAACACCGATCGATGAAAGCGTAGATGAGAATACGAGCTATGCCAAAGCTCAAGCCAAAGTTTCGACCGATAAAAATTACCAGCGTTTATTGAAGAAATTTAAAGAATTTGATCCGCTAGCTAGTATCGATTTTTATAATTTGATGGGGTCAGTTGATGGTGAAAAAACTGACGGTTCAGTACCCAATGTACAGTCACTATTTTTGAAAAATATCATTCATCCTAATTGGTCTAAATATTATCAAGCCGTTTATACCAATACGGATCATACGGATCTGCATCAAAGTGCTAAAGTTTTAGATACGATGGATAAGATCTTGTGGAACAACCACCCGCTTGCGTGGCATCATTAAAAAACTAAGACCAGATAGAGTTCTTAAGCAGTTAAGGACTTTATCTGGTCTTAGTTTTTTAAAAACAAGTTTGCTGGTCTAAATTATAAGGACTAACGATGTAAACTTCTTTACAGAAACCACGTAAACTATTGTAGATGTGTTGGGCTCGTGAAGCCTTTTGACAGATCCCAAAAACTGTTGGACCACTACCACTCATTTGAGCTGCATCACAGCCAAATTGGAGCATTTTTTCCTTGATCTTCAAGATCTCAGGGTGGCGTCCAGCAGTGATCGGTTCTAAAGTATTTCCCATCTTAGTGACCATCGCTGCATAATCTTGTGCCTTGATCGCACAAACGACAGCATCGACATCTTGGTGTTTGATCTTATCATAGTTGATCTTGCGTAAGATGCTAGGCGTTGAGACACTGTCACGGGGTTTAGCGATAATGATCTTTAATGGGGGTAAAGGACCGATCGGGGTCACGATCTCGCCCTTACCAGTCACAAGGGCTGGTTCGCTGTAGATGCAAAACGGAACATCTGAATCGATCTCTAGCCCAATTTTAGCAAGTTCTTCACGTGAGAGCCCAAGTTGCCATAACTTGTTTAAGCCACGTAGGACAGCGGCAGCATCCGAAGATCCCCCACCCATACCTGCAGCCACGGGGATGTTTTTATCGATCGTGATCGCTACGCCTTCTTTGATCTGGTATTTATCGCGCAACATCTTAGCGGCTTGATAGGCTAAGTTTCGTTGATCGCTTGGTAAAAAACCAGAGTCGGTTGAGACGGTTATCTTATGCGAGTTAGGAAGGGTCTGGATGTGTACGTAATCGGCTAAATCAACTGCGATCATTACCATTTTCCATTCTGGCTCACCGTTTTGATGACGAAATGGGGTATCTAAGCTGAAGTTCAATTTAGCCGGAGCTTTCTCCGATATCTCCATTTGATTCACCTGTCTATCATTGAAATTATTAGTTTAATTATACTGAACTACGCGCTATTTTAAAAGAGTCAAACACTCTAAACAAATTTTTGCAATAAATGCGCTATTTCATTTGCTGTTTGCGTTAAATGCTTTGATCCCGATCTTAAGGCTTGTTCCAAGTTGATGACACCAGGAGTACACGAAAAAACAGCATCAAAACCTAATTGATGCAATTCAGCAACTGCCTCGACCTTACCAGCTAAGCCGATCACGGTGCAGTCAGGTGAAACAGATCTAACCGCGCGCAAAACTCCAAGGGGTGTCTTTCCCAATTTTGTTTGGCTATCTAAACTGCCTTCGCCGGTCAACAAAATGTCAGCTGCAGTCGCTTTTTGCTCAAGGTCAGTCAAAGCGATCGCGAGCTCGACCCCTGAAGTCAAGGTAGCGTTAGTGAAAGCAAGCAATGCCCCACCGATCCCACCAGCTGCGCCTGCACCCGGAGTAGTGGCGATATCTTGGCCACAAGTAGCTTTGATAACTTGTGAAAAATTAGTCAAAGCTTGTTCAAGTTGGAGCACAGCATTAGGGGAAGCGCCTTTTTGCGGGCCAAAGACCACACTAGCCCCGTTAGGTCCAATGAAGGGTGAAGCCACATCACTAGCAAGGGTGATCTTAGTTGTTTGTAAGCGCGGATCTAAGGCGCTGATATCTATTTTCTCGAGTGCTTGTAGATGGATACCGCCTAAAGGTAATTCATAGTGAGAACGATCATAGAATTTGGCGCCTAAGGCTTGAAGTAAGCCCGCACCACCATCATTAGTCGCACTGCCACCAAGACCTAAGATGATATGTTCCACTCCGAGATCTAAAGCGTGTTTGAGTAATTCACCTGTTCCATAGCTAGTAGCCGTCAGCGGATCCTTGATGCCGTTACAAAGTTGTAAGCCGCTAGCTGCTGCCGTTTCAAGGAGTGCAATTTTGCCCGCCTCGATCACGGCTAACTTCGCTGTAACTGATTGCTTTCTTGGCCCCATTACTTGATAGGTATAAATTTTTCCAGGGACGGTATTTAAGATCGTATCGACAAAGCCTTCGCCCCCGTCTGCTAGTGGGATCAATTCATATGTAGCGGTGGGAAAGATCGGTTTAAAGCCGGCATAGATAGCTTGGGCTGCTTCACTAGCAGTCATGCTTTCTTTGAAAGAATCAGGTGCAATGATGATTTTCACGAATAAAAGACCTCATTTCTAGTGCTATTATCTTTGAGTTTAGCGTAAGGGCAAACAAAAAGAAAGGATAAAAATTTCACAAGTTCAATTTCTATCCTCTAGTTAGATCTATTCGAATTTTTGCATAAACTGCTCAGCAAGTTCGATCTGCTGTTCAACTTGGGCAAATCCAGTTCCACCATATGAGTTGCGCCGTTTGATGGCTGTTTTGGGATCAAGGGCAGAATACACGTCGGCTTGGATCTTAGGTGAAAATTTCTGGAAAGTTGCTAAGTCGGTATCTTGAAGCGTTTGGTGCTGTTTGATCCCGTGTAAGACTAACTTGCCGGCGATCGCATGTGCTTGACGGAAAGGCACGCCATTTTTAGCTAAGTAGTCGGCTAGTTCCGTAGCGTTTGAAAAATCAGTCGTGAGCACTTGTTCCATCCGTGCTTTGTTGACACTTAATGTTTCGACCATTTGAGTGCAGATCTTAAGACAGGGGATGATCGTTTTGACAGCATCAAAGACACCTTCTTTATCTTCTTGCATATCTTTGTTATAGGCCAAAGGAAGTCCCTTTAAAACTGTCAGTAGACCGATCAGATCGCCAAAGATCCGGCCAGATTTGCCCCGGATCAACTCAGCCATATCAGGATTTTTCTTTTGGGGCATGATCGAGCTTCCCGTAGCGAATTTATCGGATAGTTCCAGATAGCCAAATTCATAGCTGCACCACAAGATAAGTTCCTCACAAAAGCGGGAAAGGTGGACCATCAAGATCGAGCTGTTACTCAAAAATTCTAAGGCAAAATCACGATCGGATACAGCATCTAGTGAATTAGCATAGATCTCACTAAAGCCCAATTGGTCGGCGCTAAATTTCCGATCGATCGGAAATGTCGTTCCTGCTAAAGCTGCTGCTCCCAAAGGACAGATGTCGGTGTGCTTTTGATTGAAGTCAAAGCGCTCCCAGTCACGTTTGAACATTTGCCAGTAGGCCATCAAATAGTGAGCATACGTGATCGGTTGTGCATGTTGTAAGTGCGTAAAACCAGGCATCAGTGTCGTTTGATGCTTTTTTGCTTGATGCAATAACGCTTTTTGTAGCTCAGCGATCGCGTCCAATACTTGCGGGAGGCGGTTCTTTAGATAAAGATGTAGATCGGTCGCAACTTGATCATTTCGGCTCCGGGCAGTATGCAGTTTCCCCGCAACTGGACCGATCTCTTGGGCTAATAGCGCCTCTAAATTCATATGGATATCTTCGTTGGCGACTGAAAATTCAAGTTCACCAGCAGCTAGTTTGTGCGCTAACGTTTCTAGCCCAGCAATTATCTGATCTGCTTCGCTGGCACTCAAGATCTTAGTGTGTTTGAGCATTTTGACATGAGCCAGTGAACCTTGGATATCTTCGTGGGCTAGTAACTGATCAAAACTGATCGAAGCCCCAAATTCATCAACGAATTGGTCGGGAGACGCTTCGAAACGTCCGCCCCATAACTTATCACTCATGGCTATTTCCTCCATTTTTTTGTTGAACTTGGGCATAGACTTGAGTTGGAAGACCGAATAGTTTGATGAAACCACTGGCAGCTTCTTGATCGAATTGATCAGCCGCGGTGTAGGTCGCTAGTTTTTCATCATATAAGGAATTAGGCGATCTCCGACCTTCACAAATGACGTTACCCTTGAATAATTTGACCCGAACAACACCAGTAACATTAGTCTGAGTCTGCTTTAAGAAAGCTTGGAGGGCGGGCATCAACGGTGAGAACCACAACCCGTTGTAGATCAACTCACTGAGTTTTTGTTCGATCACAGACTTAAAATGAGCAACTTCTTTTTCAAGCGTGATATCTTCGAGGTCCTTATGGGCTGCCATCAAGACGGTAGCTGCTGGACACTCATAGATCTCACGGGATTTGATCCCGACTAACCGATTCTCGACGTGATCGATCCGTCCGATCCCGTGTTGGCCAGCCAATTTATCAAGTTTTAGGATCAGATCAGCTAAGTTAAGTTTTTCTCCATCTAATTTGACGGGGACACCTTGTTCAAATTCAAGCTCGATCACACTGGGAACGTCAGGTGTTTGCTCTAAAGGTAAAGTCCGAGCATAGGCATCAGCTGGAGCACTTTGCCAAGGATCTTCTAAAATACCACATTCATTTGCCCGGCCCCATAGGTTTTCGTCGACCGAATAAGGGCTCTTTTTGTTGATCGGCACGGGGATGTTATTTTGAAGAGCATAGTCGATCTCTTCTTCTCTAGACCAATGGTTATCTCTGATCGGGTCTTCGATCAACATTTCCGGAGCTAGAGCATGGATCCCAACTTCAAACCGGACTTGGTCATTGCCTTTACCGGTACAACCATGCGCGATCGCACAAGCACCGTAGTCTTTAGCGATCTTGACTAGATGTTTAACGATCAAAGGACGTGAGAGCGCTGAAACGAGCGGATATTTTTGTTCATAATATGTGTGAGCTTGCAGCGCTGTTAAACAATATTGACTAGCGAATTCTTCTTTAGCATCGATGACCAAGGATTCAACTGCACCTACCGCTAGTCCTTTTGCTTGGATAGCAGTCAGGTCTTTTCCTTCGCCGACATCAATGCAACAAGCGATCACATCGTAGCCTTTGTTTTTGAGCCAAGCGATCTCAACTGAAGTATCTAAACCACCAGAATATGCGAGCACAACCTTTTTATTTGTCATTTTAAAAACTCCTTTATGCATTTGTTGAGGTTATCATACAATTTTTATGCAAATAATTCAACTAAAAACTAATATTTATTCATATAAAATTTGGTTTATATAATTTTTATACATAAAAAGTTATATATTTATCCTGAAGTAAATTTTTAAAAAAGTGTTGACGCTAGCCGGTGACAGTGATAATCTATAATAGTTTGTTTCAGAACCGAACGTTAATCAGAAGAAGAGAAAATCTCCGATAAAACAATTTTTGATCGGGATTTATTGCCTAAAAAACGAACTTTAAAATTATTTAAAGCTTAAAAACTAGGAAAAATCCGTTTGATAACGTATAATGTAACTAAAATTTCAAAAACATTGGAGGAATAAATTTGAAAACCAGAAGAAGTGATCGATTGATCGATATGACGAGATATCTCCTAGAATCACCGCATACATTGATCTCGCTGACCTTTTTTGCTGAACGCTATGAATCAGCGAAGTCTTCGATCAGCGAAGATCTTGCCATTATTAAGCGGACTTTCAAATTACGTGGGATCGGTATTTTAGAGACGATCCCAGGTGCTGCAGGTGGTGCGCGCTTTATTCCTTCAATGGAAGAATATGAAGCACGTGAATTTATTGAAGAAATGACAACTGAACTTTCAGAACAAGATCGCCTTTTGCCGGGAGGATATGTATACTTGTCTGATCTTTTAGGTCGACCTGATGTATTGCGTAAA
Organism: Ligilactobacillus animalis KCTC 3501 = DSM 20602; assembly: GCF_001434535.1. GTDB lineage: Bacteria > Bacillota > Bacilli > Lactobacillales > Lactobacillaceae > Ligilactobacillus > Ligilactobacillus animalis. Next base: position 42,247 of record NZ_AYYW01000039.1, read on the forward strand.
GTTGGGCGCGTGATCGCACGCCAATATATCGATAAGCAGATCGATGCGGTGATGACAGTGGCAACTAAAGGGGTCCCGATCGCTCAAAGTGTTTCCAGCTACTTGAATGTACCATTTGTGATCGTACGTCGTGATTCTAAGATCACTGAAGGCTCGACGGTTTCGGTCAACTATGTATCTGGTTCAAGCGAACGGATCGAAAAGATGGAATTGTCCAAGCGTAGTCTTAAGCGCGGTTCGAATGTTTTGGTCGTCGATGATTTCATGAAAGGTGGCGGCACAGTCAACGGGATGAAGTCAATGATCGAAGAATTCGAATCAAACTTAGTCGGGATCACAGTTTTTGCTGAAGGTTCATTTGATGGAAAACGCATGGTCGATGACTACACTTCGCTGCTAAAAGTTGATCAAGTCAATACTTTAGATAAGACGATCTCTGTTAGCCCAGGAAACTATTTAGAAAAAGTATTTGGTAACAAATAAAGCCGTTGCGCGCTAAACATCAAGTCAGGTGTTTAGCGCTTTTTTGGTTGGGTTTGGACGCTTGAAACTAGGGGGGGAGTGGTTTATCATTAAATAGTATTTACTAATTATTCTGAGAAAGGAATGCCTCTTTAGTGAGGCAAAATTCTGAAATGACAGCAAAATATGCAATTGTCTTGGCAGCGGGTCAAGGCACACGAATGAAATCAAAATTATACAAAGTGTTACATCCGGTTTGTGGTAAGGCGATGGTGGACCACGTCTTGACTGAACTCGAAAAAGATCAGATCGATGAGATCGTGACGATCGTCGGCCATGGGGCTGCTAAAGTTGAAGAAACTTTAGGAAAACGCACAAAATATGCTCTACAAGCTGAACAATTGGGAACAGGGCATGCTGTTTTACAAGCCGAAGAACTTTTAGGTGACAAACAAGGAATGACCTTAGTTACATGTGGCGACACCCCATTATTTACAGCGGAAACATTTGCTAAGTTATTTGAACAACACGAACAAAGTGGCGCGGTCGCAACTGTTTTGACAGCTAAAACTGATGAACCATTTGGCTATGGGCGTGTGATCAGAAATCATCGCGATGAAGTTGAAAAGATCGTTGAACAAAAAGATGCAACACCAGAAGAAGCTTTGGTAAATGAGATCAATACAGGTGTTTATTGCTTTGATAACCAAGCCTTATTCGAGACTTTGCATGAAGTGAAAAATGATAATGCTCAAGGCGAATACTACCTACCTGATGTGATCGAGATCTTAAAAGCTCAAGGTCGCCCAGTTGGAGCTTACTGCATGGATGAATTCGAAGAATCAATGGGTGTCAATGACCGGATCGCATTAGCTAAGGCAACCAAAGTCATGCAGCGCCGGATCAACGAGTTGCATATGAAAAATGGGGTCACCTTGATCGACCCAGCGACGACTTATATTGAAGCTGACGTTAAGATCGGAGCTGACACCGTGATCGAACCGGGGGTCAGTTTGAAAGGCAAGACCGTTATCGGGGAAGATTGTGTGATCGGGGCACATTCTGAATTGCGCGATACGATTTTAGAAGATGGGATCGAAGTGAAAGCTTCTTTCCTTGAAGGTGCGATCATGCGTAACGGTTCTAATATCGGGCCATACAGCCATTTGAGACCACAAGCTGATATTGGCGAAGGCGTGCATATCGGTAACTTTGTTGAAGTTAAGAAGGCTACTTTAGGCAAAAATACTAAAGTTGGTCATCTAACTTACGTAGGGGATGCGACCCTTGGTAAGGAGATCAATGTGGGCTGTGGTACGGTATTTGTCAACTACGATGGTCAAAACAAACATCACACCAATGTGGGCGAGTATTCCTTTATCGGAAGTGGTTCGAACATTATTGCACCAGTCGAGATCGCAGACCATGCCTATGTGGCAGCGGGTTCAACGATCACAGATGATGTAGCTTCACGTGATATGGCGATCGCACGTGGACGTCAAGTAAACAAGCCAGGATATTATGATCGTTACCCAGTTGCAAAAGCAGCGGCAGAGAGCGAGAATAAGGCTTAGTTTATTTCAAATACAAAAACCTTTCTAAAAAGCTTGAAATGCTCCCGGGGCAGTTTTTCCCGTGGTTAAGCGGTTTTTAAATGTCAAAAATGCTAAAATTTGAAAAAAGAGACCCAAAAAATGGCAAAAAGAGACCTCGAAAGAGACCCAAAAGAGACCCAAAAAGCGGGTTAGGTGGTTTAAAATAATACACGATATTTAAGCGTTAGAGTGATCTAACGTTTTTTGTTCTGTGCTATAATTCTATTGCTGTACATGATTTCTTACGTTCTCGGTTTTCGGACTGGGTAACTCCTTGGACGCTCCGGATCTCGGGGCGTTTTTGTTGCTAGGGATGTATGTTATAATGTGATTGTCAAAAAGTAAGGACATTCATATTATCTCCGTTTATTGCCCCGTTCTCTTTGCGGGGCTTTTTGTTATAATGATTACAAGATATAGGCTATCGGCTCTTTGAGCGTCTACGGGCGTCAAGGGCCTTTTTATTGTGCTGTTAGCTATGTTATAATGCTGGTGGATACTTCAACGTTCTTAGTATCGTTCATGCTTGAATGGTCCTTTTAAGCGTCTTGGTGATCGTGCCAGGGCGCTTTTTTTGTGCAGTAAAAAAGGGATGTTACAGCATGCATCCCTTTGTTGTTTTACATTACGCCAATGTATAAAGCAATCCTTACGCCCTGCAATAATTCTAGTAACGCCAATGCGATTAGTCGCTCTAACAGTGTTTTATCTTTCATTGTCTGATGTTTCCTTGTATGCTGCTAGGTTCGTGCCTGCTGTCATGTCCATAGTCTGCGCAAACAAGGCGCAAGCTTTTCTAATTCTAGTTTGTGTTTGAGAATGTCCGAACCCTAAGCGTTCTTCAATTTGCCACGATTGTAACTTCTTGATGTATCGTGCTTCTAAAAAAGGTTTATAATCGCCTAGACTGTTAATCACGGCTTCCACGAACTCTAAAACTTGTCTTGCGTTAGCTCTGTTTACGTTCATATCTTCCACACTATTGGCGCTTGCTGTTCCCCGTGGCGCTAGTGACAATCTAACGCTTGAAATAACTGGGATATTAGCCAATCTCTGATACTTGCTATACTCGGTATCAAACCAGTTAGTAACGTTATTGCGTGTTTGACTGTAATTGATCTCCCGTGTTTCTGGCGGGTCTAATTTCATCATTGC
>NZ_AYYW01000040.1 GCF_001434535.1 Ligilactobacillus animalis KCTC 3501 = DSM 20602
GGTTACATGCTTTTAAATCATCAAAAAAAGTCTGATTTTTGGCTAAAAAGCGGGTATATAGCTATCGTTCCTACTCCCGCAAGTTTATCAAGGAAATGACAACGCTTGACGATATCGCAGAATTTAAAAAGCTGCTGGCTGATCGTGAGAAAGAATTGCAAGAATAGAACCAATCAAGGGAAACACTACTAGGTTTATCACAAAAAAGTTAAAAACCTAGTTTATCCAAAAAAACTCACACGAGGGGCGACCCCCCTATAAAAATATTTCAAATTTCAGCCCCGGCGTAAGATAACGCTATTGTGTGCGCTCTTTCGTTCCAATGCTAAGGGGCGGGGGTATTTTTTGCTTCTAGGCGTTTTTATCAGATTACGAGTATAATTATACTCAAATGCTCTTATCGCTCTTAGAACGCAAAATACAGCGTTATAGAGTAACAAGCCATTTGATAGAGCAATGATATAGCTTGATAAAGTAAGGAGAGTCGCAATGATGAAATTAGACCCGCCAGAAACACGGGAGATCAATTACAGTCAAACACG
>NZ_AYYW01000041.1 GCF_001434535.1 Ligilactobacillus animalis KCTC 3501 = DSM 20602
GAAACAACTTTTAATTCACCAGTTAACAACTTAGCGCCACTCATGTGAATGTCATACCAATTCTTAATTCCATGTGGTTTATCCAAGCGCAACTTACCCTTAATAATCTTGGCACGGTCAGTTTTAAAACCCTGTCTAGTGGCTTTCTTTGATTTAAAACGTGGTTTACCCCAATCAACTTGTGCCTTATCAAAAAAGTTCTTCCA
>NZ_AYYW01000006.1 GCF_001434535.1 Ligilactobacillus animalis KCTC 3501 = DSM 20602
TCCATGGTTTGTTATAACACATTTTTCTATGTTTTTGGTAACAGTTAACCACTCCTGTATCGAGTATCAGATCACTTTCTTTTACGCATACTTCAGTCGTGTATACTGGTAAACCTGCACCAAAAAAATCGAAATCACAGATAAAGATCACATACGTATCGACCCTGTCATTATAGCCTTGCCCAGCCCCCAAAGCATGCTGGGTCAAATAACTTTGATAACATGAGATCCGCTTACCTAAATTATGTTCATCACTGACCTGCATCTCAATGTCATACATTCGTCCATGCTCGTCTGCAGCATAGATATCGAAGCGCGCCCCGTGAAAGACGGTATTTTGCTTATGCGTATTCTCTTTTTTGATGTTTTTAACGTCCACGATCTCTAAATCAGGTAAGATCAGTTGCAACAGCTCTAAACAAATGTCTTTATGCTCTGAGATGATCCACGAAAAGATCATCCCATCCTTAAAGCCCGCTAATTTCCATGCTTTAAGGGCCTCTTCATAAGTACTCAAATCCCCCATCCCCTTCTGACCTTATTTTGGATCTGTGCGCAGGATTTTTCAAGCCCAAAGACTTGCCTTTATACCGGGATTTATAGCACTAAAATGGACTTAAATCTAACACTAAAAACTCTGACAAAATTTTTCCGAGAATTTTTTAAATCGTAATTCAAAAGCTCTCACAGTTTAATTGACGTGTTCTCTTAAAATACTTAATCGTAATTTAGAACTTTTTAGGCTTCCCAACGCTTGACAGTAGTAAATTCAAACGTTAGTATCGTTAATGGTAATCATTACAATTTAAGAGAGGATATATTTATTATGCGAAAAAAATTATTTAGTTTCATCTTACTCGTGAGTGCTTTTCTAGCATTCTTCACCTTTGATCACAAAAATACTGCTGCTGCATCTGACAAGCTAAATGTCGTAACGACCCTTGATTTTTACGGCGAAACTGCCAAGGCCGTCTTAGGCGATCACGGAACTGTCACTTCATTGATCACTAGCCCTAATGTTGATCCCCACGACTTTGAAGCAACAACTAAAACAGCTAAGATCGTTTCCAAAGCCGATCTTGTTATCTATAACGGTGCCGGCTACGATAACTGGGTCAAAAAATTGAATGGTAAAAAATATCTATCTGTGGCTGATGTCATGAAAGTCAAGGAAGGCCAAAATGAACATCTCTGGTATGATCCAACGACCATGGAAAAACTCGCTGACCGTTTAGCAACTGAATTTGGCAAAATGCAACCTAAAAATAAGGCTGCCTTCAAGAAAAATGCTACTAAATATAAAAAAACTTTAGCTAAATTAACACAAACGCTAGACAAGATCAAACAAAACAGCAATAATCAAAAAGTAGCTGTTTCAGAACCAGTCTTTGACTATTCTTTGAAGAAGATGGGTTATAAGATCGCTAACAGCCACTTCGCTAAAGCAACTGAAGAAGGTAGCGACCCATCCTATTCTGACATCAAGAAATTGCAAAATGATATCAAAGGTAAAAAGATCGCTTTCTTTGTCCAAAATACCCAAAGTGACAGCTCAGTGATCAAAAATATCGTTGAACTCTGCAAAGAAAACAACATTCCTGTCGTCAAAGTTACTGAAACTCTACCTAAAAACAAGACATACGTAACTTGGCTACAAGACGAATACCAAGCTGTCTTAGATACTCAAAAATAGAAAGAAGTAGTTATTCATGAAATCGATCCTATCAGTGCATAACTTGGATCTTTCCATCCCCAACCGCAAGCTTTTCTCCAACCTCTCCTTTGAGATCCCTCAAGGTAGTTTGACCTGTATCACAGGTGAAAATGGGGTCGGAAAAACAACGCTTGTCAAACACTTATTACAAGATCTAGCTAACAACTATACCGTCCACACGGTCTTTAATGTCAAGCGCGATGAAGTCCAATACGTACCACAATTGCGCAATATTGATGATGAGTATCCCCTTTGCATCAAGGATTTCGTAGCATTCGGTCTCAAAAAGCGCAATTTTTTTTGGAACCGCAAGCCTTTAAACGAAAAACTCGAACAGATCTTGGCAGAGACAAAACTGACGCGGATCAAAGATCAACCTTTAGGCAAAGCTTCTGGGGGCGAAAAACAACGCGCCTATCTAGCCCAAGCGCTCTGTGCTGATCCCAAGTTGCTCATCTTGGACGAAGCCACCGCAAGCTTAGACACGACCAACAAACACGAATTGTTACAAATGCTACGTGAGGTCATGCAACAACACGGGCTAACGATCTTATTTATCACACACGACCCCGAGCTGATCGAACAATACGCCGACTATGAACTTCATTTGGAAGATCAAACTGGTGTCTTACTTGAAAAGGGGGCTAAAAAATAATGTTTGATTATGATTTTATGCGCTATGCCTTTATTGCAGGGATCTTCATTGCTTTGATCTGTAGTGTTATGGGGGCCTTTGTGGTAGCACGCCAAACATCTTTTTTCACCCATACGCTCTCTGAGATCGGGTTTTCTGGCGCTTCATTTGGGATCTTTATCGGGATCTCGCCTTTAGCGGGGATGCTGACTTTTACTACGGCTAGTGCCTTATTGATCGGGATGTCAGGTGAACGGCTCGGACGGCGTGAAGCTTCGATCAGCGTCTTTTCCGGCCTTTTCTTAGGGCTTGGGATCTTATTTTTATCACTCTCAGATAAACAAGCTAATTATGCGACAAGTATTTTATTTGGGAGCATCGTTGGGATCGACCGTAGCGATATCGAAGTTTTGATCGCCCTTAGCGTCTTACTATTGTTGACGATCACGATCTTGTTCAAGCGCCTAGCATATAACTCTTTTGATTCTCAAGGAGCTCAGTACAATCAGCGCTTCAACAAAACGATCTCGATCATCTTTTTAGTAATGCTCGCCTTAACGATCAGTATTACAGCTCAGATCGTCGGTGCTTTACTGATCTTTGTGCTCTTAACGATCCCAGCTTCGGCGACAAAATACTTCGCCCATCGGCTCTACCAGATGATCGTTTTAAATTTCATCTTCATTCTGGCTGGTGTTTGGCTTGGCCTATACTTTAGCTACCTCACTGATTGGCCAGTCAGCTTCTTTATCACCGTGATCGAGGCCCTGATCTATGGGGCAGCGATCGCCAAAGACCATTGGGCTAACCATCAAAAATAAACAAACAGGGTAAGTAGAACGTGTCGATACGAGCTACTTACCCTGTTTGTTTAAATACGGCTATAAATAATATGCTATACCGATCTTGAATCCAATTGGCTCGTTTGAGCACCAGTTGTCCATCTGCAAGCAAGAGAGCTTCTTTTTTTGTAAAAAAATAGCCGTGTCCTTGCAAGAAGACACGACTACGGTTAAAAATTTTTGCTACTTACGCTTATTATTTTCATCTAACCAGCGCTTAAGTAACAACATCCCAAGTATAGCAAAAACTTTTTTGATCACTAACTAAATATAATGATCTTATTTAAAATTAGAATGTCAGTTCAATGAGATAATAGCCAACTACTACCGCTTGGCATCCCATTCTTGATAGAATTGATCCAAATATACTTTTAAAAATTCATGGCGTCCCTGCGCTAGTTTCGTGGCATAGCTTGTATTCATGGTGTCCTTTAACTTAAGCAATTTTTCGTAAAAATGCATGATCGCTGTATCCTTACCATTGCGATACTCTTCCAAAGTGAGGTTTTCTCTAGGCTTCATAGCCGGATCGTGGATCGGACGCCCAACGTGGCCTGAATAACACATTACCCGTGCGATCCCGATCGCCCCCATAGCATCTAAACGATCAGCATCCTGAACGATTTTTCCTTCCAAAGTAGAAACATTTTCCTTTTGGTTTCCACCCTTAAATGACATCTTTGACACAATATCCATAACATGAGCTAGTGTTTCACTAGATACGCCATTATCGACCAACCATGTATGTACCCTTTTTTGGCCAGCTTCTTCGCTCTCATTTAATTTTCCATCAGCAATATCATGTAATAATGCTGCTAATTCACAAATATAAATATCCGCTTTTTCATGTTTAGCAATTTCAATAGCATTATTAGTAACACGAAAAATGTGCCACCAATCATGGCCACTACCTTCATTATTCAAAGCATCATATACATATTCGCGTGCATTTTTGACGACCAGTTCTTTATTTTCCATAGAAAAACTCCTTTGTAATTTAAGGAACGCAACAGCTGAGTAATGAATGCCACCTAATCTTTAACATTCGGAAAATGCTTGCTTGTGAAATGTACAATTTTTAGCTAACTCACTACTATCCCAACCATCTCCCCCTGTTTTTCCAGTTCGCTTTAATTCTACAAGATACTTTCCCATTACACCAACTATTCATCTTTTAAACTATATTTCTACTTAAAAAACTTTTATCGTTCGTGTTTTACCAGTAGATTTATTTAAAAATAAATGCTAAAATCAACGCTTGTAGGGGTAGGAATTTATGCGTTACGGGCTCATGGAACGGAATGTGAACGTGAGCAGAAAGCCAAACCGTCATTTTGGCTGCGTGTATCTTCCGCATTCACCAATAATCTAACCATTGCTGGTGCTTGTCTCCCCCCAAATTATTTTAGGGAGATGTTTTTTTATGACGAATTTAGCTTGGAGAAGTCCAAAACTCACGACAAAAACGATCACTTTAGCTGCGATGCTCATCGCCTTGCAGACTGTCTTAGCCAAGATCTCATTTGGCTCAGATAATCTAGTCAAATTCGGGCTCGGTTTTATGGGAACGACTTTGATCGGTTACTTTTTGGGACCATGGCTCGGTGGTGTTGCCCTTGTTTTAGCTGATCTGATCAAAAGCACACTTTTTTCAACCGGTAGCACTTTTTTTATCGGTTATACTTTTAGTGCCTTTGTTGCCGGCTTGATCGCAGGGACCTTTTTATACCAACAAAAGGTCTCTTGGCAACGCCTAGCAACATATCAGTTCGTGCAGATCTTTGTCTCAAATATTTTCTTCAACACGCTATGGATCCATTTGATGTATCAAGCACCAATCTGGGGACTATTGAGCGTCCGCGGACCAAAAAATCTGATCATGTGGCCGATCGAAGCTACGATCAGCTTCTTGATCCTACGCGCGGTCTCACGCTTAGATAGTCGCTTAAAACTTTAATTTTTGATATTTCACCGGCTAAGTATCTGCTTAGTCGGTTATTTTTTACCAGCAACTGAGCTAGATAGCGGAAACATGTTCGACAAAGGACCTCACTATGATCATAGTGAGGCTCCTAGTATCATTATTTTATGATCGCTTGGACCCGTTTTTTTAACTCTGGCAAGACCGTTTGGGCAAACCACGGATTTTTACTTTGCCAGAGTTGGTTACGGGGTGAAGGATGAACTAACGGGAAGTACTCTGGTAAATATGCCTGATAGTCGCGCACGACATCGGTCAACTTTGTAGTACTTTTAAGGTGGAGGTAATGTTTGGTCGCATAACTTCCCACTAGCAATGTCAGTTCGATATCAGGCATCTGTTCTAACAATAACGGATGCCATTTTTTAGCAAAATCTTTCCTTGGTGGTAGATCCCCGCTTTTGCCTTTACCTGGAAAATAAAAATCCATCGGCAAGATCGCAAACTCTTTTGACTGATAGAATTCTTCACGAGAAACTCCTATCCAAGCCCGCAAATTGTCACCACTAGGGTCATTCCAAAACAACCGTGTATCCTGTGCCCGTTTGCCTGGTGCTTGTCCCACGATCAAGATCTTTGCTTCTTTTGGGGCTACATATAATGGATCGATCCCAGCTTCGGTATATTTTTTATTCGCGGGATCATTTTTTATCGCTTCAAATATCGTATCTTGCATATCGTTCACCTGTCCTTATCCCCAGCCTAGCACACCAATAAAAAAAGTGCCACACAAATGCGTGACACCAAGCCTTTGACGTGACCGCCAAAGCGCCCCTGCCAAGGAATTATATTATACCATGTTTATTTCAGCGTAGTCGCATAGATCGGACATTCTTTTCGCTCGAAAGCTTTCATAAAGTCGACCAGTGCCTCTACCCCTTCAATCGGAAAGGCATTATACATACTTGCCCGCATTCCGCCAACCAAAATGTGGCCCCGAATATTTTTTAGCCCATTTGCTTCAGCTTGAGTGATGAATTTTTCATCAAGCTCTTTACTTTCCGTTGTAAAAGGAACATTGGTCAACGAACGATCGGGTGCATGCGCCGTTCCCAAAAAGAGTTTTGAGTTATCCAACATCTCATACAAGAGTGCCGTTTTAGCCTCATTTTGTTGTTGCATCTGCTTTACGCCACCCTGTTTTTTTAGCCATTGGAAAACTAGCCCAGCCGCATAGATCGGAAAAACTGGCGGCGTATTTAAATTAGAGTCACGTTTGATCAACTTCACATAATCAAGCATTGAAGGCAGATCCTGTTCTTTGTCTAAAAGCGATTCTTTAACGATCACTAACGTCAACCCAGCTGGACCGATATTCTTTTGCGCACTAGCGTACAAAAGGCCATACTTTTGGACATCATGTTGATAGCCCAAGATGTTTGAAGATATATCTCCGACTACCGTTTGCCCTTGTAATTCAGGCAACTTGCGATACATCGTCCCTTCGATCGTGTTATTGATCGTCAAATGCACATAATCATAGGGTTTATCCAGTGTGATCTCATGTGGCAAACGGCTATAAGCGGAACTTTTGCCTGAAGCGACCACATCGACTTTGCGCTCAGGCACAAGTTGAGCATCTGCGATCGCTGTTTGCGACCAGTGTCCTGTGTCGACAAAAGCAATATTTTTCGTCTTCCGTGCCAGATTCAACGGTATCGTCGTAAATTGGGTCGACGCTCCCCCTTGTAAAAATAAGATCTTGTAATCTTTAGGCACAGCTAAGAGCTCTCTTAGATCGGCTTTAGCAGTTTGAAACATCTCCTCATATAGCGCTGAGCGGTGACTGATCTCTATCACACTCATCTCACTATCACGATAGGATACTAACTCAGCTTGGATCTGAGCTACCACTTCGGGTGGCATCATTGCCGGTCCCGCTGAAAAATTATATACTTCCACAGCTCGTACCTTCCTTCTGTCTCTAATTTTAAAAATTAATAATTGATAATAATAAATTTATTGAGCCTCGCCTCAAAAGTCAATATTTACCGTGATTTTAAAGAGATATTTAAACTATATCTACTAGAAACATTAATAATTATTGATAGTAACATTGATTAATATCGATTTAACTTTTTTGTAACATCATTTCAAGCTTGATCTACACTTTTAAATCTAAATAACTTTAATTTTACTAGCATTTACTTCACTGCGGTGGCTTATATTTTTTGTAACATTTTTGTAACATTATTTTTTAAATGTTTTGCTCTTTCTTCACCAAAAGCCTTGTTATATCAACGTTTATAACGTTTTATTCATCTTTACTAAATCTTAATAAATTTATTTCCCCAATATTTTCAAGGTTTCGCGGTTATTTATTACAAAATTTGGTAAAATGTAATCTTTTTTGCATTAGGTTGCAACATAAATGGATTAAAATAAATGTATCAGTCAAATTGAAGTTAGTCGTTTAGAAATTATTGAAAATTATTAGGAGTGAATATAAATTTTGAATCATACAGCAAAAAAACTTTTAGTCGGTACAGTCGGAGCAGCCGGATTATTCTTGGCTACAACAGCAACAGCAAATGCAGATACAACTCATAAAGTTGCTAAGAACGATACAGTTTGGGATCTTTCACAAAAATATGGTGTTTCTATCCAAGCGATCGAAGCTTTGAACAACATCGACCAAAACTCTCACTTGATCGTTATTGGTCAAACATTGAAAGTTCCAGCTAAAGATGCTCAAGTTTCTGAAAACAACAATACAGCTCAAGCTGCTGACAAGAAAGCTGACACAGAAAACACTTCTGATGTAACTGTTAAAGCTGGTGACACACTTTGGACACTTGCACAACAATACAACACATCAGTTGAAAAATTACGTGAATTGAACGGCTTAGCTGCAGACGCTTACCTCATTCACCCAGGTAATGTTTTGAAGGTCAATGGTACAGTTCAAGCAACACAACAACCTGCTCAAACTGAACAACCAGTGCAACAACAAACTGAACAACCAGTGCAACAACAAACAGAACAACCTGTCGTACAACAAGAAGCTACACAAGAACAAGCTCAAGAACCTCAACTTGTTGTTTCAGCTAACCACACAACTCACACAGTACAAGCTGGCGAATCACTTTACTCGATCGCACAAGCTTACGGTGTAACTGTTGATTCTTTACGTTCTGCTAACAACTTGGGCGCTACTTTACTTGTTGGTCAAACATTGACGATCAATGATCCAGCTAAAGACCCAGCTCAAGAAGCTGCACAAGAACAAGCCGCTGCTCAAGCTCAACAACAAGCTGCCGCTCAACAAGCTGCACAAGAACAAGCCGCTGCTCAAGCTCAACAACAAGCTGCCGCTCAACAAGCCGCACAAGAACAAGCTGCTGCTGCCCAAGCTCAACAACAAGCTGCTGCTCAACAACAAGTACAACAACCTGTACAAAACCAAGCTCCAGCTCAAACACAAACTCAAGCTCCAGCACAACAAACTCAACAAACACAACAAGTGCAACAACAAGCACAACCTGCGCAAGTACAACAACCTCAACAACAAGTTGTTTCAACTTCTGCTGATGGTAGTGCGATCGCAGCTTATGCACAATCATTTATCGGCACACCTTACGTATTGGGCGGTTCTACACCATCCGGTTTTGACTGCTCAGGCTTGACACAATACGTTTACGCACACTTTGGTAAACAAATCGGCCGTAACACGATTGCTCAAGAATCTGCTGGTACACATATTCCAGTTAGCCAAGCACAAGTTGGTGACTTATTATTCTGGGGTACACCAGGTTCAACTTACCACGTTGCGATCTACTTAGGTGGTAACAGCTTCGTTGCTGCTCCAGAACCAGGTCAAAGCGTTAAGATCGGTAACATGGCTTACTTCATGCCATCATTTGCCGTACACGTAAACTAAAAAATAACTTTTTAGACCATGTGAGTTTAGGCTCCATGGTTTTTTTGTGCACTGAAAAAGATCTGGCATAAATTACGACTAACAAAAAATATCAGCATGATGCAAAATACGCATCATGCTGATATTTTTTGTTATTTGTACGGTGCTGACGGCCAAGCTCTCACACTCTATAATTCAACGATCGCAAAACCTGCTTGCCCTAAACGTTTGTCTTGTTCAACTAAGTTTTGCCCCAGTAATAATTTACAATTTTGTGGCAATACGATCTTAATGCTCCCATAGCCTAAGTTAAACAACGCAAATAGGCGTTTATCACCTAAACGACGGCTAAAACTCAAATAAGAATACTGATTGCTACATTGGCCCCATTCAAATGAACCTTCACACAATACATTGTTGTAACGCGTCCGCATCGCCAGTAAAGTTTTCAAGAAACGTTGCATCTCATCGCTTGCTTGATCATCTTTCCAATCCATACATGGCTGTAAGGCAGCTTCAGTCCCTGCTTTAAGTCCTTTTTCAGTACCATATAGGATACTTGGCGATTCTGGTTGCATGAACATAAATGCTAAAACTGCACGTAACAATTGGACATTGCCCTCACACTTGGCTAAGATCCGCTGTGTTTGTGGACTATCTGCCGCCAAAAGCGAAGCCGAAAGCGTACTTGGATCAGCCCGTAATTGATGCTCATTTAGCGCATAGGCCAATTCAGTCGGTGGAATATTTTTAGTGATAAAAGTTCCCTCAACTAATTCACGCACATCGATCGAATTATTACCCGCAAAGACATCATCATGTTCAGTTTTTTTAGCGATCGTATTTCCTAAAAGATAAATATCTTCCTTAACTTGACGTAGTGTTTCTAGCAGGTAACGTTTGAAGGCAGCCGGGATCTCATTAGAATCCGCAATGCTCCAACCATCAATATCAAAGTTACGTGTCCAGTACGTCAAAATATTACCAAAGTGCGCTTGGACCTCCGGATTTTCCAGATCGACTTTTGGCATATGGGGATTGTTGTTCAAAGCCTCATAGGTCAAACGTTCAGAATAGTCAGGTAATTCACTAGGGACGTAACGCACGGGAAATTCCTTGATCAAAAACCATTTGGCAAAACTCGACCGGACCCCATATTTACGCACATCTTGCCATTGGAGCGAGAAATCACTTAGATGATCACACGTGATATCTAACATGACCTTCATCCCCCGTTGATGGATCGCTTCGATCAATTCTTTGAACTTCTCTTTAGTACCAAAGGCTGGGTCGATCTCATAGTAATCGATCGTATCGAATTTGTGGTTGGAATAAGCATCAAAAACTGGACTTAAGTAGATCCCGTTAAAGCCTAACCCTTGGATGTGATCTAACTTATCGATGATCCCCTGCAAATCGCCACCAAAAAACTTCGCTTTATCCGCTTCTTGGCCCCATTCAAGTGTATCTTTAGGATCTTTTTGCTGATCACCATTGGCAAAGCGATCTGGCATCAAACGGTACCAGATCATCTTTTTCGTCCATTCTGGCGTTGTCGTAGTCTCATCCAATACTAAATACGGCGTCAAAAAGCCCGTCATCTCTTGAACGGCTTTTGGAGTATAGAGTTGCATCAAATTAGCGTCATATAAAAGCTCATTACCTTCACGATCGAGTAGATGAAAGGCATATTTTAGCTTACGCGTTGCCGGGATCGGCAATTTGACTTCCCAGACGTCATAGATCCCATTTTGCAGGCGCTTATCCATTTCTTTAGTTGCATATTCCCACGCATCTGTTTGACCTGAATCTTTGACCAGCATCTGGGGTGCCCCAAAGATCACCCGCACCCGCGTGATATCGCGATGCTTGGTCTTTAATTGTAACCGATAGTTTTGTTTATCCGCCATGTATGCCATCTCGCTTGCTGGGCGGTGATAGATAGCTGATCTTTCCATACAAACCTTCCTTTTAACTAAAGTATTTAACTCTATTATAGCCCAGATAGCGCAAAAAAAGCAGTCAAGAAAACCTCAACTGCTTGAACTAACTTATTAAATTATTTGGTAAACTCACCATCAGCGATCTCATCTAAAACCGTCTTGGATGGGATAAAGAATAGTTGTCCTGATAAAATATCTGAGAAGGACAACAAGAAATCATGTCCTTTGAGCATCGACAGTAACATCAATTTTGTCACTTGCCAATAACGTGAATACCCCATAAAATACGTTCCCGTCTTACCGGAAGCCGGGTCAGAATAAGGGACATTCATCCGAATGATCTTTTGTTCTTCACCATTGATCTCAACTTTGGAGACAACATTATGCGCATTTTTGAACTTCTCATCGTCATCAAGTTCAAGGTCATTGAACTTTTGTCGTCCGATCGCCTTCTCTTGATCTTCAGTCTTGAGCTTGTTCCAAAAATCCATGTTATGCAACCACTTTTGGGCAAAGGCATAAGATCCATTGACAAATTCTGGATCTTCATCCCCGACTAAAGCGTATTGGGAAGCTAACTCCATCTCGGGTGCTTCTGTCCCATCGATAAAGCCGACGATCGCCCGCCCTTCAAAGTAACGAAAGCCCTTCGTTTCATCAACAACATTGGTGATATCACGTAAAAAGAGCATAAATTGTGACATTGCTTCGTAAACGATCGCTTCATCGTTAGCCCGAATGTGGAAGAAAAGATCCCCTTTAGTTGCTGGCATCTCGTACTTATCACCGCGCAAAGTCTGATATGGAACAAGCTCTTTTGGTTTCGGTGCATTAGGGAATAAATAATCCCAAGCATCACTACTAAACCCAAACGTTGCCCGTAAGCAACCTTCATTGTCGCGAATATGCAACGAACGCAGGATAGCTTGGTAACGATCAGCAAAAGCGGTGATCACTTCTTGTTCATGCTTTTGATCTTGACGCTTTAATTCAAGTACCGTGAATTGCACGTGCTTACCGGCGTCTTTCCAAACATCTTGAGCTAATTTTGGTTCAACTGTCATTTATTTGACCCCCCTCATATCTTCGCTTTAATTTTAGTCCTTTATCCTAAATTCAACAAGCAATATTATTCAAAGATCACAAAGCCGTTCTTTTCTAATTTACCGTCTGCAAAATTTTGTTCCAGGAGCGTTTTACCAATTGGGGCTACCGCATACGGTTTTTCGCCCAAATTAAAGACCGCACAGAGCTTAGTAGCATCTTTTTTTCGTGTTAATTTTACAACTTGAGCTGTATCATCTACTTGCCAAGCATAACCGCCATAACTGAGCACAGGTTGTTGGTCTTTACGCAATTTGATCAAAGCTTTCATAAAAGCGAGCATCTTTTGATCTTGCTCCTCTTTATCCCAGACCATGCAGGCCCGACATGCTGGATCATTACCACCAGCCATCCCCACTTCGGTCCCATAGTAAATACATGGTGAACCCATTTGCAGAAACATCAAGGTCAACGTCAATTTTGCTAGATCTTTATCACCTTGGCAAAGTGTCAACAACCGGGCTGTATCATGCGTATCCATCGAATTTAACATCACTTGGTTTGTCGGCATGCGATAGAGCATCAGCTGTTCATTCAACCGTGAGGCCATCTCGCTGAGGCTGATCTTTTTAGCTACTATCCCATCACTTAAAGTTTCTGTAAATGGATAATTCATCGCACCGTCAAATTCATGTTGGTTGACCCAACTTTGAGCATTGTGCCAAACTTCACCCAAAACATAAAAATCTGGCTTCAAATGATGTGTCAATGAATAGAAGTGCCGCCAGAAGTGGTGATCGATCTCATTTGCCACATCTAACCGCCAAGCATCGATATTGAACTGTTTGATCCAATACGATGCGATTTCATGCAGATAATTTTGCACTTCACGCGAAGCCGTGTTTAGCTTCGGCATATGCGGTGTGTTAGCGAAGACTTCATAAGTCAGGTCACGGGCAAATTCATCATTATCCGTCTTAGTATAGCTGACCGGAAATTCATTGATATGAAACCACGAAGCAAAGCGCGATTCTTGCCCATGTTCGATCACATCTTGCCACTGCATCGAAAAATCACCCAAATGGTTAAAGACCGCATCCAACATGACTTTCATTCCACGTTTATGCGCTTCATCGACCAAACATTTAAAGGTCTTCTTGTCCCCAAAATGCGAGTCGATCGTAAAGTAATCGATCGTGTCATATTTATGGTTGGAATGCGCCGTAAAGATCGGGCACAAATACAGGCCGGTGATCCCAAGCTCTTGTAAATAGTCTAAGTGGTCGATGATTCCTTGCAGATCGCCCCCAAAGAAGTTTTGCCGTGTTGGCTCAGCACTGCCCCAGGGTAAGGTACCCGCTGGATCATTGGTCAGATCCCCATTGGCAAATCTTTCCGGAAATATCTGATACCAAACTGTTTCTTTGACCCATTCAGGTGGATCGATCCGATCGATCTCATGTAAATACGGCATGCGAAAACAGGTCAAAGCTAACATATTTTCCGCCGTCGCTGGGACGAATTTGCGATCATCATAAAGCCACTGGTCGCCCGCTTTGTCAGTAAGCTTGAAAGCATACTGTAACCGGTGCAAAGGTAGCGTTACTCGAGCTACAAAATAATCGTGTGTCTTAGTAATAAAGGCCCTCTCCATCGTAACGGCCTCATGCTCCCAGGCTCCCGCATCTTTTTCATTGACCTTAGTTCCATACGGGTCACCATATAGCAATTCAACTTTAGCTACATCATCGTGTTTGACTTTCAAGCGGATCTCAAAAACTCCATTAGCCCCTAAATAAGCCATTTCACTGTCAGGGCGGTGATAAACTGCTGCAATATCCATTATTTTTCCTCTCTTTTTTTATTTTTGTAAAATAAGCGATCCATATGGCGCTAGTTTGACTTGATCTGCACTAACTTTAGCATTTTGGCTCAATAGCACCTTAGTAAAGGCACCACACGGATAACGCTGCTCATGTTCACTCAAATTACAGATGACCAACACTTGTTTATGCTCATCTATCACTCGACGATACACATACAACTCAGAGCTAGTATTTTCTAAAATAAAACGCCCTTGGATAAATATCTGTTGTTTCTTTAACTGTAAAATTTGGCGGTAGAAATTCAATACACTGTCAGGATCGCCCATTTGTTCAGCGATACTGGCAACATTTTCGTCTTTCGACCATTTCCATGGCTGAACTTTAGAAAAACCAGCATAAGCCGTCGTATCAAACGGTAACGGCAAGCGCGCTGCCATTTTATGCGCTTGACTAGCTTTGTGCAAGATCTCGCTATCACGCCAGCCTTTTTTCTTTGCTTGCTTAGCAAAATCAACGATCTGCGGATCTTCAAAGTCCGCCACCGTGCCTAATGTCTGCGAGCGCATGCCCAATTCTTCCCCATAATAGATGCAAGGTATTCCTCGCTGTAAGTACATCAACGTTGCCAGCATTTTTGCACAAGCTTTAGATCCCATTTTAGGTGCAAAACGACTCAAGATCCGGGGCATGTCGTGGTTGCTCCAATACAAAGTGGGATAGCTCACTCCTTCAAGTCGCTTTTGCCACTCGAGCATATTGGATTTAAAACCGGGAATATCTAATTTCACAGGCTGTCCTATCTGAGGCAGGTCGGGTTCGACTTGGCGCTTATCTTCGGCAAAGTAGCGGAAGGTCACGACCGTATCACAGCTCTCTTTTGGGGGCGTCGTATAATCCACCGCAAGATCGATGTCGGCACTAGCTGCTTCCCCTAAAATGAAGATATCCGGCTTTATCTGGTGTAATTGAGCGATAAATTCTTTTAAGTAAACTTGAACTTGCGGTAAATTAGCATAAAACATCTCGGCGATCTGGGGCTCAGCTGACTCAGCTAACATATCTTGCTCGAAGTCGGCTTTGGCGATATGGATAAAAGCATCCAATCTAAAGCCATCGACCCCATGCTCGAGCCAAAACTTAGCGATCTTGAGCATTTCGACTTGGACTTTTGGTTCAGCCCAATTCAGGTCGGGCATTTCCTTAGCAAATAGATGAAAATAGTAATTATCTGGATCAAGCGGATCTTTTTGCCACACACTTCCGCCAAAAAAGGAACCCCAATTATTGGGTGGGCCCCCATTTTTCCCTCGATGCCATAAATAACAATTGCGAAATTCACTGTCTTTGTCCTTTAAAGCTGCTTGAAACCACGGATGTTGATCAGAGGTATGATTCATTACAAAATCTAAAATGATATCTAAGCCCAAGGCATGTGCTTTGGTCACTAATTCATCAAAATCTGCCATGATGCTCAATTTTTCATCGATCTGATAGTAATCCGCCACATCGTAACCGTTGTCAATTTGTGGTGAAACATAGATAGGATTGAGCCACAAAGTATTTACCCCTAGTTGCTTTAAATATTCGAGCTCAGCTGTGATCCCCTTAAGATCCCCGATCCCGTCATCATTACTATCCTTAAAACTTTTAGGATATATTTGATAGATAATGCGCTCTTTAGCACTTAATGTACTCACTTTTTTCCCACCTTTCTATAAAAACTCATACCCTAATCTTATAAAATAATCAGACTTTTTGCAATCGCTTGCAAAAATATTTTTCAGTTATTTGCTAATTGACCACAAAAAAATACGCTCGGAGAAAATAGCTCCGAACGTATTTCGCTTACTTAGGCTTAACCGCGATAATTGATAAATTTATCGCCAGCTAAGTTCTTGTAGTAGGCACTCATCGTTGTTTGGTAGTATGGGTAGACCCAGATAGCTGCGATCCCAAAGGTCAGAAAGACAAGCAACCACCAACCGATAAAGCTCAATTGTAAAACAAACATTTCGAATTTATGTCCGTTCATCAATTCTCGACTAAGTGTGATGTAGTCAAGATAATTCAAGTTGTTGGCTTCACCTTTTTGGTTTACATCTTTGTAGATATAGTATGTTTGTGAGTAGGAATAGCTCTTGATGAGTCCTGGGATAACAAATAATAAGGTCCACAAGAAAGTAAAGATCGCTTGTAAAATATACAAGACTAAAACTGGTACAAAGTATTCGCGGGAGAAGACGGAGAACATCCCACGAACTGGACTAAAATCATTATTTTTAGTCCGCAACCAATCAAGTGTCGTATAGGCGATACCTGTTGTGATCAAAGTACCGATCAAACCACTAAATAATTGGCCACCACTATTAGCTGCACCATTACTTGCTGTTTCAGTGATCGAAGTTTCACTACCAGAAAAAGCACCGCTTTGGGCCAAGTATGCGACAAGAGCAATTGCACCAGCAATAATAACACCAGCAAAAACTGCACCCAAGATCGGAATAATATTCAACACGATAGCTTTTCCCCAGTTACCAGCAAGCAACTCGCGCGCTTCGGCTTTAAGTTCGCCTCTAGTTTTCATTAGAAAAACCTCCTAAATTTATTTAATAAATCTCATTATACTATATTACCTACAAAAACGACAAGAAAAACTATTTGTCGCAATCTTTTTTGGGACAAGTGTGCCACATATGGGCAAAAGTGGCAATCGTTGCCCTTTTCTGCTGTAATGTGCGAAAAAAAGCAGCTCCTAGGAAATAACAATGCGCCCCCTAGGATGCAAAATACGCATCCTAGGGGGGCACACCGTTATTTCTATGGAGCTAACCGCTTTTTTTCGCACTCATTTTTTTATTCAGCAGTGATCGCGATCAAGTTGTCACCGTGTTTTACTTCGTCGACATCGATGCGCTCTACACTTTCGTAGTTCATCGTGTTAGTTACGATCACCATTACCGTTGTGTCGTAACCAGCTTGCTTGATAGCTTCCAAGTCAGCTGTTCCTAAAACGTCACCCTTCTTGATCTTTTGACCTTGAGTTACGTTAGATGTGAAATGTTGACCCTTCAAGTTGACTGTATCGATACCTACGTGGATCAAGACTTCTGCACCTTGATCTGTCTTGATACCATAAGCATGCTTTGTTTCATAAGCCACTGTGATCTCACCATCTGCTGGCGCATAGATCGTGCCGTCAGCTGGAACAACTGCCGCACCATCCCCCATCATCTTAGTGGAGAAGACTTGATCGTTAACTTGGCTCAAGTCGATAGATTTCCCATCAACTGGTGAATCAACTACTTGATTTTCAACTCCAGAAACTTTTTTAGCTTCTGTCTTTGCTTCCTTAACTTCTTTTGGTTCACTTGGTGCTGCCACTGGAGCTGGATTCAATAATTGGCTGTGGCTCTTACCATAGATAAATGTCAAGGCAAATGCGACTGCAAAGGCGATAAGTTCAGCTACGATGTACATTGGGATCGATGAAGCGTTGATCGATAAGAAACCAAGGAAACCAGCGGAACCAAGAGAAACTGCGATAACGTGCATCAAACCAGCAAACATCGCTGCAATACCAGAACCGATCAAAGCACAGAAGAATGGGAATTTATACTTCAAGTTGACCCCGAATAAGGCTGGTTCTGTGATCCCAAGTAAAGCTGAAACACCAGCTGAAGATGCAAGACCTTTCATCTTCTTGTCTTTTGTCAATGCCCAAACTGCAAAGGTCGCAGCACCTTGCGCAACGTTAGCCATCGAAGCTACAACAAAGATAAAGTCACCTGCGCCTTTACCGTTACTGAAGGCTGTGATAAGTTGTGTTTCGATCGCAGGGAAACTTTGATGTAACCCAGTCAATACGATAGCTGAGTAAGTAAGACCAAAGATACCCATCCCGATAAAGCTTGTTGTGTCATATAACCAAACGATACCATTTGTTACCCAATCAGAAAGTGTCTTCATTGCAGGACCAACGATCGTGAAGGTCAAGAAACCTGTTAACATAACTGCGATCAATGGTGTAAATGTGAAGTCAACTGCTGATGGTAAACGTTTGTGTAACCATTTTTCTAAAACAGATAAGATCCAAACTGCTGCTAAAACTGGAATAACTTGGTAATAGTAGTTATTTTGCATAACTTGCATCCCAAAGATATCCCATGATTTACCGGCTAATAAGTCAGGACTTGTCATGATCATCCCGATCGCTGCCCCGAGGTATTGGTTAGCCCCGAAACGTTTAGCCGCCGAGATCGCAACTAAGATCGGCATGAAGATAAATGGTGCTGCCGACATCAATTGGATCATGCTAGACAAGCCTTTGATCGCTGGATTCATTTCTACGATCGCTTGTGGTCCAAATAAACCTTTTGATGTTAAGAAGTTGTTCAAAGCCATCAACAAACCACCCGCAACTAAAGCTGGGATGATCGGAACAAAAATATCAGATAAGAGCTTGATAAAGGCCATGATCGGGTTGAACTTCTTACCTTGTTCAGCGATCTTCTTAAGATCTTCCGTTGAAGCTTCCTTCAAACCAGTATCTTTGATCAATTCATCATAAACAAAGTTGACATCTCCTGGCCCAATGATGATCTGATATTGACCATTTGTTTTAAATGTCCCCTTAACGTCTGGATTGTTATCCAACGCTGCTTGATCGATATTGTTATCGTCTTTTAAGACTAGACGCAAACGTGTCGCACAGTGAGCTGCCCCCACCATATTGTCGCGACCGACTGCTGCGATGACGTCTTTTGCCACTTTTTTGTGATCCATCGTAAACACTCCTTTTTGTAAACGTTTTACATTTTCTATATCTATAATGATAGCGTATTTTTAAAATATGTCAATCGTTTATCACAAATTTATTTTAAAAAATTTAAACACAGAAATTTATTTCGATATAAACTGATATACGTTTGACACAAAACGCCGTAAAAGTTAAAATTCAATATATAGACAACGTTTTCAAAAACACTAAAAGAGAAGGGATCTTCAACTATGGAATGGACACGCGAAACGCGCTATCGGGCATATGCCGACTGGAGCGCTGAAACACTCTTAAAATTACAAGCACAAGCAGCTAATTCACAATACCAATTGGGTTACCATATCCGCCCAAGTTCCGGGCTTTTAAATGACCCTAATGGTTTTTCATATTTCAACGGTCAATGGCATGTTTTTTATCAATCATTTCCATTTGGTGCTGCTCACGGCCTTAAGTCATGGATGCACTTAGTCTCCGATGACCTCGTACATTGGAAAGATCTCGGCCTAGCACTTGCACCCGATACAAAATTTGATAGCCATGGTGCCTATTCTGGTTCCGCTTTACCTGTCGATGATAAATTATTCTTAATGTACACCGGTAATCATCGTGATCAAGATTGGATCAGACATCCATTCCAGCTTGGAGCTTGGATGGATCAAGCTGGCCAGATCACAAAATTAGATGAACCCTTGATCACTCAACCTGCCCACACAACTGATCATTTCCGCGATCCACAAGTTTTCAAACATCGTGATCTCTACTATGTCGTATTGGGCGCTCAAGATAAAGAAACTAAGACTGGTAAGATCTCCTTATTCTCATCTAAAGACCTTAAGGAGTTCATCGATCTAGGCTATCTTGAATTTACTGAAGCTGAAATGGGCTATATGATCGAATGTCCTAACTTGATCTTTGTCGATGACAAACCACTTTTGGTCTTTTGCCCCCAAGGTTTGGACAAAGATGTCGTAGCTTACGACAATATCTACCCTAATATGTATCTTCTAGGTGAAGATGTTCAACTAAACAAAGCCAAATTTGAAGCTGGAGCTAATCAGATCCAAAACTTAGATGATGGTTTCGATGTTTATGCTTCCCAAGCATTCAATACTCCAGACGGCAAAGCTTATCTGATCAGCTGGGTCGGATTACCTGATGTTTCATATCCAACTGATGAAGAAAACTGGGCTAGTTGCTTGAGCCAAATCAAAGAGCTTTCATTAAAGGATGGCAAACTTATTCAACATCCGGTCGTTTCCATGGCTGATCTGCGTGAAAAAGGCATTTCACTTCAAACAGCAGAAAAAGTTAACGCTAAACAGCAAATAATTGCTGAAAGTGGCGAGCAATATGAGTTAAAATTGACTTTAGATACTGACCAGAATGGTACCCTCCATTTAGCTGGCAATGATGACCTTAGTCAAAGTTTGAAGCTTGAATTCTCAACTGGAAAAGACGCATATTTGACCGTTTCACGTGCAGACATCGGCGCTCAATTTGCAACCGAATTTGGGACAACGCGCACTATTTCGCTCCCAGACCAAAAAGCGCTCGACCTGGAGATCTTTATCGATCATTCGCTCTGTGAAATTTTTGTCAACGGTGGTGAACATGTGATCACCCTACGTTTCTTTGCCGAAGCTGGCAACAAACAGATCGCTCTCACTTCACCAACTGAGGCTGCGTTAAACTATCGGGGTACTTTCTGGAAGCTTAAAAGCATCTAGAAAGGATGGAGCCTATGCGTCCCAAATTAACTGACGTCGCCAAGAAAGCAGGCGTCTCTGTCACAACTGTCTCTCGTGTTATCAATGATTACGGTTATATCAGTCAAAAAACACGGGACAAAGTTTTTTCCGCGATGGAAGAGTTGAACTATCAACCCAACTCCCTAGCGCGCTCTTTACATGGCAAGAGCACCAATCTCGTTGGTTTGATTTTTCCAGCGATCACCAACCCCTTCTTTGCCGAATTAGTCGAACAGATCGAACAAAAGCTCTTTAGCGAGGGCTACAAAGTGATCTTGTGCAATGCTGGTTCAGATAAAGAAAAAGAACGTGAATATTTAAAAATGTTATTAGCTAACCAAGTCGATGGGATCATTGCGGGGGCTCATAATCTAGGGATCGACGAATACAATCGGGTCGGACTTCCGATCGTCTCCTTTGACCGTAAGCTTTCCGAGCAGATCCCGATCGTTTCTTGTGATAATTATGCTGGGGGAAAAATGGCGGTCGAAGAGCTCTATAATGCTGGGGCACGCCACATTTATTTCCTGGGAAATCCACACCAAAATGGTAACCCGACCGATCAGCGTTTAGCCGGTTACTGTGACACGATCGACGGTTTGGGGCTAAGTCGGCACATCCATACGGTGAGTTTTTCAGAATCACCTTCACTCAAGTTATTTTCGATCAAAAAATTACTGACTGAAAGTGTGGCTGACGGCATCGTATGTACTGATGATCTAACAGCGATCTTGGTTTTACAAGCGGCCAAAGAGCTAGCGATCAAAGTTCCAGAACAATTAAAGGTCACAGGTTTTGACGGCACGACCCAAGTCCAGCTCTATCATCCTGAGCTCTCCACGATCGTCCAACCGATCTCTGACATCGCCGAGGTCCTAGTTGAAGTCTTAAAGGCTAGGATCAAGCAACCAAGCGAACCGCTAAAACAAATGCAATACACTCTACCGGTGAGCTTCTTACAGAGAGATTCGACAAAGTTTAGAGTGTGAGGGAGCTGAGCTACCGAACACGTTTCAATAGAGTGTGAAAGCTGGCACCCTACGCCATTCAGATAAATAGAAACCAGACACTATGCGTTTTTTGCATTGTGTCTGGTTTTTTGTTATTCACTAAACTTCAACATCTAAAGCCAAAACAGATCAGCGTCCGTTTTATACGCTCGGGGACCCTTTGAAAGGACGAACATAGGAAAGATTCAACTATCGGTTTTAGACCCAACATTTGTTTTTCACAGATCGAATTATTTAATAAAAGATTTTGATTCGCTTTCCTTAAAACAGGTAAGCTTCAAAAAACTCTATCATGATTTAGATCTACAAGTTCTAAATCATGAAAAGATCCTCTGAACAGCACCATCTGGTTTCGGAAAAACCACGCTCTTTAAGCTCCTACTGGGTGAACTTGTTCCTGATACTGGAACATACACGCTCAACCAGACAAACGTTGACCCTGCAACTGTTCATGCTTATTTTGCCCATGTCGCACAAGAACCGCATATTTTTGCTGATACTTTGCAATTTAACCTATGCTTAGGTAAAGATGTGCCAAAAGAAAAATTAGCACAGGTCATTGAACTGACTGGGTTGACCAAATTAGTCACACAACGCGGTCTAGATTCCGTATTGCAGCCAGCTGGTGCAGATCTTTCTGGAGGCCAAAAGCAACGGATCGAATTGGCACGCGCCCTACTACAAGACCGCCCGATCTTATTAATCGACGAAGGTACTTCTGCCTTAGATCCCAAGCTTTCGGAAATGATCCATGAGAAAGTGATCGCCCACTTCAACGGGACTGTGATCGAGATCACCCATAAATTAAGTCCTAAAGAATAGGCTCTCTTTACTAAAAAAATCGCTTTAGATGAGCTCAGTGAATAATTTGATTAGTATAAAAACTACTTTTAGACACAAAATAAAGGCGCTATCCCAAGTGTTCAGGGATAACGCCTTTATTTATTTTCTCTATTTGATCACACATTCCACGCCAAAATGGTCACTGATCAAGGGTTGCTCTTTACCATCAAAAAGCACATGACTTTGCGTAACTTCAAGTTGTTGACTGACAAAGATATAGTCGATCCGCAAAGCTTTGTCATTATTTTCCCATCCATCGATATCTTGCAAGATCGTTGCCCCACCAGTCACCTTTTTAGCAGCTAAATGGCTGTCTTTTAGTTTTAAAGGACTAGCTAAGATCAATTCATGACCTGGAGTATTTTCTGGGTTATTAAAGTCTCCCATGATGACCAATGGTGCTTCTTCGGTAGCCAAAGTAGCTTCTAAGCGATGCCATTCTGATTTAAAATCATTCTCCCACCATGAGAAATGCCCGCTGACAACACACATTTCCTGACCTGCGACCTGTGTCTTAGCGATCAACGCCCGACGCGTATGATAGTCGTATTCATCATCAACATTTGACGTCAAAACGCTTCTTTCTGAGGTGAATGGCTGTTTAGATAACAAAGCCACCCCTTCATGATACTCGTCATAGCCAATATGACCGTAAGCCCATGTGAAATAATAATTTACGCCACGTTCTTTTAAATATTCGACTAATTTTAAAGCATAATTATCTTCGTGCAGATGATGTTGATTTTCTAGCGTATACGGCGCTTGCAAAACATCGGGTGAATCGATCCGTTGATTTACCTCTTGTAATGCGATCACATCATAATCTGCAGCCAAGATCTGTTTACCTAAGATCTCCAAAGCAAGCTCTGAATCTTCATCCAACCAACTATGTGTATTCAACGTTAAAAATTTTGCCACGTAAAATTCCTCCATAAACACAACTAAGCGACGCCAGATATCTGGGCGTCGCTTAGTTTTAAATCATTTAGACTTCAACTGTTCCGACAACTGTCTTAGCAGCTTGATGGCCTAATTTATCAATTTTGACTTCCTTGATATCCTGTACATTAGTAAATGCTACAACAATTGTATCATCTTTACCAGCTGCCTTGATCTGTTCAAGATCGGCTAAGGCAAGTAAGTCACCGGCTTTAACTTTAGCCCCGTCATTAACTTTGACTTCAAATGGTTTACCGTCAAGTCCAACTGTATCAAGTCCCATGTGAACTAAGATTTCTAGTCCTGCATCAGTTACTAGACCGATCGCATGCTTAGTTGGGAAGACGCTTGTTACTGTCCCAGAAACTGGAGCATAAACATTTTGGTTATCTGGTTTGACCCCGAAACCATCACCCATCATCTTTTGTGAGAAGACGGGATCATTAACGTCTTCGATCTTGATCACATCACCATCAGAAACAGTATGGATCTCTTCAGTTACACCTTTGAATTGGATCTTCTTTTCTTCTGTGACTGTACCGCTCATAACGTCGACTTTTGGAATTTCGACACCAGAGTCAAGTAAGTCTTGGACGTCAGATTTCAAAACATCGGCTTTTGGACCGTAAACAGCTTGTACACCTTCACCTTTAACTATCAAGCCCATCGCACCAACTTGCTTCCATTCTTCTTCAGAACCAACTTTGGCACTATCTTTAACAGTTACACGTAGACGCGTCATGCAGGCATCAACGTCGGAAATATTTTCGCGACCGCCAAGCAAGTTGATGATCTTAACAACTTGTGAGTTAGGATCAGCTTGACCATCAGCTGTTGTTGCAGAATCAGAACCTGTATCACCAGTATCGACACCATCGTAATTACCATTGCGCCCTGGTGTTGCCAAGTTGAATTTCTTGATCATGAAGTTTGCGATAAAGTACATTGCTACAGCAAAGAGCAAGGATACCCAAACAAAGTTGAAGATATCTTGACCTAAACCAGCTTTAAATGCCATTGGTGAGCGTGTAAGCAACTCGATGTTACCAAAAGAATGAACACGTAAGTTGATAAGGTCAGCTGATGCAAAGGCTAAACCTTGCATGATCGCATAAACGATATATAGTGGCACTGCAACGAACATGAACATGTATTCAAGTGGTTCTGTAACACCGGTCAAGAAGACAGCAAGTGCAGCTGAGATAAACATTGAGCTGTATTGTTTTCTCTTATCAGGATCAACATTGCGATACATTGCAAGTGTTAGACCCATCAAAATACCAGTTGAACCGATCATTTGACCAACTTTGAAACGAGCTGGTGTCCAGTGTGTTAAGACATAGTTGTATTTAGCCATGTCGCCGGCACCCTTCAAGTTGACCAAGTCAGTTGTCCAAGCAAGCCACAATGGATCTTGTCCGAACACATGGTGACCAGCTTGAGCACCAGTTAAGATCTCGTAAGTCCCACCTAATGAGGTGTAGTTGATCGGGATCGTCAACATGTGGTGTAAACCAAATGGAAGTAAGAGACGTTCTAAAGTACCATATAGGAATGGTGCCAAGAAGCGTGCTGTTTCTTGGGAAGTAGCGATCCACATACCGAAACTGTTGATCCCATATTGGATAACTGGCCAAATAATAGCTAAAATTAACGCTACGATCGTGGAACGTAAGATAACTACGAATGGAACAAAGCGCTTACCATTGAAGAATGATAAAGCATCAGGCAATTTACGGAAGTTGTAGTATTTGTTGTAAGCTGTAGCCCCAACAAAACCAGCAATAATACCGACAAACACACCCATGTTAAGTGCTGGTGCACCTAAAACGTTAACAAAGTAATCACTAACTAAGATCTTGCTACCAAAGATGGTATGTACATAAGCCTTAGAGTCTGCCATCATTTCAGCATTAACGCCAAAGACGGTACCAGTTACGATGTTAATTAAAATAAATGCTAAACCTGCAGCAAAAGCACCGCCAGCACGTTCCTTAGCCCAGCTACCCCCGATCGCTAATGCGAAGAGGATATTCAAGTTATTGATAACACCCCAACCGAGCTGTTCAATAACCCCACCAGTCGTAACTAGGGCGGTCATATTCGGATCGATCATTGCCAATGTTTTACCGATACTGATCATCAAACCAGCAGCAGGCATTACGGCGATAACGACCATCAAACATTTACCGAACTTTTGCCAAAATTCGAAACTGAAAAACTTTTGAAATTGTGCTTTCAACTACCTCACTCCTTTAAAAATTATCTCTAAATCGTTAAGTTATGCAACCGGTTTATGCAATCGGTTTCATTACATTTTTTATTATAGCGACTCTTCTTAAAAATGTAAACCCTTTCGCTTATATTTTTCACATAATTTTTTTAAACTTATCTAAAAGCAAGTATTTTAGCTGTTTACATAGGCAACAAATAAACTAGACCAATGAAAATGTGCTATAGTTAATTTAAAATTGAGCTAAGGAAGGTGGAGATATTTGATGAAGAAGTTTGATCTCTATCTGTTATTGAGCGATCTTTTGCTGATCGGTCTACTGATCATTGAATTATTTTTTGAGCTTGATCTCACACTCCGTATTTTAGGCTATGGAACGGCATTTATTTTACTTATCATGCAGACTTTCTTCTCTAATAAGTATCAGTGTGGGACATCTTGGTTCGAAACGAGCTTATATCTACTCTTTGTCTTTCTCTGTCTGCTATTCATCATCTTTTTATGATCTTTTGTCTACTACCTCTCAGCAGTGGCTTTATTACTGCTGAGTTTTTTCTAACTGCACAAAAAAAGCCGCTAGTCAAATCGACTAACGACTTTGGTCGCGTGGCAACTTCCTACCCTCGCAAGGGGCGATCCCCTAACTACTATCGGCGTTA
>NZ_AYYW01000042.1:0-298 GCF_001434535.1 Ligilactobacillus animalis KCTC 3501 = DSM 20602
TAGAGCACCTGACTGTTAATCAGGCTGTCGACGGTTCGAGTCCGCCTGCCGGAGTTAATTTTAATGGAGAGTTGTCCGAGTTGGCCGAAGGAGCATGATTGGAAATCATGTAAACGGGTACTAACCTGTTTCAAGGGTTCGAATCCCTTACTCTCCGTTTTAAAATTATGGCCCGTTGGTCAAGTGGTTAAGACACCGCCCTTTCACGGCGGTAACATGGGTTCAAATCCCGTACGGGTCACTTATGGAGGATTAGCTCAGTTGGGAGAGCGTCTGCCTTACAAGCAGAGGGTCACAG
>NZ_AYYW01000042.1:308-66421 GCF_001434535.1 Ligilactobacillus animalis KCTC 3501 = DSM 20602
TATAATTATGGTCCTATGGTGTAGGGGTTATCACGCCTGCCTGTCACGCAGGAGATCACCGGTTCGAATCCGGTTAGGACCGTTGCAATTATTGATTGCATTTTAAATATTGTTGTGGCTCGGTAGCTCAGTTGGTAGAGCAAAGGATTGAAGCTCCTTGTGTCGGCGGTTCGATTCCGTCCCGCGCCACCATGGAAGGGTAGCGAAGTCTGGCTAAACGCGGCGGACTGTAAATCCGCTCCTTCGGGTTCGGTGGTTCGAATCCACTCCCTTCCATTTTTTATGATAGGGATATAGTTTAAAGGTAGAACTACGGTCTCCAAAACCGTCGGTGTGGGTTCAATTCCTACTATCCCTGCCATGATGGCGATAGTGGCGAAGTGGTTAACGCACCGGATTGTGGCTCCGGCACGCGTGGGTTCGATTCCCACCTATCGCCCTTTGATTGGGGTATAGCCAAGCGGTAAGGCAAGGGACTTTGACTCCCTCATGCGCTGGTTCGAATCCAGCTACCCCAGTTTAGGGATTTGTTCCTTTTGAAATGGCGGTATAGCCAAGTGGTAAGGCAGAGGTCTGCAAAACCTTTATCACCGGTTCAAATCCGGTTACCGCCTTTTGTTGGCTTAATATAAGGTAACTAATAAAATTTAATTATGCCGGTGTGGCGGAATTGGCAGACGCGCTGGACTCAAAATCCAGTGTCCGTTGAGGACGTATCGGTTCGACCCCGATCACCGGTATCATTTTAAAGGCTAGATATTAAATCTAGCCTTTTTTCGTGCAAAAAAATTAGTTATAATTTATTATGTTAATGTTGGTGTAAATTATGATGCTTTGTTTAAGAATCTAGTATTACCAAGTTTTTTAAATAAAGCTAGTATTTTTAGGCTAATATATACAATAAATATTACCATATAGGAGTGAGAATGTTGAAAGTACTTAAAACACGTTCCTTTTGGCAAGCTGCGGTTTTAACGCTAGCTTGTGCTGTATTAGGGGTGTTACTTGCTAAACTGCCAGGGTTAAAATTAGTCGGGACATTAGTGATCGCCTTGTTATTAGGGATGGCTTTACAAGTTAAACCTAGTTGGATCAATGCTTCCAAAACAGGGATTGGTTTTATTTCTAATAAATTTTTACGGCTAGGGATCATTTTGTTAGGGTTTAGACTCAATTTGATGAAATTAGCTCAGGCTGGTGTTAAAACGATCTTGATCGCTATTTTCTTAGTTGCCGTGACGATCTGTTTAACGTATTATCTCTGTGAACGTTTTGGAGCGGAAAGTGATTTAGCGATCTTAACAGCTGCCGGTTGTGGTATCTGTGGCGCGGCTGCTGTTATGGGTGTTTCACCACAGATCACCGGTGATGGTGTTGATGAAGAGACTAAGCGAGAAAATGAAGTTTTAGCGATCGCAGTGGTCTGCGTGATGGGGACTTTATTTACTTTGATCGAGATCGGATTAAAGCCAGTATTACATATGACACAGTCGCAGTTTGGGATCATGGCAGGGGGCTCACTACATGAGATCGCCCATGCCGTTGCTGCTGGTGGAGCTGGGGGGACACTTAGTTTAGATGATGCTTTGATCATGAAACTATCACGTGTCTTATTGTTAGCTCCCGTAGCGTTATTGATCGGTATTTGGTATCAAAAACTACTTGCTAAAAGAAATCAAGCTAAGGGCACAACGACTACTGGAAAACAAAAATTACCAATTCCATGGTTTATGGCTGGTTTCTTGATCTCAAGTATCATTGGAACTTTTATTCCGTTACCTCAAGTTTTGATCGATGGTTTAGTTCAAGCAGCTTATATTTTCTTGGGAATGGCAATGGCTGCTTTAGGAATGTCGGTCAACTTTGCGGTGATTGCTAAACGTGGTAAAAGCGTCTTTACAGCAGCTTTGATCTCTTCGATCGTATTATTGATCTTAGCCGCTGGGGCTGCTAAATTATTCTTTTAGTTAATGGCGTACTATCTGCTGATAGTACGCTATTTTTACAGGTCTTTGTTTGAAATGAAAGCGGAATTATGCTATTTTTAAATTGTAATTGAAAATAATTCTCAATTAGAATTGGGGGGTGAGATAATGCAAAAATTATCTGAAGTAATGACGCGGGGCAAATATGTCGTAGCTCAAGTGACGGCGGAGCATCAATTGAAAAAACGTCTCAGCGAGATGGGGATGGTGCGAGGTAAAGTTTTAACAGTGATCACTCAAAATATGCAGGCCAATGGGGCTATGATCCATTTTCAAGGGCAACGTCTAGCTTTAAGTGATAGTATTGCAAGTTGTATTGAGGTTTTAAGTGTTAATGAGCTAGCGGAGCAAGAATTAAAGCCGCTTTCCCAGTTGAATTTAAAACAAAGCTGTTTAGTTGCCAAGATAGGTGGTAAAAAAGAATTAAAGCGGCGCCTGATGGATATGGGATTGACGCAAAATACTTTAGTTACTCTAGTAAACACAGCACCATTAGGCGACCCGCTCGAGATCTTGTTACGGGGCTATAAGCTGACCTTACGTCGATCGGAAGCTGAGTTGATCATGGTAAGGGAGATAAGCATATGAAAGAAATAGCACTAGCCGGAAATGCCAATAGTGGTAAAACGACTTTATTCAATTATTTGACTGGAGCTAATCAGCGCGTTGGAAATTGGCCAGGGGTTACGGTCGAGCGTAAGGCAGGGTATTTAAAAAAGGATAAGGCGATCTTATTACAAGATCTACCTGGGATCTATTCACTATCACCATATACACCAGAAGAATTAGTCACACGTAAGTATTTATTGGAAAAACGACCAGCGAAGATCGTTGATGTAGTTGATGCGACCAATATCGAGCGCAATTTATACTTAACTTTGCAATTATTAGAAACTAAGATACCGCTTGTATTGGCGTTAAATATGGCCGATCTCTTAAAAAAACAAGGGCGACGGATCAATACGAAAAAGTTAGCTTATCTTTTGGGGATCCCAGTGATCAAGATCAGTGCGCTCAAACGGAAAAATATCGATATATTAGTGGGGGAGATACAAAAAAAGCAAGCCCCACCAGAGATCATTCCCAAATACGATCCCCGGTTAGAATCAGCTTTAGCTCAAATAACAGACCAGTTACAGGGGATCGTAGCCAAAGATGAGTTGCGGTTTTACGCGATCAAGTTGTTTGAACGCGATGAACAGATCCGGGCTGAATTGAAGTTAGATGCTAAACGCCGAGAAACGATCGCTGACTTGATCCAAACAGCAGAAAAGATTTTTGACGATGAGAGTAGCAGTATTATCATTAATGCCCGCTATGACTTTATTTCACGCGTTATGGATCAATGTGTGATCGATGAAGGCGATTTTTCATTGAGCATCTCTGATCGGATCGATCTTTTCGTGACGAATCGCTTTTTGGCATTGCCGATCTTTTTTGGAGTCATGTGGGCTGTTTATTATTTATCGATCCAAGTTATTGGAACAGCTGGATCGGATTGGTTAAATGATGTTTTATTTGGAGAGTATATTCCTAAATTTACCGCAGATCTGCTTAGCTCATGGCAAGTAGCTCCGTTTATGCAAGGACTGATCATTGATGGGATCATCGGTGGGGTCGGAGCGGTGCTCGGCTTTTTGCCACAGATCATGATGCTTTTTTTATGTTTAGGGATCTTAGAAGACTGTGGCTATATGTCTCGGATCGCCTTCGTGATGGATCGGATCTTTCGGCGTTTCAATTTATCGGGCAAATCGTTTATCCCGCTATTAGTTTCTACGGGCTGTGGAGTTCCTGGGATCATGGCGACCCGAACGATCGAAGCCGAAAAAGATCGCAAGATGACGATCATGCTAACGACTTTTATGCCATGTTCGGCTAAATTGACCGTGATTGCTTTGATCGTGGGGACTTTTTTTAAGGGTCAAAGTTTAGCTGCTCCAGCGGCTTATTTTTTAGGGATCATTGCTGTGATCGGCTCGGGGATCTATTTGAAAAAAACGGCTTTATTTGCTGGCGATCCTCAGCCCTTTGTGATGGAGTTACCCGCTTATCATCTCCCCAGATTAGATAATATCGTACGGTATGTTTGGCTAAAGAGTAAAGGTTTCGTCCAAAAAGCAGGAACGATCATTTTTGCTTCAATGGTCGTGATCTGGTTTTTATCGAATTTCAATTTTAGATTAGAACAAGTTCCCCAAGAAAGCAGTATGTTGAAGAGTATCGGAAGCTTATTAGCTCCAGTATTTGTGCCCCTTGGATTTGGCGATTGGCGTGCTGTCTCAGCTGTCTTGACTGGTTTGATCGCTAAAGAAAATTGTGTCGCGACTCTTCAAGTGGCTTTTGGCAATCCGCCGACCCAAGCGCGCTTTGACCAACTTTTGACAGCAGCCTATACCCCAATGGCAGCCTATGCTTTTCTGGCGTTCAATCTGTTATGTGCGCCGTGTTTTGCTGCGATCGGAGCAATGCATAAAGAATATGGGGATGCGAGTTGGACTTGGCGTGCTATCGGTTACCAAACGTTTTTAGCTTATTTAGCAGCCATGTTGATCTATCAGATCTCAGTCCTTGCAAGTGGTGATTATTCAAGCTATAATGTGATCCTTGTTTTATTAGGTATCACATTGATCGTTTACGGCTTATTTATCAAGAAAAGTAAACCACAACCGTTAGAACAAGCAATAGAAATGAGGGATTCAGAATGGTCGCAACGGTGATCTTGGGTCTAGTGATCTTTGGGCTAGTTGCATGGGTCGTGTATACTAGGATCATTAAGCAAAAAAACAGCGAATGTAGTTCGTGCCACAATGCCGGCTGTCCGCTGATCGATGTCCAAAAGATCAATAAAAAAGAACGTTTATAGTTTTAAAAGGGTGAGAAGTAATTCTTACTCTTTTTTTAAGGTATAAAATTTAACTATTTTGATACGATCTGTGCTAAACTATTCTTGTTAATGTAAGTGCTTTAATTGCTATTTTTAAAGGTTTACTAAATATTTAGAGAATGGGGTGTAGCGGAAGATGAGTACACGTGAAAGATTTGAAACGACTGAAATAAATGGGCGTAATCGCTTATTTTCGCCAACTAAAACGATCATTGAGACTGCCTTCTATGGAAATAATGTTCAGGCGGTAACTGACTTAAAGATGGCATACGAGCTAGCTAAAAAGAGTCCAAAAACGATCGTGACCGATCAACCGATCAAGCATACCAGTGAACTAGGTTTACCTAAAGATGCTGTGATGTTAGTCGATAATCATGGACGGATCGTGGGTCGAACAGCAGCTGCACGGAAGATCTTAGGTCGCCCTGGAGTAGATAATGATGAATTAGAGGCCGTTTTGCGTGAAGCAGTCTATCAAGGAAATGAGCGTCAATTTTATCAAGCACAAGCGATCGTAGGCTTGGATGAAGAGTTCATGTTAAAAGCGCATCTGATGGTACCAAAGGGTTATGAGGTCAATTTGCTATCGTATTTACTGAATTTCCAGATCCTTGATTCAGAGTATGCTAAGCGCTATGCAGCTTCTAAAGCGTACAGTGAAGACGATATCTATCTTTACTGTGATCCTGAATGGAATGATCCTCAATATCCAGATGGCTTAGCGCTTTTTGATCCCGAACATAATGTAGCTGCGATCCTAGGGCTACGCTATTTTGGTGAGTTAAAAAAGGCAACTTTGACCCTTGCTTGGGCAACAGCGCATCGCAATGGCTATACTGCATGTCATGGAGGGGAAAAGACATTTCATTTCAAAGATAAAGAGGATAAAGTCTTTGCCTTCTACGGTCTTTCTGGTTCAGGCAAGTCGACTCTGACTCATGCCAAACATGCTGGAAAATTCGATGATATCACGATCTTACACGATGATGCTTTTATCATTGATCGTAAGGATGGGAGTTCGATCGCGCTTGAACCAGCATATTTTGACAAGACAAGTGATTATTTACCTGGATCAAAAGAAATGGAATACTTCACTACCGTAATGAATGTTGGAGTTACACAAGATATGCAGGGCAAGAAGATCTTAGTAACTGATGACTTGCGCAACGGTAATGGTCGTACGATCAAATCACGTTATTCGGCTAAAAATCGGGTCGATCGTGAACAAGCACCACTTGATTCGATCTTTTGGATCATGAAAGATGACAGTTTGCCACCAGTCGTTAAATTATCGGATCCCGTGATCGCAGCGACCTTTGGATTGACTTTAGCGACTAAGCGTTCGACGGCGGAAAATGTTATCGGTGAATCCCGCAATAAGCTAGTGATCGAGCCGTTTGCTAACCCATTTAGAGTCTATCCGCTGACAGAGGATTATCAAGACTTCAAGGAACTCTTTGAAAAACAGCAGGCTAATTGTTATATCATCAATACGGATTCGTATAACGGTAAAAATATCGATAAAGATACGACGTTGGGCATTTTAGAAGCGATCGCCAATGAAACAGCTGATTGGACTGAATTTGGTGCATTACCACAGATGAGTTATCTAAGTCTTCCAGGGTATGAGGTTGATTTAAATGATACCGCCTATGCTAAAAAATTACGCCAACGTTTGCAAGATCGTCTAGATTGGGTAAATAATTACACCAAGACGCATCCACAAGAAGAATTACCCGTTGAGATCACTACAAAATTAGAAGAATTGGTCGCAAAACTGGGATAAAAAAAGAGCGTTCGAAATTTAAAGAATTTCGAATGCTCTTTTTTATCAGCTCTTGAGCCAAAAGTAGTAAGTCAAAATGACTAAGCTTATAGTATAGATCGTACCTACGCTAAACAAGATCAGGCTTAACATATCTGTCCTAGAGTCAGCAAAAGCTAATAAGATCAAAGCCAAGCCAAAGCTGAGCATGATCAAAGCAACATGTTTACCAGCTTTAGTGGCTGCTAGCGGTGAAATGTCACCAAAAGTGTTACCAGCCAGCAAACGTAACCATTTACCTCTAAAAAATTGAATACATAGCACTAAAAATGATCCACCGACAGTTAGTAAAAAAATTTGTATTCTTATCACCCATTCAGTGTGTCAAGTCACCAAGCTAATTTACCATAGTAAGCTTTGTTCTTGGCTTTTAGGTCAAGACGTGCCCAGTGATCGAGGATCGCAGCAATACAAAAACATAGCGGTTCATCGGCCTGTTCAGCAATATGAAATTCTAAGGCAGTCCCAGTAGCGGTTTGAACTTCTGAGATCGTCATGATACATTGGCGTCCATGGTAGACTTTGTAGTTAAATGTCATTAGATTACCGATGATAAACCAATTGAGCCCTTTGACAAAGAGCATTTCATGGCTGATACCATAATAACGTCGCAAAGAACCAACATGGTGGCGTTTGTCATAGAGATCAAATTTTGGAAAAAGGCCCAGGGTCCGCTGTTTGATCTCGGCTAGTCGCTTACCTGTAACGTCATAGACTGATAAGACGCCAGGTGAAAGGCCCCATTTGCCAACTAATAGGTAGATCAGGCGACCAGAACTATCTTTGACGCGGATGGTCCCACGATTGGACAGTTCGGTGCGTCGAGTATATAGATTGCGCACATTAAGCACCTCGCTCTTGCTAGCACTGATTGACTTTAATTTTTCTTAGCCAAAACTTCTTCGATCGCGATCCCAGCGCCATCTTCGGTGTTAGGTGCAGTGATGTATTTAGCTAACATCTTAACTTCATCACTACCGTTGCCCATGGCATAGCTGATCCCAGCAGCTTTGAGCATCGAGACGTCATTGTTGTTATCACCGATCGCCATTACATTGTCCATTGGGATGTTCAAGCTATCCGCATAAGCTTGGAGTGCGACACCCTTTTGTGCATTGACGTGGTTGATCTCGATATTTCCGGGACCCGAAGATGTGATCACAAGATTGTCATTTTTAGAAAGTTCATCTTTGATCGGTCCTAAAACTTTTTGGCCTTCAGGACTAAAGACCACGATCTTACCGATAACAGTTTTAGGATCATCAACTAAGTCCATATAGTTGTCAACGTAATTGATATTCATAAGTTCCATGCGGGCCGAAGCCAGAGTCACAGCTAATTTATAAGGGGTATCAGGACTGATGCTAGCTAATAATTCAGCAAAATTTTCGATCCGTTTAGCCTTGTTATCAGAGCAAACGCCTTTAGCTGTGATCACTTCAAAGTAGAGTCCATTTTTCTTCAAAGTCAACATGATCTTTTTGGCAATGGAGTCTGGGATCGGAGCAGCGCTGATCTCTTTACCTTCTTCGTCTAAAACAAAGGCTCCATTCAAGGTGATCATTGGGCAGTTAAAGCCTGCTTCGGTGATCAACGGTTTAACTTCATCATAAGCACGTCCAGTTGAAACGATAAAATGGACCCCTTGTTTTTGTGCTTCCTTGACTGCAGCAGCATTTCGCTTGGAAATGACCATTTTGTCGTTTAACAATGTTCCGTCCATGTCAGACGCAATAATTTGAACCATAGTATAATATCCCACCTTAATTTATCTAATGACTTTATTCTAACATGAAAGTAAAAATTTTACACACCTAGCACTTGTAAGCGCTAACGGTGTTATTATTTTTCAGTTATGGTAAAATTAATGCGAGGTGTAATATATTGAAAGAATTGATTCATAATGATTGGCAGCAAGTTTTAGCGCCAGTGTTCGAATCGGAAAACTATGCCAAACTGCATAACTTTTTAAAATATGAATATGGTCATTACGCGATCCATCCAGATATGTACCACATCTTCGAGGCCTTTGAATGGACACCTTTTTCACAAGTCAAAGTGGTGATCTTAGGCCAAGATCCGTATCATGGCCCCGATCAAGCTCATGGTTTGAGTTTCTCAGTTTTACCTGGAGTCAAAGTCCCACCGTCACTGCAAAATATCTATAAAGAATTGCAAAGTGACTTAGGGATCGCACCGGTAAACCATGGTTATCTCGAAAAGTGGGCTAAGCAAGGTGTATTATTGCTCAATTCGGTCTTGACTGTCCGAGATGGGCAAGCATTTTCTCATCGTGGTCAAGGCTGGGAAGCTTTAACAGATCTAGCCATCCAGGAATTGTCCAAGCGACCTATGCCAGTTGTGTTTGTCTTGTGGGGAAAAGCAGCACAAAATAAGCTGGCTTTGATCGATCAGAGTAAAAATGTAGTCATCATGTCATCACATCCGAGTCCGTTATCGGCAAGTCGGGGATTTTTTGGTTCAAAACCATTTTCAAAAACGAATGCAGCCTTAGAGGCAATGGGGGAAACACCGATCGACTGGCAATTGCCACAGACCGTAAATGTGTCACAAAAAGGAGGATTTTAAATGGAGATCTTAGAAACATTAAAGCAAAAAGTAAGTAAGCAAACACTGACGTTGGTCTTCCCAGAAGGAAATGACAGTCGGGTCGTCAATGCAGCGGTTCGTCTAGCCAAAGAAGAATTATTGACGCCGATCGTGTTAGGCTCTAGAGAACAAGTTCAAGCGCATAGCCGTGAGCCTTTACCACAAAATTTACAAGCTTTAGATCCAGAAACTTATCCTAAAGAAGAATTTGATAAGTTAGTGGCTGCTTTTGTGGAGCGCCGGAAGGGCAAAAATACGCCCGAGCAAGCTGCCGAGATGTTAAAGGACGTAAACTATTTTGGGACGATGCTGGTTTATTTAGGTCAAGCCGATGGAATGGTCTCGGGGGCGATCCACTCAACTGGGGCCACAGTTCGACCAGCGTTACAGATCATCAAGACAAAGCCAAATGTCAGACGGACAAGTGGGGCTTTCTTGATGCTACGAGGCGATGAAAAATACATTTTTTCAGATTGTGCGATCAATATCGATCCCGATGCCCAAGATCTAGCTGAGATCGCGGTTGAAAGTGCTAAAACAGCACGCTTATTTGATATTGAACCCCGGATCGCTTTGATGAGTTTTTCGACTAAGGGTTCTGCTAAATCACCATTAGTTGAAAAAGTGATCGAAGCAACTAAGATCGCTCAAAAATTAGCACCCGAAGAAGAGATCGATGGTGAATTACAATTTGACG
This sequence comes from Ligilactobacillus animalis KCTC 3501 = DSM 20602, assembly GCF_001434535.1. Lineage (GTDB taxonomy): Bacteria > Bacillota > Bacilli > Lactobacillales > Lactobacillaceae > Ligilactobacillus > Ligilactobacillus animalis. Next base: position 10,313 of record NZ_AYYW01000042.1, read on the forward strand.
CTGCTTTTGTACCCGGAGTTGCTGCTAAAAAAACACCCGAATCACCGGTAGCTGGAAAAGCCAATGTCTTTGTCTTTCCGGAATTACAATCAGGTAATATCGGATATAAGATCGCCCAACGTTTAGGCGGCTTTGAAGCGGTCGGTCCGATCTTACAAGGCTTGAATCAACCAGTTTCAGACTTGTCACGGGGATGTGACGAAGAAGAAGTCTACAAAGTATCATTGATCACAGCCGCACAGGCAGCAGATGGGAAGTAACATGGAATTTCAAGTAAGTAATGCAGAAGAAACACAAGCGCTCGCTCAAAAATTGGCGTCATATTTAAAGCCCCAAGATCTTATCTTATTAGATGGTGATCTTGGAGCGGGAAAGACGACTTTTACAAAGGGCTTAGCTAAGGGACTTGGGATCAAAAAAAATGTTAAAAGTCCGACTTTTACTTTGATCCGTGAGTACCATGAAGGTCGTTTGCCTTTGTATCATATGGATGTTTATCGTTTAGAAGATACTGGTGGAGCTGATCTAGGGTTAGAAGAATATTTTAATGGTGAAGGTGTCAGTGTGGTCGAGTGGTCACAATTTGTTGCTGATGAACTTCCAGCGCAATATTTGGTCGTCAAGCTGTTAAAAGACGAAACAGACGATGACAAGCGGACACTAGTCTTTGAACCACATGGAGCTCACTATGAACAATTGATAGCCAACTTATAGCGGGTAAAATTCAATACAACAAGGGACCTAGTACGATGTAAATTCATGCTAGGTCCCTTGTTGTTTATACGGTATTGAACGTTTTTACTATTTATTGTATTGACGCACAAAAGGCTTTAACTTTGTTGTCCCAAATTCCTTAGCTTGGTGCAATAAGATCTCAGCACAAGCATGACTGTCAAAAAGCGCATTGTGGTGATGTTTTAAGTCGATACCTAGGCTATCACAGACGGTGTTTAGCTTATGGTTGGGGAGATCTTGATAAAATTTCTTGCTGGTTTTGACTGTATCTAGGACCATGAAGCTCGGGGTCGCTAGATCATAAGCTGCTAGGGTCCTGTTTAAGACGCTACAGTCAAATGGAGCATTATGGGCTACCACTAATTGATCGGGAGTAAAAAAGTCACTGATATGGGGCCAGAGCTCCACAAACGTTGGGGCATTGGCGACGTCTTTGGCGGTAATACCGTGGATCTTAGTGTTAAAGCTCGAAAAATAAGTCTGGGGATCGATCAAAGAATAAAGCTCATCAACGATTTGACCATCGCGAACAACAGAAAGGGCTAATGAACAGGCACTACTGCGTTTAGCATTAGCAGTTTCGAAATCAAAAGCAATAAAATTCATTGATAACTTCCTTTCATAGTATGATAAATTTAATTTAGTTCATTGGTCTCTAGCATTACGGGGCAGTGATCAGAACCTAAGATCTCAGGTAGGATCTGACTGTCCTTTACTTGGGGGAGTAGAGCATTGGAGCAGATGAAATAATCGATCCGCCAACCAGCATTGCGTGCTCTAGCATTGAACCGGTAGCTCCACCACGAGTAAGCGCCAGTTTTATCAAGGTAAATGTGTCTGAAAGTGTCGGTGAAGCCCCGTGCTAATAAGGCGGTCATCGCTTGGCGTTCTTGGATACTAAACCCGGCATTTTTTTGATTTGGTTTAGGATTTTTGAGGTCGATCTCATTATGAGCCACATTTAGGTCGCCGCATAAGATAACGGGCTTTTTGGTTGCTAAGTTGGTTAGATGATCGCTAAAAGCTGCTTCCCATTGAAGGCGAAAATCCAAGCGCTTTAATTTATCTTGCGAATTAGGGGTATAACAATTTACGAGATAAAAATCTTCATATTCTAACGTTAAAACCCGACCTTCTTGATCGAATTCAGCAAGTCCGAGTCCTTTAGTTACAGCCAGTGGCTTTTTCTTGGTGAAGATAGCTGTTCCGGAATAGCCCTTTTTTTGCGCATAATTCCAATATTGATAGTAATCAGGTAGATCTAGGTCAACTTGACCTGCTTGGAGTTTAGTTTCTTGTAAGCAGAAGAAGTCAGCATCTAAGTCGGTAAAAACTTCTAAAAAATTTTTCTTTAAAACAGCTCGCAAGCCATTCACATTCCACGAAATAAATTTCATCAGCACGCCTCACTATTAAATAAACTTATTTACCTAAGGATAAGGCAAGGACTATCGCAAGTCAAAATAAAAAATGGTAAAATTAAGAAGATAAAAGAGATTTAAAGGTGTAAAACATGACAATGACAATAAATGAAAAAATCATAAATGAATTTCCAGAGATCAAGATCCGTTTAGCTGAACCGTTATCTTTGTACACCAACACAAAAACCGGTGGGCCAGCGGATATCGTAGCATTTCCCACAACGGGCAAACAAGCCCAAGCTTTAGTTGTATTTGCTAAGGGAAATGATCTGCCTTTGACCGTGATCGGCAATGCTAGCAATTTGATCGTCCAAGATGGTGGCATCCGTGGATTAGTGATGATCTTGACCGAATTAAATGAGATCTGGTGTGATGGAAACAAAGTTCACGCGACTGCTGGGGCTTCTTTGATCGAAACGACTGAAGTGGCATATCAACACGGTTTGACCGGTTTGGAATTTGCCGCGGGGATCCCCGGTTCGATCGGTGGCGCGGTCTTTATGAACGCTGGTGCTTACGGGGGCGAGATCAAGGATGTCTTAGCCCAAGTTACCGTGGTGACACCTCAAGGCGAGCTAAAAACTTACACTAACGAAGAATTAAGATTTGGTTATCGGATGAGCCGTTTACAAGCCGAAGACGATATCGTATTAGAAGCTGCCTTTGAATTGGCAACAGGCGATAAGCAACAGATCCGGCAACGGATGGATGAACTCAATTTCTTGCGGGCATCTAAACAACCACTGGAGTATCCGTCATGTGGGAGCGTCTTTAAGCGTCCAGTTGGCCATTTTACGGGGAAATTGATCCACGATGCAGGACTTCAAGGTTTTACGATCGGTGGGGCGCAAGTATCTAAAAAACATGCTGGCTTTATCGTGAATATCGGTGGAGCAACAGCGACAGATTATTTGGCTGTGATCAAGCATATTCAAGCTGTGATCTTAAAAGAATTCGATGTTCGATTGGAGACTGAGGTCCGGATCATCGGTGAAGAAAAATAAAATAAGAATGTAGTAAAAGACCCAGCATGATTTGTACCATACTGGGTCTTTTGCTAACCATTTATGTTAGAGAAGCTTATTTTGACTGTCATATTGGTTGATCAACTGGCGACCAATGGCGATCGCAGCCCAAATGATGAGTTGAATGATCGTCATAAAGATCACAAAGATCAACATGCGTGGGTTCCACATCGCAATGAGTTGCTTGATGACGGCATCAGGCTCGATAAAAAGATAAGCTGTGTGAAGGCGTAAGAAACGCCCCACATAGATCCCGATCGAAGCGGCTAAAGTCAAGATCAAAGCAAGCGATGTGCGCGGGATCCAGCCTCGTAATTTGAAACGGGCTTGCAGCGTCTGGGTAACATGCTCCAAACTCCACATCCCCATCAGTGCACAACCAAAGGCGCTGGCAACTAGATTGGTAAAGTTGAGCCACATATGAAGATCAAAGCTCATTAATCCGTTGGTGGGATTATACGGATCCATCCGCGCTAAGTGAAAAAGATCGGTGATCACATAAGGGGCATTGGGATAGAATAAAAGCCATAGTAAAAATAACCCCCAGTAGATCAGTTTAGGTTGTGTTTTGTGCATATGCATAGCGATCTCGATCGGAATATAGCCGAGGAATGTATTGAGCAAAAGAAAGCTGTAAAACGATCCTTGCCGATAAACGGTCAAGTAAACGTAGAGCATATATAGCCAAAACGTGACCCTAACGATCCAAGTCAATTTTTTTGTCATAAAAATCACCTGCCATTATTGCCCTCTATTGTAGCAAAAATCAGGGACGATGAGTAATCTTTGACTCGATTTAGCGAAATCTTAAATTATTGGGTGAGTAAGTATTCCCTGCCCCAAAGTTTGTGATCCATGCTATAATACAAATTGTTGAAATGTAGCAGAGGGGGGAAATTATGTCTTTTGATTGGAGCAATCTATTTTCATGGCAGCATCTAGTTAGCTTACTAGATGTTCTGGTCGTTTGGTATGTGATCTACATGCTGATGATGCTCTTACGCGGAACCAAAGCGGTCCAACTTTTTCGTGGGATCGTAGTTATTATCTTGATCAAGTTGGCAAGTTGGTATATCGGACTTGAGACTGTTTCTTGGATCATGGACCAAGTGATCAATTGGGGGATCATCGCGATCATCGTGATCTTCCAGCCCGAGATCAGGCGCGGGTTAGAGCATCTAGGTCGTGGGTCGTTATTTGCTAACTATAATAAGAAAGAAAATGAAGCCGAGATAAAATTGGTCGATGCCCTTGATCAAGCGATCCAATATATGTCAAAAAGGCGGATCGGTGCCTTGATCACGGTTCAAATGAATACAGGGCTAGATGATTATATCGAAACCGGGATCCCACTGGATGCGGATGTCAGCGGGGCATTATTGATCAATATCTTTATCCCTAATACTCCGTTACACGATGGGGCTGTTATCATTAAAGATAATCGGATCGCCGTTGCTGCGGCTTACTTACCTTTATCTGAAAGTAATTTGATCCCAAAGGAATTAGGTACGCGCCACCGAGCAGCTGTTGGGATCAGCGAAGTGACTGATGCTTTGACGATCGTTGTATCCGAAGAGACTGGTGGTGTGACGATCACTAAAAATAATGAATTGATCCGTGATCTAACGCAACAAGATTATCGTAAACTCTTGTATAATGAATTAGTACCAACACAAGAAGAAAAGACGAATGCCGTTGCGCGCTTTTTTACTGAGATCTTTGGTAAGAGGGGGCAAAAACATTGAAATTTGACAAAATTTTAGGTACTAAAAATATGTATCGGTTACTCTCGCTGTTTTTTGCACTGCTCTTATTTTTCTATGTTAGCTATCAAAGGCTAGGAACGACGCGGATCTCGGATAAAGAAGTTGCTAATTCGAAATTGACGACGACTAAGACGTTATCACTTAAAGTGCCGTTGACCTTAAATGTTGACAATAGTAAGTATTACGTTACGGGTTATCCTGAACAAGTCAAAGTTGATATTTCAGGACCTAGTGCGCTGGTCACGGCCTTGGACAATACCCGGAATTTTGAAGTCTATGCCGATCTATCAGATCTAAAGTCAGGTACACACACCGTTAAGTTAAAGACGAGCGGTTTCAATAAAGAATTGAGTGTAGCTTTATCGCCTGAAAAGATCAAAGTCAAGATCGCGCCTAAAAAGACGGTCAAGATGCCGATCCAGGTCAGATATGATACCAGCTTGATCCAAAATGGTTATGTGGCGGGCAGCCCGTCACTAAGTACCCAAACAGTCGATGTGACCGGGGCTAAAGTCGATATCAATAAGTTGGATAGTGTGGTAGCTAACCTCAATTTACCTGAAAATAGTCACGGCGATTATGGTCGGACCGTTTTATTGCAGGCGTTAGATAAAGAAGGGCATCCTTTGCCCGTCAGCTTATCGCCAGAAACGGTCAAGGTCAATTTACCGATCAGCCAAGCCACCGCAACTAAGGAAGTCAAATTAGAATTAGTGACCGAGAATAACGGCGTTCCTGGTAAAACGTATCAGCTTTCAACGGAAACTAAGTCGATCAAATTGCGAGGGACTAAGAGTGCTTTAAATAAGATAAATAGCTTGCGGGTCCCAGTCTCAGTTACTGGGGTCAATGAATCAACGACTAAGACGGTCAGCTTGAGTCCGACCCAAGCGGGAGTAGCCAGTGTTACGCCAGCTTCGGTCGTTGTGCAAATAACAGTTGGCGATGAGCAAGCTGATGCTCCGCTCGAACGCTCACTACCAACGAGTTCGAGTTCAAGTAAAGCGGCGGAAAGCACAAGTTCAAGTCAGCCAAGTTCAACGGATGAGTCAAAAAAAGATACGACTGAAACTTCCAGTGCAACAAGTAGTTCAGAAGATTCAAGCGATCAAACTACTAATTGAAAATGAGTATATAAAGAAATGAGGATTTAAGATGAAATATTTTGGGACTGATGGTGTCAGAGGGATTGCAAATCAAACATTAACACCAGAATTAGCATTTAAGTTAGGACGCTGTGGGGGCTATGTTTTGACGCAACACGCTAAAAATAGCGAACAACCACCACGGGTCTTAGTCGCACGTGATACCCGGATCTCGGGCCAAATGTTAGAACAGGCGTTGATCGCAGGTCTACTTTCAGTCGGGATCGAAGTTTTTTCACTTGGTGTGATCACAACTCCAGGTGTTGCTTACTTAGTTCGTTTACAAGCCGCTGATGCAGGGGTCATGATCTCAGCTTCGCATAATCCAGTTCAAGATAATGGGATCAAGTTCTTTGGGGGCGATGGTTACAAATTATCCGACGATCAAGAAGAAGAGATCGAAGCATTACTTGAAAAAGATGAAGATATCTTACCGCGTCCAGCAGCTGAAGGCTTAGGAACTTTGAATAATTATCGTGAAGGTGCCTTAAAGTATACGCAATTCTTAGAACAAACGATCCCAGATGATCTCAGTGGAATGCGGATCGCAGTTGACGGGGCTAATGGTGCAACTAGTGCTTTAGTTTCACGGTTGTTTGCTGATCTGGGGGCTGAATTTGAAACAATGGCTACAAGTCCAGATGGTCTAAATATCAATGCTGGGGTAGGTTCTACTCATCCAGAAGCTTTGGCTAAGTTTGTTTTAGAAACTAAAGCTCAAGTTGGGGTAGCATTTGATGGTGATGGCGATCGCTGTATCGCAGTCGATGAATTAGGAAATATCATCGATGGTGACAAGATCATGTATATCTGTGGGAAATATATGAGTGAACGTGGCCGTTTGAAGAAGGATACGATCGTAACGACCGTCATGAGTAACATTGGTTTGTATAAGGCAATGGAACAACATGAACTAAATTCGGTCAAGACAAAGGTCGGTGACCGCTATGTGGTCGAAGAAATGCGTAAGAGTGGCTATAATGTTGGTGGTGAACAATCAGGACACGTAGTCTTCTTGGATTTCAACACAACTGGTGATGGGATGTTAACAGCACTTCAATTATTGAATGTGATCAAACAAACTGGTAAGCCACTTTCAGAATTGGCTGCCGAAGTGATGACTTATCCACAAGAATTAGTCAACGTTCGTGTAACAGATAAGAAATTAGCCCTTGAAAATCAAGCAATCAAGGATGTTATCGCACAAGTTGAAGAACAAATGGGAAATGAAGGACGTGTGTTGGTTCGCCCTAGTGGTACCGAAGATCTTTTGCGTGTAATGGCAGAAGCACCAACTAAAGAATTGGTCCACGACTACGTGATGCAGATCGTAGATGTCGTTAAGGCTGAAATGGGTATCGAAGAATAGTATCAAAAAAAGCAGGTGTGTATACCTGCTTTTTTAATATTTCACTTTATCTAAATAAATTGATTATGTAATTTAAGACCCTGAATGCCAAGTAGATACAGCTAGTTACGATGAAAAAGTAAAGTAGGGCAAATAAGATCGGAACAAACCAAGCATTGGTATGAAACAAGACTAACATAGTCTGAAGTTCAGCCTTAGCGCCCTTTGTTTGATCTAAGAGTAAAAAAACTAGACGAATAAGCGAAATGAAGAATCCTAAGTAGAGGCTTGCTTTAAATTGAGTACGATTGATCATGAATAGTAGCCAGGCTATCTGCGTTAGTTTAAATAGCGAATCCTTTCTTTATCTATTACTAAAACGTTTAGACTAGTGAAGTCTAAAGTGTTAGAACTATAGATTTATTATAATATGGATAAGCTGACTTGAGTAGGGATTTTTTGAAGGACAATAAAAATTTAAAAGTTTGAGAGTTAAAGTTTGACATCGCTTTCAAAAAGGTATATCGTAAGAGTGTAAGGTATGATTAATTACCTTCTAATCAATTCTCTTTCTCTCTTATGCAACCGCTGTAGTCTTAGTAGTCTTACTAGAAGCTACAGCGGTTTTTGTGTATAATGAATGGGACTTTTGATAAAAGGGAGGACGCTATTAGATGAAAAGTAATGAAACTTTGAATTTGATCGAAGAGATCACGCGTAAAGATGGCACTAAATATTACGAGATCTCCAATATTCCGCAAAACGGTCGGGCTGAATTAGCGGCTGTACGGGGATTTATTGAGAGCGTTAGGATCTTACAACTGAATATCCCACGTTCAAGTAGTTTGATCAAGTACGAAAAATATATCAATGAAAATTTTGAAATGCCAGCTGAAGATTTTGATCATTTTGAGGAATGGGTCAAAACACCTGAAATGCAAGAAGTTGTAAATACGATCTTGCGGGAAAATCATATTGCCTAATTATATATAAAAACCAGAGTCAAGAGATGATATTCTCAAAACTCTGGTTTTTATTTTATCTTTAATATTTTATATATTAGTAAAATGTTAATTAAAGTCTCAATTAATTCTTAAAATTCAATTATACACCTTGTGGGAGTGAGTATCAAACAAAAAACCTGTAAAAATACGGATATTTTTAAATATCTTAACAGAATGTTATATATTTTTTTGTTAAAAATACAGGGTATATTTTTAATGTTTTTTACATTGATATGTTATTATGTATACAGGATATGTGTTAATTATTTTGATAAGGAGGAAAGAGGAATGACCGCTGGTTTTGATTTGTCTCAGGAAATGGAAACGTTTGCCCGAGGCGAAAATTTTCATGCGCAAACTTTTTTGGGGGCACATCCAGCTGCAGAAGCGGGATATGTCTTTCGCGTGTGGGCCCCAAAAGCTCAACAAATTTGGCTAGTTGGTGAGTTTAATGATTGGGAAGAAGATCTACCAATGAAGTTGGGAGATCATGGTATTTGGAGTGCGGTGGCTCCCAATGCCAAACGTGGCCAAATGTACAAATTTAAAGTCAAACAACATGATGGGCGTATCGTATATAAGATCGATCCATTTGCCTTTCGCTTTGAAGAACGTCCAAATGATGCTTCGATCATCTATGATATTCCAGAATATAAATGGCATGATGGACTATGGCGCGGACGTCATAAACGTTCGAATTACTTTGAACGTCCAATGAACATTTATGAGATCCATCCCGGTTCATGGAAGTCACATGCTGATGGTACCCCGTATACGATCGGTGATCTAACAAAAGAGTTGATCCCATACTTAAAGAAAATGAATTATACCCATGTTGAATTTATGCCTTTAATGGAACATCCCTTAGGTGCTTCTTGGGGGTATCAATTGATCGGGTATTTTGCGGTCAGTTCCGCTTATGGAACTCCTGAAGAATTCCAAGCATTCGTTGATGCATGTCATAAAGAAAATATCGGAGTGATCGTGGATTGGGTCCCAGGTCATTTTTGTATCAATGATGATACCTTGCCATATTACGATGGGACGCCGACTTTTGAATATGAAGATCCCGATCGCGCCAAAAATATCGGTTGGGGTTCGCAAAACTTTGACTTGGGCAAACCAGAAGTTCAATCCTTCTTGCTTTCAAGTGCCTTTTTCTGGATCGAAAAATTCCATCTAGATGGTTTACGGGTCGATGCGGTCTCCAATATGATCTATCTGGATTATGATGAAGGTCCTTGGAAACCAAACATTTATGGTGGAAACAGAAATTTAGAGGGTTGGCACTTTTTGCGCAAGTTGAACAAAGAAGTCAAGTTTGCGCATCCTAAGGTGATCTTGATTGCTGAAGAAAGTTCGGCTGGGACGAAAGTGACGGGCATGTTAGAAGAAGATTCATTAGGCTTTGATTACAAGTGGAATATGGGCTGGATGAATGATGTCTTGAACTTTTATCAAATGGATCCACTCTTTAGAGGAGATCACTTAGATATGTTGACCTTTTCTTGGATGTATCGCTTATCGGAAAATTATATTTTGCCATTATCTCATGATGAAGTCGTTCATGGTAAGAAGAGCCTGTTGCACAAAATGTGGGGTGGGGATCGCTACAAGCAATTTGCCCAACTTAGGAATTTACTCACTTATCAAATAACACACCCCGGAAAAAAATTACTCTTTATGGGGGGCGAATTTGGTCAATTTATCGAATGGCGCTACTACGAAGGGTTGACTTGGGATAGTTTAGATGACGAACTGAATAAGAAAATGCAACATTTCACAGCTAAACTCAATGAATTTTATCGTGAACACCGTGCGCTATGGGAGTTAGAGGATAAAGAAGAGAGTTTAGAAGTGATCGATGCTAATAACAAGACGGCGACCATCTTGAGTTTTATTCGCCATGGCAAGCGGAAGAAAGATTTCTTAGTGGTGGTCATGAATCTCACCACGATCGAGCAACAAAACTTCGAGATCGGCGTACCCTATCCAGGGAGTTATCGTGAAGTTTGGAACACGGAAATGGAAGAATTCGGTGGGACTTGGACTAAACATAACCCATTGGCTAAGACGAAAGAAAAAGTCTTTAAGAACTATGATCAAGTGATCAGCTTAACGGTTCCGGCTCTAGGCGTCGTGATCTTAAAACCAGAAGATGTGAATTTGCGCTACATCAACAAGAAATATCTCGAACCTAAAGAACCAAAGAAAGTTAAAGCAAAAACAGTCGCTAAAAAGCAAAAACAACAAGCTAAGGGAGGTAAAGGACGTCAGGTGAAGCGTCCGAAAAAATAATGAAAAACGAAATGTTAGCAATGATCTTAGCTGGTGGTAAGGGTACCAGACTAGGGAAATTAACGCAAAATATCGCTAAACCCGCCGTACCGTTTGGGGGACGGTATCGTATCATCGATTTTACTTTGAGTAACTGTGTCAATTCAGGGATCAAAAATATTGGGGTCGTGACCCAATATCAACCGCTCGTTTTAAATAATCATATCGGTAATGGTGCTAGTTGGGGCTTGGATCGTTTGGATTCTGGGGTCACGATCTTGCAACCTTATTCAAATAATGAGGGTTCTAAGTGGTTTGAAGGTACCTCACATGCAATTTACCAAAATATCGACTACATTGATTCAATGGACCCAGAGTATCTCTTAGTTCTCTCAGGTGATCATATCTACAAGATGGATTATGAAGATATGTTAGCTAAACACAAAAAGAGCAATGCAACTCTCAGTGTGGCCGTGATCGATGTTCCTTGGGATGAAGCTAGTCGTTTTGGAATCATGAATACCGACGAAAATGACCGGATCATTGAATTTGAAGAAAAACCCGAAAAGCCAAAGAGCAACCACGCTTCAATGGGGATCTATATCTTTACTTGGGCTCGTTTGCGCGATGTCTTGTTGAATAGTTTCAAAAAAGACGTTGATATGTATGATTTTGGTAAAAACGTTATTCCATTTTACATTAAAAGTGGCGATAATGTGCAGGCTTATCACTTCTCAGGTTACTGGAAAGATGTTGGGACGATCGATTCTTTATGGACGACCAACATGGAATTTATCGACAATGAAGGCGATCTAGATGTGCGCGACAAGACGTGGCCGATCTATTCGAAAAATCCGATCGCACCACCGCAATTCATCACTAACACTGCACGCGTTAAAAACTCGATGATCGTGGATGGTTGCTTTATCTCAGGTAGGATCGATCACAGTATTTTAGCAGCTAATGTACAAGTCAAAGAAGGCTCAGTCGTGAAGGATAGTGTTGTGATGACGGGCGCTTCGATCGGTAAAAATGTGATCATCAACCGTGCGATCATCGGTGAAAATGCAATTATTGGTGATGGTTCTGTGATCGACGGAACTGATGAGATCGCAGTCGTAGGCAATTCAGAAGTATTAGGGGTGACAATTAATGAAGGCTAATAAGATGTGTGCGATTTTAGGTAATGAGCATGAATATAACGGGTTATTGCCATTAACGGCAAATCGCCCACTCTCTACACTTTATTTTGATTGTAAATATCGGATCATGGACTTTGCACTATCAAGTGCTGTCAATGCCAATATCAGGACAGTTTACATGATCTTAAATGACGGGCGCTTTAAGTCAGTTTTTGATCATTTAGGTGGTAGTCGTGAATGGGGCTTGGATAGCATCGGGAGTTACCAATATCTTGGCTTTTATCAAAATATCTTACGTAAAAAAGTTGAAGGTAAACCATATTTTAGTGATATGATCGGCTTTTTGAAGAAATCAAAATCAGAATATACGGTTTTCTTTGGCAATAAGATGTTATGTAATGTCGACTTGCGTTCGATCTTGGATGTTCATCAAGCTCACGATAGCAAGATCACGGTCGTCTTTAAACGGGTACCTAAAGAAAAGATAGCGCCCGATGATTGCATTTTGACGCTTGAAGACGATAATAGAGTTAAGCAAGCAGATATTTTCAGCGAGCTTGATGAAGCTTCTGACCTTTACAACTTATCGATGAGCATCTTTTTAGTCAAAACTGATTGGTTGATCGATCTGTTACACAAGGGTCAAAATGCAGGTGCACCAGCAAGTGTGCAGGAATTATTGAACCGTGAGATGACACGGACCAACACACGTGCTTACGAATATACGGGTTACTTGAGCAATATTTATGACATCAAGAGCTACTATGATGCCAACATGGATATGCTTGATCCAGAGCATTTCAACACTTTGTTGTTCTCCAGTCAGCGTGTGATCACTCGGACTAAAAACGAAGTGGCGACCCACTTTTACGATTCTTCTGATGTCAACTCCAGTCAATTTGCGACTGGCTGTGTCATCAAAGGTAAAGTCGATCGCAGTTTGGTCTCACGACGGACTACGATCGAAGAGGGTGCGCGTGTCAAAGATTCTGTGATCATGAGTAATGCGCAGATCAAACGCGGAGCTAAGTTGCAATATGCGATCTTAGATAAAAACGTTGAAGTAGAAGCTGGCGTCACCATTCAAGGAACACCTGAAAATCCAGTTGTGATCACAAAAGATAGTCATATTGTGGCAGATATCTACGGGGGCGAAAACTAGTGAAGATCTTATTTACCGCAGCGGAATGCGCACCATTTTTTAAAACGGGGGGTCTCGGTGATGTGGCCGGGGCGTTACCTAAGAGCATGGCTAAAAAGGGCAATGAAGTTAAAGTCTTTTTACCTTTTTACACAAAAATGCCAGAAAAATATCAGTCACAGTTGACTGATCTCTTTAATTTTTATGTTGCTGTTGGTTGGCGCAATGAGTATTGTGGTGTCAAAGTTTTAGAATTAGACGGGGTCGAATATTATTTCTTAGATAACAAGTATTATTTTGATCGCCCTGATCTTTATGGCTATTACGATGATGGCGAACGTTTTGCTTTCTTCCAACAAGCCGTGATCGAATTGATGGGGCGGATCAATTATATTCCTGACATCTTACATGTCAATGACTATCATACTGCCTTTATTCCTTTCTTGTTACGGGAAAAATACGGTTGGATCGAAGCATTCAGCCGCATTGCAACTGTGCTTACGATCCACAACCTTGAATTTCAAGGGCAGTATGGGCGTGAAGTTTTGCCTGAACTCTTTGGCATGTCGACTAAACGCTACGATGATGGAACGATCCAAATGGGCACAGCCGTAAACTTTATGAAAGCAGGTATTTTTTATTCTGATCGGGTCAATACGGTCAGTCCATCTTATGCCGCTGAGATCCAGACGCCTGAATTTGGATGTGGCTTAGATGAAGTTTTACGGATGGTCAATTACAAGCTCTCAGGTATCTTGAATGGGATCGATTATGATACTTTTGATCCTAAGACTGATAAGGCATTGCCGTATAAATTCGACCGTAAGAACTTAAAGGGTAAAGCTAAAAATAAGGCTGCTTTGCAAAAGAAATTTGGGTTGCCAGTCAGAAAAGATGTCCCATTGATCGGGGTCGTCAGTCGCTTGACTTATCAAAAGGGCTTTCAGTTGGTAGTCCAAGAGATGGCAAATTTGATGCAATTTGACGTCCAATTTGTCTTGTTGGGCACCGGATATGAGAATTTTGAGCATGACTTTACTTATTTTGCAGGACGTTATCCAGATAAATGCAGCGTCAGCATCGACTTTGATGTTAATTTAGCTCAGCAGATCTATGCTGGCTGTGACATGTTCTTGATGCCATCTGCTTTTGAACCATGTGGATTATCACAATTGATCTCAATGCGTTACGGTACTTTGCCGATCGTTCATCAGATCGGGGGGTTACGTGACAGTGTGTGGGCTTATAATCCAATTGAACAGGTCGGGACCGGCTTTGGTTTTGAGAAATTCTCTTCATTTTGGATGATGGAAGAGATCAAGTTGGCGCTTAGCGTTTACAATGATCAACAAAAGGTTTGGCAAAAGATGATGCGCATTGCAATGGAATCAGATTTTAGTTGGGATAGTGCAAGTCAAAATTATTTGGACTTGTATACACAGATTTTAAGATAGTCGCAAGGAGTTTGTCAGCTATCGGTTTATAAGGGAGGATACTTAATGAAAATCACACAGGAGCGTTTTGTACGCGAGTTTAAGAAGCAATTAGCCGAGAAGTTTGCTTTAGATGTCAAAGATGCTGCTCCGATCGAGTTGTATCAGACTTTAGTTTCAGTGGTCAAATCCGGTTACTCCGAAATTTGGCGTAATACTTGGAAGAGTTATGTCAAAAATGACCAAAAGCAAGTTTATTATTTTTCGATCGAATTTTTACCAGGTCGTTTATTAAAGAGCAATCTTTTGAACATGGGTTGGTACGATGTGGTCGATAAAGGCTTAAAGCAAATGGGACTTAGTCTGGATAAGATCTCGGAGTCTGAAGTTGATATGGCACTTGGCAACGGGGGCTTAGGTCGTTTAGCTTCTTGCTTTATGGACGCTTTAGCTTCAGATGGCTTACCAGGTAATGGAAATGGTATCCGCTATAAATATGGCTTGTTCAAGCAAAAATTTGTTGATGGTTACCAGATCGAGTTACCAAATGAATGGCTGACTGACGGTAACAATTGGGCTGTAGCACGTGAAAGTAAAGCGGTCGACGTTTTGATGGGTGGTCAAGTCCACTTGATCGATAATGGTAAATATTTAGAAGCGATCTATGAAGGGGCCGATGTGATCAAGGCTGTCCCTTATGACACGGGGATCGTCGGTTATCGCAATGATCACGTTAATACGATGCGCCTTTGGGATGCTCAGATCCCAGCTTCTGAAGAAGTTAAATATCCAACGATCGAGGACCGTCGTCGGGTCGAGGATCTGACCTCAGTGCTTTATCCTGATGATTCGAACTACGAAGGACGTATTTTACGCTTGAAGCAAGAATATTTCTTTACCTCAGCTGGGATCCAAAGTATCATTCGGCACTATAAGAAATATGATCGTCCGTTAAATGAGATCAGTGAACATATTGCGATCCATATCAATGATACGCATCCAGCTATGTGTGTGGCTGAATTCATGCGGATCTTGCTCGATAAAGAACACATGGATTGGGATGAAGCTTGGCAACAAACAGTCAAGACGATGAGTTATACTAACCACACGATCATGGATGAAGCTTTGGAAAAATGGCCTGTTGAAATGTTGGCCACAGTCCAACCACGTATCTTGCAGATCATCCAAGAGATCGATCGGCGCTATGCCTTGGAACTTGAAGGTAAAAAAGATCATGACTTTATCGAACGGACACGGATTATCAAAGACGGTATGGTCAAGATGGCTCACTTAGCAATTATTGGTTCACATAGCACTAATGGTGTAGCTAAATTACACACAGAGCTGTTAGAAAATGATGTTTTACGTGATTTCTACGAATTGTACCCTGAACGTTTCAATAATAAGACAAATGGGATCACAGTTCGGCATTGGCTCCAAGTAGCTAACCCTGAATTGTCCAAGACGATCGATCAAACTATCGGAACGGCTTGGCGCTTTGATGCTAAGAAATTACATGAGCTAGAAAAACATGTCGGCGATAAGAAGTTACTAGAAAAGATCGGTAGAGCTAAACTGGATAATAAGAAAAAGTTAGCAGCCTTTATCAAAGAAGATACCGGGATCGAAGTTTCACCGCATGCGATCTTTGATGTTCAGATCAAGCGACTTCACGCTTACAAACGACAATTGCTCAACTTGTTACACATCGTTAAATTGTATCTAGATCTTAAAGATGATCCAAACCGCGATGTTGAACCACGGGTATTTATTTTTGGGGCTAAAGCCGCACCAAGTTACCACTATGCAAAGGCAATCATCAAGTGTATCAATGAAGTTGCCAATATGATCAATAACGATAAGACGATCAATGATAAGTTAAAAGTTGTCTTCTTGGAAAACTACGGTGTTTCATTGGCAGAAAAAATCATCCCAGCTGCTGATGTGGGTGAACAGATCTCGACTGCAACTAAGGAAGCTTCAGGGACTTCTAACATGAAGTTGATGTTAAACGGTGCTTTGACAGTGGCGACCTTAGATGGAGCTAACATTGAGATCAAAGATCATGTTGGTGAAGATAACATCTTTATCTTTGGTTTAACCAAAGATGAAGTTTTAGAATACGAGAAGAATCATCACTACTATGCTGCCGAATACTACAATAGCAATCCTGTCATCAAACGTGTCTTAGATGCTTTTGTTGATGGAACGATCCCAAATATTGAAGTTGAAGGGCATGAGATCTATGATTCCTTATTGCGGGTCAATGATGAATACTTTGTTTTACGTGATTTTGCTTCCTATGTCCAAGCGCAAGAGGCTGTCAGTGAGGCTTACAAAGATAAGCAAAACTGGAACAAGATGTGTTTGATAAATATTGCCAATGCAGGCTATTTCTCAGCTGATGATACGGTTGAAAAATATGCTAAAGAGATTTGGGATATCAAGCCAAACTCAACTGAAATGAGGGGAAAAGCAAAAGATGTATATCCACTTTGATTCGTGGCAAGAAAAGTATAAAAAACCATTTGGGGCTATCAAAGTCGATCGACCGGTAAAATTCATGCTTGAGGCCTATGACGTTGATGTTACCAGTGTTGAACTTTACGTCTATGCTGATGGAAAGTTGATCCCGGAGATCATCGGAATGGAAAATAAGAGTTCAGGGCGTTATTATACGACTTACATCCCAAGAAAAAGTGGATTATACTTCTATTATTTCAAACTGGTGATCCGGCAAAATGAACATGAACTTGTGCGCTATTACTGTGCTAATGGTGGTGGTCAGGGACAGTTAACTGAGAGTAGCGAAATATTGGAAAATAATTCTTACCAGCTGACCTGTTATGATAAAACGGTCAATGCACCTGAATGGTATCAAAATGGGATCTGTTATCAGATCTTTCCCGACCGTTTTTACAATGGAAATCTCGATGGTTACATCGAAGGTAAAAAGCGGGATACTTTTATCTATGCAACGATCCAAGATGATCCGATGTACATCAGAAATCACGACGGCAGTATTGCCCGCTGGGATTTCTATGGTGGAAATCTCAAAGGGATCATTAAAAAGATCCCGTATCTAAAGGAATTAGGTGTCTCGATCATTTATTTGAATCCGATCTTTGAAGCTGCAAGTAATCACCGTTATGATACGAGTGATTATTTCAAGATCGATCCGATGTTGGGCAATGAAAAAGTCTTTAAAGAATTAGTGACTAAGTTGCATAAAGCTGGGATCCACTTGATCTTAGATGGAGTCTTCTCGCATGTGGGGCGTAACAGTAAGTACTTTAACTTTAACGGCAACTACGGTGAACATGTTGGAGCTGCGCAGGATAAGAATAGCGAGTATTATCCGTGGTTTAGTTTTGAACGCTATCCCGACAAGTACCGTTGTTGGTGGGGCAATGCCGATCTCCCAGTTGTAGATAAGAACAACCCGCAATTTCAACAGTTTATCTACGGTGAAAAAGACAGTGTTTTAGCTAAATGGAATCAATTGGGTGTAGATGGTTGGCGGTTAGATGTCGCCGATGAGTTACCTGATCCTTTTATTGCTAAGATCCGTAAGAATTTAGACGGTTATCGTGACCGATTGTTGTTAGGTGAAGTTTGGGAAGATGCATCTAATAAAGTTGCTTACAGTCAACGTCGCCACTATGTCAAGGGTGATGAGTTAGATGGTGTTATGAACTATCCTTTACGCGAAGCGATCTTAGATCTATTGGAGCAAAAGCGTTCCGCTGAGACGATCGCTAAAGAGATGATGAAATTACGGGAAAATTATCCCCTGGACTTCTATCTAAATTCGCTCAATAATATCGGGACCCATGATACAAAGCGGGTCTTGACCGCTTTAGGTGGCGATATGACTAAAGTCAAGCGGGCTTTTGAACTACTTTTCATGTTCCCAGGAGTACCATGTATCTATTATGGTGATGAAGCTGGGGTGCCTGGTGGAACTGATCCAGATAATAGACGCTTTTATCCTTGGGATCGTGAAGATCACGCTCTTTTGGAACATGTACGTTCATTGACGGTTAAACGTCAAGCTGAACCCGCTTTGACCAAGGGAGAGTTGACGCTGCTAGCTGGTGAAGGTTTCTTTGGAGTCGGACGCTATCAAGCTGGACGTGAGATAGTCTATCTGTTGAATGCCAGTGAAAAACCAAGTATATTCTATACCGATAAATTACAGCGATTCCATGATGAATGGAATCTACGGGCAATGACGACTAAGGCCAATGGTAAAGAATTTGGACCGTTTGAAAGCCTCACGCTAACATCTGATAATTGTTAAATAAAAATAGTGTTTAGGAGCGAGTTCTTCTAGACACTATTTTTTTGTGATCGTGGTATTTTTTATAGTTCGTTCTGTGTGTTGAATACGCTTGTTTTTTTACATAATCTTTACATAACGACCCACATGTTTTTACAAAAAAGGCATAAAATTAAAGGTGTAATTAACTCTAATATTTTAGGAGAAATTAGGATGAAAAAAGCAATTGTTAGTTTCGTAATGCTCTTGACAGCAGTCCTCTTTCTTGCGGGCTGTGCGGGACAAAAGAGTGATAAACAAAATATTACGATCGTTGGATCAACTGCCTTACAACCAATGGTAGAAATGGCGGCTGAAGAATATCAACGCGATCACAGTGATGTAAGTATCACAGTCCAAGGTGGCGGTTCAGGTACAGGTTTGAGCCAAGTTCAGGCTGGGGCGGTCACGATCGGTAACTCAGATGTGTTTGCCCGAGAATTACCGGGGATCAAACCGAAAGAACTAGTCGATCATACCGTGGCAGTTTTAGGGCTAGCGCCAGTTGTCAATAAAGACAGTGGCGTAAAACAAGTAACAATGGCGCAATTACGTGGTATCTTTACTGGTAAGTATACTAACTGGAAGCAGTTGGGTGGTAAAGATCAAAAGATCATGGTCATCAATCGTGCCCAAGGTAGTGGGACACGTGTTGCTTTTGAAAATAACGTGATGCAGGGACAGAAAATGTTGAAAGCTCAAGAACAAGAATCAAATGGGACGGTGCAACGTATGGTCGTAAGTACGCCTGGTGCGATCAGCTATTTATCATTTTCATATATCAATAAGGATATGACGGCCCTAAAAGTGGATGGCGTCAAACCGACCGCTCAAAATATCAAAGATAATTCTTGGAAGATCTGGGCATATGAACATATGTATACTAAGGGCAAACCAGATAAAATGACAAAACAGTTTTTAGACTATATGTACTCAGATGTCGTGCAAAAGAATTTGGTGACAGCATTAGGTTACATTCCGATCAATGAGATGAAAGTGCAAAAAGATGCTAATAACCAAGTAACACCAATTATCACAGATGAGGTGAAACAAGATGGATCCAATTAGAGAAAAAATTTTAAAACCGTCTAAGGAGACGCGCCAAGACTTCATTGGTAAAACATTGAGTTATGCCAGTATTTTCTTGATCGTCGGAGTTGTGCTAGCGATCTTTTTATTTGTTGCGTCGAAGGGGATCGCGACTTTTACACAAAATAAAGCTAGCTTAGTGGAATTTTTGACAGGAAGTGAATGGAATCCAGGAGCTACTGGACCAAATGGCCGACCGCTAGTAGGAGCATTACCGATGATCTTAGGATCTTTTGGGGTGACTTTATTGGCTGCGCTGTTTGCGACCCCATTTGCGATCGGGACAGCACTTTACATGACAGAACTTTCGTCTAAACGAAGTCAAAAGTTTATGCAAAGTGTCATCGAATTATTAGTTGGTATCCCGTCGGTTGTTTACGGGTTTATCGGATTGACGGTCGTGGTACCTTTTGTGCGCGATCATTTTGGCGGTTCAGGTTATGGGATCTTGTCCGGGGCGTTTGTGCTCTTTGTGATGGTCTTACCAACGATCACTTCAATGACAGTCGATAGTTTACGCGCTGTACCAAAATATTACAAATCAGCTTCCCTAGCTTTAGGGGCGACTGAATGGCAAACGATCTACCGCGTCTTATTACGCGCGGCCTTGCCGGGGATCATGACTGCGATCGTTTTTGGGATGGCACGAGCTTTTGGTGAAGCTTTAGCTGTTCAAATGGTCATCGGGAATGCGACCCTGTTACCAGAAAGCTTATTGGCTCCTGCTTCGACCTTGACCAGTGTCTTGACGATGGGGATCGGTAATACGGTCATGGGCACTGTCTCAAACAACGCTTTATGGTCATTGGCGTTAGTCCTCTTGTTGATGTCACTTATCTTCAACATTGCAGTGCGCTTTATCAGTCGGAAAGGAAAGATGTAATCTATGAATACGAAAAAAGTAAATAAACTTGCTTTAGGTGTGATCAAATTGATCGCCGGGATCGTGGTCTTGATCTTAGCCTTTTTGATCGGTCGGATCTTATTGAACGGTTTACCACATGTTTCGTGGCATTTCTTGACGACACCTTCACGTTCCTTTACTGCTGGTGGCGGGATCGGGATCCAGTTGTTCAATTCCTTTTATCTCTTGGTCTTGACGCTGTTGATCTCATTTCCACTTTCTTTAGGCGCTGGGATCTATCTAGCCGAATATGCACCTAAAAATCGTGTGACCGAAACTGTGCGAATGGCGATCGAAGTTTTGAGTTCTTTACCGTCAGTGGTTGTCGGCTTGTTTGGCTTCTTGCTCTTTGTTGTTCAATTCAAGATGGGCTTTTCGATCATTTCGGGTGCGATCGCTTTGACATTTTTCAACTTACCATTATTGACGCGTAATGTTGAAGATTCATTGAATAACGTTCCTAAATTGCAACGTGAAGCGGGCTTAGCTTTAGGTTTATCTAAATGGCACACGGTCACAAAGATCATTTTACCTGAGGCCTTACCGGGGATCATTACCGGGATCGTCCTTTGTGCCGGCCGTGTTTTTGGTGAAGCAGCAGCCTTGATCTATACTGCTGGTCAAAGTGCAACTAATATCGATTTTATGAATTGGAATCCTTTTAGTGAATCCAGTCCGCTCAACCTTTTCCGACCAGCGGAAACTTTGGCGGTGCATATCTGGAAGATCAACTCGGAAGGGATTATGCCGGATGCTGAACAGATCTCAGCTGGTGCGTCAGCAGTTTTGATCGTAGCCGTTTTGATTTTTAATTTATCGGCGCGTTATTTGGGTAATCGCTTGTATAAACGTTTAACTGCAAGTAAATAGATGAGGAAGATGACAATGAATGTAGGTAAATATGATTTAAATGAGACATCGATCTTAAAATTTGATCCAAAAGTTCAAGAAGTTGCGCTCTCGACCCAGGATCTGCAAGTTTATTATGGTAACAAACACGCTTTTTTTGATGGGAACCTTCAATTTGAGCGCTATAAGATCACCGCTCTAGTTGGGGCATCGGGATCTGGAAAATCAACTTTCTTGCGTTCTTTGAACCGGATGAATGACGATGTAGCAACAGTGACGGGTGAGATCATGTATCGCGGGATCGATATCAATTCTAAGAAGATCAACCTCTATGAGATGCGTAAACAGATCGGGATGGTTTTCCAACGACCTAATCCATTTTCTAAATCGATCAAAGAAAACATCACGTTTGCACTCAAGGAAAATGGGATCAAAGATAAGCAAAAATTAGATGAGATCGTCGAAAAGAGTTTGCGCGGGGCTGCACTTTGGGATGAAGTCAAAGATGACCTAAATAAGAGTGCTTTGGCCTTATCTGGGGGACAGCAACAACGACTTTGCATTGCGCGGGCGATCGCAATGGGACCTGATATCTTATTGATGGATGAACCTTGTAGTGCGCTTGATCCGATCTCAACTTTAAAAGTTGAAGAAACGATGCTTGAATTAAAGAAAAAATATACGATCATCATTGTGACCCATAATATGCAACAAGCTTCGCGGGCCAGTGACTATACAGCCTTTTTCCACATGGGGCATGTGATCGAATACGATAAGACAAAAAATATCTTTACCAATCCACGGATACAAGCAACTGAAGATTATATCTCAGGGAATTTTGGTTAGGACGAGGTTTATCATGGAAAAAGAAAAAATTATTACTAGTCAAAATGTCCATTTGTACTATGGGCAAAAAGAAGCTTTAAAAGGGATCAATCTAGATTTTCCTAAATCTGGTATCCATGCGCTGATCGGGCCTTCAGGTTGTGGGAAGTCGACTTATCTGAGATGTTTGAATCGGATGAATGATTTGATCGATAATGTTAAAATTACAGGAGCGATCAAATTAGACGGGCAAGATATCTATAGTCCTAAGACAGATACGGTCGAATTGCGCAAAAAAGTTGGTATGGTCTTTCAACAGCCCAATCCTTTCCCGTTTTCGATCTATGAAAATGTTGTCTATGGTCTACGGATCGCTGGGGTCAAAGATAAACAACTGTTGGATGAGCGGGTCGAAACGAGTTTGAAGCAAGCAGCCGTATGGGATGATGTTAAAGATGACTTGCATAAGAGTGCTTTAGCCTTATCAGGTGGGCAGCAACAACGGGTCTGCATTGCCCGGGTGCTTGCGGTCAAACCAGAAGTTATCTTATTAGATGAACCGACGAGTGCGCTTGACCCAGTTTCAAGTAATAAAGTCGAAGAGATGCTTTTGACGCTAAAAGATGATTATACTTGTATTATCGTGACCCATAATATGCAACAAGCTTCCCGGATCTCAGATACGACTTCATTTTTCTTGAATGGAAATCTGATTGAAACGGGACCGACGAAACAGATTTTTGTTAATCCGAATAAAAAAGAGACCGATGACTATTTAAGCGGTCGCTTTGGTTAATTGAACAAGGAGGAATTTTATGCAACGCCACATTGATACTCAGATCCAAGCTTTACGTCAGGAATTTATCACAATGGGCCTTGAAGTTAAGGCGTCACTTGAAAAAGCGATCATCTCACTTAAAGAAGATGACAAACAAGCTGCCAAAGAGATCATCGAACACGATGAAGTGATCAACAATCACGAGACACATTTAGAGAAAAAGACAGCTCAGATCATTGCCTTGCAAAGTCCAGTAGCAGGCGATCTGCGTGAGATCATTTCGATCTTAAAAGCTAGTTCTGATCTTGAACGTTTAGCCGATCACGCTGTAAGTATCGCTAAAAATGTGTTATTACTCAAAGAAGAACGCCGTGACGATGAGATCGATATGATGATCGTTAAGATGGGTGATAATGTTTTAGAGATGCTGGCAAGTATTTTGAAAGCCTACACTGAAATGGATGAAAAATTAGCGATCAAGATCGCCGAAATGGATGCCGGTAATGATGGGATCTTTTTGGATATCAGAAAGCGTGTGATGGATTTGATCAAAACAAATCCTAAATTTGCCAGTGATGGGATCGATTACTTGCAGATCGCTAATCACTTAGAGCGCTCAGGCGACTATATCACTAATATCGCGGAATGGATCGTATATACCAAAAAAGGTAAGATCACTGAATTAGGGCGCAACGATTTCTAAGGATTTTTACGCTAGCTTGATGAAGTTTAATTAAAATCTTGGGAAAATAGTACGTTTTCTTAAGCAAGTGTGTTAAAATGTATGTGTACTCGAAAGTGAGTAATTTACTGTAAAATCTTTAGGAGGCTGTTTTATGTCATTCGTAAACGGTAGTGAAATTTTTTCTGCAGCTCGCAAGGGCCATTATGCAGTAGGTGCTTTTAACACAAATAACTTGGAATGGACACGTGCTATTCTTAAAGGCGCTCAAGAAAAGAACGTACCTGTATTGATCCAAGTATCAATGGGTGCTGCTAAGTACATGGGCGGTTACAAATTAGTTCGTGACTTAGTTGCAAGCGAAATGGAATCAATGAACATCACTGTTCCAGTTGTTATGCACTTAGACCATGGTAACTACGAAGCTGCTAAGGAATGTATCGAAGCAGGTTTCTCATCAGTTATGTTTGATGGCCATGACTTACCATTCGAAGAAAACTTGGCTAAGACAAAAGAAATCGTTGAATTAGCACA
The DNA here is from genome assembly GCF_001434535.1 of Ligilactobacillus animalis KCTC 3501 = DSM 20602. Taxonomy (GTDB): domain Bacteria; phylum Bacillota; class Bacilli; order Lactobacillales; family Lactobacillaceae; genus Ligilactobacillus; species Ligilactobacillus animalis. The sequence goes on from NZ_AYYW01000042.1 coordinate 34,732, forward strand.
TGCTAAAGGCATTTCTGTTGAAGCTGAAGTTGGTTCTATCGGTGGTGAAGAAGACGGTGTTGTTGGTGCTGGTGAATTAGCTGACGTTGAAGAAGCAAAACAAATTGCTGCACTTGGCGTTGACTACTTAGCATGCGGTATCGGTAACATCCACGGTCAATACCCAGCAAACTGGCAAGGTCTTAACTTTGACCGCTTGAAGGAATTAGCAGACGCTATGCCAGATATGCCATTAGTATTGCACGGTGGTTCTGGTATCCCTCAAGAACAAGTTGTTAAAGCTATCTCAATGGGTGTTTCCAAGCTTAACATCAACACAGAATGCCAAATCGCATTTGCTGAAGCAACACGTAAGTACATCGAAGAAGGCAAGGATAAAGAAGGTAAAGGTTACGACCCTCGTAAACTTCTTGCACCTGGTACACAAGCTATCACAGATACAGTTGAAGAAATCATCGACTGGATCGGTACACCAGAAGCTAAATAATCTAAAGATTGCCAAAAAGGCCCTAGGAAATTTCCTAGGGCCTTTTTTTAGATATGATCATGTTTACTCTTGTATTGCAATAGCTGTTCGCCGACCATTTTGTAGATCACAGCATTGATGATCACGTGTTTTGTTAGTTTGCTCAGTGATAGACCGGTGGGTAGTGGCTTGGTATAACCGCCATTTTGCAGTGCTTGATTGAAGATCTGCGCAAAACTATCATAGGATTCCTTGATCGAAAATTCATGTAACAATTGCTCATTATAATTTTTGATCGTTTCTAAAGGATAGACCGATTTTAAGAGACTGATTACCAATAGTTCGGCTAAGTGAGTTGCATTGTACTTTTTCTTAAGGGGACGTGACATGAGGCCTTTTTTGACATAACTGTTGATCATTGAAGGCGTCAAAGGTGCTCCTAAAAAGCCAGTCAAATAGCGATTGCCAAGATTGACCAATTGATCCATATATAGTTCGAAATCAGGGAAATCTTCCCAATAGGGCAATCGTTTATTCGTGAAACGATCTAATTGCTTTTGGATGTTTAACTTCTCCATCGCGCTCGTCCTTTTATCTAGTTTAAGTGTATTATAACACATTATTTTAAGAACTATTGATTTTTAAAAACTTTTAAACTAGACTTTAAATCTATATATAATTGACTTATATATACAATAGGTGTAGACTGAAACTAGATTTTAGAAGGTGGTGTCAAATATGGATCGACGTGAACAGATCACAAATGAAGTTTGGAGTGCGATCACACACGGTATCGGAGTAGGACTAAGTATTTGGTTACTAGTTTTATTGATCTTAAAGGGGATCGCAACACAAAATATTGTCAGTTTTATAGCATATTTGGTCTACGGTTTGTGTTTGTTGAGCTTGTATTTAGCTTCGACTTTATTTCATTGTCTATATTTCACCAAAGCTAGGCGGTTATTTCAAGCATTCGACCACTCCAGTATTTATTTACTGATCGCCGGTACCTATATGCCATATTGCCTGATCGGGATCGGCGGCAAGTTTGGTTGGGGATTATGGATCGCGGTAGCTCTTTTGATGCTCTTTGGGATCTTGTATCATGCTTTAGCTGACCCTAGGCGCCAGATCGTTGAGACCGTGATCTGTGTTTTAGCGGGATGGCTGTGTGTCTTAGGCTTTAAACCACTATTTCAGGTCTTAGGTTTTCCCGGGTTATTATTGCTGTTAGCAGGCGGCGTTGCTTTTACTTTAGGCGCGGTCGTTTATAGCTTAAAACTGAAGTATGTCCATATTTATTGGCATTTGCTGGTGATCTTAGGCTCAGCTTTGATGTTTTGTTCGATCTATTTTTATCTATAAAATAAAAATATTTTATTTTTAGGTGGAAGCGTTTGCGACGAGTGCTATTTAATGTTATCCTTATCTTAGAGGATAGTGTCTCAAGAAAGGAGAGTGGTACTCATGCCAACGATACAGTTGACGACAGAACAGCGCAGAGCGTTAAAAGGATTTGCTAACGAATTTGAAACTGTAAATGCATTAGCTGACCGCAATCGGCAAAAGATAATTCTTTTATTATGTGAACGACTCCATGAAGGAATGACTGTTACTGAAATCACCAAAATGATGGCCATTACCCAACCGGCAGTTTCACATCATCTAAAGATCTTGCGCGAAGCTGGTCTAGTTTCATTTAAAAAAGAGGGATTGCAAAGCTTTTACCATGTAACACTTGAAGCACCTTTAAAAAGCTTGGAAGATGCGATCCATCAAGTTCGTTTGACAGTGGATACAACAACTAAATAGTAAGATAGTTGTTTCAGCTTGCACTAGGCTTTTAAGCAGGCCGGGTGCGACCGTTGGGACAAATTTTTTTATTACGAGAATATAAAAAGAGACGCTAGAAATTTTCTAGCGCCTCTTTTGTTTTAATTAGCAAAGTAAGTCAGGATCTGTTCTTCAGTTAGATTCTCTTTGTCACGGGTATCTAAGACGATCTGACCATCATTCAAGACGATAATACGATTGCCGTAACGTAAAGCATCTTGAAGACGATGGGTGATCATTAGACAGGTCAGATTCTTTTCGGTGATCACTTCATCGGTCAGCTTTAATAGTTCAGCACTCGTGTTAGGGTCAAGTGCAGCTGTATGTTCATCTAAGAGTAAGATATCTGGGCGTGCGATCGTTGCCATCAAAAAGCTCAATGTTTGCCGTTGCCCCCCGGAGAGATCACCGGTGAAAGTTTGTAATCGCTCGGATAGATTGTTAGGGAGTTTAGCTGTCAATTCTTTGAATTGGGGGAGATGAGCTTGTAAGCGTCGGGGACGCAAAGTGCGTTTTTGCCCACGTTTTAAAGCGAGTAAAAGATTTTCAGCGACTGTCATTCGAGGAGCGGTGCCCATCTTAGGATCTTGAAAGACTTGCGCGATATAGGAAGCGCGTTTGACTTCTGAGAGTGGGGTCAGATCAAGTTCGTCTAAAAGAAGCTGTCCGGTAGCTGGTTTGAGCGAACCGTTGATCACATTTAAAAGGGTCGATTTTCCAGCACCGTTTGTACCTAGAAGTGTGATAAAATCACCGGCTTCGATCGTAAGTGAAAGGTCTTTTAAGATCTTTTTTTCTTCACTTGTTCCGGGGTTGACCACAGTCGTAATATTTTTTAATTCGAGTGTCATGGCTTTTGGACTCCTTTCTTCAATGTCTTGCTGAAATTAAATTTCTTCTCTAAGACCGGTAACATTAGGCATAATGCTAAGATCAAAGATGAAAGCAATTTGAAATCATTAGTACTAAATCCAAGTTTTAAAACGATAAGTAAAACGAAACGGTAGAAGATGCTACCTAGGATGACCGCGACTAACCGAGCAGTCAAACTGAGTTCACCAAAGGCAACTTCACCGATAATGATCGCAGCTAGGCCGATAACGATCGTACCGACCCCCATATTGACATCGGCATAACCGTCATTTTGGGCGATCAAGCCACCGCAAAGACCGATCAAGCCGTTAGAGATCATCAAGCCTAAGATCTCCATGTTATCCGTATTGATCCCTAATGAACGAGCCATCAGTTTGTTATCACCCGTCGCGATAAATGCTTGTCCTAGATCAGTATTTAAAAATAAAGCTAACAGTAAGATCAAAAGGGTAAGCAAGATCAAGCCCAGAGTTACTGAAGGAAAACTGTTAGGTAGTTCGCGTAACATCCCAGTGTTGAGTAAAGTATTTTGGTTGAGTAAGCCAACGGTCGCTTTTCCTAGGACACGGAGGTTGATCGAGTAGATCCCTGTCATGACTAAGATCCCAGCCAATAGCACAGGAATCTTTCCTTTGGTGTATAAGATCCCTGTCAAAAAACCGGTCAAAAGTCCTGCCCCAAAGGAAGCTAAAGTTGCGATAAAAGGTGATGTTCCTTGGGTGATCAGGGAAACACAGACACAGGCGCCAAAGGGAAAGGTCCCTTCAACTGTCATATCGGGGAATTTTAAGATCCTAAAGGTCAAGTAAAGTCCGAGACCAAGGATGCCCCAGAGCAAACCTTGTCCGATTGCTGATACGATTAGATTCATTTGATAACAACTCCTTTTTTACTGATCTGTGTAATTAATTCATTAGGGAGAGTGATACCTAGTTGTTGGGCCTGCTTTTGGTTGAGGTAGGCAATCCCTTCAGTCGGGTATTCGATCGCCATGTCGGCTGGATCTTTTCCTTTCAAGATCGCAGCGGTCATCTTCCCTGTCATTTTACCAAGTTCGTATTGGCTAACACTGACAGTGGCTAGTCCACCTTGACGTGTCATTTCAGAAGTTGAAGGAAAGATCGGGATCTTATTTTGGTTGGCATTTTTGAGGACCGTTTGAAAGCCTGAGGCCACAGTGTTGTCGTTTGGAATATAGATTGCTTGAACGTTGCTTGCCATTGTAGCGGAAACTTGTTGGATGTCATTAGTCGAAGTGATCGTGTATTCTTTGACTTGGATCCCCGATTTTTGAGCTAGTTTTGAGAACTCTTTGACTTCAGCTGCCGATGAATCATCGCTTGAAGTGTGTAAGACGCCAACGGTTTTTAGATCAGGCATGAGCGCTTTGATCAATTGAAGTTGGCGGGCGATCGGTTCTTGGTGCTGAACTCCCGTGATATTACCACCGGGATGCTTGAGATCTTTAACTAGGCCAGCTCCGATCGGATCACTGATCGCCCCCATAACGATAGGGGTCGTCTTAGTTGTATTAGCTAATGATTGGGCGGCTGGGGTCGCGATCCCAATCATGACCGCGGCATCTTCATTTTCAAAGCGTTGGCTCATGGATTTGAGGTTGCTTTGATCGTTTTGGGCATTTTGAAAATCGATCTTGATGTTTTTACCCGCGACAAAGCCTTCTTCCTTTAAGGCGGCAACGATCCCGCGGTGGATCTCATCTAAAGCGGGATGTGATGTTAATTGTAAGATCCCAACAGTTGGGGTCTGATTTTTTTTTGCTTGATCAGTTGAGCGGAAAAATGCAAAGATCAAAAATAAAAATAAAACTGCAATTGTGCTAATTAAGCGTTTCATAAGTAAATTCCTCCTTTTGATTTTTTACGTTCGTATCTATTGCGATAAGAAAAAAAGCACTTCCCACTGAGCGCGGGAAGTGCTTTTAACAAGACCCGCATGGTAGTTGATCCATGCGGGCCGATCTAAGAGAACCAGCACAGATACGAACGATACGTTACGTACGGTCGCATCTGTGCACACAGAAGCAACCTAGTGCTGGCTTTGCCAACGAATATTTGTAAGTTGCATAACTGTCTTGTTCATAGTTCTCTTCCTTTCCGAATTGATTATGAGTGAATTGTACTATACTAAAAATTAGTTGTCAATTAAAAAAATCACTTTTTTGCTTTTCTAAAAAAGGTGTGCTACAATAACTCAGTAGTCAACTTGGGGATGTTTAGGATTCGACAGGTATAGGTCGGGCTTGAGTTGCGCTTAGTAGGTTGCGGCTACTATAAAACGCTCAGTTTAAATTATAACTGCAAAAAATAATAACAACTCTTACGCTTTAGCTGCCTAGTCAGCACTGCGTAGATCCGTCTGATATCGTCTGTGTGTCAGTTGCGGGTCCTATATTAGCAGACTACGCTCAGTGTTTTAGCCTGAAATACTGAGAAGAGACTTTTAGGCTAGTCGTTGATATTGGCCCTGTCATCCGGCGTGATCAACGATGAAATTCAAATAGTATGACTATGAGCGTAGAGACTTGAGTTACGATATGCTTGGACGCGGGTTCGACTCCCGCCATCTCCATAAGTAAAGCCCTTATCGATAAGATTTTCGATAAGGGCTTTTTGTTATTGTGTATCCTCTAAAGTCGATTCAACGGTAGGGGCTTGTTCGTTAGTATTTTCGCCACTATCACTTTGTTTGAGCTCTGGAGCATCGGAGTGATATTTATCAGCCGTCGTGTGATCGTTATTTTTAGACCATAGACTAGTTGAACGTCCCTTGAGCGCGGCTTGGATCTTATCCAATTGCTCAACTTGGTTTTTATAGTTGAAATCTTTGGGATCGACCGGCGTAAAACCAGTTGGCACATAGAAGCGCAAGAGGTTCTTATTGTTGAGCGAATCTGAAAGTGAAAGCGCCGAGTTAACATATTCTTGTGCTGCTTTTAGTTGAGCTTGTACTTTTTTAGACGGATGCGTCACCACATTGCCAGTGCTGTTTTCGTAGGTCGTGCTACCAACAACGGTATATTTTGGTGTGATGAAATTCTCATTTCTAAAAGCGACAGTTTGATCGTGATCTTTTGAGAAGAGATCTGAACCAAACAAAAGATATTTTTTCGAATCGATCCCGGCTAGATGAAGTAACGTCGGCATGACGTCGATCTCACCACCGTATTGTTCGAAGATCCCACCATTTTCTTGACCTGGGATGTGGACCATAAATGGAACACGTTGCATTTGAACATTATCAAAGTCACTCCAAGTCGAGGAAGATTTGCCTAAAAGAGAAGCTAATTTTAAATTCCGTGAGTTAGAGATCCCGTAATGATCGCCATAAAGTACGATCACCGAATCATCATAAAGTCCAGACGCTTTGAGATAATCAAAGAATTCTTTAACGGCTTGGTCCAAATAGTGGGCCGTAACAAAGTAATTATCGACTGAACTGTCGCCCGTATTAGCTGCTTCAAAGCTCTTGTTTTGGTCGTCTAAACCGAATGGAAAGTGATTAGAGACCGTGATGAATTTAGCATAAAACGGTTGTTGTAACTTTTCTAAGTATTTAACTGAATCATGGAACAACAACTTATCTTTAAGGCCGTATTCACTTAGGTTGTTAGCGTCTTGGTTATAGTAGCTTGCATCAAAGAAGTATTGGTAACCAAAGTTCTTATACACCTTGTCGCGATTCCAAAATGAACCGGAATTGCCGTGAAAAACGGCTGAAGAATAGTTTTGACTCTGATTCAAGATCGCGGGCATAGCCTCAAAGGTGTTATCTGTGCCTAAAGTTGAAAACATCGAACCTTGAGGCAAACCATATGCGCCAGTCTCAAGCATCGTTTCAGCATCGGAAGTCTTGCCTTGTCCGACTTGATTAAAGAAATTAGCAAACGAGAACGTCTCTTTACCGTGATAAAGACTGTTTAAAAACGGTGTGACTTCTTGGCCGTTTAATTTATAGTCGATCAAGAATTGTTGGAAACTTTCAAGATGGATGACGATGATATTTTTATTTTTAGCGATCCCAAACATCTTGGGATCGGGAGCAGCATAGTTAGCTTGGGTAAAATCAATGATCTTGTTTAGATCAGCCCCAGTAGCTTTAGACCGTGTTTGGCTCGTCTTAGCTGTTTTTAGCCCATCATATACGGTAAAGGCATCGATCCCTAGGTATTTGACTAAATAGTTGCGGTCAAAGGTCCGTGTCAGTAATTGCGGACGATCGATCTCACCTAATGTGATATTTAATAGTAGAAACATTAAGGAAAAAGATGTCATGGCGACAGCCTGATTTTTGGGGATGAAGCGTTTATCGAGCTTGATCTGCCGTGTTAATAGCAGCAGTAAGACAACTACTACATCGATAATGATCACAAGGTCTTGGGGCTTTAAGAGTGAGAAGGAACTGCCACTTAGCCCTTGAGAGACCGAAGAATACCCAAAGATCACGTTCATAGTCATAAAATCAGTAAATTCGCGGTAATAAATAACGCTGATCAATAAAAATGCCGTATTAGCTATGTAAAGTAATAATAGACATAAATAGGCAGGGATCGTTTTTCGGATGTAAAGTGCGATGCTAAAGAGCAAGAGTGTCGTCGCGATCGGGTTTATCAATAGGATGAAATACTGATAGATCCCGTGAACACCAAGGTGAAAATCGATCAAATAAACTAGGATCGTTTTTAACCAAAACAGGCACGAGACAAGTGCAAAAAAGCCCCACCGTGTATTGATAAAATTTCGTAATTTTGTCCAGTTCACAGGTGCAAACCGTCCTTTCAAAGTAATTGACATATCACCTAATTCTAAACCAGTTAGCGGTCAAGCGTCAATTTTTCAAGGGAATTTTAGCAAATATTAAAGATATCGTTGGGTAAGTTTGAAGTTATGAAAACAGAAAAATCGTTTTCAATTATTATGGATTTCTTAAAAAATATATATTTTATTCACATAAAACAAATTACTACTGTGGCAAAGCCTAGTGGTGATGAAGATGAGAATTTGTGAAAAAAAGTATGTGAAAAAAGTTTTCATATAAAATAAAATGAAAGAATTAACCTAAAATTCTTCTTGTAATGGTTTGCATAAAACTGCTAAAATATTATCTTGCATGAGAATTATTGAGAAAAGAATTAAAGAGAAACGAGGGAATTAATTATGTGGATAGCCTTGATCCCCGCTTTAGCATGGGGAAGTATTGGATTGATCAGTGGTAAGTTGGGTGGTAATGCTAATCAACAAACCTTAGGGATGACTTGGGGGGCTTTGCTCTTTGCGATCGTAATGACCGTGGTTGCTCCAGGAAACTTTTTAGCAAATAACAATTGGCAACTTTGGGTAGCCGGTATCTTATCTGGTTTGTTCTGGAGTTTAGGTCAAAATCAACAGTTCCACGCAATGAAAGCAGTCGGGATCTCCAAGACTGTGCCGATCTCAACGGGGGCGCAGTTGGTGACTAACGCCTTAGCGGGGATCTTCTTGTTCCATGAGTGGACAACAACGCGCCAATTATCATTAGGTTCACTAGCTTTAGTCATTTTAGTCGTAGGTGCTGTTTTAACGGCTTTACGTGATAAGAGTGCTAATAGTAGCGAACAAAATGAAGACTGGAAAAAAGGAACGACTGCTTTAGTGCTATCAACAGCTGGTTACTTAGGCTATACGGTCGTTGTCAACTTATTAAAAGTTGATGCCCAAGCGATGGTCTTACCTCAAGCTTTAGGGATGGTCGCTGGCGCTTCGATGTTTGCTTTAGGTAAAGATGCATTCAAGAAGGAAAGCTTCAAAAATATCATTACAGGTCTAGTTTGGGGCACAGGTAACTTATGTATGTTCCAAGCAACTGCAATGATCGGGTTAGCAGTAAGTTTTTCACTTTCACAAACCGGGATCGTTATCTCGACATTTGGTTCGATCTTACTCTTAGGCGAACACAAAACGAAAAAAGAAATGGTCTATGTTACAGTTGGTTCATTGATGGTCATCATCGGTGGCGTAATGTTAGGTCTTTTAAAATAATGATCTATATGCCATGGCGCACGAGCGGCATGGCTTTTTATATATGGAGAACGGTGGCGTTTACATTTGTGGTGATCGTCTAATTGTAAAATTAAGGGTTTTTAAGCGTAAATCTTAATTTATATTTGATTTTGACTTTAAAATTCTGTATTTTATAGTATAATTAAACCCGTAATAAAATTGTAAAGGGAGAGCGAATTATAACATGGCACACATTAAATTTGATAGTTCAAACTTAACAAAGTTTGTTCACGACAATGAATTAAACGAAATGCAAGCAATGGTCAATGCCGCTGACGAACAACTTCGTCAAGGTACTGGTGCAGGCGCAGATTTTCGCGGTTGGTTAGATCTACCAGTTGACTACGATAAAGAAGAATTTGCCCGTATCAAAGAAGCAGCTAAAAAGATCCAAAACGATTCAGAAGTTTTAGTTGTGATCGGTATCGGTGGTTCTTACTTAGGTGCACGTGCTGCAATTGATTTCTTGCAAAACACATTCTACAACTTGTTACCACAAGAAAAACGCAATGCACCACAAATTTTCTTTGCAGGTAACTCGATCTCTGGTTCATATGTTCATGACTTGGTCGAACTCATCGGGGACAAAGATTTCTCTGTCAACGTGATCTCAAAATCAGGTACAACAACTGAACCATCGATCGCTTTCCGTGTCTTTAAAGAAAAATTGATCGAAAAATATGGTGAAGAAGGCGCTAAGAAGCGGATCTATGCTACAACAGACCGCGCACGTGGCGCATTGAAGACCGAAGCTGATGCAGAAGGTTACGAAACATTCGTGATCCCTGATGATGTTGGTGGTCGTTTCTCAGTCTTGACACCAGTTGGTTTATTACCGATCGCGGTTTCAGGTGCTGATATCGATGCTTTGATGCAAGGGGCTGCTGATGCTCGTAGTGAATATACTGATGCAGATCTTGCTAAAAACGAAGCTTACCAATATGCTGCTTTGCGTAACATCTTGTATCGCAAGGGTTACACAACTGAGATCTTGGAAAACTACGAACCTACCTTACAATACTTCGCTGAATGGTGGAAGCAATTGATGGGTGAATCTGAAGGTAAAGATCAAAAGGGTATCTACCCATCTTCAGCTAATTTTACAACTGACTTGCACTCCTTGGGTCAATACATCCAAGAAGGCCGTCGTAACTTGATGGAAACAGTTATCCACGTTGGAACACCAACACATGATACTGAAATTCCTAAGGAAGAAGAAAACTTGGACGGTTTAGCTTATCTTGAAGGTAAGACAATGAACTATGTCAACGATCGTGCAATGGAAGGTGTTGTGTTGGCTCATACTGATGGTGATGTGCCTAACATGATCGTTAACATCCCAGATCAAACAGCTTATACTTTAGGTTACTTGATCTACTTCTTCGAGATCGCAGTTGGTATTTCAGGCTACTTGAATGGTATCAACCCATTCAACCAACCAGGTGTTGAAGCTTACAAGAAGAACATGTTTGCTTTACTCGGTCGCCCAGGTTACGAAGAATTAACTAAAGAATTGAATGCTCGTTTAGATAAATAGGCATTAATAAAAAAGATCCGCAAACTGATCTCAGTTTGCGGATCTTTTTATTTGGTAAATAATGCTGAAAAGAGCATGAATAGTGCGGGCAAAATATTATTTAGGAAGTGGATCATAATGCTGACCAAGAGTTTACCTGTCTTTTTGTAATAATATGCTAAGACCCAGCCCAAAGTACAATATAAAAGGAGCGTCCAAAAAATATCACCGAGATGGAAATGAAGCATGCCAAAGACTAGTCCACTAAAAAAGATCGCTAAAACGGTATTTTTAGGGAAGAAGTAACGCATAAAAATCCCCCGAAAGAGCAATTCTTCACATAGCGGAGCAAAGATCGCTGTCATCAGAAACATCATGAGTGCGGCATTAGTCGAAAGTTTAAACATTTGTTGTAAAGCTTGATCATTTTGGGTCTGTCCAAATTGACTCATGAACATTCCGTAGATGATCTTAATGATAAACAAAGTGATAAAACCTGTGATAATGGCATTGATATCCTGATTAGATAATTTTTGGAAGATCTTATCAGTATTAGGCTGATCTTTTTTGAATTGCCAGTTAAAAATAACGATCACGAGTGCATATCCCAGTAAAAGTAAGCCCCATGTCAAAATATTTGTCGCTAACGGACTGAAGTTTTGGGGGAGAATATGAGGTAAGGAAAAAACTTGTTGCGGCAAGATCAAGCACAAGCCTAATAAAATGAATTTGATAGTGCGCCAGGCATAACTTCCTAGTGTTTTTAAGTTCATAGTAAAGTCCTTTCTGTAAAAAGTGTAATAAAAAAAGGCTGACGTTATGACGTCAAGCCTTAACATAGGTATTATAACCCAAAAATAGCTTTATATAAAAGGGTCGCGCAAGCACCGGCTGCAAATGGTGCGACAACTGGGATCCACGCATAACGCCATTGGGATGATCCCTTGTGCTTAAGTGGGAACAACGCATGGACGATACGAGGACCCAAGTCACGTGCTGGGTTCAAAGCAGGACCAGTTGGACCACCAAAGGAAGTTACGATAACCATAACTAAGAGACCAATACCGATAAAGCCGGCACCTTGGTTACCATGGTTGAAGATCGGTGAATGTGTGATCGCTAAAGCACTGAAAACTAAGGTGAATGTACCAAAGAATTCATTGACAAAACCATTGAAACGACTTTCAGTCGCATCGATCGTTGAGAAGGTAGCCAAAACAGCTTCTGGATCTTCGGTGATATCGTAGTGTGGCTTGAAACAAGCTAATACGACCAATTGTCCGGCAATTGCACCTAAGAATTGCATACTTATGTAAGGTAAGACTTCATGCCATGGGAAATCGCCTGCGATAGCTAAACCTAAAGTAAATGCGGGGTTGATGTGGTTACCTGAGATCTTACCAAACATCAAAGCTGGGATCATTACGGCAAAACCGTAACCGATCGAGATAACGATCCAACCACTGTGGTAACCCTTAGTTCCTTTCAATTCAACGTTGGCCACAGAACCGTTACCCAACATGATCATGAGGGCTGTTCCGAAAAATTCGGCCATTAATCTTGAGTTTAATGCGAACTCCATATTTTCCTCCTAATAAATAACAATGAAATAATACACTCATATAACTATAATGATTGCAATGGCGGGTGTCAATAGGCTTTCAGAAATATTTTTTTACTAAAAAAGTAGCGTTTTAGTGAGCTAAACAGGGGGTAAGGGTTGTGTTTTTCACTAAAACGCATACAATTATAGGAGTAGTATCAATATTTGGATGAAAGGATAGTTTTAAATAAAAGTTATATGATATCAAAAGCAGTTGCACAATTGCTAAATCAGCGTAAAGAAAAATTTTTGATCCCAGCTGAGATCGTAGCTAATGTCCAAGAAAATAATAGTCTTGAACATGCATTTTTAGTTTTAAGTAAGGTCAAATACGCTAAGATCCCCGTCTTAGACCAAGATCAACATTTCAAGGGACTATTGTCGTTGGCGATGATCACAGAGACGATGTTAGGCTTGACCGGGATCGATCCGACTCGTTTGGGCCGGATCCAGGTCAAAGATGTCATGCAGACAGATGTTCCAACGATCTGTCCGCCATATGAAATGGAAGAGATCTTGCATCTTTTAGTCGATCAGACCCTTTTGGCAGTCGTCGATGAAGAAGGAGTCTTTACCGGGATCTTGACCCGCCGCGAAGTGATGAAAGCTGTCAATTATTTAGCGCATGATTTAGAAAAAGAATATACAGTCGAAAAAAATAACCAAAAAAATGCTCAAACTACAGATCTGCAGTTTGAGCATTGATTTTATGCAGTAGCACCTAAATTCAACGGTGAAGTCGGGATATTGAAGCCTGCATCTTTTAGGGCCCGTAAGTAGTTATCCAGTAAAATGCGCTGGACTGTAGCTTGAGCACCATTTTTAGTATATGCAGTGACCCGGAAAACTAATTCGCCATTTGTAAGGGGCACCACGCCTAAGATCGTTGGGCCTGTGACGATCTCGGGTAAATTAGGGACGACTTTTTGATTTACTTGGGCGATGATTTTTTTCATTTCACTAGCATCTTTTTTAGGATCTAAGCGAATATCGATCACAGCTTGCATATTGTTACGTGACATGTTGCTAACGACGGTGATACTGCGGTTAGGGATAAAGTTTAATGTTCCGTCATCACTGATCACTTGCGTTGTGCGTAGACCAACAGCGTGGATCTTGCCCGTGATCGCATTTATTTTAACGACATCGCCGACAGAAAATTGTTGTTCGAGTAGAATGAAAAAACCAGTCACAATATCAGTGACAAAGCCTTGAGCCCCTAAACCAAGCGCCACACTGACGATCCCAGCTGAAGCCAACAAGGTGCTGACAGGGATGCCTAAGATCGAAAGGATGGCGTAAAAGTAGAAGAACAAAACACAGTAATGAAAGATGTTTTGGGTCAGCGTATAGATCGTTCCTAAACGCCCGATCGAGTAATTAGAATTCTTTTTCTTAGCGGTAGAAAAACTGCGAGTGATGATCTTTTTCCCGATAGAATGAATGATCAAGAAAAGTAGGGAGATCAAAACAAGTGAGATAGTCACCATGATGATCTTAGTGATAATGTTGTCCCAATTGATGTTTTTTATGTAATTGTCCAAGACGCCCGTTTGTTTGACCACTTGTTTTGAAACGTCGGATGAGAGCGTCTTATCGGTTGCAACTAATAGATACAAGTATGATCCGTCCTTTATGTTCAGAATTTATGTACTAATGATAGCAAATTTTTTTGAAAAGTGCGAAAGAAGTTTTTTTATTTTGAACAATATTTTTTGCGTAATAATTGCAGTTTTTGTAATTGAATGATATTCTAAAGACAATGAAGACTTAATGGAGGGTATAAAATGACAATAACGTTTGGACAGATTGCTGGGTTAATTGCAGCGTTAGCATTTTTGATCTTAGTTGTTTTCATTTGTACAGTGCTAAAGCATTTAGTGACGACTGTTAAAGAGATGAATAACAGCATTCAGATCTTGACCAAGGACGCTAACAGTATTGCTGGCAATGTGGATGAGCTTTTGGTAAAGACGAATGTTTTGATGGAAGATGTCAACCATAAAGTAAGCGAATTAGATCCTTTGTTTAAAACGGCGGCTGAGCTAAGTGAAAGTGTATCTGATTTGAACGTAGCAAGTCGTTCAATGGCTGATAAGGTAGTACGTTCAACTGAAAGTGCAGCTAAGACAAGTGCTGCATTGCGCGTCGGTAAAATGGCACTTGGCTTTTACCAACGACACAAACAAAAGCAAAGTAAGTAAACTTTAAGGAGTGGAGTATTATGAGTAAGAAATTGTTAGTTGGTCTAGGAATGCTTGCAGCTGGTGCAGGTGCAGCTTTGGTCGCTTCAAAGAAGTTGACTGCTGACCAAAAAGATAAGTTAGCGATGAAAGTCGATGAGACCGTCTTGAACGGACGCGAAAAGGCATTGAAATATAATCAATACTTGCAACAATTCTTGGAAGAAAATGGCGTAGATGACTTAAAAGAAAAAGTTATTAGCCGAGCTGACGAATTCAAGAATGAACAAGCTGTTCAAGATGCTTTGGCTTCATTGAAACAAGCAACTTCTGACTTAAAAGAACGGTTGGAGAATACTAAAGATAAGTTCGATGATCTAGCTGAAGATGAAGCTTCTGAAGATTGGAACGACGATATCGTGATCGATGGCCGTTCTGCTTTTGGTGAAGCTAAGGATAAAAAAGATCAACCTTACGAAAAACCAACTGAAACATTTTATCCACACAACGATTAGAGTACAAAAATAGCGCCCCATCATTGGAGCGCTATTTTTGTACTCTAATTTTCTAATCTAAAGGGATGATCTGAAGTTCTTTGGTCGTATGTGTGAATGGTTCATTACCATCTTTAGTCAAGTAAACACAGTCTTCGATCCGGACACCAGCAACTCCAGGAACATAGATCCCAGGTTCGATCGAGAAGCACATGCCAGGTTCAAGGACCAATTCATTTCCTTCCATGATAGATGGAAATTCATGATCGCTTTGACCGATACCATGTCCTAAGCGATGGATGAAGTATTCACCGTAGCCGGCTTTAGTGATGATGTCACGTGCGATCTTATCTAATTCAAAAGCACGCATCCCAGGCTTAGCTGCAGCTTGAGCGGCTAATTGTGCTTCTAAGCAGACTTG
This sequence comes from Ligilactobacillus animalis KCTC 3501 = DSM 20602, assembly GCF_001434535.1. Classification (GTDB taxonomy): domain Bacteria; phylum Bacillota; class Bacilli; order Lactobacillales; family Lactobacillaceae; genus Ligilactobacillus; species Ligilactobacillus animalis. The sequence continues at coordinate 50,180 of NZ_AYYW01000042.1, forward strand.
GTAGATCTCCTTAGCTTTATCGCTGACTTTACCAAAAGCAACCGTTCGGGAAGCATCAGACATATAGCCTTTGTAATCAACACCTAGATCAAACAAGCAAAGTTCATTTGGTTTGATAAGATCAGCTTTGGGAGCTCCATGAGGATCAGCAGCATTAGCACCACTCTGGATGATCGTATCGAAACTCATATGCATAATACCGTTTTTCTTCATCGTGTATTCGATCTCGGCCACAACGTCTTGTTCAGTCCGTTTGGTCGAAAGCGCCTTAAAGCCAGCTTCAAAGGCAACATCAGCCCATTTACCAGCTGTTTTTAGCAATTCGATCTCTTCTGGTGTCTTAAAGAGCTTTTCACGTTCGATCACAGGCGAGAGATTGCCGGAAAATTCAGCTTGGGGGAAATATTTGCGGAGAGCTTCAAAGCGAACTACCGTCAAGTTATCTTTTTCCAAAGCCCAATGCTTAGGCGATGCTAACTCGGTGATATGTTCTTTGATCAAAGCATAAGGATCTTCATGGTCTAAATAGCCATAGACAGGATATTTCCAGCCGGCTTTTTTGATCGCTTCGACTTCAAGTGCAGGTGCGAAGAGGAAAGGATTTTTATCCGGGAAGATAAAGAGTGCTAGTGTCCGTTCAAACGGATCGCTACCAAAGCCGGTAAAATATTGGATGTTTTTCCAATCACTGATATAAGCAATATCCAAGTTGTTGTCAGCCAACCATGTTTGGATAGTATTAAGATGTGACATAAAAGCACTTCCTTTAATTGTTTTCAAAGCGACTACATTATAACACACTTTAGCAATAAGTGATGGCTAGATATCTTTGAAAATGAAAATACATGAAAAGAAGCTTACAAATTCTTGAAACGCTTGCAATTGGCTAAAAACTTTGATAAATTAAATAGGGTCGCAATGAAAACGATTTTGAAAATAAAATTAGTGAGAGGATAAAACCATGGAAAAACAAACAATTACAATCTACGATGTTGCACGTGAAGCTGCTGTCTCAATGGCTACGGTCTCACGGGTCGTTAATGGCAACCCAAATGTTAAACCGGCAACACGTAAAAAAGTGCTTGAAGTTATCGATCGTTTGGATTACCGTCCAAATGCGGTCGCTCGTGGCTTGGCAAGTAAAAAGACTACCACAGTCGGGGTCATTATCCCTGATGTGACAAACGTCTATTTTTCTTCTTTAGCTCGTGGGATCGACGACGTAGCTTCAATGTACAAATATAACATTATTTTAGCTAACTCCGATGGCAATCCTCAAAAGGAAGCACAAGTTTTAAATACTTTATTGGCTAAACAAGTTGATGGGATCATCTTTATGGGCAACAATTTGACAGACGAGTTACGCGCACAATTTACCCGCTCTAAGACACCGATCGTCTTAGCGGGTTCAGTTGATGCTAAAAATGAAGTTGAAAGTGTCCATGTTGACTATGTGGCTGCGGTCGAAGAAGCCGTAGCTGATCTGATCAACCACGGTAACAAGCGAGTAGCTTTCATCACCGGACCAATGAGTGATCCGATCAACGGTGAATACCGTTTGAAGGGTTACAAGAACGTTTTGGCTAAGCATGGTATCGAATATGATCCAGATCTTGTATTTGAAACAGACTATAGCTATCGTGCAGGTGAAGTTTTATGGCCTGCGTTGGCATCGGCTAAAGCAACAGCTGCTTTTGTCGGGGATGACGAATTAGCCTGTGGTGTTTTGAACGGGGCTAAGGATGCAGGGGTCAAAGTACCAGCTGAGTTTGAGATCATTACCAGCAACAATTCTAAGTTGACTGAGATCGTTCGACCACAGCTTTCTTCGATCACACAACCACTGTATGATATCGGTGCGGTCTCAATGCGCTTCTTGACTAAGATGATGAATAAAGAAGATATGTCTTCAGATGAAAAGACGATCGAATTACCATACGGCTATATCAAGCGCGCTTCAACTAAATAAGTCACCTAACGAACAGGGAAAGCCCTTGCTCGTTTTTGGTCATAAGGATAAAAAATGAAAACAAACAAATTATTTAATTGGCAAAATTTATGTTTATTTGGGGCTGGGCTCATTATACTCGTATTGTTTATCAGTTCATCAATGCCCTACACTAAACAAACTTCAGTCCCATTTTTAGAACAGCATCTAGCCCAAAAGCCACTCGAAAATTGGTTAAGTCAAATTTCATTCAGATATGCTGGGAAAGAGATCAGTATCGCAAATATTGGCTATTATAAATTTGTGGAATTTTTTATCCGCAAAGGGGCCCATTTTGGGACATATTTTCTACTAGGAGGGCTTACCGCTTTAGGACTCGCCCGCTATTGGTCTAAGTTAGGACACGTAGCGTTTGTTAGTTGGGCGTTAGCAACGCTTTATGCCGAGACTGATGAACTTCACCAAATGTTTACTGGTGACCGGACACCACTGATCCAAGATGTGATCTTAGATTCCTGTGGAGCGTTATTAGGGGTCATGTTGGCAGTATTGTTTTTATATAGGTTGCAAAAACGGCGAAATCGTTGAGAATCTTGCAACGGATAATATTTTTTGTTAAAATATACACGGCTTATTGCTAAATTTTACTTTTCGGAAAGAGGTATTAGAAATGTCAGGACATTCAAAATGGCATAACATCCAAGGGCGTAAAAACGCTCAAGATGCAAAACGTGGAAAAATTTTCCAAAAAATCTCGCGAGATCTATACATGGCTGCAAAGAGTGGCGGTCCTGACCCAGACGCCAACCCACAATTGCGCCTTGTAATGGAAAAAGCACGTGCTGCTAACATGCCAAAAGATAACATCAAACGTGCCCTTGATAAAGCTACTGGTGCAAATGGTGCTAACTACGAAGAGATCACTTATGAAGGTTATGGCCCAGCTGGGGTAGCGATCTTAGTTCACGCTTTGACAGATAACCGTAACCGGACTGCTTCGGCTGTGCGGACTGATTTCAACCGTAACGGCGGTAACTTAGGTGAAACAGGTTCCGTTAGTTTCATGTTTGATCGTAAAGGTTACATTGCGATCGTGCGTGAAGACCTAGATGTGGATGAAGATCAAATGTTTGAAGATGTGATTGAAGCAGGTGCTGAAGATCTGCAAACATCTGATGAAGTCTTTGAGATCTATACAGAACCAAAGATCTTCGAAGATGTACGTGATGCTTTACAAGCTAAGTATGACTTAGATTCAGCTGAGATCACGATGGTACCACAAAATACGGTCCCAGTTCCAGAAGACAAGGTCGAACAATTACAACGTTTGATCGATCGCCTTGAAGACGAAGATGATGTGTCTGAAGTATTTACTTCAGCTGAATTTCCAGATGAAGACTAATTAAACATAGGGTTGCAATTTTTGCAGCCCTTTTATTTTACATAAAAATCCAGGAATGCCAAGTATTTTAACGCTATTTATGCTATAATATGGACTGTGACTAAAGATTTGGATTTTCAAATTACGTTAAAAGATATGCTAGTAATAAAACTTATGGAGGGAACTATGGTCAATAGAGTAACAGTTTTAGGCAGCTTGAACGTCGATAATATCATGCAAGTCAAGCGTCTGCCGTTGCCCGGTGAAACAATGACGATGTCAGCTAAAAAAATTGCAGGAGGAGGCAAGGGTGCTAACCAAGCGATCGCTGCTGCTCGCTCTGGGGCCCAAACCGCTTTTATCGGTAAAGTAGGAGCTGACGAACAGGGACGTTTGATGAAGGGTTACCTCGAAGATGCAAAGATCGATGCAACTAGTGTGACGTTGGCAACTGAAGAAACTGGCCAAGCATTTATTTTATTACAAGAAAACGGTGAAAATAGTATTCTCGTCTTAGGCGGTGCTAATCAAGCGATCACTGATGACGATATCGAAGCTGCCAAGGAAAAGATCACAACAGCAGATTTCTTGATCACTCAGTTTGAAACACCGATCGAAGCTTCGATCACGGCTTTTAAATATGCTAAAGAAAATGATGTGGTAACGATCTTAAATCCTGCACCGGCCAAACGTGTGCCAGAAGCATTGCTTAAAAATGTTGATCTGATCGTATTAAATGAGACCGAAACAGAATTGTTGACTGAGATCAAGATCGATGAAGAAGAATCTTGGCATCAAGCTGCAGCTAAGTTAGCTAAAATGGGTGTGAAAAATACAATCATCACTTTAGGAAGTAAGGGTGCTTACTATAAGACGACAACTGCTGAAGGCTTTATCAAGGCTTTTAAAGTTGCTACTTTGGATACGACAGCAGCAGGTGACACTTTCCTAGGTGCGCTTAGTTCGCAATTACACAAAGATCTCTCTAATATTGAAGAAGCGATCGTTTTTGCTAGCATGGCTTCGGCTTTGGCTGTACAAAAATTGGGGGCGATCCCATCGATCCCACAATTAAGTGAAGTCAATGACGCTTTAGGTGAAGCAAATTTTTAATAATATAACGACATTTGATGACTGTTGCGGCAGTCATTTTTTTTATCCCAAAATTCAAAAAATATTTTTCCCTGCTTTGCGTATTTATAAAGTGAAGGAGGGATGAAAGATGGAATTAGCAACGAAACTATTGACGGATGCGGTAGCTGTATCGGCCTTAGATATTTTACTTTTGCCGACCAAAACGTGTTATCAAGTTAAATACTTTATCCGTAATCGTTATCTTGTCCAAAGTGAATTAACTTTTGAACAAGCCCAAAAGTTGCTGGCCTTTTTTAAGTTCAAAGCGGATATGATGCTAAGTGAACATCGGAGGCCACAATTAGGTGCGTGGCAACAAAAGATCGGCAAGCAGCAGCTGTACCTGCGTTTTTCGACAGTTGGTGATTTTTTAGGTCGAGAATCAATGGTCATTCGATTGATATATCCACTAAAAAGCGTCAAATATCAATATTTAGTACCCGAGCAATGGACGCTCTTAGAACAAGCGTGTCAAAAACGGGGACTGGTTATTTTTGCTGGTCCGATGGGTTCGGGAAAGACCACAGCAATGTATCAACTGGCTAAAAATCAAAAGCAACAGCAGGTAATGTGTATTGAAGATCCGATCGAGATCAGAGAAGATAGTTTTTTGCAAGTCCAAGTAAATCCAAAGGCTCAAATGGATTATTCGACTTTGCTCAAAGCCGCGTTAAGACATCATCCAGATATCTTTATCGTCGGTGAGATTCGTGATCGGCAAACTGCTCGTGCTGTGCTGACAGCTGCTTTAAGTGGGCATTTAGTTTTGAGTACATTGCATGCAACCAGTGCTTATGGTGTTATCGAGCGTTTAGCCGACCTAGGGATCACGTGGTCAGAATTGGAAAGTGTTTTGCAATTGGTCTCATATCAACGTTTGCTACCATTAAAGTCAAAAGGCCAAGCGGTTTTGTTTGACATCATTCAGCAAGATGAGCTTTTTAGCGCAAATGTAGAGCGAGCAAATAGTGGGATGTCAGCAGATTGGGGGCGCTATCTTGAACAAAATGCGACTAAGGGAAAAATTACCGTTGCGACAGCGAAAAAATTTGTACATGGCTAAGTGGACTTTGCGACAACAAGCGAATTTTTTTGATCTCTTAGCTGATCTCTTAACGGCAGGCTTTTCACTCAAACAAGCCTTACAGAGTTTAAAGATGTTTTTGCCCAAAAATGGGTTGGCGACGGTGATCGCAGAGTTAGAAAACGGTCAAAGCTTCAGTCAGGCCTTAAGATCTAAGGTGACAACTAATATTTACTGTCAGCTTGTGATTGCTGAAAAACATGGTAGTGTAGATCAAAGTGTTTTGCAGTTAGGAAAGTACCTAAAAAAAGTGTGTGCAACAACGTGAGAAGTTACAGTCATTGTTGTTATACACAGCGATCATTTTAGGATTATTATTTTTTTTGATGATCGCTTTGAAGATATGGTTGGCGCCTGAGATCGCACAATTTTCAGTCTCAACGACTGGTAAAGATCCATTTTCTTATCTGAACTTTGTTAAATTGGGTGGTCTGGGCTTGTTGAGTTTATTAAGCTTAGGGGGACTCTACTTTTTTTACTGGTGGAAAAAGCAGTCGATCTTGGGGCGGCACAGTTGGTATAGCAGCTTACCGATCGTTGGTAGCCTATATCGTCAATATAATTGTTATTATTTGACCTTTAATTTGGGATTACTGATCGAAAGTGGTTTGGAGTTTCAACAAATTTGTAGATTGCTAGAACAGTTTGAGGAAAAAAGTCTACTTTATCACTTGGGTCATGCCTTTTCACGGCGGTTAGCCCGTGGAGAAAATTTGGCACAGATCTTGGGGTACTATCCATTTATTTCACCTGAATTGGCGCTTTTTTTTCAAAAAGGTCGTTCGAAAGAAGAGATCGGTAAAGATCTATTGGCTTATTCCAAACTCGCCTATCAAAAATTATTAGAGAAAACGGATCAGTTGTTAGCTTGGATCCAACCGTTATTGTTTATGGTGATCGCAATAGTGATCATTTGCACATACTTAGCGTTATTATTACCGCTATATTCAAGTTTAGGGGGACTATATAAATGAAAAAAACTAAGATGAAAGCCTTCACTTTGGTGGAAATGGCGATCGTGATCTTTATCATCAGTTTGTTGATCTTGATCATCATTCCTAACGTCGCTAAACAGCGTTCCAATGCTGAAAATGTCAACACTCAAGCCTTACAAGCCGAGTTGGATACCCAAGCTCAACTATATGCCGATGAAAAAGGAACGGCGATGGAAAATGTTGCTCCAACAGATCTCGAAAAAGCTGGATATTTGACAGCTAAGCAAGTCGCTGCCATCGAAAAACATCATCTTAAAGTCGAAAAGAAAGATCAATGACCATGAAAGTTCAAGGCTTTACGCTGGTTGAAGTGACCTTAACGCTTTTTATTGCAACTTGTATATTTTTATTTGGGATCGGTCCAGGGATGCATACATTAGCTAGTTTACAAGAAAAGCTGTTCTTTAATGAATTGCGTCAAACCTGGTTTGCAGCGATCTATCAAGGAGAGCAACAAAAGCAATATACTTGGATCCAATTTGAACCAAAACAGGTCAAGTTTAGTGTTGGCCAAAAGGCCTTAAAAATTCTGATATACCAAAAATCATTGACGCCGACGACCGATCACCAAGAGTTATCGGTGAGTGGTCTAGGTTCACTTAGTCCTACGACGGAAACTTTTACTTCAACTTTAGGTAAAGAGTATCAAGTGCATTTTCAATTAGGGTATGGCACACAATATCGGATCGAAGAACATGTTAAAAGGTAGGTGATAGTGTGCACGTACGGGCTTTTTTGTTGGCTGATGCACTCAGTGGGATGAGTGTGTTATTAGTCATCAGTACGTTATTGTATCTGACAGATCTGCGTTTGCATCAAGCGACAACACAAGCTTATTTACAAGTTCAAGTAGCTCAAAAGTTACTAGTGCAGAGTCAAGCACAAACGACAAAAGCTAAAGGGGGAAAAATTGAAGTTCAGATCACAGATCGAGCCGGGCATCCAGTTACACTTGAATTGCACAAAGATTAGGGGCTTTACTTTGATCGAGGCCACGGTTGCGCTAGTAGTGACAGCTATGGGTCTAGCGTTATTAGCGGGTATCGGCTCGAATATGCAAAAACAAATGGTAGCAAAACAGGAAATTGATCAGTTTGAGTGGGAACGTTTTGTGAGTTTGCTACAAAATGAGCGCCAACATTTTGCCTTAGTAAAAAAGCCAGGTGAAAATGTGGAAAATATCTATTTGTATAGTCGAAAAGCTAAAAAAGATTATATCGTTCATTATGAAAGTGAACGTGATAAAGTGATCATGGAGACGGCATCTGGTGGTTATATGCCGTTATTATATCGAGTATCTAGTTTTCGTGCTATCAAGCAAGATAAGACGATAAAAATAACCGCCCAGATCGATCAAAGGACTTATCAGACGACCTTTAGTTTACCACTACAGAAAGAAAGTGGACTATGAAACTAAAAGGAACATTGCTGAGTTCAGCACTATTGATGTTAGTTTTGGTGACTGCTGTTTTTTATGCGCAATTGTTAGGACACCAGCTCCAGCAATTGACATATCAACGGCAAAGCATGTATTATCGTGCGCGTACCTTAGCTGTGTTAGCCCAAAAACTTGATTTAAAGCCTGGGCAAAAGGCGAGTTCAGCTCAAGGACAAGTGGAAATGTTAAAAGATCAAGTCAGAGTGCTTCTTCCCAATGGCCAAAAATATACCCTGGATCAAATCGACTAGATACCACGACTTGAAATTCTAGTAGGATGTGCGATAATAAGACATTAGTAAAAAAGTTGATTAGGGTGTGAAAAATGGCATTAGCAAAAGTAGAAGAAAAATTTCAATTATTGAATGAAGCGATCGAGCTCTTGCAAAAAAATGTAGAATGTTCAGCATTAGATGCTTTGATCGAGACATTCGAGAATTTGTTAGATGATGGTCGAGTTCATGTTGAAGATGGAACACCAGATGAAGCAACAGTCGCTAAGCTAAAAGATCTCTACCAAAAGATCGATTTAGCTTCTCTATCTAAAGAAGAACGACGCTCAGTATTGCAATTGTGCCTTTTACAAGCTTATAAGCGTGAAAAAGTCCAAGTAAATCACCAAATGACACCCGATACGATCGGATTTTTATTGGCATATCTGATCGAAAAAGTTGGGAAATATACGGCTGGCCTAAAATTGTTGGATCTAACAGTTGGGACAGGAAATTTGTTATCAGCGATCCTGAGCACCTTAGAGAAGAGTGGCTGGAAAGAGCTTGACGTCTATGGGGTCGACAACGATGATACGATGTTAGCTTTAGCCAATATCTCGGCTGAATTGATGCAAAGTAAAACGCAATTAATCCATCAAGATGCATTGGCTGAGTTGCAAGTACCACCAGCTGATATTGTCGTAGCTGATCTGCCGGTCGGTTATTATCCACTTGATAGTCGGGCAAAAGAGTATCAGACAGCATTTGCTGAAGGGCATTCTTACGTGCATTATCTATTGATCGAACAAGCGCTTGAGCAATTAGTAGCTGGCGGTTGGGGCGTTTTTGTCGTTCCACGTGGGATGTTTGAAGCGCCTGAAGCTAAACGATTACTGCAATTGATCCAAGAAAAAGGCTATTTGCAAGGACTACTCAATTTACCACAGCAACTATTTATCAATGAAAATTCACAAAAATCGATCTTGCTCCTGCAAAAGAAGGGAGCACAAGCTAAGCAAGCTGAACCTATCTTGCTAGGAGAATTTCCACTGATGAAAAATCAATCGGAGTTTGTTGAATTTATGAAAGAGATCGATAACTGGCAAGCCCAAAACTTTGCTTAAAAGATAAAGAGTTACTTTCCCTAAAAGGGGGAGCAACTCTTTATTTGTTCCTGTGGTTGAATTTTATTCATCTAAAAATGAAATAGTTGAATTTTACTTAACTAAAAGATTAAGCTAAACTTAATTATATAAAATATTAAAGGAGTTTTTTGATGGAAAATGAAGAGCAATATGCCCGTGGCTTAAAGAGCCGGCATGTCCAGCTGATCGCATTAGGCGGAACGATCGGGACCGGGCTATTTTTAGGTTCAGGGAAATCGATCCAGTTAGCAGGACCTTCGATCGTCTTAGCCTATCTTATAACAGGTGCGATCTGTTTCTTGTTGATGCGTGCGATGGGGGAATTGCTACTTTCAGATTTAAAGAGCCATTCGTTTATTGATTTTATTGAACGCTATTTAGGCAAAGATATTGGTTTTATCACCGGCTGGACGTATTGGGTCTGTTGGATCACGATCGCGATGGCTGATGTGACGGCAAGTGGGATGTACATCCATTATTGGTTCCCACATATTCCCGAGTGGATCCCTGGTTTTGTCATCTTAGCGATCTTGCTGGCCCTGAATTTGATCACCGTTGCTTTGTTTGGTGAAACTGAATTCTGGTTTGCGTTGATCAAGGTCATTGCGATCATTGCATTGATCGTGATCGGGATCGTTTTGGTCGTGATCGGTTATGAAACACCTAGTGGACATGCTTCTGTGATGAATTTAGTTGATTATGGTGGCCTTTTCCCTAAAGGTTTAGGCGGATTTTTGATGTCATTTCAAATGGTAACATTTGGTTTTATCGGGATCGAAATGATCGGTGTCACTGCTTCTGAGACACAAGATCCTAAAACCGTGATCCCTAAGGCGATCAATGAGATCCCACTTCGGATAATTATTTTTTATGTGGGCTCATTACTAGCCTTGATGTGTATCTATCCTTGGCGATCGATCACACCAGATCAAAGTCCATTTGTTCAAGTTTTTGAAAATATTGGTATTCCTGCTGCGGCTGGAATTATTAATTTTGTTGTTTTAACAGCAGCTGCTTCAGCATGTAATAGTTCAATCTTTAATACTGGTCGAATGGTCTTTTCTTTGACATATAAAGAAAAAGGTCGCTTTGCTAAAAAGATGAGCAAACTTTCACGGCATCAAGTTCCAGCTAATGCGATCCGCTTTTCAACAGCAGTGATCGCTTTAACAGTCGTAGCCAACTTAATGATCCCAAACACATCTCTCTTTACTTTTATCTCGAGTGTAGCAACAACATGTTTCCTCTTTATCTGGGGTGCGATCGTGGTCGCTCACTTGAAATATCGTAAAGAGTTGAAAGCTAAGGGACAAAAAAATGAATCTAATTTCAAGATGCCACTTTATCCAGCATCAGACTATGCTGTCTTGATCTTTTTAGCTTTTGTTTGTGTGATCATGTGCTTTGAACAAGCCACTTTGATCGCGTTGCTAGCTTCATTAGTTTGGTTTGCAGCACTCTTTATGTTGAATAAATTGCGTAAGAAGCATTTATCTGAAAATCAATAGAATGTCGTATGAATAACGAGGGTCCTACTATGATGCGTATTTTTTGCATCGTGGTGGGACCCTTGGCGCATTTTTTGAGCGCCACTATTTTTGCTTTGGTCTAAGCAGTTACCTTTTACGTGATTTTCAGCTATACTATATTAGAGATATATCAATCATGATAGTATATGTGATTCACCCGAAAGACAAATGTGGTGTGAATGAGACAAAAAAATCTAAGAAAGGAGAGGCTATATTTCTTTCGCAAGCAATATGCTTGACTACATTTTATATAGCAGGAATTTTTTTGAATAGTGAAAAAAAGGAACGCAGAGAAGCACAGCTAGCTAAGAAAGCTGAGACGATCAAAGCTTTTGCGAGTGAAGTTATCTTGCAAAGTCCTACCCAGATGTTGATCGATGGGCGCCCATATATTTTAGAGAAGAATTATCGCAATGGATTTGAGGTCGAAAAGTTAGAGGAACGTTTTAGCAATATTTTGACCAAGTATGATTACATTGTAGGTGATTGGGGTTATGATCAATTGCGGCTGCGAGGCTTTTATGCTGCCGGTAGCAATAAAGGAACACCGACGCAAAGCATTGAACGCTTACAGGATTATCTTTACGAATACTGTAATTTTGGCTGTGCTTATTTTGTCTTGCGCAACTTAGATGTTCAGACTCCAACACCATCGCATAACGGTGGTAAAAATAAAAAGACCAGCCATAAGCGGCGGACACAAAATAGAAAAGAAAAGTCGCAAAAGCCATATACAGCACAACGTGTATATGATATAAATAAAAAGCAACCTCGGTCGAAAAAATGTACGACAGACCAGGTCAAAAAACGCAAACGGCGCTTTACGATCCGCCAAAAAAATAAATAAGGGGTAGTTTACCAAAATGAAAAAATATGCAGGCTATATGATCGATCTTGATGGCACGATCTACCGTGGTAAGGAAAAGATCCCAGCTGCGAAACGTTTTATCGAAAATTTACAGGCTAAAAATATTCCATTTCTCTTTGTGACTAATAATAGTACACAAGCACCGGAAAAAGTCGTTGCTAATTTAGCGAAGAACTTTGATATTCATGTTACAGTCAATAATGTTTTTACTTCGGCCTTAGCGACAGCAGACTATATTGCTGATCTGGATAGTGAAAAAAGAACAGCTTATGTGATCGGTGAATTAGGGCTAAAACAAGCTATTTTAGATCGAGGCTTTAAATTTGAGGAGACAACACCTGATTATGTAGTTGTAGGGTTGGATTATGATGTAACGTATCATAAATTTGAATTAGCAACATTAGCGATCAAGCGTGGGGCTACTTTTATTGGAACGAATGCAGATACAAATTTACCTAATGAGCGTGGCTTAGTTCCTGGGGCAGGCTCAGTGATCGCCTTAGTTGAATGTGCAACACAGCAAAAAGCGCAATATGTTGGTAAGCCAGAAACGATAATCATGGAAAAAGCTTTGAAGCGCTTAGGTCTAGCTAAAGATCAAGTAGCAATGGTCGGTGACAACTACATGACGGATATTCAAGCTGGGATCAATTTTGGGATCGATACGATCTTAGTTTATACAGGCGTCTCAACGAAGGAACAAGTGGCTGATAAAGCTATCAAACCGACAGTTGAGCTCGATTCTTTAGACCAATGGAAAGTCTAAGCGTTCGATATCTAAAAGAGGCCGGGCTCCAGCTTTTGGTGCTGTTATTTTTAGTGACGTTTTGCATAACGCTAACGATCAATTTCCATCCACTTTACTGGTGGTTCATGCACCATTACAAACTGTATCAAGAGGTCGGTCTGACAAAACAAGGGCTACGGGATAACTATTTGTCATTGCTGGCATATCTCAATTATCCGTGGGTCACAGAGCTCAAATTATCTTTACCGATCTCCTATAATGGCATGCGGCATTTTGAAGATGTCAAACGGCTATTTTTCTTGAATTATAGTGTTTTAGCCCTGACTGCTTGGCCAGCGCTACGTTATTTATATGATCTGACACTAAAAAAACGGCTTTGGCTCTTACAAGGAAAGATCTATGGTCTAAGTTTGATCGTAGCCGGATTTATTTGTTTTATAGTGGTCGATTTTGAAGATTTTTTTATCTTCTTTCATGAAGTGTTATTTAGAAATGATGACTGGATATTTGATCCGAATTTAGATCCGATCATCAATGCTTTGCCAAGTGAGTATTTTTTAGCGTGTTTCGGCATATTTGTGGGAACATTTACTTTGAGTTTACTTGGCATCTATCTTATTGGAAAATGGCAATTAAAAAACGTGGTCGCTTAAATTGACCACGTTTTTTTGTGTTGATATTATTTTTTTGAAGTTTTTGATTTGATTGCCCCAATGATCGCTGGAATCAAAGAAACAGCGATGATCCCGATGATGATCAAGGAGAAATGTTCTTTAACGATCGGGAAATTACCAAAGAAATAACCTGCACCACAGCAAAGTGTTACCCAAGCCGTTGCACCGATCAAACAGTAACGGATAAAGGTCTTGAAATTACCACCACTACCGCCGTAAACAAAGGGTGCCAATGTACGGATGATCGGCATGAAACGGGCTAATGAGATCGCGATCCCACCGTGCTTGTCGAAGAATTCTTCGGTTCGTTTTAAATCAGACTCTTTGATGATCCGACTGAAAAATTTAGTCTTAGTCAATTTTTTACCTAGATAATGCCCGATAAAGAAGTTAAGTGAGTCACCTAAAACAGCGGCGAACCAGAAGAGGGCAACAAAGATCCAAATATCTAGGCTATATTTAGGATTTGCCGACATTGCACTGGCGGCAAATAAAAGCGAATCTCCGGGTAAAAACGGCATAATAACAGCACCGGTCTCGATAAAGATGATCGAAAATAAGATCAGGTAAGTCCAATCACCGAAGAGATTAACGATCGTAACTAAGTGGACATCGATGTGTAAGATAAAATCAATTAGTTGTGACATTGCTATAGGCGTTCATTGTCGGCTGTAAAAACATGAACATATTCCTTTCGTAATTGTAGTTGTTGATTTTTGACAACTATAGGAGAGTGCCGACAGTAGCGTTTACTCTCTTATATAAATATACTACACTTTTAGCTTAATGTACTTAATTATCTTGAGCAGCTTCAAATTTTTTAATTAGCTGCGTACTATGAGCAGGTTGGCGTTTTTCCGGATAGATCCGCAGTAGTGCGCTATTGATGACGCTAGGAGCTTCGCCAAAACCGGTGGCCATCAAATTTAATTTATCAGCTTGGGCGGCGATATCCCCGATCGCGTAAACGCCAGGGATCGAGGTCTCATTTTTAGCATTGACCGCGATATTATGATGGTCAAGTTCGAGTGCCCAACTTTCGAGTAACTTGGAACTTGAGGCAAACCCGTAATTGACTAGAAGGTGATCGACAGTCAATTCTTTTTTCTCAGCACTTCGAGGTTTTTCCAGGCTGATGCAAAGTTTATCTTGGATAGAAGAAAGATCAGTGATCAAATATGGGGTGTGTAGGATCGTGTCGGTTTCTTTCAGCGCCGAAACACTAGATTCTAAAGCTCTGAATTTATCCCGTCGGTGGATCAAGTGAACAGCTTTAGCGACCGGTGCTAATTCTAAAGCCCAATCAACTGCTGAGTCACCACCACCTGCGATCGCCACTTCTTTATCACTAAAGTCCTTGAGATCTTTGACAAAATAGTGGAGTTGTTTGCCTTCGAATCTTTCTGCTGCTGCTACCTTTAATTTACGTGGTTCAAAAGCCCCAGCTCCAGTAGCGATAATGATCGTTTTTGAATAAGTTGTTCGCTTGGAAGTTTTGATCTCAAAGCCACCATCGATTTGGGTGAAGCTTTCCACGCGTTCATTTAAAAAGATATCAGGATCGAATTTTTCGACTTGTTGTTTTAGATGATCGATCAATTCTGTTCCGGTGATCTCGGAAAAAGCAGGGATATCGTAGATCTTTTTCGCAGGGAATAAGGCGCTGACTTGGCCCCCTAACTGTCCTAAACTTTCGATGATCTGGGTTTTGGCCAAGCGCATCCGAGCATAGGTCGCCGCAAACATGCCAACTGGACCACCACCGATGATCGTAATATCATAAAATTCTTTAGCTACCATAAAGAGGTTGCTCCCTTCATAATTCTTGTCGGTTAAAGTTACAATATCATATTAAAGGTGTAAAATAAAATTGGCAATAACTTGTGAGTTAAAGTATCATATCTAAATGAAAGATATATTTATAGAGATAAGGAAGAAATAATAGATGGAGTTTTTACAATTAGACACTGGTAAATTGATCTCAAGTGCGGTCATCAAAACAAATTTGGGCGAGATAACCTTGGCGCTTTTCCCTGAGCAAGCCCCTAAAACGGTCGAAAATTTTGTGACTTTGGCCAAAAACGGCTACTACGATGGCGTTATCTTTCATCGTGTGATCTCAGATTTTATGATCCAGACCGGCGACCCTACTGGAACTGGAATGGGGGGCGAAAGTATCTGGGGTGAAGCCTTTGAAGATGAGTTTTCCGAGGAGCTTTATAATTTGCGGGGCGCTGTTTCAATGGCCAATGCTGGCCCTAATACGAATGGAAGTCAATTCTTTATCGTTCAAAATAAAAATATGCCTAAGCGTATTATCAAGCAATTAACGACCTATCCTAAAGAAATAGTTCAAGCATATCGTCAAGGCGGGACCCCTTGGTTAGATGGACGCCATACTGTTTTTGGTCAGGTCATTTCTGGTATGGAAGTAGTTGATAAAATTGCTAAAGCTAAGACTGGTTGGGGCGATAAACCTAAAAAAGAAATTGTAATTAAAAATATCGAAATACTATAGAGGTAGTTGATCATGGAAATAACTTATCGTATCGGAATGGTACTGGAAGGATATGTGACCGGGATCCAACCTTATGGTGCTTTTGTCGCGCTTGACGAGGAGACACAGGGATTGATCCATATTTCCGAGTGCCATCATGGTTTTGTAGATGATATCCAAAATTATTTAAAAGTCGGACAAAGAGTGCGAGTGATGATCATCGATATCGATGAGTATACTCAAAAGATCTCGCTTTCGGTCAGATGTTTGGAGAAGACTTTTGATTTTAACCAACCACGGCATACGCGTTATCAGCATAAGAAATATTGGACTAATCGACATGTATATGAAGGTTTTACCCCAATAGCCAAACGTTTGGATCGTTGGGTCGATGAAGCTTTGGCCGACATTGCAGCCGGAAAATAAAGTATTTGGAGCAGAAATAAAAAATTTCTGCTTTTTTTTATAAAAAAATGTTGACGTTCTTTCACTGATGTTGGTATACTATAAAAGTTGCTGATGCAGAGCAGTTACTTAAAAATATAATATAAAAAAGATGTTGACATCATCTTGAAAATCATGATATTAT
>NZ_AYYW01000043.1 GCF_001434535.1 Ligilactobacillus animalis KCTC 3501 = DSM 20602
TACGGTGCTTGGGATATGGACAAAAATACTTTGCCCGAGTACAAAGTAGACCAAGTGGAAAATTATGAACCAAGCCAGTCAGTGGTCGAGTCAGTGGTCGAGGCAGTGGTGGTAACGCCAGAAACAGAAACTTTGACCGTAGACATCTACTACAACGCTAAGACAGCAACCGAAGTAGAAGAAAAAGTAGCGTTGCGCCAGATC
>NZ_AYYW01000044.1 GCF_001434535.1 Ligilactobacillus animalis KCTC 3501 = DSM 20602
GTGCACACAAACCACAAAAAAGGGTGCACACCTTTTTGCATTTTTGTATGCATACTTTTTCAATTTGTACGCGTACTTTTTTGGCTTATTCTAGGGATGATAATTGACGTTTCTAGGCTATCTATTAAGTTGCCTAAGTGTTTTTATTTCAGCATTTTGTACCAACATTTGCCAACGTTTCATCTCAACATTTCTCAACAATTTTACTCCAACAATTCCCAACATTTTACGTTACCATTTGCTACCATTCATGTTATCATTTGCTATCGTTTAGGTTAGCAATTGTTAGCATTCTAGCCGGATATTTTACAAGTGTATTTATAGATACGGTTGTTAAGCCATGTTTTCACCTATAAGTGCAAACATAACTACGCTTACTGATTGGACCTGCGTATATATAAATACGGTGGTTGTTCTAACCTCCGTAACTGTAATTACATTGGT
This sequence comes from Ligilactobacillus animalis KCTC 3501 = DSM 20602, assembly GCF_001434535.1. Taxonomy (GTDB): domain Bacteria; phylum Bacillota; class Bacilli; order Lactobacillales; family Lactobacillaceae; genus Ligilactobacillus; species Ligilactobacillus animalis. The sequence continues at coordinate 445 of NZ_AYYW01000044.1, forward strand.
TACACTTGCAGGAACTTATTAAATATTTCGTCCGGCGTCGTGATCCTTGCT
>NZ_AYYW01000045.1 GCF_001434535.1 Ligilactobacillus animalis KCTC 3501 = DSM 20602
ACTGTTTGATCAGTTTTACCAGATACAGATTGGCTCTTGACTTCTTTGTTATTGTTATCGACATCAACATATTTGATCATCACTTTTTGATCATTTGCTGTGTAGTAGATATCGACTGGAGCGATCTCATCATTGGCATTGACTGTAAGTTGTGCTACTGACTTATCTGCCGTATATCCATCTACTTTAGGAGCTGTATAAGCGGCAAGTTTTTGCGCTGGACTCCAAGCGTTCCAAGTAGTCTTACCTGTTACTAGATCCTTAGTACCGGTACGAGTAAAGGTAGCTGTTTGAGAGGCATCTTTGGTCGTACCATCTGGCCTATGAACCGTGATCTTTCGAGTTACAACATTTTGTGTATCTTTCTCGCCTACTTCCACGGATACCTTCTTATGTTTTACCTTTACGATGATCGGTTCGTTGCCGTTTGCTTTAAAGGTAACTGCTTTTGGTAGATCTTGACCTGCCACTAATTCATAGTTAGCTGGTACTTCATATTTTGTATCAACTGTTTGATCAGTTTTACCAGATACAGATTG
>NZ_AYYW01000046.1 GCF_001434535.1 Ligilactobacillus animalis KCTC 3501 = DSM 20602
AGTATGCATACAAAAATGCAAAAAGGTGTGCACCCTTTTTTGTGGTTTGTGTGCACGCTTTTTTTAGTGCTGGAACAGCTATTTTAGGCGTTCCGATCGTGTGGAGATGCTGACAAATGCTGACATGAAACGCTAAGAATTACTAAGGTTATACCCTAAGAAAGCCTAAGGTAAATTGCTCAGATATGCTCAGATAATTTTATGACCGTAGTTACAGTTACGGACATAAAAAAGCGCCATGTAACTGCAACTACACAGCAAATAACAACCGTAACTACAGGTACGCTTGTTAAATAACGACCGTACCCGCAGGTACACCCGTTAACTTGACATATGCACTTCTAGGTACGCATGTTAGAACGAAGTAATTTATAAGTGACGTCGTCGGATCGCTGACAGTTGCAAAATATGCAATAGCCACTAAAAGCGCCAGAAATTAAATAGGCCAAAAAGTTTGCTGATACCTTGTATATCAATGGTTACATGCTTTTAAATCATCAAAAAAAGTCTGATTTTTGGCTAAAAAGCGGGTA
>NZ_AYYW01000047.1 GCF_001434535.1 Ligilactobacillus animalis KCTC 3501 = DSM 20602
AACTTGGCTCTCGTCTTAACATAATTATTACTTTTAGTAGCTCGTTTCCCATTTACTGTGCGCTTTTTTGCTAAGGACTTTTGATAATATTTGATACGCTGATAGAGGTGGTTTAAACGTTTAGGTAAAGTGTTGATTTGACCAGCGGTGTAATTGAAGTGTCCAACATTGACATCGACCGCTGTTACACGGTTAGTTTTAG
>NZ_AYYW01000048.1 GCF_001434535.1 Ligilactobacillus animalis KCTC 3501 = DSM 20602
TGCTTCTTCATACATATCATTCCATAAAGCCAAACCAGCATTCCAGCAATATCTGCGATAATCACACAAGTCATCTAAGACTTTCTGCATGGTTTTATTTGGATAAAGTCTAACTTTTTGGGTTCTTAACACCATTATTTTCACCACCTTTCAAAGATTTGTCGTTTTCTAGTTTATGCTTATATTTACGTAAACCATATAAACGACAGGAAAAT
>NZ_AYYW01000049.1 GCF_001434535.1 Ligilactobacillus animalis KCTC 3501 = DSM 20602
GTTTTAGAGCTATGTTGTTTTGTATGACTCCAAAACAAACGTTTTTTGAGTCGATAAGCATCGCATGTTTTAGAGCTATGTTGTTTTGTATGACTCCAAAACCAAGAAACCATTTTATAAACGTGTATGGTTTGTTTTAGAGCTATGTTGTTTTGTATGACTCCAAAACGAAGCCAATCATAAACTCGACTGTTTTTCCGTTTTAGAGCTATGTTGTTTTGTATGACTCCAAAACAATGCACCAGAAATTGACTGGCCTTTCTAAGTTTTAGAGCTATGTTGTTTTGTATGACTCCAAAACACCTTTACTTGTGTATTGCCACAAATCATAGTTTTAGAGCTATGTTGTTTTGTATGACTCCAAAACAATTCAAAAAGCGTCAAGTTAGCGTCAAAAGTTTTAGAGCTATGTTGTTTTGTATGACTCCAAAAC